>NZ_JBSGGS010000010.1:0-310316 GCF_053604015.1 Rhodococcus sp. NPDC004095
CGTCCATGATCACGCCGCCCTTGAGCATCTCGGCCATGCCCCGCTTGACGCGGGCCGTTCCAGTCGTCGGGGCGGTATCGGGGGTGCTCACGGCAGATTTCTTCCTTCGCGGTACAGGGTGGGGGTGGTGGCTAGGGTGCTGGTCGCAGGGCCATGCCGTCCAGGAACACCGAAATGCAGTCCTCGGAGAGTTCGTCGAGGGTGTACGGGTCGTCGGGCTTGCGCCAGTACACGCTGAACCACACGGAGTCCCGCAGGAATCGGTGAAAAACTTTGGAAGGGACGTCTTTTCGAAGGACTCCGGCGTCCTTGCCTGCCTCGATCGCGTCGAGCCAGATGCCCTGGATCGAGTCGGCGAGTTGTCGGGCCTCGGCGTAGTCCCGGAGGTTACGCAGGTTCGCGAATTCCGCGTGGTAGACCTTGGTGGCGTCGGGCCGCGCGGCGCCGGTGGCGAGCGAGACGTCGACAATGGCCTTCAGGCGGGCACGTGGATCGAGGCCGTCGAGGTTCATTGCCCGATAGTCGGCGAGCAGATCCGACAGGTATCCGGTGACCAGCTCGTTGACGATGGCGTTCTTCGATCGGAAGTAGTGGTACAGCGCACCGGCGTTGAGTCCGACCGCGTCACCGATCTCGCGCATCGACGTACCCGCGATGCCGTTCGTCGCGAACGCGGCGGATGCGGCGCCGAGGATCTCGGACCTGCGGTCCTGAGTTCCGGACGCGCCGACACCTTCCGATTGAACAATCATTCAAACACCATAGTGGGCGGGTTTTCTCGGGTCAAACGAGTGGTCACGGACTCGAGATGCGGCGTTCAATGATGATGCACTGCAACATGGTTCATGTGAACGTGCGACCGGAGCGGGGTCGTGTCGCGGTCCTTGACGTCCCGATCGCTCCGATCTATATTGCGTTTGAATGAACGTTCAATACGTCATTCAGTCACGAGGGTGGGCGGCCTGAAACGGCGCGTCCACAACCACCGGCCCATTCGGGCACACACGTTCCTGGAGTGCGACCGGGCTGCCTTCCTCATCGACTCGATGCGGGGTCCGACGCGACCGCAGCGCGGATCGGCACTGCAGCCTCCCTCCCGAACCTTTGATGAGGAGATCTCATGACCAGAGTTGTCTACGCCCGCAGTGTCCACGACGACGCCGAGATCGACGCGTGCATGGAGGTGCTGCGCGGCGGCCCGTTCGCATTGAAGATCGGCAAGAACGTCGCCGAGATGGAGCGCCGGGTCGCCGACATCTACGGCAAGAAGCTGGGTCTGATGTGCAACTCGGGGTCGTCGGCGCTGTACCTGGCGCTCGAACTGCTCGATCTGCCCAAGGGGTCCGAGGTCATCACCTCGCCGCTGACCTTCTCCACCGACGTCTCGCCGATCGTCCGTGGTGGCTGGATCCCCGTGTTCGTCGACGTCGAGCCGGACACGTACAACGTCGATGCGTCCAAGATCGAGGCGCTGATCACCGACAGGACCAGGGCGATCCTGGTTCCGAACCTGGCCGGTAACGCACCCGACTGGGACGCCATCCGCGAGATCGCAGACCGTCACGACCTCAAGGTCATCGAGGACTCGTGCGACTGCATCGGAACGACCCTGCGCGGCACCAAGACTGGATCGCGGTCGGACATCACCGTCACCAGCTTCGCGATGTCGCACATCATCACGTGCGCCGGCAATGGCGGCATGGTCTGCCTCGACGACGAGAAGCTCCGCGACAAGGGTCTGATGCTCCGGCGGTGGGGTCGTCGATCCGAGCCGCACCTGTTCGGCTCCGAGCAGGCGCGGACCGGGCGGGTGTTCCGCGAGAGTCTCGACGGCGTCGCGTACGACAACGACTTCATCTTCGACGTCTTGCCCTGGAATTTCGAGCCGTCCGAGTTGGGTGCCGCGTTCGGGCTGGTCCAGCTGAGCAAGCTCGGCGTCAACTACAAGCGTCGCCACGAGATCTTCGATGCGTTCACCGCGGCCTTCGGCGCCTACCCGTCACTGTTCCGTCTCCCGAGGCCGCTCGAGGGGTTCTACACCGCGTGGTTGTGCTACCCCGTCACGATCCGAGAGGACGCCGGATTCGAGCGGTCGGATCTGCAGGAGTCGCTCGAAGGTGCCGGAATCGACACCCGAACGGTATGGAGCGGCAACGTTACTCGCCACCCGATGATGCGCAATGTCGAGTACCGCACACCCGAGGACGGCCTGCCGTTCGCGGACGAGGTGTTCGAGCGCGGCATGTCCCTCGGGATGAGTCACGGCATGAGCGACGAGGAGCTCGATCACGTGGTTGCCAGCATTCACGCCTTTGCATCCAAGTTCGTCGCGTCGCTGTCGTAGCGCGCACGCAAGCGGCGTTGCCGCCGGCACCGAGTCCGCTCGTGCCCGAGCCCCCGGCCTCCGGTCGGGGGCTCGTTGCGTTCTCGCCGGTTCGGCGCTCCTCGCGGAAGAGAGATGGAACGACGTTCTACTATGGAATGGGACTCGCACTTGACATGTGGCGCTATCTGGCTAATGTCAACGACAGTTGTGTAGAACACGATTTCATATTGAGTCGCCGATCAGGAGCGCCCACAGTGACGAACGAAACGCCCTACATCCTCATCTCCGCGGACAGCCATGCCGGCGCCGATCACGCGACCTACCGCAGCTACCTCGAGTCCACGTGGCACGAGGAGTTCGACGCGTGGCGCGGAAAGTACAAGAACCCCTACCGAGACCTGGTTGACGACGGCCGAACCCGCAACTGGGACAACGAACGTCGGCAGCGGGAGACGCAGCAGGACGGCACGGTCGGTGAGGTGCTCTTCCCCAATACCGTGCCGCCGTTCTTCCCCAGCGCCGCGGTACTGGCCGGCCCGCCGCGCGCCGAGGACTTCGAGAAGCGCCTCGCCGGCATCCGCGCACACAACCGCTGGCTCGTCGACTTCTGCAACGACGCTCCCGCACAGCGCGCCGGTGTCGCACAGGTGTTCCTCAACGACGTCGACGAGGCGATCAGGGACGTCGAGTGGATCAAGGAGAACGGCCTGCGCGGTGGCATCCTGCTGCCCAATCTCGCGCCCGACATCAAGTGGGTCAAGCCACTGTACGACTCCGAGTACGACCGACTCTGGGAGGTCTGCGAGGACCTCGGCGTCCCGGTGAACAGTCATGCAGGCACGGGTCTGCCGGACTACGGCCGCTACAAGACCTCCTCGCTGCTCTACATCAACGAGGTTGGCTTCTACTCGATGCGTCCGCTCGTGCAGATGATCCTGTCCGGCGTGTTCGAGCGATTCCCGAAGCTCAAGTTCGCGGTGTCCGAGCAGGGCTGCGCGTGGGCGCCTGACCTGATGCGTCAGCTCGACACCGTCGACCTGCGGGTCAAGCGGACCGGACGGATCGGTGAGCTGTTCTACAGCGAGGACGAGCAGTTGCCGCTGCGTCCGAGCGAGTACTTCCGGCGCAACGTGTGGGTCGGTGCCACGATGCCCTCGGCCCAGGACATGGCCTCGCGCGACACCCTCGGCGAGGGCAAGTTCATGTGGGGCAGCGACTACCCGCACAACGAGGGCACCTACCCGTTCACGCGCGAGTGCATCCGCCAGGTCATGCACGACGTGGACGAGGCGGAGCTGCGGAAGCTGTTCGCGGCGAACGCCGCCGAGCTCTACGACTTCGACCTGGATGCGCTGGCCCCGCTGGCAGCGAAGTACGGACCCACGCCGTCCGAGGTCGCGCAGCCGCTCACCGAGCTGCCCGACGATCCGAACGACGTCCTGTTGCGCGAGTCCTTCGCCGAGCAGCTCGAGGCGGAGCTGAGCGCGTGACGGGCAGGCTGCACGGACGTCGTGCGATCGTCACCGGCGCCAGCCGGGGGATCGGTGCCGGTATCGCGCAGCGGCTTGCCGCGGAAGGCGCTTCCGTCGCGATCGTCGCGCGCACGGTCGACGAGCCCGGTCGCGGCTTCGACGGCACCCTGGCCCGGACGGCCGAGGTGATCCGCTCGGCCGGTGGCACGACGGTGATCGTGCCCGCGGCGCTCGAGGACGCCGACGCACGTGCGGGGATCGTCCCGGAGGCGCAGGAGGCGCTCGGCGGGCCGATCGACATCCTCGTCAACAACGCAGCGGCTGCGATCTTCCAGCCGCTGCGCGACTACCCGTCCACGCGCGCGCACCTGACGTTCGAGGTGAACGTGCATGCGCCGCTGGACCTGGCGCAGCGGGTGATCCCCGGCATGCGGGAGCGTGGCGAGGGCTGGATCGTCAACATCACCAGTGGCACGGCACGGATCAGGCCGGTGGAGGCGCTGCCTCCGGGCGAGACCGACCTGGACGCCGCCATCCACGGCACGACCCTCTACGGCATGAGCAAGGTCGCGCTGGACCGGATGACCGCGGGCCTGGCCGCGGAACTCGTCGGCACCGGGATCCGGGTGAACGCGGTGCGTCCGCGCTCGGCTGTCGCGACGGCGGGTGCGTTGTCGGTCGCGTCGAACATGGTCGGGTCCCGGTGGTTCGTGCCGGAATCGCTCGAGGAGATGGTGGAGGCGGTGACGTGGTTGTGCGACGCCGCACCGCACCACACCGGCCACGTCGAGGCGAGCCTCGACATTCTCGAACGTGAGAAGGTCACGGTGCACGGCCTCGACGGCAGGCTGATCGTGAAGGAGCAGAACGCATGACGCCCTACGACGGCATTCCGATCGTCGACACACACATCGGCTTCCGGGAGGCCGGGTACGACGAGTACGCGTTCATCACGCGTCAGACGAAGGATCGGCAGAGCCGCGACGAGTTCCACATGCCCGCGCAGTACATGTTCAAGGGTGTGCCGGATCTCGCGACCGACGATCCGATCTCGGTGACGCTGCACGAGATGGACAAGCACGGCATCGAGATCGGCATGGTCAGCATGGCCAAGGAATCCGGTCAGCGGGCGGTTCGGGCGTTCCCGGACCGATTCGTGCCGCAGGGTTCCGCGGTGGACCCCAACGACATCATGGGAACCCTGAACCGGATGACTCGGGAGTACGAGGAGTTCGGCATCCGCTCGGTCAGCTCGTTTGCCGCGGGCACGTTCCCACAGGTGGCGCTCAACGCGCCGCAGATGTACCCGATCTACGCCAAGTGCGTCGAGCTGGACATCCCGATCTTCGCGTGCGCCGGGATCGCGGGGCCGCGGGTGAAGTCCGCCGTGCAGCACGTCGAACTCATCGACGACGTGATGTTCGACTTCCCGGATCTGGTGTTCGTCACCCGGCACGGCTGCGAACCGTGGGAGGACCTGGCGATCAAGCTGATGCTCAAGTGGCCCAACCTGTACTACTCGACGTCGGCGTTCGCGCCCAAGCACTACCCGAAGGCGATCGTCGACTACGCGAACACGCGTGGTGCCGACAAGATCATCTATGCGGGCTACTTCCCGGCCGGGTTGACGCTCGACCGGATCTTCACCGACATGCCGCACGTGCCGTTCAAGGACGAGGTGTGGCCCAAGTTCCTGCACGAGAACGCCCGCAAGGTGCTCAAACTGAAAGGTTGATTCGGACATGCCGATCGGTATCGGAGCAGATCACGAGGCACTCGCCGACACGCTCACCCGATTCGCTGCGCGGGAGACACCCGTGGAGCGGACCCGGACCCGGTTCACGGAACTCGGTCGAGGTGAGCTGCCGGACCACTGGAGACAACTTGTGGACATGGGGATTCCGTCGCTGTACATCCCCGAGGTGTTCGACGGTGCCGGCGCGGGATTGCTGGAATTGGCGGTCGCGCTGGAACAGTCGGGACACGGGTTGGTGCCGGGTCCGCTGCTCGCGACGGTGACGGCGAGTGCGGCGGTCGTGACGCACGGCACGGATGCCGCGCACAAGATGCTGTTGCCGCGCTTCGCGGCGGGTGCGACCGGTGCGTGCGCGCTCGGACCCGGGTCGGTCACGCTCGAAGGCGACGGCGACGAGGTCGTCGCGTCGGGCACCACGGTTCCCGTCCTCGGTGCCGTCGGTGCGGACATCCTCGTGCTCGCGGGCCACTGCGACGAGAAGCCGGTGTGGTTCGTCGTTCCCTCCGGTGCGGGCGGCGTCAGTCGCGTCGCAGAGGAAGGGGTCGACCTGACCCGGGACATCGGACGGATTCACCTGTCGGAAACGAGAATTCCGGCGGACCACATCCTCGGGGCGTTGCCCGGGGAAGTGGGCGCGCTCGCGACCGTTCTCCAGTGCGCCGAGGCGGTCGGCATCGCCCGCTGGGCGCAGGAGACGAGCCTCGCCTACACCAAGATCCGGGAGCAGTTCGGGAAGCCGATCGGCTCCTTCCAGGCGATCAAGCACAAGTGCGCGCAGCTGTTCATCCGTGTCGAGATGATGACCAGCGCGGTGTGGGATGCCGCGACGGCGGCGGACAGTGGGGACCGAGAACAGGCGGCTCTGACCGCGGCCCGCGCGGCGACCGTGTGCCGGCGTGAGGCCGTGGATGTGGTCCTGGACTGCGTGACGCTGCTCGGTGGCATCGGCAACACCTGGGAGCACGACATCCACCTGTACTGGCGGCGGGCGGTGAGTCTGCTCGCGCTGGGCGGATCCCAGGACGAGTGGGCCAGGAGCGCAGGCGAGTTGGCACTGACCGTCGAACGGCACGCGGCACCCGGGGTCGAGGATCGCCCCGAGTTCCGGGCGCGTGTCGCCGCGACCGTCGCGGAGGCCGCTCGGCTCGACCCGCAGGCGGCACGCGTGCTGCTCGCCGATCGGGGACTGGTGTCGCCGCACTATCCCGAACCGTACGGCGTGGGTGCGGACACTGCCGGTCAGCTCATCATCGCCGAGGAGTTCGATCGCGTCGGGATGCCGCAACCCACGACGGTCATCGGAGAGTGGGCGTTGCCGTCGATCCTCCAGTACGGCACGCAGGAGCAGATGGAACGTCTGGTCGCCCCGACCCTGCGCGGCGAGATCGTCTGGTGCCAGTTGTTCTCCGAACCCGGCGCGGGCTCGGACCTCGCGGCGCTGACGACCTTCGCCAGCAGGGTCGACGGCGGCTGGCGGATCGACGGCAGCAAGGTGTGGACTTCCAAGGCCCACGAGGCGCACTGGGGAATCTGTCTGGCCCGCACCGACCGCGAGGCGCCCAAGCATCGCGGCATCAGCTTCTTCCTCGTCGACATGACCGCACCGGGCGTCGAGGTCCGGCCCCTGCGGGAGGCCAACGGCGACCGGATGTTCAACGAGGTCGTCCTCGGAGGGGTGTTCGTGCCGGACGCCGATCTGGTGGGCGCGCCGGGGGAGGGCTGGAAGGTGGCCCGGACGACACTCGCGAACGAGCGGGTCGCGATGGGGACGACGCCCGTCGCGGGACGGCATCGCTTCGATCCGATCGAGGTCGTGCGTGGTCTCGACCCGGCCGACCGGCACAACGCGCTGCCTGCGCTCGGCCGGATCACCGCCGCCACAGGTGCACTGGACGCGCTCGCCCATCGCAGCGTTCTCAAGCGCCTGTCCGGACTGAACCCGGGAGTCGAGGCGAGCGCGCTCAAGGCCGCGTCGGCGCGCCACATCACCGACGCGACCGCACAGGTGCTCGAGTGGTTCGGGCCGGAAGCGGCCGTGGGCAGCCTGGGCGCGGACGTGTCAGGGGGCGGCCGTGCGGCCAAGGCCTATTTGTCGACGCCGTCGCTGCTCATCGGCGGCGGCACGCTCGAGATCCAGCTGAACGTCATCTCCGAGCAGATCCTCGGGCTGCCACGGGAACCGCGATGACGGGTGGTCTCCTCGACGGCCGCACCGCGGTCGTCACGGGGGCCGGCGAGGGACTCGGCAGGGCCGAGGCCCTCGCACTCGCGGCGGCGGGCGCGAACCTCGTGATCAATGCGCGCAGTGAACGGATCGACGAGGTCGCCGCGGAGATCCGCGGCGGCGGTGGGAGCGTGGTCACGTGCGTCGGTGACGTGGGCAAGCAGTCCACCGCGGATCGGCTGATCGCCCTCGCGGTCGAGCGGTTCGGGGGACTCGACATCCTCGTGAACAATGCGGGCATCATCCGGGATCGCATGGTGTTCAACATGTCTGCGGACGAATGGGATGCGGTGCTGCGGGTCAATCTCCGCGGTACCTTCCTCACGACTCGGGCCGCGACCGACCATTGGCGGCGCCGCGCGAAGCAGACCGGAGCGCCGGTGTACGCGCGCATCGTCAACACGTCGTCGGAGGCATATGCCTCCGGCCCGCCGGGTGCGGCCAACTATGCGGCGTCGAAGGCCGGGGTCGTCGCCTTGACGACGTCGACGGCGCGGGGCTGTGGTGCATTCGGTGTGCGCGCCAACGCAATCTGCCCGCGTGCCCGGACCGCGATGACAAGCGAGGTGTTCGGCCCGGGTCCGGACGCGGGGGAGGATCCGCTGTCGGCCGATCACGTGACGCCGCTCGTGGTCTACCTCGCGTCGCCCGCGGCCGATCCGATCACCGGTCGCGTCCTGGTGGCGTACGGCGACCGGATCGACGTCATGGCGGCGCCCACCGTGGAAACGCGCCTGCGGTCGGCGTCGCGATGGAATCAGGACGAGTTGCACGACGTGCTGGGCGGGCATCTCATCGCGTCAGCCGACAACGGGCCAGGTGGTGGCGGTTTGACGACCGCTAAGCTGGACGCGTGACCGAATCCGTTGCCGCGCCACTGAGCCCCGACGACATGACCGATGCCCAGCGGGAACGTCGAGGCCACCTGCTCGACACCGTGATCGGGATGCTCGGCGAGACGAGCCCGGACCGCATCCAGATGCGCGAGGTGTCGGAGCGGTCGGGTGTCGCGCTCGGCACGCTGTACCGGTACTTCCCGGCCAAGCAGCACCTGCTGGCCGCATCGATGGCGGCGTGGAACGACATTCTCGCGGAGCGGCTCGCCGATGAGCGGGCCACCGGCACACGCGGGCGGGCGCACGGTTCGGTCCTGGAACGGGTCGTCGACCTGTACACGCGGCAGATGAAGGCCTTTCAGCGCGGCCCGAACTTCGCGCGTCTCGAGGTGGAACTGCAGACCTCGGACGACCCGTACGTGCGTGACATTCTCGACGAGCGATCCGCTCTCAACAGGACGGCACTCTTCGACCTGATGGACGGTGTACCCGCCGAACGTGCGAGGCTCGCGTCGTTGTCGATCGGTAGCACCATGCTGAACTCGCTGATGCTGTGGACGACGGGTCGGATCGGGTTCCCCGAGGCACTCCGCAACGTCCAGGATGTGGCGCGGCTGATCCTCGGGGACTACGCGTGAGCGCCTGGGAGATTCCGGGGTGGAAACCCGGATTCCTCACGAGCGGGCGGCATCGTGTTGCCGCGAGCGCCAGCGGCTCTCGGATGTGACCCAGCCGTTGAAGAGAAGGTCGACGAAGTCGTCGGCAAGCTTGACGCCGTCGACAGGCCGGTGTTGTCCGGGATGGCGGTTGCCGGTGACCGCGGCGTCGACCACGTCCTGACGATCCTGCGGTCGGAGATCGAGCGCGGCATGACCCTGCTCGGTGTGCGCGACATCCGGGATCTCAACCGATCGCACGTGCGTGCGGCCACCGGTGGAAACAAGAACAAAATTCTGATGGCTCCTTCTTCCATCCAGTGAGACCGGAAGGTGATTCGTGCAATATTCCTGTGTATCAAGAATCACGTTCTAGTTGTGCTCGCGACGCTCGAGGAGGACTGCAATGGGCAAACCGGTGATCGTGGATGCGGCTAGGTCGCCGATCGGCCGACGCGGCGGTTGGCTGTCCGGCCTGCACGCAGCCGAACTGCTCGGTGCCGTCCAGTCGGGTCTGCTCGAGCGGTTGAACCTCGACCCGGCGGTCGTCGAGCAGGTGATCGGCGGCTGCGTCACCCAGGCGGGGGAGCAGGCGTCGAACGTCAGTCGCAACGCATGGCTGCACGCGGGCCTGCCGGAGCGGACGGGCGTGACGACCATCGACGCCCAGTGCGGCTCCGGACAGCAGTCCGTGCACCTGATCGCCGCCCAGATCGCCGCCGGCGTCATCGATGTGGGAATGGCATGCGGTGTCGAGGCGATGTCCCGGGTGCCTCTGCTGTCCAACATCAGCGGCGATTTCGGCAGCCCCAAGCCCGCGGGCTGGACCGTGGACATCCCGGCCCAGTTCGAGGGCGCCGATCGGATCGCGCGCCGCAGGGGATTCACGCGCGAGGACCTCGACGCGTTCGGGCTCAGGTCCCAGCAGCGCGCGGCAACAGCGTGGGACGACGGCCGGTTCGATCGCCAGATCATTCCGGTGAAGGCGCCAGGGGCGGACGGGGCGGCGCCCGCCGTGGTGTCCCGCGACCAGGGCCTGCGGGAGACGTCGATGGAGGCGCTCGCGCGCCTGAAGCCCGTCCTCGACGGGGGCCTGCACACCGCGGGTACCTCCTCCCAGATCTCCGACGGCGCCGCCGCCGCGGTGCTCATGGACGAGGCACGTGCGCGCGAACTCTGTCTGCGACCGCGGGCCAGAATTGTCGCGCAGTGCCTCATCGGCGCCGAGACGCACTTCCTCCTCGACGGCCCGGTACAGGCGACCGAGTACCTGCTCGAGCGAACCGGCCTGTCCGTCGGGGACATCGACCTCTTCGAGGTCAACGAGGCGTTCGCGGCCGTCCCGATGTCGATGGCCCGCGTACACGGCGTGGACGAGGACCGGCTGAACGTGGGCGGTGGCGCCATCGCACTCGGCCACCCGGTCGGGTCGTCGGGTGTGCGGCTGATCGCGGCGGTGGTCGACGAACTCGAGCGTCGCGACGCCGAACGTGCCCTCGTCGCGGTCTGTGCGGGTGGTGCCATGGCGACCGGCGCGATCATCGAGCGCGTGTGACCGGATCGACCCTCTTCCGAAAGGTGTAGAGATGTCCGACCTTCGTCGCGCGTCGGATGCGCGTACGGAAGCCATCGCGCGACTCACCGCGCCGGGTGCCGCCTTCGAGATCGTCGAGGAGCAGGTGCGTGGCGCCACGATGCCGGTGTTTCGCAACAGGTGCCGGTCCCTGCATCGATTGCTCGTCGATTCCGCCCGCTACGGTGATGCCGAGTACCTGGTGTGCGACGACCTCCGGCTGACCTTCGCCGAGCACCTCGACCGGGTCGCGTCGCTCGCTCACGAGTTGCGTTCCCGATACGCCCTCGCGAAGGGCGATCGCATTGCGATCCTGTCCGCCAACAATGCCGAATGGATCACGACTTTCTGGGCCGCGACCGCGCTCGGTGCCGTCACGGTGGGATTGAACTCCCTGTGGTCGGCCCGCGAGATCTCGTACGGGGTGCAGCTTTCCGAGCCGAGCCTTGTCGTCGCGGACGCTCCTCGCCGGAAGCTGCTCGGTGCGGTGAACATCCCGGTTCTGTCGGTCGAGGACGACATCCCGGCGCTGTCGGCGGCCTGTCCGGGCGCCGAGTTGCCTGCACTCGAGGTGAACGAGGACGATCCAGCGGTCATCCTCTTCACCAGCGGTACGACCGGTCGGCCCAAGGGCGCCACGCACTCGCAGCGGAACATGGTGGCCGCGGTGGACTTCCACCGGTTCAACGATTCGCTCGCCGCCGAACTGGGCCGAGTTCCGGCCAGCCGGCGATTTCTGCTCGCGACACCGCTCTTCCACATCGCCGCCCTGCACAACCTCGCCGTCCCCCGCCTCGCCTTCGGCGACACCGCGGTGATCACCACCGGTCGGTTCGACATCGACCGGGTCCTGCGACTGGTCGAGTGTGAGCGTCTCACCAACTGGGGCGCCGTCCCCACCATGGTGAGCCGGCTCGTCGAGCACGGGGATCTCTCCGCGTACGATCTCTCGTCGCTCCAGACGATCTCGATCAGTTCCGCGCCGTCTTCCGCCATGCTGAAGGACAGACTTCGGGAGATGCTGCCCGCGGCGGGACAATCCCTCGGAACGTCCTACGGCCTTACCGAGTCGTCCTCGGCGGCGACCCTGGCGACGGCCGCAGACCTGGTGGAGCGTCCGGGCACCGTCGGCACCGCCGTGCCCACGATGTGCGTCGAGGTTCGGGGCGAGCACGGTGGCCGAGTCCCGGACGGTGTCGAGGGCGAGATCCACGTGCGGGGTCCGCTCGTCATGCTCGGTTACTGGAACAACCCGGACGCGACCGCGGCGGCGATCGACGACACCGGCTGGATGCGCACCGGCGACCTGGGCATCATGGAGGACGAATACCTCCGGATCAGCAGTCGCCGTTCCGATCTGATTCTCCGTGGCGGTGAGAACGTCTACCCGGCCGAGGTCGAGGACGTGCTCGCGGAGCATCCGCGGGTGCGTGAGTGCATCGTTCTGGGTACCGAGCATCACGACTACGGCGAGGAGGTCTGTGCCGTGGTGGTCCGGTCGCCGGACGCGGAGGTGACGGAAGAGGACCTGATCGGGTACATGTCCGAGCGGATTGCGCGATACAAGATCCCCACCAGGTGGATCTTCCGGACCGACGAACTGCCGCGCAACGCCACCGGCAAGGTCAAGCGTGCGGACGTCCTGGCTGCGCTTTAGTGGTCCGACTGCGAAATCTGTTGTAGCAAAGCATATCCGGACGGTGCATACCGTGTGGGTGTGTGCCGGCTCGGTGCTGCCCGGTATTTCGGGAACCTTCCCGTGTTGCCGAAGCCCACGAGCTGCTACCTTTCGACTAGGTACTAGTTTTTTCCTAGAAGCATCGGAGTTGAAAGTCTCATGACCGATCTCATCGAAGGCGCCGCGGACCAGGTTGCCGATCGCCTCGACGACGCGGGCCGTGCGCTGCTGTTCACGCAGGCCCGCACCGCGAACACCTTCTCCTCGGCTCCCGTGACCGACGAGGAGCTCGCCGGGATCTGGGAGCTCGCCCGCTGGGCGCCGACTGCCGCGAACACCCAGCCCCTGCGTGTCGTGTACGTCCGCACCGAGGAGGGCAAGGCTCGCCTGCTGCCGCACATGGCGGAGGGCAACCGCGCCAAGACGGAGTCGGCGCCCGCGGTCGCCGTGCTCGCCGTGGACACCGAGTTCCACGAGCACATTCCGGCCCTGCTGCCGTTCCGGCCGGAGATGAAGGACTACTACGCCGCCGACGAGGCCGCACGCACCGGCGCGGGTCGTTTCAACTCCGCGATGCAGGCCGCGTACTTCATCCTCGCCGTCCGCGCCCAGGGTCTCGCGGCCGGACCGATGGCCGGATTCGACGCCTCCGGTGTCGACGCGGAGTTCTTCGCCGACGGCCGGTTCAAGTCGATTCTCGTGGTCAACATCGGCCACCCGGGCGTCGACCCCTGGTTCGACCGGTTGCCGCGGCTGGACCACGACGACGTGATCGCCTGGGCCTGACGCCCTCCCGCCCTGATGCAGCGGCCCCCACGCCGATCCGGTGTCGGGGCCGCTGCGCTGCGACGGCCGAGGTCAGGGGGTGTCGACGTGGCCACCCGGGTGCCGGGCGAAGCGGCCTGCGTCGGCGGGGTGGACCGGGTCGTCCGCCGGCCACGGCCAGCCGCCGAACCCGGTGCGGCGGTAGTCCTCGAACGCCTGCTGCAGTCCGGTGGCGTCGTTCATCACGAACGGACCGTGCTGGGCTACGGGTTCGCCGATCGGCCGGCCCTGCAGCAGCAGGATCTTGATGCCGCCGTCACCCGCGGTGAGGGTCACCGGTGCGGCGGCGTCAACGAGTGCCCCTGATCCGCTGTCCACGTGAGTGTCGCCGATCCGCACCGCGGAGCCCTCGTAGACGTACAGCACCCGGTGGGTCTCGGGTCCCGATGCGGCGGGGAGCTCGAAACGTGCGCCGGGCGCCAGGTCGAGATGCCAGATCGCCAGGTCGGAGTCGGTGTTCGACGCCCACGACTCGGGCGGAGGCGCGAGCGGGTCGACCTCGTCGAGGCTTCCGGCGATCACGGTCACCTCGGTGGCCCGACCGGCATCGTCGGTCCGCACCACGCGCGGGGTCTGCTCGCCCCAGAACATCGAGAAGTGCGGGTCGGCGGTCTTAGACGCGGCAGGCAGGTTCAGCCAGATCTGGAACAGTTCGAGGGGGTTGGGCCGGTCCCGCTTCAGGAGCGGGAACATCTCCGAGTGCGAGACGCCGCTGCCGGTGGTCAGCCACTGGGTGTCGCCGTCGCCGTAGCGTGCGGTGGCGCCGAGGGAGTCGGCGTGGTCGACGGTGCCCTGCCGCACGTATGTGACGGTCTCGAAGCCGCGATGCGGATGCTGGGGGAAGCCGGGGATGTGCCGCCCGTGGTACATGTTCCAGCCCGACGGGTGGCCGAAGTCCTGGCCGAGCGGACGTCCCGCGAGGGAGGCGTCCGGTGCGAGGTCGGCGGTGCCCTCCGGGTAGGCGTCGTGGTGGTACGCGACGAACAGGAAGGGGTCCACGGCCTGCCACGGACTGCCGAGGCGGAACTGCTGAAGCACGGGATCGCTGGTGTTCATGCAACCTTCAACTATCTGTGCGGTTGAGTTGATTCCCGCCCGCGCCGGGCGGGACGCGCCGCATCGGCACGTGGTCGATGCCGGCCTCGATGTGGCCCGGGCCGGTACGGACGAACCCGAAACGGCCGTACCAGGATTCGAGGTACGCCTGCGCGGAGATCTCGACCACGCCCCGGCAGGTGGCCAGCGCCGCCTCGATCAGCTCGCCCGCGAGACCGCGTCCGCGCGCGGTCGCGGCGGTCGCGACCCGGCCGAGGTGGGCGACGGGACCGTCGGTCAGAACCCGCAGGGTCGCGAGAATCTCGCCGTCCTCCTCCGTCCAGTACAGCGTGGTGCTCGGCTCGAGGTCGCGGCCGTCGAGTTCGGGCTCGGAGACGATGCCCTGCTCGTGGACGAACACCTCGACGCGCAACCTGATGATCCGGTACAACGTCGCCGGCGCGATGCGGGCGAGCGGTGCGTGGTGGATGGTCGGCACCGCCTCATCGTAGGAAGTGTCAGGCCGGTTCGGGGGGTCGGCGCAGCTCGATCAGATCGGTGAGGAAGCGGCTCGCCGCGGTCGCGGCGCGCTCGGGGTCGCCGTCGATCACGGACTGCACCAGTTCGCCGTGCTCGGACTCGAACGAGTTCGCCGCGTCGACGGGGTGCCCGGTGACGATCTGCTCGATCGTGGGGAGAAGGGAGTCGTAGAACTCGAGGTAGACCTCGTTGTGGCTGGCCGCGACGATCGCCCGGTGCAGTGCGACGTCGGCGGTGACCGCGGCCCGCCGGTCGTCCGGGGTCATCGGTTCGGTGCTGCGCCAGAGGAGGTTTCGCTTCTCCAGCAGCGCCTGGAGGTTCTCGACGTCGCCCTCGTCGCGGCGGCGGGCGGCGAGTGCGGCGGCGGTGACGTCGAGGGCCTGGCGCAGCTCGAGCACGTCCCTCTCGTGGGCCGACGCGAAGTACTTGCCGAGTGTGCAGCCGAGGTCGCTGGTCGCGATCACGTAGGTGCCGGATCCCTGTCGTCGCTCGAGCATGCCGGCGTGCGCGAGGGCCTGAACCGCCTCGCGAATGGTGTTGCGGCCGGTTCCGGTCAACTCGGCGAGCTCGGGTTCGGTGGGGATCCGGCTGCCGACGGGCCAGCGCCCGGATGTGATCTCGGCGCGGAGTTGCTCTGTGACCTGCGCGATCAGACTGGTACGGCGAACGGGTTGCACGGTGGCCTTTTCTCCGGGCGGGTGGGACGGCGCCGAGTTTAGTCGTTTGCCCGGATTCATCCAGTCATCCTATGATTTCTGGATTCCGCGTGAGTTCGACTACATGTGAGGTGAGTGGTGGCGGTGCAGGACACGAGACGGTCCGACTCGGAACCGTCGACGCAGGGGCTGTCGACGCGATCCCTGGTCGCCGGACGGCTCACCGTTCTCGTCGCGATCGTGCTCTC
The DNA here is from genome assembly GCF_053604015.1 of Rhodococcus sp. NPDC004095. Taxonomy (NCBI): domain Bacteria; kingdom Bacillati; phylum Actinomycetota; class Actinomycetes; order Mycobacteriales; family Nocardiaceae; genus Rhodococcus; species Rhodococcus sp. NPDC004095. Next base: position 15,826 of record NZ_JBSGGS010000010.1, read on the forward strand.
CGCCCTCACCCTGCGTATCGCGGTCACCTCGCTGACCCCGCTGCTCGACGAGATCGGGGCCGAGATCGGCTTCGACTCCACGGTCATCGGTGTCTTCGGCATGCTGCCGACCGCGATGTTCGCGGTGTTCGGCCTGCTCACCCCGCGCCTGACCGTGCGGTTCGGGCTCGAACGGGTCGCGTTGACGGCGATGGTGATGACCGCCGTCGGACTGGGAACCCGCGCGGTGATGTCCGGGACGGCCGGGTTGCTGGTGTTCTCCGCGCTCGCGCTCGGCGGCATGGGTATCGGCAATGTCGTGATCCCGCCGCTGGTCAAGCGGTACTTCTCCGACCGGCTCGGGGCGGTGAGCACCGTCTACATCGTGTGCGTGCAGATCGGCACCATGGTGCCGGCCGCGGTCGCGGTCCCGCTCGCCGACGCGTTCGACTGGCGGGTCTCGCTCGGCGTGTGGACCCTGCTTCCGGTCGCCGCCGCGCTGCCCTGGATCTCGGTGGTCGCCTCCCGCCGCGGCCGGGATGCCCGGGACGTCACCGCGGGGCCTTCCGCCGCGGACGAGGAGCCGCGGGGACAGGTGTGGCGTTCGCCGGTGGCGTGGGGCATGGCCGGGATGTTCGGCATGACGTCGCTGATCACCTACTCGATGTTCACCTGGATCCCGAAGATCCTCGCCGAGGCCGGCGCGAGTGCCGGATTCGGCGGATCCATGGTTGCCCTGTTCAGCGCGGTCGGGTTCATCGCCGCGGTCGGGGCCCCGTCGCTGTGCATTCGCATCGCCAACCCGTACCCGGTGGTGCTCGCCTGTGGGGTCGCCTACCTGATCGGGTTCGCCGGACTGCTGTGGGCGCCGATGACCGCGCCGCTGCTGTGGATCGTGGCCGTCGGCCTCGGTCCGAGCACGTTCCCGATGTCGTTGACGCTGATCAACCTGCGCACCCGCACCGGCGCCGGTTCCGCCGCCCTGTCCGGATTCACGCAGGGTCTCGGTTACACGGTGGCCTGCATCGGACCGCTGATGTTCGGTGTCCTGCACGACCTCACCGGCGGCTGGACGTGGCCGTTCGCCCTGCTCCTGGTCGCGGTCGGGGTGGTCATGGTCGCCGGGTACGTGGCGTGCAAGCCGCGGTTCCTCGAGGACAGCTGGGCCCCCGATGCGGGCCGAGGCGTGGATCACACCGCGTAACACGCCGTTCACCTGCGCAAATGTTCTCACACCGGGCCTGAACGTGGGGTGAGAGCAAGTTCATTGCGGGGTCACCGACGGCAGCACCGGGGCAACATCGCGCTCGTAGTTTCTGGGTCATCCAATCCAACGAGGAGGCCCGGTGACCACACGTTCGGACGACGCCACGGCAATGACCGTCGGCGTCGACGCGCCCGCGTCGACGCCCAAGCACCACATCGCGTACTGGGACGCGGAGGACGTCGAGGCATGGGAGGCCGGCGGCAAGGACGTCGCCAAGCGCAACCTGATCTGGTCGGTGGTCGCCGAACACGTCGGGTTCTCGGTCTGGTCGATCTGGTCGGTGATGGTGCTGTTCATGCCGACCGACGTCTACGGCATCGACGCGGCGGGCAAGTTCTTCCTCGTCGCGGTGCCGACACTGGTCGGGGCGGTCCTGCGCATCCCGTACACCGTCGCAACCGCGCGGTTCGGTGGCCGTAACTGGACGGTCTTCAGCGCGCTGGTGCTGATGGTGCCGCTGCTCGCGACGCTGTACCTGATGCTCAATCCCGGCTTCTCGTACACGACGTTCCTGCTGGTGGCCGCGCTCGCCGGCGTCGGCGGCGGCAACTTCGCCTCCTCGATGACCAACATCAACGCGTTCTACCCGCAGCGACTGAAGGGCTGGGCGCTCGGGCTCAACGCCGGCGGCGGCAACATCGGTGTGCCTGTGGTCCAGCTCATCGGCCTGCTGGTGATCGCGACGGTCGGCAACACCGAGGCGTGGATCGTCTGTGCGATCTACCTCGCCCTGTGCGGTGTCGCGGCGGTCGGTGCCGCACTGTTCATGGACAACCTGGGCAACCAGAAGGCCGACCTCCGGGCGATGGGGCAGACGCTGCGATTCGGTGACTCGTGGGTCATCGCCTTCCTCTACATCGGCACCTTCGGCTCGTTCATCGGATACAGCTTCGCGTTCGGCCAGGTCATGCAGATCAACTTCCTCGCGGGCGGCGACAGCCCGGCGCAGGCCGCACTGCACACCGCGCAGATCGCGTTCATCGGCCCGCTGCTCGGCTCGATCGCGCGCCCGTACGGCGGCAAGCTCGCCGACCGCATCGGCGGCGGCAAGATCACCCTGTACACGTTCGCCGCGATGACCCTGGCCGCCGGACTCCTGGTCACTGCGAGCACGCTCGACGATCGGACCACCGGCGCCGCCGGCACCGGTGTCCTGGTGACCCTGGTGCTCGGCTTCATCGCCCTGTTCCTGCTCTCCGGCCTCGGCAACGGGTCCGTCTACAAGATCATTCCGTCGATCTTCGAGGCCAAGGCCCAGGGGCTCGACCACCTGGACGCCGAGCAGAAGGCGACCTGGTCGCGGAACATGTCCGGCGCGCTGATCGGCTTCGCCGGCGCCATCGGCGGTCTCGGCGGTGTGGGCATCAACCTGGTGCTCCGCGCGTCCTACAACAGCGACGCCAAGTCGGCGACCATGGCGTTCTGGGTGTTCCTCGCCTTCTACGTGGCCTGCATGGTCGTCACCTGGGCGGTGTTCATGCGGCGCCCGTCCGAGCGCACGCACGCCGCCGACGCCAAGTCCCCGGCACTGGTCACAGACTGAGGCGGTTCGCACATGCTGGTCTCCACCCCCACCCACTGTCCCTACTGCGGGCTGCAGTGCGCGATGACGATCTCGCGTGATTCTGCCTCCGCGACTCCCGGAGCCACGGCGGCCGTCACCGGCCGCAGCTTTCCCACCAACCGGGGTGGGCTGTGCCAGAAGGGCTGGACCAGCGCGGAACTGCTGCGCAACCCGAATCGGCTGACCGCCCCGCTGATGCGGCGGGGTGGTCGGCTGCGGCCCACCACGTGGGAGCATGCGCTCGACGTCGTCGCCGACGGCTTCGCCGCCGCGCAGGCCGCCGCGGGCAGGGATGCGGTCGCGATCTTCGGCGGCGGGGGGCTGACCAACGAAAAGGCCTATCTCCTGGGCAAGTTCGCTCGTGTCGCACTCGGTACCTCGAACATCGACTACAACGGGCGGTTCTGCATGTCTTCCGCGGCCGCGGCGGCGGGCAAGGCGTTCGGCCTCGACCGCGGCCTGCCGTTCCCGGTGCGCGATCTCACCTCCGCTCGCGCCATCCTGGTGCTCGGGGGGAATGTCGCGGAGACGATGCCGCCCTTCCTCGGACATCTCGCGGCGGCCGCCGAGGCCGGCGGCCTGATCGTCGCGGATCCGCGACGGACCGCGACCGTGGAGCGGGCGCTCGCCGGCGGGGGCATCCACCTGCAGTTGCGGCCCGGCACCGATCTGCCCCTCGCGTTGGGTCTGCTGCACATCGCCGTTCTCGACGGCCGGATCGACCGCGGCTACATCGCCGAGCGCACGGAGGGTTTCGACGACGCCTGGCTCGCGGCCGCGCAGTGGTGGCCGGAGCGGACCGAGCGGGTCACCGGGGTGTCCGTCGCGCTGCTGCGCAGGACGGTCGAGATTCTCTGGCGGGCAAGGCAATCCGACTCGGGCTCGTACATCCTCACCGCCCGCGGGGCCGAGCAGCACGCGACCGGCACGGACACCGTTTCCGCGGTGATCAACCTGGCGCTCGCGTTGGGGCTGCCCGGCCGGCGCGGCAGCGGGTACGGCCCGATCACCGGGCAGGGCAACGGGCAGGGCGGCCGCGAACACGGCCAGAAGGCGGACCAACTGCCCGGCTACCGCAAGATCACCGACCCCGCCGCGCGCGCCCACGTCGCCGGGGTGTGGGGCGTGGACCCCGACTCGCTGCCCGGTCCCGGCCGCAGCGCGTACGAACTGCTGGACTCGCTCGGCACGCCCGAGGGTCCGCGGGCGCTGATGGTGCACGGCGCCAACCTCGCCGTGTCCGCGCCGCGCGCCGGGCACGTCACCGACCGGCTCGCTGCGCTGGATCTGTTGGTGGTGAGCGACTTCCTGCTCTCCGAGACCGCGGCGATGGCGGATGTGGTGCTCCCGGTGCTGCAGTGGGCGGAGGAGGAGGGCACCATGACCAGCCTCGAGGGCCGGGTCCTGCGTCGCCGAGCCGCCGTTCCCGCCCCCGCCGGAGCACGTTCGGAACTCGAGGTGTGGGCGGAGCTGGCGCGCCGCCTCGGCCAGCCCGAGGGGCGATTCCCCACCGACCCCGGAGTCGTGTTCGAGGAGCTGCGCGCCGCGTCCGCCGGCGGCATCGCCGACTACTCCGGTGTCAGCTACGAACGGCTGGACGCCGACGAGGCACTGTACTGGCCGTGCCCGGCAGGCACCGACGAGGACGGCGCCCACCCCGGCACACCGCGAGTGTTCCTGGACCGCTTCGCCACCGACGACGGCCGGGCCCGGTTCGTGGCCGTCGAACACGACGGACCCGCCGAGTCCGTCGACCCCGACTACCCGCTCGTGGCAACCACCGGCCGGGTGCTCGCGCATTACCAGTCCGGTGCGCAGACCCGCCGGATCGCCGAACTCTCGGCCGCCGCGGGCCCGATGTTCGTGCAGATGCACCCGGACACCGCCACCCGGATGGGCCTGGTCGACGGTCGGATGGCGGCGGTGCGCAGCCGCCGCGGCAGGGTGCTCGCGACGGTCCGCTGCGACGACGGGATGCGCCTGGACACGGTGTTCCTGCCGTTCCACTTCGCGGGCGACGAGCGGGCGAACCTGCTGACCAACCCGGCGCTGGACCCGACCAGCCGGATGCCGGAGTTCAAGGCGTGCGCGGTGACGCTCGAGCCGGCAGCCGAAAAGGAGGCGGTGGCATGAGTACGGACCGGAAGCGAATCGTGGTGGTGGGCAACGGGATGGCCGGTTCCCGTGTCGCCGAGGAGCTGCGGCGACGAGACCCCGAGCATGCCCGGCTGGAGATCGTGGTGATCGGCGGCGAGCCGCACCCCGCCTACAACCGGATCCTGCTGTCGAACGTGCTCGCCGGATCGATCACCGCCCGCGACACGCGGCTCAAGCCGGACGGCTGGTGGGACCGGCAGGGCATCGAGGTGCGCTCGGGCGTCCACGTCACCGGCGTCGACACCGAGACCCGCACCGTCGGGTGCGACGACGGCCGCGAGCTCGGCTACGACGAGCTGATTCTCGCGACCGGCAGCCGATCCTTCCTGCCGCCGATCGAGGGTGCGGTGCTCCCGGACGGAACCCTCGCCGACGGTGTGGCGGCGTTCCGCACCATCGGCGACTGCGAGCAGATCGCCGCCGCCGCCGAGAGCGGCGGGAAGGCCGTCGTGCTCGGCGCCGGGCTGCTCGGCCTCGAGGCCGCGCGCGGGCTCCTGCTGCGCGGCATGGACGTGACCGTGTTGCACCCCAAGGACTTTCCGATGGAACGCCAGCTCGATGCAGGGGCAGGCGCCGTGCTGGTGCGGGTACTCACCGAGCTCGGCATGACCGTGGTCCTCGGCAGGCGGGCCGTTGCCCGCGACGTCGACGCGGTGGTCCTCGACGACGGCACCCGGCTGCCCGCCGAGCTGCTGGTGCTCTCCGCAGGGATCCGGCCCGAGGTCGAGTTGGCCCGGGGCGCCGGGATCCACGTCGATCAGGCGATCGTGGTCGACGACCACCTGCGCACCAGCGTGCCGCACGTCTCCGCGATCGGCGAGTGCGCGCAGCACCGCGGCGAGGTCTACGGCCTCGTGCAACCGGGATGGGAACAGGCCGGGGTCGTCGCGGAGCGCCTGGCGGGCAAGGACGCCGCGGCCCGCTACGACGGCACCGCGAACGTCACCCGGCTCAAGGCCCACGACATCGACCTGGCGTCGATGGGGGAGATCGACGCCGACCTGCACTCCGCGCACAGCGAGGTGCTCACCGTCGCCGACCCCACCCGCGGCCGGTACGCGAAGCTCGTCGTCCGCGACGACCGAGTCGTCGGAGCGGTACTGCTGGGCAACCCGGACGTCGTGGGCACACTGACCCAGTTGTTCGACGCCCGGCTGCCGGTCCCGGCGGACCGGATGTCGCTGCTGATCGGCCGCGGCTCCGGCACGGGCGGCGAGATCGCCAGCCCCGCAGGCATGCCCGGATCCGCGGTGATCTGCCGATGCAACTCGGTCACCAAGGCACAGCTGACCGGCTCGTGGAAGCAGGGCGCGCGGACGGTCGCCGCGATGGCCACCGCGACCCGCGCGACCACCGGCTGCGGCGGCTGCAGCTCGGCGGTGCAGGGCATCTGCGAATGGCTGCGCAACTCGGACCCGCAGGACACCGAAGACAGCGTCACAGGATCGATCGAGGAAGAAGGTGCGGCATGAGCCCCCAGTCTGTTGCGAGTGCCAGGTCTGTTACGAGTGCTCGGTCCGTCGTCGTGGTTGGCCACGGAATGGTCGGACACCGGTTCGTGGAGGCGTTGCGGGCGCGCGACGAGGCGGGGCAGTGGAACGTCACCGTCCTGTGCGAGGAAGCGCTACCCGCCTACGACCGGGTCGGCCTGTCCTCGTACGTCGGAACCTGGGACCCCAAGGAACTCGCACTCGCAGGCAACGACTACGCCGGCGACGACCTGGTCGACCTGCGGACCGGCGTCCGCGCCGACACCATCGACCGCGCGGCCCGCACGATCACCACCTCGGCAGGCGACACCCTGGCCTACGACGCCCTGGTGATGGCCACCGGCTCGTACGCGTTCGTGCCGCCGGTCCCCGGGCACGACCGGCCCGAGTGCTTCGTGTACCGCACCCTGGACGACCTGGACGGCATCCGCGCCCGCGCCGAGGCGGCCGGTCCCGGTGCGGTCGGTGTCGTGGTCGGCGGCGGCCTGCTCGGTCTCGAGGCCGCGAACGCGTTGCGGCTCATGGGGATGACCCCGCACGTGGTGGAGTTCGCGCCGCGGCTGATGCCGTTGCAGGTCGACGAGGGCGGCGGCGCGCTGCTGGCCCGACTTGTCGAGAGCCTCGGGGTGGCCGTGCACACCGGTGTCGGTACCGCGGCGATCACCGAGGGGCCGGCGGGCCTGAGCGTTGAGCTCTCCGACGGGTCGGTCATCGACGCGGCGCTGCTCGTGTTCTCCGCCGGCGTCCGCCCGCGGGACCAGCTCGCGCGGGACGCCGGCCTCGATGTCGGGGAGCGCGGCGGCATCCTCACCGACCTCGGCTGCCGCACCTCCGACGAGTCGATCTACGCGGTCGGCGAGTGCGCGGCCGTCGAGGGCACCTGTTACGGCCTGGTCGCTCCCGGCTACACCACCGCCGAGGTCGTGGCGGACCGGATGCTCGGCGGTGCAGCGGAATTCCCGGGCGCCGACCTGTCGACCAAGCTGAAGCTGATGGGAGTCGACGTCGCGAGTTTCGGCGACGCGCACGCCCGGACCGCCGGTGCACTCGAGGTGGTGCTCTCCGATGCGGCGAAGGGCACCTATGCCAAGCTCGTGGTCTCCGACGACGCGAAGACACTGCTCGGCGGCGTTCTCGTCGGAGACGCGTCGGCCTACGCCTCGTTGCGGCCATTGGTCGGTCGTGAGCTGCCGGGTGACCCGGCCGCGCTGATCTCGCCGGCAGGCGAGAAGCCGGGCGCCGGGGCGCTGCCCGACGACGCCGAGGTCTGCTCGTGCAACGGCGTTACCAAGGGCTCGATCTGCGGTGCCATCGCCGAAGGCGCCTGCGACATCGCCGCGGTCAAGTCCTGCACCAACGCCGGCACCACCTGCGGTGGCTGCCTGCCGACGATCAAGCAGCTGCTCGCGTCGTCGGGTGTGGTGATGAGCAAGGCGCTGTGCGAGCACTTCGAACAGTCGCGGGCGGAACTGTTCGAGATCGTGCAGGCCACCGGCACCCGCACCTTCTCCGCGCTGATCACCAAGTACGGAAAGGGATCCGGCTGCGACATCTGCAAGCCGGTGGTGGCGTCGATCCTCGCCTCCACGGACTCGGATCACATCCTGCACCGCCAGCAGGCGGGCCTCCAGGACACCAATGACCACTTCCTTGCCAACATCCAGAAGAACGGCACCTACTCGGTGGTGCCGCGGATGCCCGGTGGGGAGTGCACCCCGGAGCAACTGATCGTGATCGGCGAGGTGGCCCGCGACTTCGGGCTGTACACCAAGGTCACCGGCGGCCAGCGGATCGACCTGTTCGGCGCCCGGGTCGAGCAGCTGCCGGCGATCTGGAAGCGGCTGGTCGACGCGGGCATGGAATCCGGTCAGGCGTACGGCAAGTCGTTGCGCACCGTGAAGAGCTGCGTCGGCTCCACCTGGTGCCGGTACGGCGTGCAGGACTCGGTGGGGATGGCGGTGAACCTGGAGAACCGGTACCGCGGCCTGCGGTCGCCGCACAAGATCAAGTTCGGTGTCTCCGGCTGCGCCCGCGAGTGCGCGGAGGCCCGGGGCAAGGACGTCGGCGTCATCGCCACCGAGAACGGCTGGAACCTCTACGTCGGCGGCAACGGTGGCCAGTCGCCCAAGCACGCGCAGCTGCTCGCCGGTGGCCTCGACGACGAGACACTGGTCAAGTACATCGACCGGTACCTGATGTTCTACATCCGCACCGCGGACCGGTTGCAGCGCACCGCGCCGTGGGTGGAGGCGATGGACGGTGGACTGGACCACCTCAGGGAGGTGGTCTGCGAGGACAGCCTCGGCATCGCCGAGGAGCTGGAGGCGGCGATGGCCAAGCACGTCGACGGCTACCGGGACGAGTGGGCGGGCGTACTCGACGACCCGGAGAAGCTGTCGCGGTTCGTCTCCTTCGTCAACGCGCCCGAGGAAGCCGACCCGACGGTCGCGTTCGACGAATCCGGAGTCCGCAAGGTCCCGGTGCTGATGGGTCTGCCCGCGATGCCCCGGTAGCCGCAGCCCCGCCCGCTGCTTACCGCGAGGGAATCGTGCCTTAACGCCGGGGTAACACCAGCTCCGTAGAAATGAAGACCTGCTGTTACAGGGAGGACGGCCGATGACCGTTATCGATTCACATGCGCAGACCGTCACCGGATCGGGGCGCGACAGCGTCGCCGACGGACGACTCGAATGGACCTCGGCGTGCCCGCTGAGCCGCCTCATCCCGGGGCTGGGCGTGGCGGTGCTGCTTCGCGGAGGCGAGCAGGTGGCGCTGTTCCTGCTCGACGACGGCACGCTGCGCGCGGTCGGCAACATCGACCCGTTCGGCCGCGCCGCGGTGATGTCCCGCGGGCTGGTGGGGGACCGGGCCGGGGAACCGACGGTCGCGTCACCGCTGCTCAAACAGGTTTTCTCGCTCGTCGACGGCCGCTGCCTCGACGATGAAGAGATGCGGCTGCCCGTCTACGACGTGCGGGTCTGGGGCGGTGTCGTGCAGGTGCACAGCCCGCTGCAGGCCGGTGTGGGCACCGCGTGACGACGGCGATGGCACAGGCACAGGCTTCCCGCGGCGAGCCGCTCGGTGTTTCCGGTGGCGAACCGCTCCGGACCCCCGGCGGTGACCCGCTGAAGGGGTTCACGATCGGGGTGACCGCGGCCCGGCGTTCCGAAGAGTTCACCACCCTGCTCACCCGGCGGGGCGCAACGGTCGTACAGGCCGCGGCGATCCGCATCATCCCGCTCGTCGACGACGCCGAGCTGGAACGGGTGAGCAGGGAGTTGATCGAGCGGCCCGCGGAGATCACGGTGGCGACCACTGGGATCGGTTTCCGCGGATGGATGGAGGCGGCCGACGGCTGGGGTCTGGCCGAGGACCTGGGACAGGCGCTCGGCCGGTCCAGGATTCTCGCCCGCGGCCCCAAGGCCAAGGGCGCCATCCGCGCCGCTGACCTGCGCGAGGAATGGTCGCCGGCGTCGGAGTCCTCGGCAGAGGTGCTCGACCACCTGCTCGGTGAGGGGGTGGAGGGCAAGCGGATCGCCGTGCAGCTGCACGGTGCCACAACGGAGTGGGAGCCGCTGCCCGACTTCTGCGAGGTGCTCCGACTGGCCGGCGCCGAGGTCGTCCCCGTCCCCGTCTACCGGTGGACCCCGCCGGACGACCAGAGCGCGATGGATCGGTTGATCGAGCTGACCGTCGGTGGCGGTCTGGATGCGGTCAGCTTCACCAGTGCACCCGCAGTCGCGGCGATGTTGATGCGCGCCAAGGAGATCGGTCTCGTCGACCCGCTGTTGGCCGCGTTCGGAGGTCGGGTGATCGCGGTGTGTGTCGGTCCGGTGACCGCCGCTCCGCTCGAGGCACTCGGCGTGCGCACCACGATGCCGGGGCGGGCCAGGCTCGGCTCCCTGGCCCGGCACATCGCCGAGGAACTGCCCCGTCGTGCGATGAAGGTGAACGCCGCCGGGCACGAGTTGAGTGTGCGCGGCGGGTGCGTCGTCGTGGACGGCGAGGTACGTCAGCTCGCGCCCGCCGCGATGGCGCTGATGCGCACGCTCGCGCGGCGCCCCGGTCGGGTCGTCTCCCGTGAGGAACTCCTTGCGGTGCTGCCCGGCGGCGGGGGCGACACCCATGCCGTGGAGACGGCGATCGCGCGGCTGCGGTCCTGCCTCGGGGCGCCGAAGATCGTGCAGACCGTCGTGAAACGCGGCTACCGGCTCGCGATCGATCCCGCCGACTGCGGCGACGACGACGGGAAGCGGTCGTGAGCCGGCGCGACCGGTGCCGGCCGGCGCTGGTGCTCGTCGCTCACGGCACCCGCTCGACCCGTGGCGTCGACCTGGTCGCGGCGCTCGCGGAGGAGGTCTCGGCATCGGTCGGCATCACCCGGGTTGCGTTCGTCGACGTGCTTGGCCCGTCTCCGGCGGAGGTGCTGCGTGATCTGGGTGGGCCCGCCGTCGTGGTGCCCGCCTTCCTGGCGTCCGGGTACCACGTGCACAGCGATGTCCCGCGCGAGGTCGCCGAGTCGGGGCACCCGGCCGCCCACGTCACCCCGGCGCTCGGACCGGACCCGGTGCTGGCGCTGGTGTTGCGCGAGCGGCTCCGCGAGGCCGGGTGGCGACGCGGCGACGCGGTGGTGCTCGCCGCGGCCGGCTCGTCGGATCCCCGCGCGCTCGCGGACGTGCAGCGGGCGGCGGCGATGCTCGCCGAGCTGACCGGTGACCGGGTCGAGATCGGCTATGCCGCAACCGCGCAACCGCGGGTCCCCGACGTGGTCCGCCGGGTGCGCGAGGCGTCGGGGCGTCGGGTGTTCGTCGCGTCGTACCTGTTGGCGCACGGGCTGTTCCACACCAGGCTCGGGGAGGCCGGTGCGGACGGGGTCGCCGAACCGCTCGGCGTGCACCCGGCGTTGGTGCGCCTGCTGGTGGCGCGCTACCGGGCGGGAGTCTCGGCCGTCGAAGCCGCTGCGGCGCAGCCGCGTTCCACCGTCAGCGTGGCAACGGAAGCAGTTCCACGACTCCTCCGTCGGGTGTTGCCGGTTCGATGACCGCGAGGGCCTCGGCCCCGACGAGCGCCCCCAGGTGTGCGGTGCGCACCTGATTGACGCCGCGCCAGCTGCCGTCGGGCCGCCGGGTGACCGGCACGATCCGGGGGGTGTCCCCGCGACTTCCGGCGGGCGCGAGTTCTGCGCCGTTGGCGATCACCCCGGTGACCGGCACCGGCCGCGGAGCTCCGGTCAGGGCGGCGGTCACGGCCGGCGCGGTGAGCAGGACCGTCGCCACCGCGGCGAAGGGGTTGCCGGGTAGTCCGAGGACGACCCGATCGTCCGGCAGCGACGCGACGATCTGTGAGCCCCCGGGCCGGCACCGCACCCGGCTCACCACCGTCCGGGCGCCCGCTCGGTCCAGTGCCCGGCGCAGGTGGTCTGCGGCGCCACCGCCGGTGGCGCCGACGATGACGATGACATCGGTGTCGGTGGACCCCGCGGCGAGCAGTTCGTCGAAACCGCCGACGGTGTCCCGGAGGTGGGTGTCGGTGGCAGTGTGCAGTCCGCACCACGAAAGATAATGGGGCAGAACGGGTCCGAGGGAGTCGCGGGTCTGCCCGTCGCGCAGTGGTCCGTCGCGGCGGATCTCGTCACCGGTGACGACGACATGCGCGCGCACCGGACCCCGAACCAGCAGTTCGGTGACCTCCGCGCTACGGGCGAGCGAGGCGAGCGCGGCGGTGACGGGGGTACCGCCCACGGCCAGTGACGTTCCGGGTGCCCAGTCCTCACCGCGGCGCCGGGTGTCGTCCCGGTCGGGGGCGTCGGCGGCGCGCGAGAGTGTCTGTCCGTCGAGATCGACGTGCTCGTCACGGATCACGGCGGTGGCGCCGGTCGGCAGGTGCGCACCGGTGGCGATCCGCACCGCGTGCCCGGGGTCGAGGACCACCTCGTCCGAGGAGCCCGCGTAGCGCACGGCGTCGTCGAGACGCCACGGTCCGGGCCCGGACACCGCGTACCCGTCCATCGCCGACACGTCGACCCGGGGCAGCGCGTCGGCGGCGATCAGTGGTTGCGCGAGGACGCCCCCGATCGCGTCCAGCGGCGGCAGTTCGAGTGCGGGCAGTGTCTCGATCCGGCGGCGGACGGCCTCGCGGGCATCGGCGATCGACACCGGTGCGTCGGCGGCCCGCGCGCGTGCGGCGAGGAGATCGGCTTCGGTGTCGCAGTCGGAGATGTCCGTCATTGCCACTGTCGTCACGTTGTCGGGTACGAGCGACTTCATCGGCTGGTTGGGCAGCCCGTCGAGTGCGGCGAGCCGCGCGGTCAGCGCGGCTGTCCGCCACACCCCGAGAAGGAATTGCACGCGGCCGGATTCGTCCACTGCGAAGGCGGCGTCGGCGCTCGAGGTGTCGACGGCCTCACACAGACGGTCGACCGCCTCCGCGGTCAGTGCCGGAAGGTCGGCGGCCAGCACCACGACGATCGGGCTGTTCCCGACCTCACGCAGTCCGGCGGCGAGGGCCGCCACCGGTCCCGCGCCGCGTGGAGATTCCTGGACCTGGACGACGGCCGAATCGAGTTCGGTGCGAGGCGGACCGACGACGACGGTGACCTCTGCGTCCTCGACGGCCGCGAGCGCGGTGGCCAGCATGCTGCGGCCACCGACCTCGATCGCGGGCTTGTCCACGCCGCCCATCCGGGTGCCGGACCCGCCGGCGAGGACAATGGCGTCAAACCTTTCGGCGCTCATCGGTCCATCGTCGCACGGTCGCTCCCGGTGCACCTTCTCGCCGCCCACGCACCGGTGTACGTCGGAGAGGCGGTGACCGCGAGTTCGACGCGACGATCGCCGACGCGACCACGCCGCGGTCTCCGCGCCCCTGGATTCAGTGGCCGTACGAGTCGAGCATCGCCTGAGGAAGAGGTTGCTGCATCACGACCGTGCCACCGTCCCACCGGTAGTCGACCGTCGCCGGACCGCCGGACGGGCAGCAGTTCGCGTCGCCCGGTCCCAACCACCTGTACTGCACGGTCACCGTGTCCGCGGTGGACCCGGCGACGGAGGTGTAGGAGTACGGCTCCGACGTCGCGGTGCCGAGGAACCGGCCGTCGTGGAAGAACACGACGTGTTCCGGGGTACTCGCGGTGGCGCCGCCGGGTGTCGCGATCAACCAGAGCAGTTCGGGGCAGTTCCCGATCGCGGCGGGGTCGGCCCGGTCGACGATCCACGAGGTGTCATCGGGGCCGAGTGAGGCCAGCGCGTCGGCGACACCGGACGAGGTCGGGTCCAGACACAGGCCGTTGCCGCTGATCGGGCTCGCGGCCGCGGGCGGTGCGGTGGTGGGCGACGCGGAGGGCTGCGGCGGCGCGGTCTGCTCGCTCGCCTCCTCGGCACTCGTCGCGGCCGTGATGGTCGTGGCTGTCGGGTCCGTCGTGACCGGGTGTGTCGTCACCGTGCCCGAGCCGACGTCGTCGCCGCAACCGGCGACCGCCGCGAGGAGGAGTGCCGCGCCCGCGACCGCGGCGAGGGTGGGTTTCATACCGGCTCCCGTGTGTCCGTTGGTCTGCCCGACGATATGCCGGGCCGGGTATGGCGGCGCGTAGTCAGTCGTGGGAAGGCGTGTCGCCGCGCGGGTCAGCGTGCGCGGCGACGGCGGAACACCGGGTCGATCGTGGCCAGGACGAGTGGGCGCAGGGTCTGTCCGTACGTCGCGAACAGCTCGTCGCGGGAGTCGAAGGTGCCGAGTGACTGCAGCACTGCACCTGAAAGGTCCAGACACGAAGGGGAACTGGTGGCGGTCCAGCTGATGGGGGAGCGCGCGGCGGCGTCGAACAGGGTTTCCTCGCCGCTGTTGGTGAACGGCAGCGGTGCCGCGCACCCGGAGTCGGAGAACACGACCGACGCGTCGGTCCACTCGCCGTCGACCAGGAAACTCGGCCAGGCGAGCAGCACCCGGTCCGGGACGAACGGCCTCAGGTGCCGGAATCGCGGATACCAGAACTCACCGCGCAGCACGAGGCCCTCGACACGGGTGGCGATGCCCGCCCGCCGGGCGCATGCCTCCACCACCGCCAGGCGCTGGCTGCAGGACCCGGCGGCGCGGGCGAGGGTGACGGACGACGGCTGGGTGTCGTCGAGCCCGTACACCGCGGCGACCCGGGCGCCGACCGCCCGGTGCACGGCGCGCAGGAGAGCGGACTCGAATTCGCCGGCCGTGCGTCGCGGGAGGGCGTCGAAGGCGGGGTGGCGCCAGTCGAGAATGGCGGTCGGGTCGACACCCCCGCGCGCGGGAGCGTCGACCCCGGGCAGGTCACGGCCACGCCAGGGGGTGACCAGGGTGCACGTCATTGCGCGACGCTATCCCGGTCAGCCCGGGAGCGGCACGTTCTGCAGCCGAACCTGGCCCCGGGCGAGGGCCTTTCCGGTCTGCTCGTTGGTGATCGTGACCAGCCACAGCTGTTGCACACGGCCCTGCTGCAGCGGCTCAGCGACGACGAGGGCGCGTTCGCCGCCGGTCGAGGATCGCAGGAAGTCGGTGCCGTTGTGGACACCGACCGCGAACTGGCCGCGGTCGGCGACGGCGGCGCTGGCACCGATGCTCGCCGCGGATTCGACCGCGGTCGCGTACAGGCCGCCGTGCACGACGCCCCACGGGGTGTGGTGGTCCGCGGACAGGTCGATGTGGCCGGTGACACGGCTGCCGGTGGCCTCGTCGACGATCAGGCCTGCCGCGGCGACGAACTTGCTCTCGGGGCGGGACGCGACGTCCGCGACGAAATCGGTGGAGGACATGCCTCGAAGCTAACTGCTGAATTAGAAGTTAGCAACCACTAGTATGGCGACCATGGAGTGGCTGGAGATGAGCACCGAGAACTGCTCGGTGCAGCGCACCCTCGACGTGATCGGCGAGAAGTGGACGATGGTGATCCTGCGCGAGGCCTTCAACGGCGTCCGCCGCTTCGACGACATGCGCCGCCACATCGGGATGTCCGAGTCCGTCCTGGCCGACCGGCTCAGGAAATTGGTGGCCGCCGGGGTGCTGCGGGTGGAGTCCTACCGTGAGGAGGGCAGCCGCGCCCGCAAAGAGTACCGGCTCACCGAGAAGGGCATGGACCTGCTGCCCGTGCTGATCTCGCTGTTGCAGTGGGGCGACCGTTACTGCGCCGACGACCGCGGCCCCGGCATCGAGGTCCGCGAACGTGCGACCGGTCTGCCCGTGCACGCGGTGGTGCGGCCGGTCGGGGAGGAGGGGCTCACGGCGCGCGAGACGATCGGCGTTCCCGGTCCGGGCGCGCGCCCGCTTGCGGGGTGACGTCGGCGCCCGGAGAGGGCGGTTGCCGGGCCTCCGGCCGACCCGGAAAGCCGAAAGGATCACGGTCGGCGACCACTTCAGGAAACGGCCGTGGGTAACGCTCCCGATTCCAGGGCCGAAAAACAGACCAACTACTACGTACTCGGGGGTTGGGCTGGATGAGGTACTCAGGGTTTGTCGCAGCTTCCGTGCTGGCCGTCGGCTTGGGTGGCGCTCTCGCTCAGCCGGCGGCCGCTCAGGATTTCGGCAGCTTCGGGCAGTACCGGCCGTGCAGCAACCAGTTCCGACTTCCGTGGGAGCCGGCTTCGCGCACCATGAACGTCGTACTCAGCCCGTTCGGCACGGCGAACATGCACTGCGCGTCATGGCACGGCGTCACCGAGATCTATCAGGTCGATCCCTGGGGCAACAAACACCGAATCAACCGGGCGCAGGTTGTCGTGCCCCTACCGTTCTTCGTCTGGGATCCGGCAACGTTCTGAGGGCTCGGTCGAGGTTGGGGCTGCCCGGGCGGGCCTTGGTCGAACGGACCCGGCCGGCGGACGCAGTGCATGTCGCTCGGGATGCGAGGTGCGCAGCGGCGGAAAGGGGTTCGCCGCCGCCGGTCGCGGCGGTGAACACCTCGGCGATTGCGGCGATTCACCGGTCATGGCGTCGAGGACGCAGTAATCTCTTTGCGCAGCAATACTTTTGGAATCTGACGGACCGCGAGGTCGGTGGGTGTGTCATGATCGTCGCCTTCGAATCCGAGGCGGGGAGTGTTCGGATTCTGTTGCCGGCACTGGAATTGGCTGACGCTGCACCCCGGTCGGGTGGGCGCCACGGGAGGGAATGACAGGATGACGGGTACGCAGCTTGCGGCGGAGGACCGGGACGGTCAGGGGCATTCCTGGGCGCGGGTTGCACTGCCGGATGGACGTCACGCGTGGGAGGTGCCGGGATCAGCCGGTTCCAGCTTCGAGGACCTTGTCACAACCGCTGCGGCGCAGGTGCTTCCACAGGTCAACCTGGTAACGATCGTGGCTCACGCCGATGTGCCGTCCAGTGGTGCCCTCAGTGTGATCATGCTGCGGCACCCGGGTGGGGCGGCAGTCCAGGTGCACTGCAACGCCGAGAACACCACCTCGAGCATCGTCAATGCGGCGGGATTCGCACTGCTGTGTGAGGCCGTCGTCTCCTCGGGCGAAGTGGTTCCGAAGCCGATCTCGGCTGTGTCGGCGCCGGCAGTGCCGGTGGAGGAGCTTCCCGAGGTGGTCGAGAGCTTCGGTGGACGGTGGGACCCGGAGGGGACGCAGCCCCTCGAGGGCCGGCTGTCGCTCATCGTTGCCGAGGCGATGGGCTACGCACTCGAGGACCTGCCCACCGAGATTCCCCTCATCGAGCTGGGTTTGGACTCGCTGATGGCGGTGCGGATCAAGAACCGCGTCGAGTACGAGTTCGACATCCCACAGTTGCAACTGTCGGCGGTGAAGGACGCAAGCTTGCGCGACGTCGCGACCTACCTGCGCTACGCAGTCGAGAACCGGGAGGAGGTGAAAGCGCTCGCGGCGCAGCAGCAGTCCGAACGCGAAGCCGCACAGGCCTCCGAGGCGGTCGCGGTCCCCGAGGAGTGTGTGGTCGGGGCGCCACCCGAGTCCGGCGACATCGACGTGCCGCCGCGTGACGCAGCCGAACGGCTGGCGTTCGCGACCTGGGCCGTCGTCACCGGAAAGTCCGCGAGGAGCATCTTCGCGACCCTGCCGATCCTCGACGCCGACACCGCCGAGAAGATGGCCGCCCGCCTCACCGAACGTGCCGGCGGCGAGATCGGCGTCGACGACGTCCTCGACTCCGAGACCATCGAGCAGCTAGCCGAAACCGTGCGCCTGCACCTCGAAGACGGCCTCGAGATCGACGGACTCGTCCGCACGCTGCGCCCCCGCGTCGAGGGCTCGAACGCCTTGCCGGTGTTCGTCTTCCACCCCGCCGGCGGCTCGACTGTCGCATACGAGCCGCTGCTCAAGCGGCTCCCCGACCACACCCCGATGTTCGGCCTCGAACGCGTCGAGGGCCCGCTCGAGGAGCGCGCGAAGGAGTATGTTCCGTTGCTGCGCGCGATCCAAGGTGACGGCCCGTATGTGCTGTGCGGCTGGTCCTTCGGTGGCGCCCTCGCGTACGCGGTCGCGAAGCAACTCCGCCGGGAAGGCGCCGACGTGCGGCTTGTCGGCCTGATCGACACCGTCCTGCCCGGGGTGAAGGTCGAGAACACCCCGGAGGAGATCCGGGCGCGTTGGCAGAGGTATGGCGCGTTCGCGAAGAAGACCTACAACTTCGATGCACCGCTGCCGTACGACCAACTCGCTGCCGCCGGTAGCGACGAAGAGCAGATCAAGATCCTGATGGACCTGCTCAAGCTGAGCGGGGCGAAGATCCCGAGCGGCATCATCGAACACCAGCGCACGTCCTGGCTCGACAACCGGGCGGTCCCGTCCACCGACCTCGAAAGCTACGACCGCGACGTCGTGCTCTACATGGCCGAGACCTACCTCGACGACCAGATCGCTCTCGAACCGGCATTCGCGATCCGTCAGCCCGACGGCGGGTGGGGCGAGGCCGTGGAGAACCTGGAGATCGTCCACGTCGGCTGCGATCACATCCAGATCATCGACGAGCCGTACATCGGGAAGGTGGGGGCCGACCTGACGAACAAGTTGGCCGCCATCGAAGGCACGCTGCCCAGTCCATGATCCTCGCGGAGTTGCACACCATGTGCCGTGGGAGACCGGAATCGCCAAGTGGCGATGCGCCTTGTGCGAGTGCTGTGCGAGTTGAACTGCGCTTGTTTCGGACTCGACGAGCAGATTGTGTTCACGATCTGTCCAGCAGTGTTCGTTGATCAACTGGACAAGAGAGCCGCAGCGTTGCGCACCTCTGGGATGCCGATCTTCTTTGCCGCAATGAGGAATGTGGGAACCCCGAAGACGACCACCGCCGTCAGGGCTGCAGCAGCGGCCTGCCGTGGGTTACCGAGCAGGTGGTGCGACAGCCCGACAAGAAGGAGGCAGACCACTCCGGTGGCGATCGACGCCCAAAGCACCCGCGCGAATGTCCCGAGCACGATGTGGAAGCCGAGCAGCCCGTAACGGCGACGTAGGACCAGGTGTCCGCTGATGGCACCCACGAGGTAGGACAGTGAACTCGCGACCGGGAGCATCACCACGATCGCCTTGTCCGGGAGCATTGCGACGGCGAGGGCGACGACTGCGATCTTCGCGGCCACCATGCCGGCGTTGATCACTGCGGGTGCGCGCATGTCACCGCCCGCGTAGAAGACACGCAGTTGCAGCATGACCAACGCGAACGGGGGCAATCCGAATGCCGACAGTGCGAGCGCGACACCGATGAGGCGTGCGGCGTCCACATCGACGCGGCCGACGAAAATCACCGTGGTCAGCATCGGACCGAGGAGGGTCATCGCGACCGCGGCGGGGACGAGCGCGACCACCGAGTACCGGGCAGCGCGGCCCATGTCGGCGACCACCGCGTCGCGGTCCCCGACAGCTACCGCTTGGGAAATGCGTGGCATGAGCACGGTCAGCAGGGACACTCCGAGGATCCCGTACGGCACCTGGAACAGCAGGTCGGCGTACGTGTAGGTGGAGACACCGCCGTGACTGAACGCCACACCGAGCACGAGCGCGACCCCCGCCTGACTGATCGCGACGTACAGCAGTACCCACCCGGCCAGTCTCGTGCCGGCGCGGACCGGTCGCCATGTGTACGGCACCGGCCGCACCCGCCAACTCCACCGGAATCCGGTACGTCGCAACGCAGCCACCGTCCAGATGGCCTGTCCCACGATACCGATCGTGGTTCCGACACCCAGAATCAGAACTTGGGTAGTGGTCATCGTTGACGGCAACAACGTCACAGGTCCCGGTACCGCCGCGAAGATCCCGACCGTCGTAAGCACGATCAGATTGTTGACCACCGGCGCCCAGGCCGCGGGCGCATAACTGTCACGCACGTTCAGCACGGCCGTCACGGTCGCGGCGACCGCGTAGAAGAAGATTTCCGGCAACAACAGGTACGCCAGCACCGTCGCCAATTGCGACTGCTCCGCATCGGACACCAGCGCGGCGACCAGCAACGGCGCGCACGCCACCGCCAGGACGGTGATGACCGCGGCCGCGAGAACCGTTGCCAGCAGTAGACGCTGCGTGAAGATCCGCGAGTACGTTCGACCACGGAGCCGCGCACGCGCAAACACCGGGATGAAGACGCTGCTCATCACGCCGCCGAGAAGAAGCTCGTACACCATGTTCGGCATGCTGTTCCCGCCGTTGTAGGCATCGCCGACCGCCGCTGTTCCCAACACGGCAGCCAACGCAAGGGTGCGGAGAAACCCTGTCGCTCGACTGGCCGCGGTTGCCAATGCGACAGCACCGGTCGCGCGCGCAAACCCGCTCTGAGAAACTGCCATCCGACCATCGTGCACGACCACGTGAGCCGGCGAGGGTTGCCCGCATCCGTGGCTGCGCGTCCGCCGTCCCCACCTGCGTTCCGAAAAGGTGCCAGCTCCGACGGTTCGAGGATCTCGACCCCAACCCTGCGGCACCACCACGGCACACAGGGATCGGGTCGGGTTCCCGTGATCCTCACCGGCACGAGGGGGACACCGGTGTCCATCGCGATGCGGACAGTGCCCGTGCGCCCTCGATGGAGACGACCATCGGGCGATCGTGTCCCCTCTGGGTGCTCCTCCTCGCTCGATGATCCGGGCCGCGGCCTCGAGCGCCGGTGACGCCCCCGCCCCCGTCGATCGACCGGGATCTGACCCAAGGCAGCGAAGAACCACCGTCGAACACGACCGTTGAAGCCGTCCCCGTTGCAGTACTCGGTCTTCGCCAGGAACGTGACCGCCTTCTCGCCGCCAGCGTCACGGTGATCCACCCGGACCCGAGCCTGTGGCCACCGGTTCGGTGTCGGCTACCCGATTCGGAACCGGTGCCGGGCGGCGCCGAGATCGATCCGCCCGTCGTGGATCGGAACATCTTCGGCGGCAAGACGTTCCAGCTGCCGTGCCGCGAGGTGCGGGGCGGGACGACCGGAGGCGGGCACCACCCGGTGCCACGGCAGGTCCGAGCTGTCGGTGCGCATGATCCAGCCGACCGTCCGCGGGCTCGTGAGGCCGGCCACCGCGGCGATGTCCCCGTAGGTGGCGACCCGCCCGGCAGGGATCGCCGCGACCAGGTCCCGGACGCGTTCGACCTGCTCCTCGGTGGTCGCGGCCATCTACAACAGCTTCTCGATCAGTGCGGCCACCTCGGCGGGCCGCGAGTTGGCGACCATGTGGTCGACGTCCATCTCCACCACCGTCAGCCGGTCGCCGAGGCGCTCGGCGAGGGCGGCGCGGAACGCGGGCGTCACGTACGGCGGCTGCACCCGCATCGCCTGAACCAGCACCGTCGGCAGGTCCGCGGGTGGGAGCACCATCGGCCGGGCCAGCTCACCCCACGACGCCACGACCGCGGGCACCGCGTATCGCCAGCCGACGCGCCCGTTGTCGAGCGTGATCAGGTGTTCGGCCATCTCCTCGTCGAGCACGCCCTCCGCGACGTCGGCCCAGGCGCCGTGCACCTTCTCCGACCGCGCCTCGGCGGCATCGGTGTAGTCGGGGTAGCGGACGGTCAGGTCGGCGATCTCGAGCATCCTCGCGGGATCGAGACCCATCGCCGGGTCGAGCAGGAGCAGCGCCCGCACCTTCTCCGGTGCGCGGGCGGCCAGGTGTACCGCGACCGCGCCGCCGTACGAGTGCCCGACGAGGACCACCGGTTCCGTGGTTTCGGCGGCCAGCACCTCGAGCAGGGAGTCGACGTGGTCGGCGAGGCCCCACGGAGGGCTCCACGTCGACCGGCCGTGCCCGCGCAGGTCGGGCGCGATCATCCGGGCGCGCGGCAGGTGCCCGTCCGCCAGATGTCGCCACCTCTTGCCGTGGCCCGTCAGCCCGTGCAGGGCGAGGACCGGAGGCCCGCCGACGGGGCCGAAACGATGGATCTTCAGGTCGGACACGGCAGTTATTGTGCCCGACCGCGCGGGGGCGGGCCGGGCGTGGTTCAGGCCGGTTCGCGACAGTGCAGGTGCACGACGCCCGATCTGAAGCGGTGCTCGTCGACCAACTCGGGTTCACGAACAGGTGGTACTCGTAGACCGGGCCCGCCCGGTGGCGGCGTCAACGGTGGGCAACGTGCAGCCCGACGGAGCCGGCGCCGGTGGGACGACGCTCGCGCGGGGCTGTCGGTGGACCGTGATGGAATGCCCGTCATGAGCGACGAGCGGGCGGATCGGCCGGGCACCACCCTGGTGCGGCGCGTCGCGCGTACCCCGGACCGTCGCACCTGGGGGCCGGAGGTTGCCCCGTTGCTCGCCGCGGCCTCGGCACGCGGGAACCGCGACCGGCGGCCGTGGCAGGTGCTCGGCGGCCCGGGTACCGGCAAGACGTCCCTGATCGTCGATCTCGCCGCCGCCCGGATCGGTGGACCGGACGGCGACCCGGAATCCGTTCTCGTACTGACGCATTCGCGTAAGGCCGCGACTGCGGTGCGGGAGCAGATCACCACCGCACTGCTCGGGGCGGGGGAGTCGAGGGCCACCCGCGAGCCGTTGGTGCGGACGGTGCACTCGTACGCGTTCGCGGTGCTGCGACTGCAGGCGGCTGCGCACTCGAACCCGCCACCGCGGCTCATCACCGGTGCCGAGCAGGACGCCGTGCTGCGCGAGCTGCTGCGCGGCGACCTGGAGGACGGCGCGGACTACTGGCCCGAGCGGCTTCGCCCGGCGCTGCCGATGGTCGGGTTCGCGGCGCAGCTGCGCGACCTGATGCTCCGCGCCGGGGAACGCGGCCTCGGCCCCGAGGACCTGATCCGGCTCGGGCGCGAGCACGACCGGCCCGAATGGGTGGCGGCGGGCACGTTCGTCACCCGGTACGAGCAGGTGATGCTGCTGCGCGGTTCCGTCGGTGTCGAGGCACCGGAGGCCACCGCGCCGGCGCTCGATGCCGCCGAACTTGTCGGTGCCGCGCTGACCGCCTTCGCCACCGACCCCGACCTGCTGGACCGCGAACGCGCCCGGATCCGGTGCCTGCTCGTTGACGACGCCCAGCACCTCGACCCGCAGGCGGCCGAGCTCGTGCGGCTGCTCGGACGCGGCGCGGACCTCGCGATGGTGGCCGGCGATCCCGACCAGGCGGTGTTCGGGTTCCGCGGCGCCGACGCCCGGTACCTGACCGACCTCGCCGATCCGGGCAGCGACCGGCAGGTGGTGCTGCGCACGAATCACCGCAGCGCCCAGAAGATCTCCGCGGTCACCGCGCGCATCGCGGGCCGGCTTCCCGGGCTGCCGCCGCACCGGGGAGCGCGGCCCGTCACGGACGAGGCGGGCGACGCCTCGGTCGCCGTCCTCGCGACCGCGGGCAAGGAGTCGGCCCTGATCGCCGACACCCTGCGGCGTGCGCACCTGCGCGACGGCGTGCCGTGGTCGCGGATGGCGGTGATCGTCCGTTCGGTACCGCGGGTGCTCGCGCCCCTGCGACGGTCGCTGCTCGCGGCCGGGGTGCCGGTCACCACCGCCGCCTCCGAACTGCCACTGGCGCGGCAGCATGCGGTCGGCGGGCTGCTGCTCGCGCTGCGGGCGATCGCCGGCGGACCGTTCACCGGTGAGGACGCGCTCGCGCTGGTGTCCGGGCCGGTCGGCGGCGCGGACCCGGTCACACTGCGTCGGTTGCGCCGTGGGCTGCGCCGCGTGGAACTTGCCGCCGGGGGCGAGCGGGATTCCGCGGAACTCCTGCGCGCCCTGATCGTCGAGGGCGAGCAGGAACACCAGCAGGTGGTCGACAAGCTGACCGACGGCGAATTCGGCGCCCTGCGCCGCACCTTGACCGTGCTGTCCCGGTCCAGGAAGGCGTACCGCGAGGGCCGTGGCGTCGAGTTCGTGCTGTGGTCGTGCTGGCAGGCGACCGGACTGGAGAAGCGGTGGTCGGCGGCGTCCGTGCGCGGCGGCCCGATCGGTGCGCAGGCCGACCGCGACCTGGACGCCGTGGTCGCGCTGTTCGACGCGGCCGCCAACTATGTCGACCGACTGCCCCGGGCCAGCCTCGCCGGGTTCGTGGACTACCTTGCCGACCAGGAGATCCCGTCCGACCCGCGGTCCGCGGCGGCGGGGCCGGAGGCCGTGTCGGTGCTCAGTGCGCACGCCGCGGCGGGCCGGGAGTGGGACGTCGTCGTGGTCGCCGGCGTCCAGGAGGGATTGTGGCCGGGGCTGCGCGCCCGCGGCACCCTGCTCGGTACCGAGGCCCTCGTCGACCTGACCGCAGGCGTCGCCGACCCCGGCGAGACCACGCTGTCGCGGACGGCGCCGCTGCTGGCCGAGGAACGCCGGCTGTTCCTGCTGGCGTGCAGTCGCGCCCGTCGCACCCTTCTCGTGACGGCGGTGCGCGCGGCCACCGGCGACGCCGACCTGGAACCGTCCCGGTTCGTCGACGAGCTGCTCGGCGCCGACGAGGAACTCGGCGACTCGGCCGCCGACCTGGCACCCGCCCTGCCGAGCCGGGTGCTGGCGCTGCCGTCCTTGATCGCGGAACTGCGCCGCGTGGTGTGCGACCCGGAGCTCGCCGACACCGATCCCGACAAGCAGCACCGCGCGGCAACCCAGCTCGCCCGGCTCGCCCGCGCCGGGGTGCGCGGCGCCCACCCCGAACACTGGTACGGGGTGGCCGACCCCAGCACCACCGAGCCGCTGTGGCGGCCCGAGGACGGCCCGGTCCCGTTGTCCCCGTCCACGATCGAGCAACTCGACGCGTGCCCGCTGCGATGGGCGCTCGAACGCCACGGCGGCAGCGACGGGGAGAACACGCACGCCGTCACCGGCACCCTCGTGCACACCCTGGTGCAGGCGGTGGCCGGGAAGATGCCACCCGACCAGGTGCGCCGGGCCCTCGCGACCGCGTGGGACGCAGTCGATCTGGGATCGCAGTGGTATTCGCGCCGCGAGATGGACCGGACCGCGCAGATGATCGACTCGTTCTCCGAGTGGCTGCGGCGCACCCGCGGTGAACTGACCGAGGTCGGTGTGGAGGTCGCAGTCGACGGGGTGCTCGAGGCCCGCGTGGAGGGGGAGCCGGCGGTGCTGCTGCGCGGCCGGATCGACCGGCTCGAACGCGACGCGGACGGCCGCCCCGTCGTCGTGGACGTCAAGACCGCTCGCACCCCGGTCAGCAAGGAGACCGCCCAGCAGCACGCTCAGCTCGCCACCTATCAGCTCGCAGCCGCGCGGGGCGCGATCGACGGCGAGCCCGCCGCGCAGCCCGGCGGCGCGCGACTGGTCTTCGTGGCCAAGGCGAACCGCAAGGACGGCGCCACCCAGCGACTGCAGGAACCGCTGACCGAGGAAACCGAGGAACAGTGGCTCGACGTGGTGCACGCGGCAGCGGCGGCGACCCAGGGCCCCGGATACTGGGCACGGCCGAACGACGGGTGCCGGCACTGCCCGGTGATCGGGAGCTGCCCGGCCCAGGAGGAGGGACGGCAGGTGACCCAGTCGTGAGCGCCCGGATCTCGCCCGCGGCGGTGGCCGCCGCACTCGGGCAGTTCCCGCCGACCCCGGAGCAGGCCGCGGTGATCGCCGCGCCGCTCGGCCCGACCCTGGTCGTCGCAGGCGCGGGCGCGGGAAAGACCGAGACGATGGCCGCGCGCGTGGTGTGGCTCGTCGCCAACGGACTCGTCGACCCGGAACAGGTGCTCGGCCTGACCTTCACGCGAAAAGCCGCACAGCAGTTGACCTCCCGGATCCGCAAACGCCTCGCGCGCCTCGCGCATCCCGAGGTGGTCGGCGTGCTGGGGCTGAGCGAGGAACTGCGCGGCCGCATCCTCACCGGGGAACCGGAGGTCAGCACCTACCACTCCTACGCGGGCCGGCTGCTCACCGAGCACGGGTTGCTGCTGCCGATGGAACCGTCCGCCGAACTGCTGTCCGAGACCGCGCTGTGGCAGCTCGCGCACCGAGTCGTCAGCGCCTACGACGGCGACCTCGACACCGACCGCAACCCCACCTCGCTCACCGAGGCGGTGCTCGCGTTGTCCGGGCAGCTCGCCGAACACCTTGTCGAACCCGACGACCTGCGGGAGGCCCACACCGAGCTCGACAAGCTGATCCACACGTTGCCCGCCGGGCCACGGCAGCGCGGCGGGCCGAAGAAGGACCTGCTCGACCTGCTCGAGACCCAGCACGAGCGGGTGGCGCTGCTGCCGCTGGTACAGCGGGTCTCCGACGCGCTGCGCCGCGAGGGCGCCCTCGACTTCGGCAGCCAGATGTCCCTCGCCGCCCGCGTCGCCGCCGAACATCCCGAGGTCGGCTGCTCCGAACGGGAGCGGTTCCGGGTGGTGCTGCTCGACGAGTACCAGGACACCGGGCACGCGCAGCGCGTGCTGCTGTCGTCGCTGTTCGGTGGCGGCGAGGACGGTTCCCTCGCGCTGACCGCCGTCGGCGACCCGATGCAGTCCATCTACGGCTGGCGGGGTGCGTCGGCCGCGAACCTGCCCCGCTTCGCGACCGACTTCCCGCTGCCGGACGGGCGGCCCGCGCCACGCCTCGAGTTGCTGACCAGTTGGCGAAACCCTTCGGAGGCACTCGAACTCGCCAACGCCGCCTCGGCGTGTCTGCGCGAACTCGGGGTGCCGGTGCCGGAACTGCGTCCGAAACCCGATGTGGCGCCCGGCGACATCCGTCTCGCACTCCACGAGGACGTCGACCGCGAACGCGACTGGATCGCCGAACGGATCGCCGCCGAGTACGCCGACGCCGCCAACCGGGGCGAGGCGCCGCCGACCGCGGCGGTGCTGATCCGTCGCAACGCCGACGCCGCGCCGATCGCCGCGGCACTGCGCCGCAGGGGACTGCCCGTCGAGGTGGTCGGGCTCGGCGGCCTGCTGCACGTCCCCGAGGTCGCGGATGTGATCGCGATGCTCCGCCTGGTCGCCGACCCGCTCGCGGGCAGCGCGGCCGTGCGCGTCCTGACCGGTGCCCGCTGGCGACTCGGCGTCGCCGACCTCGCGGCCCTGTGGCGGCGGGCGCGGGAACTCGCGGTCGGCGCGGCGCGCGGCGCGGGAGGTGCGGTCACCGACGCCGCCAGCCTCGACCAGGCCCTGGACGCGGCGCTGCCCGGGGAGTACGCCGAGCAGGCAGGCCTGGCCGACGCGATCGCCGATCCCGGGGCGCCGTCACGGTATTCACCCCTCGGTCACGCCCGTATCGGCGCGCTCGCGGCGGAACTGACGTCGCTGCGCGAACGGATCGGGCAGCCGCTCACCGAACTCGTCGCCGAGGTGGAGCGGGTGCTCGGCATCGGCATCGAGGCACAGGCCCGGCTGCCGTGGACCGGCCCCGGTGGCGCCGGGCGCGAACACCTCGACGCGTTCGCCGACGCCGTCGCCGGCTACGGCCGCAACCCGTCCGCCACCCTGACCGGGCTGCTGGCCTTCCTCGCCGCGGCGGAGACGGTCGAGAACGGACTCGCCCCGGGCGAGGTCGAGGTCGCCCCGGACCGGGTGCAGGTGCTGACCGTCCACTCCGCGAAG
Source organism: Rhodococcus sp. NPDC004095 (assembly GCF_053604015.1). Taxonomy (NCBI): domain Bacteria; kingdom Bacillati; phylum Actinomycetota; class Actinomycetes; order Mycobacteriales; family Nocardiaceae; genus Rhodococcus; species Rhodococcus sp. NPDC004095. The sequence continues at coordinate 43,189 of NZ_JBSGGS010000010.1, forward strand.
GGGCTCGAATGGCAGGTCGTGGCCGTCCCGCACGTGGTCGAGGGGGTGTTCCCGTCCGGCACCGCGACCGGCACCTGGCTCGGCTCGGTCGCCGAACTGCCCCCGCAGTTGCGCGGAGACCGAGCCCAGGACGGTGACGGGTCCGACGGGGTGCCGGTGCTGGACCTGGAGAACGTCTGCGACCGCAAGGATCTCGAGGACGCGCTCACCGCCCACAAGGAGGCACTCGGGCGGCGCAAGCTCGAGGAGGACCGCCGGCTGTTCTACGTGGCGCTCACCCGCACCGAACGGGCGCTGTATCTGTCCGGGTACCACTGGTCCGAGTCCGGCAGCAAGCCGAAGGGGCCGTCGGAGTTCCTGACCGAGATGCGCGCGGTGGTCGAAATGTCATCGGAGGCCGGTCGTCCGATCGGGATCGTCGAGCACTGGGCTCCCGACCCCGAGCCGGACGTGGAGAACCCGCTCACCGCGGACCCGGTGAACGTGCAGTGGCCGCAGGACCCGTTGGGGGACAGGCGTACCGCGGTCGATCACGGGTCGGAGCTGGTGCTCGCCGCGCTGTCGGCGACCGAACCGGCCGCGGCTCCCGAGGCCGCCGACGAGAATCCGGACCCGGAGGGCTGGGCCGCGGACGTGGACGCGCTGCTCGCCGAGCGAGCGGCCCGGGCGGCGGCCCGGGCGGAGGTGGCACTGCCGAACCAGATGTCGGTCAGCCAGCTGGTGGACCTCGCGGCGGCCCCCGACGAGCTCGCCGCTCGCCTGCGCCGGCCGCTGCCGTTCCCGCCGAACCCGCTGGCACGCCGGGGCACCGCGTTCCACGCCTGGATCGAGCGCAGGTTCGGGGCGACCCGGCTACTGGACATGGACGAGCTGCCCGGCGCCGCGGACACCGACGGCGCCCCCGACGGTGACCTCGAGGCACTCCAGGAGGCATTCCTGCGGTCGCGGTGGGCGCACCGCAGCCCCGTCGAGGTGGAGGTGCCGTTCGAGACCTCCATCGCAGGCACCGTGGTGCGCGGCCGGATCGACGCGGTGTTCGCCGACCCCGACGGCGGGTGGACGGTGATCGACTGGAAGACCGGCGCCGAACCCAGCGCCGCGAACGAGCATGCCGTCGCAATGCAGTTGGCGGCGTACCGGATCGCGTGGGCGGAGCTGATGTCGGCGCGGGTGCTGGCCCGCGGCGGCGACCCCGTCGATCCCTCCCGTGTCCGGGCCGCGTTCCACTACGTGCGGACCGGCCGCACCATCGCACCCGAGGACCTGCCCGACGCCGCCGACCTGGTGCGCCTGATCGAGACCGCAGGCGCCGAGGCGACGGCGGGCTCAGCCCTTGCGCCGCACCTTCAGCGCGGCGACGACGAGCGGGATCTGCAGCGGTAGCCGGGCCACCGCGACGGCCTTCGCCGGCACCGACTTCCTGTCGCTGCGTAGCCAGTCGACCGCCATCTGGACGTTGGCCGGGAAGACGGCGACGAACAGGGCGGCCGCGAGGGTGCCGCCGATCCGGCGGGTGCGGGGCACCGCCAGCGTGGCCCCGATCGCGAGTTCGGCGGCGCCGGAGACCTGGGTGTAGGTGCGGGCGCGCCCCGGCAGCAGGCGCGGGACGATCGCATCGAACGGTTTCGGGGTGGCGAAATGCAGCGCACCGGAACCGAGCAGCAGCGAGGCGAGGGCGGGGGCGGGGGAGATGGGCACGGCTCCACCCTGGCCCACCGCGGTGGAACACGCCAGGGCTGGGGAGGTGACGGTGTCGTGGCCGGGGAGATGGGGGCCGTGTGGTCGCGGAGTCGGGTGCGGGGCCCGGGCGCGGGCGGGTCGGAAGACTGACCGCGTGGCCGCGCGCGATCCGCCGGTGGCGAGGGTTAGGCTCCCTGCCGATGTATGCGAACTGGAGTACCAACCATGGCCGGTAAGTTGCGCCAGCGACTGCGCGTCCAGGAGAACCTCACCGAGCGGCCCGACTACGCGCTGGTCGGTGTGTTGCGGATCCCGGAGGCGGTGCGCAGTCCCTCCCAGCTGATCTTCCGGCGCCTGATGATGGCCGCTGCGGTGCTGGCACTCGCCGTCGCCGTCGTGTACATCGACCGCGACGGGTACAAGGACGCGCAGGAGAACCCGCTGTCGCTGCTCGACTGCATCTACTACGCGACGGTCTCGCTGTCGACCACCGGATACGGTGACGTGACGCCACTGTCCCCGAGCGCGCGGCTGACCAACGTCCTCCTCATCACCCCACTGCGGGTGCTGTTCCTGATCATCCTGATCAGCACGACCTTGGCGGCGCTCACCGAACGGTCGCGACAGGCATACAAGATTCAGCGTTGGAGGCAGAGCATGCGCAATCACACCGTCGTCGTCGGCTACGGCACGAAGGGTCGGACCGCGGTCGACGCGATGCTCGGTGACGGCATCAAGCCGTCCGACATCGTGGTCGTGGACACCGACCAGGTGGTGCTGGACACGGCGGCCGGGCTCGGCCTGGTGACCGTGCTCGGCGACGCCACCAAGTCGGACGTGCTGCGCCTCGCCGGCGTGCAGAACGCGGCGTCGGTGATCGTCGCGGCGAACCGCGACGACACCGCCGTACTCGTGACGTTGACCGCGCGCGAGGTCGGTCCGAAGGCGAAGATCGTCGCCGCGATCCGGGAGACCGACAACGCTCACCTGCTGCGGCAATCCGGTGCCGACTCGGTGGTGGTCTCCTCCGAGACCGCGGGCCGCCTGCTCGGCATCGCGCGGACGACCCCGACGGTCGTGGAGATGATCGAGGACCTGCTCACGCCGGAGGCCGGGTTCGCCATCGCCGAACGAGAGGTCGAACCCGACGAGGTCGGCGGCTCGCCGCGGCACCTGTCCGACATCGTCCTCGCCGTGGTGCGCGACGGGCACCTCGTGCGGGTCGGCGCGCCCGAGGTGGACGCGGTCGAGGCGACCGACCGACTCCTCTACATTCGCCGCGTCTGATCCCGGTCGCGCGTACCCGCGCACCGCGCGCCGATTCCGGCCCACCGGCAGTTGTCCGCCTCGATGGTGGGAGACCGCCGGGATGACCTGAAAATGGCCCGGCGGTGTCGGATCGAGTCGAGGCAGACGGTCCGGGCGCCCGCCGTTCGGTGAACGTCGGTGCGCAGGGCCGGGTTCGGGTCAGCCCAACGGCTCGAGAATTCCCTGTGGCGCAGATGGCACGGGGCGCTTCTCCGACATGAACCGACCGGTCGCGAACACCACGGCGCACGCGAGCACCGCCAGGCCCGCCCCGACCGCCACCGAGATCGCGGCCGAATGGCCACCCGAGTCGGCGACCTCCCCACCGAACCAGTTGCCGACCGCGGTGCCCAGGGTGATGCCGGCGCTGAGCAGGGTCATGACGAAGCCGAGCCGCCGCGCGGGTGTCCGGTCGCCCGCAACCTTGAACAGCGTCACGAGGATCGGGCCGATCGGGGCGCCGATCAGCAGCAGGACGACCGCCATCTGCCACGGAACACCCGGCAGCCACAGCAAGGCCAGCGCAGGGACCAGCACGACGGCACACGCAAGCCACCGCGTCGACGCGGTCAGACGATGACTCCACCGAGACACGCTCAATGCAGCTGCGCCGGACGTCAATCCGAGTGCCGCATAGATGAGCCCGCCGCTCCCCGGATGCCCGGTCTCGTCGGCGAAGACCGCGGTCGTGGTGGCCAGCGAGCCGAAAATCGTTCCGACACCCACCATGCCGGCGAGGAGAACCGAAACCAGGCTCCACGGCACCGGGACCGGCTGGTCGCCGAGTTCCCGATCGGCGGTCGGGCCGCTCCTCGTCACGGGAGCCGCGAAGTCGGCGCTGGGGTGCAGCGCAAACCAGGGGACCACGATCGCGGTGAGCGCGACGATCACATAGAGCGGTGCTGCGGGGCCGAAAATCGAGGCGATGATGCCAACGGCCGCGGGACCGAGGACGAAGCCGAGTTCGTCGATCGTGCCTTCGTAGCCCTGCGCTTCCGCCACGGCCCGCTCCGAACCGCGTTCGGACAGCCCCCGGATCCAGCGCACTCGGGTCATCGGACCACACTGCGGCACCACGATGCCGGCGGCGACCGCCGCGACGAGCAGAGGCGGTGACACGGTGTGAGCATCACCGCCGGTTGCCCCGGTGGCGAGCACTGCGATGACGGCCGCCGCATAGGCCACGGTCGCGACGAGGAGGGTCAACCGTTGGCCCCAGCGATCGGATGCCACCCCGGACAGTGGTGCGCCGACAGCGACACCGACACCCGTTGCGGCCGCGGCGATGCCGGCTGCGGCGAAATCGGACGACGACGCGACGACATAGGTGAGAACACCCATGACCAGCATCGACAGCGGCAGTCGAGCCAACGCCGATATCGGGAAGTACGCGGTTCCGACGAGATCGTGCATGGCACGGAAGTGGGAAGGGTTCGAGTTGTGGGTCATCCGCACCTTTTCGGACGGTTTTCTCCATGGAGAAACCACGCGCGGCGTCCCTGCCTCCCGCCGTGCCGAACCCTGAAGCAACCCGCCGAGTCTAACGGAACGTTCGCGCATGCCACCGGCGGCAAGTTCGACCGCAATGTCGGCGACGGAGAATCCGCCCGGGGGCGACGCGCGGTTCCGCTGCTCGCCACCGCCTCTCCACGCGCCTGCTGCCGACGTCCGCGCCGTGTCCACCTAATGTGGGTGCGTGGCTGATTTCGTGATGACCGAGGTCCCGTTGCTGTCGCGCTCGGCGCTCGATCGGGCGGAGGAATTGCGTTCCGACACCGACGCGTTGCGCGCCGGATGGGCGGAGGCGCTGGTGTTGCGGATCAACCATCGCGGACAGGCGCGTGTCGACGGAACGGACCTGGTGCTCGAACCGGCCATCTCGCTCGGTGACGAACCCGTCTCGGGCGCGGTGTTCCTCGGCCGACGCGAGGGCCGTCACCTGTGGGCGGTGCGCGTGCCTGCGATGACCGGCGAACTCGCCGACCTCCGCATGATCGGGCACCGACTCGACGATTCCAGTGCGGGCCTGCTGACCACCGCGGTCGCGGTGCTGAACTGGCACGCCGCCGCCGGATTCAGCGCAATCGACGGGGCGACGACCACGCCGACGATGGCCGGCTGGTCACGGCTCAGCAGCAGCACCGGCCACGAGGAGTTCCCGCGCACCGACCCGGCCGTGATCTGCCTGGTGCACGACGGCGCCGATCGGGTGCTGCTGGCGCGCAACGGAACCTGGCCCGAGCGGCGGTTCTCGGTGCTGGCCGGGTTCGTGGAGGCCGGGGAATCGCTGGAGTCGTGTGTGGCGCGGGAAATCGCGGAGGAGGTCGGGGTGACGGTTCACGACATCCGATACCTCGGTAGTCAGCCGTGGCCGTTCCCGCGGTCGGTGATGATCGGCTTCTCGGCGGTTGCGGATCCCGATGCGCCGCTGATCTTCGCCGACGGGGAGATCGCGGAGGCCCGCTGGTTCGGTCGCGACGAGGTGCGCGACGCGCTCGCGCTGGGGGACTGGTCGTCGCCCGCGGAGGCGCCGCTACTGGTCCCCGGCTCGGTCTCCATCGCCCGCGGCATGCTCGAGGCGTGGGCCAAGTAGCCGGCTCCGCCGGCGCGGCCAAGTAGCCGGCTCCGCCTGCGCGGCGAAATAGCCGGCTCCGCCGGCGTGGCCAAGTAGCCGGCTCCGCCTGCGCGGCGGACACACGGCGACGGCCGCCTCCTCCCGGGGGGCGGCCGTCGTGCGGTCCGGCTCAGACGCCGAGGACCTTCTTCACCTCGGCGAGGCTGGGGTTGGTGGCCGTGCTGCCGTCCGCGAACTTCACGGTCGGGACGACGTGGTTGCCGCCGTTGACGCTGCCGACGAACTCGGCCGAGGCGGGATCGTCCTCGATGTCGATCTCGACGTAGCTGATGCCGTTCTCGTCCAGCTGCTTCTTGAGCCGGCGGCAGTACCCGCACCAGGTGGTCGAGTACATGGTCAGGGCGGGGGCGGTCTCGGTTGCGGTCACGCGGCTTATAACACCACGGTCGCGGCGAATTGTTCCGTGCCGCGTCGCCGCCGGTGAGTGATCTTCACCCCAACGAGGGTGAAAAACACTCACATGCGGCGCAGGCGCATCAGGCTGTCGGACCGCCCTGTCATGATGGAGTCCATGTCAGCGCGCGCCCAGGATTCCCGAGACAACGTCACCGGTGACAACGTCGAGGGCCTGGACCCGCAGCAATCCGCCGCCGTCCTCGCGCCGCGCGGTCCCGTCTGCGTCCTCGCGGGTGCGGGCACCGGCAAGACCCGCACCATCACGCACCGGATCGCCCGGCTGGTCGCGGACGGTCACGTCGCGGCCGGTCAGGTCCTCGCCGTGACGTTCACCGCGCGAGCCGCGGGCGAGATGCGTGGCCGGCTGCGCACCCTCGGCATCGGCGAGGGCGCCAACCAGGTGCAGGCCCGTACCTTCCACGCCGCGGCGCTGCGGCAGTTGCGGTACTTCTGGCCGCAGGTGATCGGCGACACCCAGTGGGAGCTGGTGGACCGCAAGTTCGCGATCGTCGCGCAGGCGGCGAACCGCGTGGGATTGCCGACCAACACCGAGAGCGTGCGGGACCTGGCCGGGGAGATCGAGTGGTCGAAGGCGTCGCTGGTCGCGCCGGAGGACTACCCGGCCGCCGCGGCCCGGATGCGCCGCGAGCCCCCGGCCGACGCGGCGAAGGTGGCCGACGTGTACGCCGCGTACGAGTCGCTCAAGGTCCGCGGCGACACGATGCTCCTCGACTTCGACGACCTCCTCCTGCACACCGCAGGCGCCCTCGAGGAACACACCGCGGTGGCGCAGGAGTTCCGGGACCGCTACCGCTGCTTCGTCGTCGACGAGTACCAGGACGTCACGCCGCTGCAACAGCGGGTCCTCGACGCCTGGCTCGGCGAACGCGACGACCTGACCGTCGTCGGCGACGCCAACCAGACCATCTACTCGTTCACCGGAGCGTCGCCGCGCTACCTGCTGGACTTCTCCAGGCGGTTCCCGGACGCGACGGTCGTCCGTCTCGAACGCGACTACCGGTCCACGCCCGAGGTGGTCTCGCTGGCGAACCAGGTCATCGGGGCCGCACGCGGGCGGATCGCAGGCACCCGGCTGCAACTGATCGGCCAGCGCCCGCCCGGCCCGGCGCCGACGTTCGCCGAGTTCGACGACGAGCCCGCGGAGGCCGCGGCGGTCGCGCGGTCGGTGAAGAAGCTGATCGACTCCGGAGTGCCCGCCGCGGAGATCGCGGTGCTGTACCGGATCAATGCGCAGTCGGAGGCGCACGAGCAGGCGCTCACCGAACTCGGCATCCCGTTCCAGGTCCGAGGTGGCGAGGGGTTCTTCACCCGGCCGGAGGTCCGGCAGGCCGTCGGCGCGTTGCGGCAGACCGCATCCCGCGAGGACCTGCCGGACGGCGCGGACCGCGGCCAGGCTCTGGTGACACTGGTGCGGGCCGTGCTCGTGCCGATGGGCCTGACCGACACCGAGCCCGCCGGTGCGCAGGCCCGAGAGAAGTGGTCGTCGCTCACCGCGCTCGTCACGTTGACGGAGGAGCTGCTCGTTCACCAGCCCGACCTCGACCTGGCCGGGCTGCTACGCGACCTCGCCGCCCGCGCCGAGTCCCGGCACCCTCCGACCGTCCAGGGCGTGACGCTGGCGTCGTTGCACGCCGCGAAGGGTCTCGAATGGGACGCGGTGTTCCTGGTCGGGCTCACCGACGGCACCCTGCCGATCCAGCATGCGTTGGGCGACAAGTCGACTCCGCCCGACGAGGCGGCGGTCGAGGAGGAGCGCCGGCTGCTGTACGTCGGGGTCACCCGTGCCCGCGAGCACCTGCAGCTGTCGTGGGCGTTGTCCCGAACGGCGGGTGGACGCCGCTCACGCCGCCGGTCGAGGTTCCTGTACGACCTCGTTCCGGAGGATTCGCCGGCCTCCCGGATCGCGGCACCCGTCGCGCAGAAGAAGCGGCCCCGCTGCCGGGTCTGCGGAAAACAACTCCTCGGCACGGCTGCGACGATGCTCGGCCGCTGTGAGACCTGCCCGTCGAACATCGACGCCGCGTTGTTCGCCTCGCTCAAGACGTGGCGGCTGGAGAAGGCGAAGGAACTGAAGGTGCCCGCGTACGTCGTCTTCAGTGACACCACCCTCACCGCGATCGCCGAGCAACAGCCCAGTGACGACCGTGCACTGGTCGCGATCCCGGGGATCGGCGCGAAGAAACTGGAACGGTTCGGCGCCGACGTCCTGGCGGTGGTGCGCGGGGAGGATCCGCTCTCCGTCGCGCAGCCGACCCTCATCGAGGGCGCATAACCGCAGGTCAAAAATGGGTTGTGCGGTTCCGGCGGTACCGCTTACCCTGGTTTTCGACGTTGCGGGCTTTCGGCCTGCCGTCACGGCCGGCCTGCGATGCTCGCGCATCGACGGGATAGCACGAACGACAGTTGTCGCACGAACGACAGCGGTCGCACACAGGAGAGGGAGGTGATCGGAACCATGATCGATCGGAACAGCAGCGCGCAGGGATACGCGTCGTCCGTTCTTGTCGGCGGCGCCGCTCACTTGCCCGCCGCCATGTGGGCGGAGGCGCCGAAGCGCGTCGTCCGCCGTCGCACACATGCAGCAGCCCTGTCGTCCGTGCCCCGGATCGCACACCGAGACCACACTCGGTAGCAATCTCCTCCCCGGCCACGGACGCCCCAGCGGACCGTGGCCATTCGTGTTTTCGAGTACCTCCCCGGAAGGGGACGACGCTCCAGGACAGGTCACCGGTTCGCACCCCGAACCCATCGACGAGTCCGTAAGGAGCACGACGTGTCCACCGCGACAGTCCGCACCATCACCGAACCCACCATCACCGGGCCGGTGCAGCGCGAATTGCCTTGCCGTGCCGACAATCCCGACCTCTGGTTCGGGGAGACCCCCGCCGAACTGGAAACGGCCAAGTCCCTCTGCGCACAGTGCCCGGTTCGGGCGCGCTGCCTGAGCGCGGCCCTCGACCGCGCCGAGCCGTGGGGTGTGTGGGGCGGAGAGATCCTCGACCACGGCGTCGTGATCGCCCGCAAGCGCCCCCGCGGCCGTCCCCGCAAGGTCGCCGTCTGCGCCTGAGGCGGCGCCGCACCGCCGCACCGCCGTTCGGCTCAAGGGCACCTTTGTACGCTTCAGGCGCACGAAGGTGCCCTTCAGCCGGGGGTGGGGCCGAGCGAATCGAGCTGGTAGTCGACGACGACCGGTGCGTGGTCACTCATCCGGCGGTCCGCGCTCGGCTCGCGGTCGGTGCCCGCGGCGACGGCCGCCCGCGCGAGCCCGGGCGTCGCGAGGTGGTAGTCGATACGCCACCCCGTGTCGTTGGCGAACGACTGCCCCAGCCACGACCACCACGAGTACGGGCCGTCGGTGTCGGGATGGTGGCTGCGGACGACGTCGACCAGCGTGCGGGGCGACAGGATGGAGCCGAACCACTCCCGTTCCTCGGGGAGGAATCCCTCGGCCTGGTTGCTGCGCCGCCAGTTCCGCACGTCGTGGCGGGTGTGCGCGATGTTGAGATCACCCATCAGCAGCAGTTCCCGGCCGCGGGCACGCGCGTCCAGACGCGAGCGCGTCAGCTGGCGCGCGAACCCGTCGAGAAAACGCATCTTGCGTTCGTAACGCGCACCGCCGTCCGGTGCCTCCCGCATCCGCCCCGGCTTCTGGAGATGCGCGGGCAGGCCCCCCTTCGGCAGGTACAGCGACGCGACGGTGATCGGCGCGTCGGCGAGGTCGACCTCGACGTACCGGCCCTGCGGGGCGAACTCCCGTAGTCCCCGGGCCAGCGGCACCGGGTCGAGTTCGGTCGTGTCGGTGTGGACTTCGCCGGGTGCCCGTACCAGGGCCGTGCCGCTCCACGTCCGCACCGCGACGGGAGCGTGCCGCGTCAGGACCGCGACGCCATTGCGTCCGGCCAGCACGCCCTCGTCGTAGGCGAGGTGACAGGAACCGAAGACTCCGGGGGGAATCGCCGCCGCGCGTGCGCGCACCTCCTGCAACGCGACCACGTCGGGTTCCCGCTCGGCCAGCCACTCCTCGAAACCGCGACGCTGCGCGGCCCGGATTCCGTTGATGTTGAAGGTCGCGATCCGCACGGTCGCCCAGTGTATGCAGCCGCGCCAGGCGGTCACCCGGATGGCGGCTGCGCGGTGTGTCGACCCGGAATTGCGTGTCCGGGTTCGCGAATACCGGTCTCGTGTCGACTCTAGCGATCGTCGGACCGATCGTGCTTGGCTGGAAGAGGGGACCCCGATGAGGAGCCGACATCATGGCCAAACCATTCCGAGGCGTCGTCAATCTCGACATTCGTGACTCGGTCCCGGACTGGGGACCGTACGAGCAGCCGAAGGCCCCGCCAGGTGTGCCGAACGTGCTCTACATCGTTCTCGACGACGTCGGGTTCGGTGCCCTGGGCTGCTACGGCGGCCCGATCGAGACACCGAACATCGATCGGATCGCGGCGAACGGGCTGCGGTACGGCCAGTGGCACACCACCGCCCTGTGCTCACCGACCCGATCCTGCCTGCTGACGGGCCGCAATCACACCACCAACGGTATGGCGTGCATCAGCGAGGCAGCTGTTGGCTTCCCCGGCGCGAACGGTCACATCCCACCCGAATGCGCCACCCTCGCCGAGATCCTGGTCGATCACGGTTTCAGCACCGCGATGGTCGGCAAGTGGCATCTGTGCGCCGAGGACGAGATGAACATGGCGTCCAGCAAACGGCACTGGCCGACCGGCCGCGGCTTCGACCGCTTCTACGGCTTCCTCGGTGCCGAGACCAACCAGTGGTACCCGAACCTCGTGCACGACAACCACACCGTCGAGCAGCCTGCCACCCCGGAGCAGGGCTACCACTTCAGCGTCGACATCACCGACAAGGCCATCGAGTACATCGACGACGTCAAGGCGATCGCGCCGGACCGGCCGGTGTTCCTGTACTACGCCCCCGGCTGCGCCCATGCCCCACACCATGTTCCGCAGGAGTGGGCGGACCGGTATCGCGGCAGGTTCGACGAGGGATACGAGGCGATCCGCGAGCGCACCCTCGCCCGGCAGAAGGAACTGGGTCTGGTCCCGGAGAACACCGAGTTGCCGCCGCTGAACCCGATCGGCACCCCCGACGGACGGACCGGTCCCGACGGGCAGCCGTTCCCCCCGTTGGACTACACGCGGCCCTGGGACACCCTGTCCGCCGACGAGCAGCGGCTGTTCGCCCGGATGGCCGAGGTGTATGCCGGTTTCCTGTCGCACTGCGACGACCAGATCGGTCGAATGCTGGACTATCTCGAGGAGATCGGCCAGCTCGACGACACGCTGATCATGCTGGTCGCCGACAACGGTGCCAGCGGTGAGGGCGGTCCCAACGGCTCGGTCAACGAGAACAAGATCGCCAACGGTGTGCCCGACGACCTGGCCGAGAACCTCGAGAAGCTGGACGAGCTGGGCGGCACCAAGACCTACAACCACTACCCCAACGGGTGGGCGATGGCGTTCAACACCCCGTTCAAGATGTGGAAGCGGTACTCGTTCAACGGCGGTACCTGCGATCCGTGCATCATCTCGTGGCCGGCGAACATCGCCGCCCGCGGTGAGACCCGAGACCAGTACCACCACGCCATCGACCTGGTGCCGACCGTGCTGGACTGTCTCGGCCTCGAACTGCCCGACGCGATCAAGGGTTACACGCAGCATCCGTTGCAGGGTGTGAGCATGCGCTACAGCTTCGACGCGAAGACCATCCCGACGGCGAAGCACACCCAGTTCTATTCGATGCTCGGCACCCGGGGGATCTGGCATGACGGGTGGAAGGCCGTCACCACCCATCCGGCGATCAGTGGGTGGAGTCATTTCCCCGACGACACCTGGGAGCTGTACCACACCGACGTGGATCGGGCCGAGCTGCGCGACCTCGCCGCCGAGGAGCCCGGCAAGCTCGCCGAACTCGTCGGCCTGTGGTTCCACGAGGCAGGCGCCAACCGGGCGTTCCCGCTCGACGACCGCTCGGCCGTCGAGATTCTCACCACCCCGCGTCCGCAGCTCGCGGCGCCCCGGAACCGCTACGTGTATCGGGGCGGGGGTGCCGAGGTGCCCGAGTCGGTCGCGGTCAACATCCGCAACCGGTCCTACTCGATCGGGGCCCTGGTCGATCTGCCCGGACCGGGAGCTGCCGGGGTGCTGCTCTCGCACGGCAGCCGGTTCGGCGGGCATGCCCTGTACGTCAAGGACAACCGGCTGCACTACGTGTACAACTTCCTCGGCAGCGAGGAGCAGCGCATCAGTGCGACCGAGGACTTGCCGACCGGGGAGAAACTGGTCTTGGCCGCGTCGTTCGACAAGGAGGGCGAGGACCCGCCCGGCACGGCTCACGGGGTGCTGCGCCTCTACTACGGCGACCGCCAGGTCGGCGAGGGCCGGATCCGGACCCAGCCCGGAAAGTTCGGCATCGCCGGCGAGGGTCTCACGGTGGGTCGCAGCACCGGGGAGACGGTCACCGACGACTACCCGGGCACCGCACCGTGGGCGTTCACCGGCGGGACCCTGGACCGGGTGGCGATCGATGTCAGCGGCGAACCGTACGTCGACCTCGAACGCGAGGCGGTCGCGATGCTCTCCCGTGAATGACGGGGGCGTCACCATGACGGACGCGGCGCCGGCCGCACCCGCTGCGGGCTCGCCGCAGGGGGAGTCCCGCCGGCTCGGGAGCGGAGATCCGCTCCCGAGCTGGCGGGAGGGCGCCACCAAGCGGGCCATCCTCGGCTTCGTCCGATCCGTGACCGCCGAGGGTTCCGCCGTCCCGATCGAGGAGCGGATCGCGGTCTTCGACAACGACGGCACGCTGTGGTGCGAGAAGCCGATGCCCATCCAGCTCGACTTCATCCTGCGTCGCCTCGTCGCCATGGCAGAGCAGGATCCCTCGCTGCGTAGCCGCCAGCCCTGGCAGGCCGCCTGCGCCCGCGACTACGGCTGGCTGACCGGCGTCCTCACCGACCACTACCGCGGCGACGACAGCGGGGTGAAGGTGTTCGCCGTCGGGGTACTGACGGCGTTCGCCGACATCACGGTGGAGGACTTCGAAACCCAGGCCGACCGATTCCTCCGCACCACCGACCATCCCACCCTCGGTCGTACCTACCTGACGTGCGGCTACTCGCCGATGATCGAGTTGCTCGGCTACCTCGACGCCCACGGGTTCCGCAACTACATCGTCTCCGGCGGCGGCCGCGACTTCATGCGGCCGATCAGTCAGGACGTGTACGGGGTGCCCCGCCAACGGGTCATCGGAAGCAGCGCCTCACTGACCTGGAGCGGCGACGGCCCTGGCGGCGCGCTGATCCACCAACCCGAGTTGGACGTGCTGGTCGACGGTCCCGAGAAGCCGATCCGGATCTGGAGCCGCGTCGGCCGACGGCCCCTGCTGGCGGCCGGGAACAGCAACGGCGACATCCCGATGCTGCGGTTCTCCGAGCAGCCGGACCGGCCCTCGCTGCAACTGCTGGTGGTCCACGACGACTCAACCCGTGAGTTCGACTACCGGGAAGGCGCCGAACAGGCGATCGACCTCGCAGGCACCAGGGACTGGACCGCCGTCAGCATCAAGGACGACTGGGCGACCGTGTTCGACCGACGAGGGTAGGCGCAGCGACAACCGGAGACCGCCCCCGGAGAACCGGAGGTCGACCGACGCCGTCACCGGGACCGCTCGGCAGGGGAGCGCGGTCGCAGCAGAACCACCGGAATCTCCCGCTCGGTCCACGACTGGTAGGTGTCGAAGTCGGCGTAGGCGTCGACGAGGATCGGCCACAGCCGGGCCCGCTGCCCGGGATCGGCTGTGGCGGCGGTGACCTCGCGGCGTCGACTGCCCACCTGGATGCGCGTGTCCGGGTTCGCGCACAGGTTCCGGTACCACTGCGGATGTTTCGGCAAGCCGCCCTGCGATGCGACCACGACGATGTCCGGTCCGTCCTCGATGTAGAGCAGCGGGGTGGTGTACACCGTGCCGGACTTGCGGCCCCGGTGCTCGAGCAGCAGCGTCGGGACGGGTTTGTGGAATCCGGCACCGATGCGCCACTTTCCCCCGATGCGTCCACCGGTGCGGCGGTAGAGCCAGACCTGGCACCGGCCGACGTACTTGAAGATTCTCGGCAGTAGGGGGGAATCGAGTTGCCCTGGTCGGGGCGGTGTCGCGCCTGCGGTCCGTCCGGTCATGGTGTCAGCTCCTTCGCGTGTCGCGTGCCGGCGTCGTCACCCGAGCGCCACGCCGAGTTCGGCGGCGAAGGTCTTGATCATGTGCTGTACGCCGATCTCGTTGCGGCCGATGATCATGTGGTCGTGCTGGCCGCGCCGCACCCCCTCGCCGCACTGCGGCAGCATCGCGAAGTCCTCGTCGCGGACCGCGCCGTGCACCTGGGCGAAGACGGTGTCGTACAGGTCGCGTTGTTCGTCGGTGGTCGCGGGGATGCGGGCCATCCAGCTGTGGCGAAGGGTGCACCGCGTCGGGGATCCGGCGGGAAGCATGTCGAGGATCTCGACGCCGACCGGGCTGTTCGCGAGGATGAGATTGGGGTAGATCCAGTAGATCACCCCCATGTTCGCCAACGGGTCCCACGAACCCTCTGGATTGGTGTCCAGGTCGGCAATCCAGTTGAACGGGAAGCCCATTCGGTGGTGTCTGCCGAACGCGTCGTGAATCGAGGTGTTGGCGACGGTGTTCTGGCCGATCACGCTCTCGGAGTGGACGAACGGGAAGTGGTAGCTCTCGGCGAACGCCTCGAGCGCACCCTTCCAGCTGACGTCCGACTCGAACTCGCGCTCGTCGTGGTAACCGTAGGACCGGTAGTCGAACCGGGCCAGTTCCGGCCCGAGGGGGCCGAGATGTGCGTCCACGTCGATGGATTCGTCCGCGTTCAGGACCGCCCAGACGAATCCGTGCCTCTCCTGGCTCGGGAGTTCCACCAGTCCGTAGTCGGCGCGGTCCATGCCGGTGAAGCCCTCCTTGCCCGGTACGCCGATCAGGTTCCCGGTGTTCTTGTAGGTCCAGGCGTGGTACGGGCAGGTGAACCGGGTGGTGTTGCCGGACCCGCAGGCGGGCATCGCGCCGCGGTGCCGGCAGTAGTTGAGGAAGACGTGCGCTGTGCCTGCGCCGTCCCGGGTGACCAGCAGCGAGTCGCCGAGCACGCTGCGCACGACGTAGTCGTTCGGTTGCCCAACCTGCGCGCTGGGCACGATGGCCAGCGGGGTGCGACGCAGGATTTGCGCCTCCTCGACCTCGGTGATCTTCGGGTCCCGGTAGTAGTGCAGCGGCACGCGCAGCGGTGAGTCCGCCATGTCGGTCGTGCCGTCCAGCACATGCCGGAGCGCGCGCCGGGTGAGGTCGTCCACCGTGTCGGAGTGTCGGGTGTCGGGCTGTGTGGTCATCGTCTGT
Organism: Rhodococcus sp. NPDC004095; assembly: GCF_053604015.1. Taxonomy (NCBI): domain Bacteria; kingdom Bacillati; phylum Actinomycetota; class Actinomycetes; order Mycobacteriales; family Nocardiaceae; genus Rhodococcus; species Rhodococcus sp. NPDC004095. Next base: position 58,640 of record NZ_JBSGGS010000010.1, read on the forward strand.
CCTTTCCCGCGCCGGTCGGCCGCAGTGTCGAGACCATACAACAGGGCATGTTTGTATGGCCTGGTTTCGGTGGATCCGCGCCGCCGCCCGAGGTCCACCCGGCGTGATCGCGCACGGGTAGGGTTCGACCGACAACTTCGCTGGACAGGAGGGATGACGGGCCGATGCGCACACACGGCTGGTCGGGCGCCACCCCCGCCGACGACGACGAGGCGATCGCCCGCATCCTCGCCGCGGCCCGCCGCGCCGTGGACCGCTCCGGCGGTGACATCAGCATCACGGAGGTGGCCCGGGACCTCGGTATCACCCGGCAGACCGTCTACCGGTACTTCCCGACCGCGGAGGCACTGCTCGGCGCCACCGCGATCGCCCAGGCCGGCCCGTTCCTCGACATTCTCGCCACGCATCTCGGTGGGATCCGCGACCCCGCGGAGGCCGTCGTGGAGGGCATCGCCTACACCCTCGAACAGATACCCGAGGAGAAGTACCTGAACATGGTGCTCGCGCCCGGACGGGCCAGTGCCTTCTCTGCGGGCGTCACCTCGGACACCGCGCTGGCGTTCGGCCGGTCGATCCTCGAACGGTTCGCCGTCGACTGGGCCGAGGCCGGTCTGGCCGGTGCGAACCTCGACGAACTGGTCGAGCACATGCTCCGCATCGTGCAGTCGTTCGTCATCGATCCCGGTCGTCCACCCCGCAGCGGCGACGAACTGCGGCTCTACCTGAGGAAGTGGGTCGCCCCTGCTGTGGACCGAATCCGGTCACAGGCCGGCGCGCACTGACCGGACCCCAGGTGTTACTCGGCTCGCCGTACGTCCTCGGTGAAGCCGGGCAGCCACCGCGTCAGGATCCCCATGTAAGGGGCCTCGGCGTCGAGCTGGGCGCAGATACCGACCGACCCCAACAGCACCCGGAAGATCATCACGTACTCGGGCGGCATGTTCAGCGCGCGGGCGGTCCGGAAGTGTTCCGACGAGAAGTCGGTCGCGGTGCCTGCCGCGCGCTGCAGCCACGACCGGGTGAAGTGGAACGACTCGGTGTGGATCGGGTCGGTGAAGGGGCGCAGGTAGTTCGCGATCTCGGCCTCGGTGACATTGCGCCCGGGAAGCACGAAACCGTTGCCGCGCAACAACTCCGTCAGCTCGTCGAACCGTTCCTCGAGGGCGAGCCGGACCATCCTGCCGAGGACGGGGGGAAGTCCGCCGGGCATCGGGGCACAGGCACCGAAGTCGAGGACGCCGAGGCGGCCGTCGTCGCACAGCATGAAGTTGCCCGGGTGAGGGTCGCCGTGCAGCAGCTCGACGCGGGCGGGGGAGGCGAAGTGGAACTCGGCCAGCCGCGCACCGGCGATGTTGCGCTGCTCGGCCGTGCCGCTGCTGATGACCGTCGACAGCGGGGTCGCGTCCATCCACTCGGTGATCACCACCTTCGGGGAGCTGGCCACCACCTTCGGGATCGCGAACTGCGGGTCGCCGGCGAACTCGGCGGCGAACGCGCGCTGATTGTTCGCCTCGATCCGGTAGTCCAGTTCGTCCTCGGTGCGAGCGCTGAGTTCGTCGAGCACCGGCTTGATGTCGGCGCCCGGCATCACCGCGGTGAACATGCCCGCCATCCGGGACAGCGTCTTCAGGTCGGCCCGCAGTGCCTCGTCGGCGCCGGGGTACTGGACCTTGACCGCCACGTCACGACCGTCCGACCACACCGCCCGGTGCACCTGCCCGATGCTCGCCGACGCGGTCGGGGCGTCGTCGAAACTGGCGAACCGTTCCCGCCACCGGGTGCCGAGCTGCGCGTCGAGGACGCGGTGCACCTTGCGGGCGGGCAGTGGCGGCGCCTCGGCCTGCAGCTTCGTCAGCGCGTCCCGGTACGGCTCGGCGAACTCCTCCGGGACCGCCGCCTCCATCACGCTCAGCGCCTGGCCGAGCTTCATCGCGCCGCCCTTGAGCTCGCCGAGCACCGTGAACAACTGTTCGGCCGCCTGCTGGGTCAGCTTCGCGTCGATCTCGTCCCGGTCGCCGCCGGCGAGCTTGCGACCGAAGCCGACGGCCGCACGCCCCGCGATCCCCAGCGGGATGCTCGCGAGTTTGGCGGTGCGGGCTGAGCTGCGGCGGGGAATGTCGGGCACGCCCTCAATCATGGCGGACGATCGCCGCCTTCGCCTACACCTCAGGTGAGCAGCCGCAGTCCGGGTGTGTCGGCCACGGTCGACGCACCAGCCGCGGCGACCGAAGGTCGAGTTCCAGGGTCGCGTCGAGGCTGGCGGGAGGGCGACTCGGGTCGCCGTCGATCAGCGCGGTGAGTTCGCTCACGGCCAGCGCGACGGTCGCGAGCACGGCGTCCGGGGTGGCGGTCCCGACCCGGCCGAGCAGCTGCGCCGCCAGGTGCGGCCACTCGGCGTCCAGGCCGGTGCGGATCAGGTCGGCGCAGCGCAGGCAGCTGGTGCGGCCCGGCACCACCAGCGGCCCGACGACCCCGCGTCCGTCCCGCAGCCGAACCGGAAGGTGCGCGGTGCCCGCCGCCATCAGGTCGGCGACGGTCTGCGGATCCGGAACGAGGTCGTCGGTGAGCACCACGCAGTCGATGCCGTCCGTCGGTGGGCCGACCCCGGCACGGTCCGGGACCGACCGTCCGATCCGGACGCGGCCGTCACCGAGCGCGGTCGTGAGACCGTCCGCGAGCGGGCCGCGGCCGTGCAGGTGCACGCTGCGCACCGTCGGCTTCCGGCGGAACGGCAGCAAGGCGCCCACCCGGGCGAGCTCGGACAGGATCTGCCCGATGTCGTCGCTGTCGACGCCCACACGGTTGGCCTGCCAGACGATCTCGGCGCGGCTGTGGTGCCCGTCGAGCAGTCGCAGCAGGTCGGCGAGCGCGGCGGCGGTGACGCCGGCGGGCGGCCGCAGCAGCAGCGCGGTCTCTGGGTTCCAGCCGAGTTGAAGGGTGCCGCTCGGCCGGGTCAGGACCGGGGTGCGGGGGTCCAGGCGCGGGCCGTCGAGCGGGGTGGTGGCGACGCGGGTCATGCGGGCAGCGTGCCAGCACACACCCGCCGCGGAGGTGCCCCGCGGCGGGTTGTCCACAGGGTGGCAACACCGTGGACCTGCGGTTTCGTCCCTATCCGCTAATTGCTCGGGGAGTCGGGTTCGCCGGTCTCGCCGCGCTCCTCGCGTTCGCGGGCCTGCAGCGCCTCGAGCTGGGCGATCGGATCGTCGAACGTGCTCGATCCACCGCCGACCACCCGGTCGACGAATCCGGCCGGGCTGTCCAGGTCGCTCGAGTCCGGAAGCAGGTCCGGGTGCGCCCAGACCCCGTCGCGGCCCTCGGCGCCGGAGGCGTCGGTGAGCTGTCGCCACAACTGCGCCGCCTCGCGGACCTTGCGGGGGCGGAGTTCGAGTCCGACCAGGGTGGCGAACGTCTGTTCCGCCGGGCCGCCCGTCGCGCGACGGCGGCGCAGGGTCTCGCTCAGCGCCGCCACCCCGGGCAGTCGCTCGCCGAGAGCCTGCGCGACCACGACCTCGACCCAGCCCTCGACCAGGGCGAGCAGCGTCTCCAGCCGCTCCAGCGCCTGCTTCTGCTCCGGCGTCGTCTGCGGCTCGAACGTGCCCTGCTGCAGCAACTCCTCGAGCTTCGACGGGTCGCTCAGCGCGCTCGGGTCGAGACCCTGTGCCGCCTCCTCGATCGCCGAGAAGTCCATCTTGATGCCGCGCGCGTACTCCTCGACGGTGGCGAGAAGGCGCTGCCGCAGCCACGGCACGTGCACGTACAGCCGCTGGTGCGCGGCCTCGCGGGCGGCCAGGAACACCAGGACCTCGCGGTCCGGTTGCTCGAGGCCCTCACTGAACTTCTCCACGGCCGCAGGCAGCAGCGCGGCCACCCCGTTCGGACCGAGGGGAAGCCCGATGTCGGTGGAGGTCAGCACCTCGGACGCGAGCTGCCCGAGGGCCTGCCCGAGCTGAGAGCCGAACGCGAGGCCACCCATCTGGCCGATCATGCCCAGCATCGGTCCGGCCATCTGCCGGGCCTCCTCCGGCAGTCCGGACACCCACATACCCGACACCTGCTCGGCGACCGGGTCACACAGCCGCTTCCAGGTGTCGATGGTGTTCTCCAGCCAGTCGACCGGCGTCCACGCGACGGTCCGGGTGGCGCCGGCGGGCAGCTGCGTCGCGCCGTCGAGCCACAGCTCGGCGAGGTGCGCGGCGTCGGCGATCGCGGACGCGGACCCGGACGACACCGGGGTGACGGAACCGATCTGCTGCAGCGCCAGCTTCTTCGCCACGTCGTAGTTCACCGGACCGGACTGGCCGCCGGTGCCCATCGCGCTGCCCATGCCGCTGAGCATCTGCCCGAACTGGGTCAGCATCTGACCGAGCGCGGCGGGGTCGAAGCCCTCGGCGTTGAAGCCGAACGGCATCCCGCCCGGCCCCGTCGGACCGCCGCCGGTGTTGTCCCCACCCGAACTGCCCCCGCCCGTGTTCTTGTCGCGGTCGGGGTCGTCGTCGGAGTTCGAGAAGCCAAACGGCGGATTGCTCATACGTCAACGGTACAAGGCCGTGCGGGCGTCGGTGGCAGCGGAAATCACGCCGAGCGCGAACACGCGGACCGAGAACACGGAGAAACCGGCCCGCGTGCGGCCGGTGCAACGGCGGCCGCCGACCGCCGCCCTCTACGCTGGGCCGAGTGAATCGACGGATGCTCACCCTGGTTGCTGCGCTGGTGCCGGTCGTGGCGTTGCTCGGGCTCGGGACGGTCGTGCAGGTGCCGTTCGTGGCGCTCGGACCCGGTCCGACCTTCAACACGCTCGGGGAGGTCGAGGGCAAGCAGGTCGTCGACATCGAGGGCACCGAACTGGATCCGACGACCGGGAACCTGAACATGACGACGGTGTCCGTGCGCGACGGGCTGACCGTGTTCGATGCTTTCGGGTTCTGGCTCAGCGGCCGCTACGGCCTCGTGCCCCGCGAGGAGGTGTACCCGGCCGACCGCAGCCGTGACCAGGTGCAGGAGGAGAACGCCGCCGACTTCGCCCAGTCCGAGGAATCCGCGGAACTGGCCGCACTGCACTTCCTGAACAAGCCGGTCGCGCTGGAGGTCACCGACGTCTCCGCCGACGGTCCGTCCCACGACCTGCTGCGCACAGGTGACCGCATCGTGAGCATCAACGGGACGCCGGTCCGGACCGTGGGTGAGGTGCAGCGCTCCGTGGCGGACCTCGCGCCGGGAACCGTCGCGACGATCGTCGTCGAACGCGACGGCGGTCAGGTGACGGTGCCGGTCACGCTCGGCGCCCGGCCCGGACACGACGACGTGGGCTATCTGGGGATCACCCCCACCGAGAAGCCCGACGTGCCGTTCACCGTCGACTTCAACCTCGCCGAGATCGGCGGCCCGTCGGCCGGGCTGATGTTCACGCTCGCCGTGATCGACAAGCTGTCGCCGGGCGAACTCAACGGCGGCGGGTTCGTCGCAGGCACCGGCACCATCGACTCGGACGGTGACGTCGGCCCGATCGGCGGCATTCCGTACAAGCTGATCGCGGCCCGGGAAGCCGGCGCGACCACGTTCCTGGTGCCGGCGAAGAACTGCGACGAGGCCAAGCAGCGGGTTCCGGACGGGCTGCGACTGGTGAAGGTCGACAACCTCACCGGCGCGGTCGACGCGCTCGAGTCGCTGAACTCCGGCGGCGACGCCCCGTCCTGCTGACCGGCCGCTCCCGCTGACCGACCGCTCCCGCTGACCGACCCGCTCCCGCTGACCGACCGAATGTGGGATTCGGTCAGTCAGACCGACCGAATCCCACATTCGGTCGGAAGGGTGGGGGTCGGGTGGCGGGGGACAGGGGTCACCAGTCGTCGTCGGTGGCCTCGAAGGTCGCGTGCAGTGCGTGGACCAGTCCGGGGGCCAGGTTGTCCCCGGTGCGCAGTTCCGGCTCGGCGAACGGGTCGTCGTCCTCGTCGGGCGCCAGCGCGATCGCGCACTCGGACCGGCCGTCCCGCAGGACCGCGGCGAACAGCCTCGCCGCACGGCGGTCGGGATGCGAGCCCGCTGCCGCGCGGATGACGTCGTCGGCGGCGTTGTCGCCGGACAGGGCGACCGAGACGGCGGAGTCCAGCTCCACCTCGGCGGTCGGGGGCAGCACCAGGATCTCCTGGACGAGCAGGCATCCGGCCACCCCGTGCGACCAGCTGGTGGTGCCGAGGTACTCCTCGAGCGCGGCGGCTCCGCCGTGCAGGTCGTCGGGAAGTGGATGCTGTTCGATGGGCGTCAGCTCGGACCCGGCTTCGAGCTGGTCGATCAGATGCGGTTCGGCCACGGCGATCGCCGCCGTCGGGACGAGTGCGAACATCCGCGGTGGCTGCCCCCAGCCGTCGGGCTCGACGTGGCCTGCGACCTCCTGAACGCACCGCGGCAGGGCGTCGTCGGAGATCGGGTCCGGGTGGGATGTGCCGTCGAAGTCGCTCACCTATTCATCCTCGCACCCGGACGACGCAGCCGGACAACCCGGACGACGCACCCGGACAACCCGGACGACGCCGGTGGTCACATCGGTAACCCACGTAGAGTGGGACAAAACACCCTGCGGCCCGCTCGTCGTGCCGCCCGACCACGGGAGCGTGACACGTGGGCATGCGGCCCCCCACCGGATTACCTTCGTTGTCCAGACGGAGCCGAGTGTTGTTGGTACTGGCGCTTGTTGTGGCCGTACTGCTGCTGATCGGGCCGAGGCTGATCGACACGTACGCGAGCTGGCTGTGGTTCGGCGAGGTCGGGTTCCGAGGCGTCTTCACGAAGGTCCTTGTCACCCGGATCCTGCTGTTCCTCGCCGTCGCCCTCCTCGTCGGCGGTGCCGTGTTCGGCGCGTTGCTGCTCGCGTACCGGTCCCGTCCGGTGTTCGTACCGGCCGCGGGGCCCAACGACCCGATCGCCCGGTACCGGACGACCGTGATGAGCAGGCTCAAGCTGTTCGGCGTGGTCGTGCCGGTCGTGATCGGCGTGCTGGCCGGGCTGGTCGCGCAGTCCAGTTGGGTTGCGGTGCAGATGTTCATGCACGGCGGCGACTTCGGGCAGCATGACCCGCAGTTCAACCTCGACGTCGGGTTCTACGCGTTCGATCTGCCGTTCTACAGGTTGGTCCTGAACTGGCTGTTCGTCGCGGTGCTGATCGCGTTCTTCGCGAACCTGGTGACGCACTACATCTTCGGTGGTCTGCGGCTGACCGGGCACGAGGGAGCCCTGACCAAGGCGGCGCGCATCCAGTTGGCGGTCCTTGCGGGCACCTTCGTCCTGCTCAAGGCCGTCGCGTACTGGCTCGACCGCTACTCGCTGCTGTCGAGCAGTCGGAAGGAACCGACGTTCACCGGCGCCGGTTACACCGACATCAACGCGGTGCTGCTCGCGAAGCTCATCCTGATGGCCATCGCCATCATCTGCGCTGTCACGTTCTTCGCGGCGATCTTCCTGCGGGACATGCGGATTCCGGCGCTCGCCACCGCGCTGCTCGTGCTCTCGTCGATCCTGGTCGGCGCGGTCTATCCGCTGCTGGTCGAGCAGTTCTCGGTCAAGCCGAACGCCGCGGTCAAGGAGCGCGAGTACATCGAGCGCAACATCGCGGCGACCCGGCAGGCGTACGGGATCTCCGACGACAAGGTGACGTATCAGCCGTACTCCGGTGACGGCACGAAGGCTCCGCAGGACGTGCCGGCCGACGTCACCACGATCGCGAACGCCCGACTGCTCGATCCCAACGTCCTCTCGCCGACGTTCACCCAGCAGCAGCAGCGGCAGAACTTCTACGGGTTCCCGCCCACTCTCGACATCGACCGCTACGACCTGGGCGGCGAGAAGCGGGACTACGTGGTCGCGGCGCGCGAGCTGTCGCCGAACAACCTGCAGGGCAACCAGACCGACTGGATCAACAAGCACACCGTGTACACCCACGGTGACGGTCTGGTCGCGGCGCCCGCCAACCGGGTCACCGCCCCGGTGCTCGACCCGACGCAGGACACGTCCAACAACGCGGGCTACCCGATCTACACCGTGAGCGACATCGCGTCCCAGCAGCAGGGGACGCAGGTCATCAAGGTCGATCAGCCGCGCGTCTACTTCGGTGAGGTGATCGCCCAGGGTGACGCCGACTACGCGATCGTCGGCAGCGGCGACGGCTCGGCTGCCCGTGAGTACGACACCGACACCTCGAAGTACACCTACACCGGGCAGGGCGGCGTCCCGATCGGGAACTGGTTCAACCGGTTGACGTTCGCGGCGAAGTACGCCGAGCGCAACATCCTGTTCTCCAGCGTGATCGGCTCCGACTCGAAGATCATCTACAACCGGGACCCGAAGACGCGCGTGGAGAACGTCGCGCCGTGGCTGACGACCGACGGTGATCCGTACCCGGCGGCGGTCGGCGGCCGGATCGTCTGGATCGTCGACGGGTACACCACCCTCGACAACTACCCGTACGCGCAGCGCAGCTCGCTGGAGGGGATGGTCGAGGACAGCATCGACCAGACGACCGGTCGGCCGTTGCCGCGCAAGGAGGTCTCCTACATTCGCAACTCGGTGAAGGCGACCGTCGACGCGTACGACGGCACGGTGACGCTGTACCAGGTCGACGACCAGGATCCGGTGCTCAAGGCGTGGATGGGTGTGTTCCCGGACACGGTCCAGCCGAAGAGTGCGATCAACGACGACCTGCGTTCGCACTTCCGCTACCCGGAGGACCTGTTCAAGGTGCAGCGGGAGATGCTCGCGAAGTACCACGTCGACGATCCGGGCGAGTTCTTCACCAACAACGCCTTCTGGTCGGTGCCGAACGAGCCGACGGTCGAGGGGTCGAAGCTCAACGAGCCCCCGTACTACGTGCTCGTCGGTCAGGAGGGAACCGGCAAGCCGGTGTTCCGGTTGACCAGCCCGATGGTCGGTTTCCGCCGCGACTTCCTGTCCGCGTACATCGCGGCGGACTCGGACCCGGAGAACTACGGCAAGATCACCGTGCTGCAGTTGCCGCGGGACAAGCAGACACAGGGTCCGGCGCAGGCGCAGAACTCGATGATCTCCGACGCCCGAGTCGGCTCGGAGAAGGCACTCCTCGAGCGCACCAACAAGATCCAGTTCGGCAACCAGCTGACGTTGCCGATCGCGGACGGCGGGATCCTGTACGTGGAGCCGATGTTCACCGAGCGCAGCGGCGCGAACAACGCGACGTTCCCGCAGCTGACCAGGGTTCTGGTCAGCTACCAGGAGCCCGGGCCGACGGGTCGAGTGCGGGTGGGGTACTCGGCCACGCTGGCCGATGCCCTGAACCAGGTGTTCGAGATCGGAACGGGCAGCGCCGCAACGGCTCCCGGCGGAACGGTCACCGAGCAGCAGTCGACCGGTAACACGCCCGCACCGGTGGTCCCGGCGCCGGAGCAGACGACCCAGCCGCCGGCGCCGCAGCCGGGTGGAACCATCAATCGGGATGCCGCGGTTGCCGAGCTCGACGCCGCGCTCGCCGCAGTGCGGTCGAGCCAGCAGAGTGGCGACTTCGGCGCCTACGGTGCGGCGCTCGACCGGCTGCAGAAGGCGGTGACCGACTACCAGAGCCTGCCGAAGTAGTCGGGCCGGAACCGGCGAAAAGGGCGCCCCGCCGATCGAATTCGATCGGCGGGGCGCCCTTTTTCGTGTGCTCGGCTCAGCGGGCGATGCCGGCCAGGTAGATGCTGTTGGCGGCGATCAGCTCACGCAGCTGGTCGCCGTATCCGTACTGGTCGGCGGTGGCGACAGCGGCGTCGGTGGCCTGCTGCACCTGGTCGGCGCTGGGGGCCGGGAAGTTCTCGGGCAGGGCCGGCACGGTCGCGACCGGCGGAACCGCGGCGGGCAGGTCGACGGCAGGCGCGGGGGCGGGCTCGGGAGCCGGCTCGGGCTCGGCGACCGTCAGGTACTGACCGCAGTGCGGCCACGCGCCGGCGCCCTGGGTCGCGAGGACGTTCTCCGCGACGCGGATCTGCTCGGCCTTGGAGGCGGTGTGCGGGGAGCCGCTGCCGCCGTTCGCGGCCCAGGTGCTCTGCGAGAACTGCAGGCCGCCGTAGTAGCCGTTGCCGGTGTTGATCGCCCAGTTGCCGCCGCTCTCGCACTGCGCCACGCCGTCCCAGTTGTAGGCGGCGGCGGAGGCGGTGGCGGTGCTCAGGGCCATCGGGACCGCGGCGAGGGCGGCGGTCGCGGCGACGGCGCCGATCGTGCGCGTGGTTGTCTTACGGATGGTCATGCGGGGTGAATCCTCTCCGCGCTTGCCGACGGGGCCGCGTGGTGCGATCGGTGCCGGTGTGGCCGTGGCGGACAGACTGCTGTTCGTCGCCCGGCGTCGTCACTGGCACGCCCGTCCCTGCCCCTCGAAGGTTTGGGGGTTCCGATCCCGCGGGGCAGGTCGAGCAGCGGCGGGTCGGCTGGGCCCGGTGGTTTCGGGCCGGGATCGACGCTAGCCAACAAATTGCTGTGGGTCATCTCCGTCGAACTTCGGCCTGCCGCAACGCAAGTCGCCGAGGTAACGCGGCTTTCGCCAGGTCATCCCGGCGCGTTGCGTCTCGCGGGCAGCTCCGTTATCCCGTCGTAATGTGGTGGGGATCACCGAATTTCGGTGAAGTGCGCCACAGGTTTCCGTGGCGCCGGGCGCGCGTCGGTGGCGCGGAGGCGCGATCGGCGGCCGGTTTCCCCGGTTGTGCAGGCGATTTGTGTTCGGTTCTTCCGTTCGTGTAACTTCGTTCATGCAGCGCGGGGTGGAGCAGCTCGGTAGCTCGCTGGGCTCATAACCCAGAGGTCGCAGGTTCAAATCCTGTCCCCGCTACCAAGAACGAAGGACCCGGTACCCAGGTACCGGGTCCTTCGTCGTTTCCGGCCACCGTCGTTTCCGGCCACCGTCGTTTCCGGCCACCGCCGTTTCCGGGCATTGTCGGCTTCGAGCGTTGGTCCGCTCCGGGGTCTGGCCCGCCCGCCGCGGGGCCCGCCGGCGGCGCACTCCTTCGCGACATCTCCGATGCCGCGTCGGGCTGTTTCGGGTGGCTCGATGTGACATCGGCAACCCTAGGGGAGGGGTGGTCAGAAGTGCTCCGGAAGTCGTGTACAGTGGTCAGTGCAGCGCGGGGTGGAGCAGCTCGGTAGCTCGCTGGGCTCATAACCCAGAGGTCGCAGGTTCAAATCCTGTCCCCGCTACGAAGACGAAGGCCCCGGTACTCAGGTACCGGGGCCTTCGTCGTATTCGCGTTTCCCTGGATCCTCGACGTCGGCGCGGCCGCATCGAGGATCCGGCGGTGCTCCAATGATCTTGCAGTTTCAGCAAATCTTCTTGTCGAAATCGCCCGATCTGGCGGACAGTGGATTCCGGACCGGAGCGATACAGGGAACGGAGACGCGATGAACGACAGATATGACGTGGTGATCGTCGGTGGCGGTGCAGCGGGACTCGGAGGGGCGCTCTCGCTGTCGCGGGCTCGCCGGTCGGTCCTGGTGGTCGACGCGGGCCGGCCGCGAAACGCGCCCGCCGAGCACATGCACAACTACCTCGGCCGTGAGGGCGCGAACCCGAGGGACCTGCTGCGGATCGGACGCGACGAAGTGGCCGGGTACGGAGCCGAGTTCGTCGACGGGGAAGTTGTCGATGCCGCGGCGACGGACGCCGGCTTCCGGATCCGGCTCGGTGACGGTCGGGAGGCCACGGCGAGGCAACTGCTGGTCACCACCGGACTCGTCGACGAACTCCCCGATGTGGCGGGATTGCGCGAACGCTGGGGGCGTGACGTGCTGCACTGCCCGTACTGCCACGGGTGGGAGGTCCGGGACGGCGCGATCGGCATTCTCGCGACGAGTTCGCTTGCGGCGCACCAGGCGTTGATGTGGCGACAGTGGAGCTCCGACGTGGTGGTGTTCGCCCACACCGCCCCGCCGTTCGGCGCCGCGGACCTCGAGAAGTTCGCCGCCCGCGGCATCGAGGTCGTCGAGGGCGCCGTCACCGGGCTCGAGGTCGACGGGGATCGGCTGACCGGGGTGCGGGTCGCCGGCCGCGGGGTGATCGCGCGCCAGGCGCTGGTGGCGCCGCCGCGGTTCGAGGTGCACACCGAGTTCCTGCGCGGTCTCGGGCTCGAACCCGTCGCACAGGAGATGGGTGGCGAGGTCATCGGCACCCACCTGCCTGCGGACCCGACAGGGGCGACGACCGTGCCCGGGGTGTGGGTCGCGGGGAACGTGACCGATCCACGCGCACAGGTTATTTCGGCTGCCGCCGGGGGAGTGCAGGCCGGCGCGATGATCAACGCCGCGCTGATCGAGCTGGACGTCGAGGCCGCGCTCACCGAGCGCTCACGCGTCGGGTAGGTCGATCTCGTGCAGCCCCTGCCGCAGCAGCTTGCCGGTCGCATTGCGGGGCAGCTCGTCCAGGAAGACCACCTCGCGCGGAACCTTGTACCGCGCGAGTTGTTCCTTGACGAACGACTTCAGCGCCTGGGCGTCGACCTCGGGAGATCCCGGCGCGGGCACCACGAACGCCCGCAGGCGGTGGCCGAATTCGAGGTCCTCGACACCGATCACCGCGGCCTCCGCGACATCCGGGTGGTCGGCGAGCAGGTTCTCCACCTCGAGCGGGTAGACGTTCTCGCCGCCGGAGACGATCATGTCGTCGTCCCGGCCGTCGACGAACAGCAGTCCGCGGTGGTCGAAGTGGCCGACGTCTCCGGTGGACAGCAGACCGTCGATCCGCTCCTTGTCACGGCCGTCCGTGTAGCCGTTGAAGCTCAGTCCGCTCGAGACGAAGATCCGGCCCACCACACCCGGTTCGTCGATCCGGCTGCCGGCGTCGTCGTACAGCCCGACGTGGCAGGTGACGGGTGGGCGTCCCGCGGTCCCTGGAACCAGGGCCAGGTCGGCGGGCGTGGCGACCGTCGCGACCGCGACCTCGGTGGAGCCGTACAGGTTGTGCAGCACCGGCCCGAACGCGTCGGTGGTGCGGCGGCACAGGTCGGGGGAGATGGACGAGCCGGCGGCGAAGACGATCGACAGGTTCGTGGTGTCGAACCGGGCGAGGACGTCCGGGCCGAGGTCGACGATCCGCTGCAGCATCGTCGGGACGACCACGAGGACGTCGGCGCGGTGGTCGGCGGTCAGCTGGACGGTCTGCAACGGGTCGAACCGACGTTGCAGCACCACCGTCTGGCCGAGGGTGAGCGCGAGCCCGAGTTGCGAGATCCCGGTGCCGTGGAACGCGGGCGCGGCCATCACCATCGTCTGGCCCCGGCGCAGCGGTACCCGGTCGAGGAACTGTGCCGACGCCAGCGGCGAGGTCCGCTCCCGCGGCGCCCCCTTCGGCGTGCCGGTGGTGCCACTGGTCAGCAGCACGAAGCTGCCGGGGACCGGCGGCGCGGCCATGGGAGCGCTGCTGTGTCCGGTGAGCTGGTCGTCGAGCCGGGTGGTGCCGTCGGCGGACTGCCCCCACGCCACGTACCGCCGCACGTCCGGCGGTAGGCCGGCTGCAACCGCCACGAACTCCTCGTCGTGGACGAACGCCCGAACCTGTTCGCGGGCAGCGATGTCCACCAACTGCGGGGTGGCGAACCCGGTGTTCATCAGGACCAGCTTGGTGCCCAGCTTCGCGGCGGCGAGCATCGTGAGCACGAGTCCGCGGTGATTGCGGCACATGACGCCGACCACGGACCCGGGGGTGACGCCGTCAGCGGCCCAGGCGCGCGCCAGCGCGTTCGACATGCCCTCGAGTTCTGCGTACGTGAGCTGGCCGCGTTCGTCGACGATCGCGACGACATCGAGACCGGCGGTGGCGTGGGCGTGCACCACTCCCGCGAACGGGCCGTAGCGCTCGGCCGCACGGATCGAGGCGAGCCCGCGATCGAGGCGGGGGAACGGCACCAGGCCCGATCGCACCATCACCCGGATCGCGCCCAGAGTGTCGGTGACCTTCGTCAGAGCGCCTGGCATCGCTTCCCCCTGCGGAGTGCTCCGGTGTGTGTTGGGTCACAGGGTAGACCGTGAGCCGGTCGCGGGCACGGGTAACGATCGGGTGCGTCGGCCTGCTGGTCTGCAGTCTCTTCGTACGGTCCTCGGCCGCCCCCGTTGCCTTGGTCATCGCGGTGGCCGGGGCGATGCCGATCCCACCTCCAGAATTGGAACGTGTTCTAGCCTTGCGGCATGGACGTGACCTACGAGGGGACCAAGAGGGAAGTCGCCACCGACAAAGGTGTGCTGCGCTATCACGAGGCGGGCGAGGGGCCCCCGCTTCTGCTGTTGCACGGCTCCGGGATCGGGGTCAGCGGGTGGCGCAACTACCGAGGCAACCTGGGTGTGTTCGCCGAGCACTTCCACTGCTACATCCTCGAGTTCCCCGGATTCGGCGTGAGCGACCCCGTCGGCGGGCACCCCGTGCTGACTGCGGGGTCGTCGGTGCTGCGCTTCATGGATGCGCTGGGCATCGAATCGGCCGCGATGATCGGCAATTCCATGGGCGGGGTCGTCGGCGTCAATGTGGCCGTGAAGCGTCCCGAGCGGGTGAACAAGCTCGTCACCATCGGTGGGGTGGGGCCGAACATCTTCAGTCAGAATCCGAGTGAGGGCACGCGCCTGCTGCAGGATTTCGCCGACGGTCCCAGTCGCGAGAAGCTGGTTCGGTGGCTCGAGTGCATGGTCTACGACCGTGCCGTGATCACCGAGGAGCGAATCGAGGAACGTTGGGAAACGTCCAACGATCCGGAATCACACAGGACGCTGGCCGCGATGTACGGCTCCGAGGCGTTCGAGGCGCAGCAGCAAGCGATGGCCAACTCGGACGCACCGCCGTACTGGTCGATGATGGGCAAGGTGCGGTGTCCGACCTTGCTGACCTGGGGTCGTGACGACCGACAGTGTCCGCCGGACATGCCGATGATCCCGATGCGACTCATTCCCGATGCGGAGTTGCACATCTTCCCGAAATGCGGGCACTGGGTGATGGTCGAAGCCAAGGAGGCATTCGAACGGATCACCCTCGAGTTCCTGCTCAGGTGACCTGGGTATCCGCTCGCGGACCCGGTGCGGGACCACGGTCGGTGTAGACGCATCCGTCCCCGTCGCGGTGATTGCGACGGGGACGGACGTCGTGATGGAACCGGTTGTCGTGCAGACTACTTGAGCTCGGACGACGACTTGCCGAGCAGGCGGCGGGCGATGATCAGCTGCTGGATCTGCTGCGTGCCCTCGAAGATGTCGAGGATCTTGCTGTCGCGGGCCCACTTCTCGAGCAGTGGCCGCTGCGAGTATCCCTGGGTGCCTGCCAGCTCGACGGCCTTGAGCGAGGCCGCCGTTCCGGTGCGGCCCGCCTTCGCCTTCGACATCGACGCCTCGAGCGAGTTGGGCTTCTTGTTGTCCGCCATCCAGGTGGCGCGCAGCGCCAGCAGGTATGCCGCCTCCCAGTCCGCCTCCAGGGCCAGGAACTCGGCGGCGGCGGCGTGCTGGTTGTTCGCCGGGGTGTCGTACGAGACCTCGACGCCGGCCTCGGCGAGAATCTCACGCAGCTCCTCGAGCACCGCGCGGCCGAGGCCGATGGCCATGCCGGCGACGATCGGTCGGGTGTTGTCGAAGGTCTGCATGACCCCGGCAAAGCCCTTCTCCACGTTGACCTCCGGGTCGCCGAGGATGTTGTCCTTCGGGATCCGGCAGTCCTGCAGCAGCAGCACCGCGGTGTCGGACGCCTTGATCCCGAGCTTGTGCTCGAGCCGCGCGACGGACAGGCCCGGGGCGTCCCGCGGCACGACGAACGACTTGATTGCGGCGCGGCCCTTGGTCTTGTCCACCGTCGCCCACACGACGATGTGGGTCGACCGCTCGCCGGCGGTGACGAAGATCTTCTCGCCGTTGAGCACCCACTCGTCGCCGTCGAGGACTGCGGTGGTGGTGACTGCGGCCGAGTCGGAACCGAAGCTCGGCTCGGTGATGGCCATCGAGGCCCACACCTTGCCGAACCGCTCGAGCTGCTCGTCGGTCGCGACGGCCGCGATGGCGGAGTTGCCGAGGCCCTGGTACGGGATGGACAGCGTCAGACCGACATCGCCCCAGCAGGTTTCGATGACGTTCATCAGCGACGCCATGTTGCCGCCGTTGGCGTTGCCGATCACGGACGGGGCGTCACCGCGGCCGAGCGCCGCACCCGAGGCTCCGGTGCCGGAGTCGTTGAGGCCCTCGACCATCGCGGCCATCGTGTCGAGCTCGACGGGGTACTCGTGCTCGGCGAGGTCGTACTTGCGTGAGACGGGGCGCAGGATCTGCGCCGCGACCTGGTGCGCCTGGTTGGCGGACGCCCTGAGCTTGCGGGGAAGTTCGAGATTGATCATTGTCTGTGGTCTCCTGTGGCGTCAGATGAGGACGATGCCCTCGGCAACGCCGATGGCGCGAAGGTCTCGGTACCAGCGCTCGACCGGGTGCTCCTTGGTGAAGCCGTGCCCGCCGAGCAGTTGTACGCCGTCGAGGCCGATCTGCATTCCCTTGTCGGTGGCCAGCTTCCGGGCGAGTGCGGCCTCGCGGGCGAAGGACCGCCCCTGTTCCGCGCGGGAGGCGCCGCGCAGCGTCACCAGCCGCAGGCCGTCGAGTTCGATCGCGATGTTCGCGACCATGAACGCCACCGCCTGGCGGTGGCTGATCGGTTCGCCGAATGCCTCCCGCTCGTTGACGTACGGGATCACGTAGTCGAGGACGGCCTGCCCGGTGCCGACCGCGAGTGACGCCCAGCCGAGCCGGGCCAGCCGGATCGCGTCGGCGTAGTCGGCCGCGCGCTGGTCGGCGTCGCCCTCGCCGAGGATGGCGGACTCGGGGACCGCGACATCGGTGAGGTTCAGCCGGCCCAGGCCCGCGGCACGCAGACCCATACTCGGGTCGGCCTCCACGACAAGGCCCTTCGCGTCGGACTCGACGATGAACAGGGCGGGACGGCCGTCCAGTTCGGCGGCGACGACGAACAGCTCCGCGTCCGCGGCGGCGGGCACCATCGACTTGACGCCGTTGAGCTTGTAGCCGCTGGGGGAGCGGACCGCCTTCGTCTGCAGCGCGAAGGGGTCGAACAGGGCACGCGGCTCGGTCACGACCAGCGCCGCGGCCGGCACGTTCTCGCCGGTGAACGACGGCAGGTATGTCTTCTGCTGCCCCTCGGAACCGAACTGGGTGAGCGCGACCGCGACGCCGCTCGGGGCGAGGATCGGCAGCGCCAGACCCATGTCGCCGTGCGCGAGCGCCTCGGCGACCAGCGAGTTGGTCACCGCTCCGCGCTCGGTGGCGACGCCCTCGAACTCCTCGGGAACGTTGATCAGGGTGATGCCGAGCTCGGCGGCGCGCTTGCCCAGATCGGCGGGCGAAGCGGCGGCCTCGTCGGCGTCGTGGGCGGCGGGGCGCAGGATCTCGGCCGCGAAGTCGCGGACGGTCGAGGTGATCATCTGCTGCTCGTCGGTGGGGGTCAGATCGAAGAAGTCGGCGTTCTTCGCCTCGCCCGCGGGCAGACGGGTCGGCTTGCTGCCTCCTGCCACCTTCGCGAACGTGCGGGTCGCGGCGCCGAGCGTCTTGAAGCCGGTCTTGGTGCCCTCGTATGTGACCCGGTTGATCGGCTCGCGGAGGTTGTATTTCTCGGCCAGGTCGGACCCGGTGATCTTGGTCAGCACGCGCATGGCGGCGCCCATCGCGTCCCGCTTGATCGGGTTGAGGCCGACCGCGGAGGTGTCGCGGGGGCGGCGAGCCGACGAATCGTCTGTGCGGCGAGCGGCACCGTTCGTTGTCACAACGCTGTCTTGCTTGCTCATGATCACCATTTCTCGGTGTTCGGTCTCGGACGGAAGTATCTTACTGCGGAGTAAGAAGTGAAGTCGAGAGTACACCGGAATTGCCGCTCGACAAGGTGTCCGTGGACCACTTCGGCCGCTCCGCCGATCCTCCACGGAACCTTCACAGGTCCCTCCCGGAATTCCCACATCCGGGCCATACAGTCGAGGCATGACCCAGCGCACCGTACTCGTGGTGGAGGACGACCGGACCATCGCCGACGCCATCGCCGCCCGGCTGCGGGCCGAGGGGTACGCGGTGCGGACCGCCTCCGACGGTCCCGCGGGCGTCCGCGAATGCGCCTCCTGCCTTCCCGATCTCGTCGTGCTGGACGTGATGCTCCCCGGATTCGACGGCCTCGAGGTGTGCCGCCGGATCCAGGCCGAGACCCCCGTTCCGGTCCTGATGCTCACCGCCAGGGCCGACGAGACCGACATGGTGATCGGGCTGGGTGTTGGCGCCGACGACTACCTGAGCAAGCCGTTCAGCATGCGGGTGCTGGTGGCCCGGGTGGCGGCTCTGTTGCGGCGGGTCGAGCGTGCGGGCGCAGGCCCGGACACCGAGGTGCTGACCCTCGGCGCCCTGGCGATCGACCTGACCGCCCGGCGGGTCCGGCGGGACGGCGCCGAGGTGCACCTCACCCGCACCGAGTTCGACCTGCTCGCCCACCTGGCGACGAGGCCCGGCGCCGCGATGGCGCGTGACGCCCTGCTCGAACACGTGTGGGGGTGGGGCGGCGGTGCGACCAGCCGGACCGTCGACAGTCACGTGAAGGCGCTGCGGCGCAAACTCGGCGGCGACCTGATCCGCACCGTGCACGGCGTCGGCTACGCGGTCGAGGTGCCGCGATGAGATGGCCCCGGCCCCTCGACCCGTTCCGCTCGTTCAAGGTCAAGACCGGCCTGCTGGTGGTGGTATCGGTGTTCGCGGCGTCGGTGACGTTCTGGTTCGCCTCGAACTGGCAGTTCCGCTTCGCGCTCGGCGTCGCGCTGCTGGTTTCGCTCGCGGTCACGCAGGTTCTCGCCCACGGGATGACGTCACCGCTGCGGGAGATGACGGCGGCCACGCGGGCGATGGCCACCGGCGACCTGTCCCGGCGAGTCCGTGCCACCTCGCGCGACGAGATCGGTGAACTGGCACGGGCATTCAACCAGATGGCCGAGGACCTAGAGGCCGACGACCGGTACCGGCGGGAGCTGATCGCGAACGTCTCGCACGAGTTGCGGACCCCGATCGCGGGCTTGCAGGGAGTGCTCGAGAACGTCGTCGACGGTGTCGTGGAACCGGACGCCGCGACGCTGCGTACCGCGCTCGACCAGACCGAACGGCTCGCGGACCTGGTGCGTGACCTGCTCGACCTGTCCCGGCTCGAGGCCGGGGTGGTTCCGGTGCGCCGGACGGAGTTCGAGGTCGTACCGTTCCTGCGGAAGGTGATCGACGAGCGTGCCGACCAGGCCGCCGCGGTCGACATCCGGCTCGACGTGCGCCCCGCGACGTTGCGCGCGAATGCCGACACCGCCCGGCTGCACCAGGTCGTCGCCAACCTGGTGGACAACGCTCTGCTGCACGGGGCGTCGACGCACGTGCTCTTGCGGGCCTCGTCGGACGCGGCCGGCGCGCTCGTGCTCGACGTGCACGACGACGGGCCGGGGATCGCCCCGCCGGATCGTGCCGGTGTGTTCGAACGGTTCACCCGGGGCGGCACCAGCGGCGGTGGCACCGGCCTCGGTCTCGCCATCGCACGGTGGGCGGTCGACCTGCACGGCGGCCGGATCGGGGTGCTCGACACCGAGTCGGGATGCTGCATCCGGGTGGAGCTTCCGCCCGCCTGAAACCACGAAAGCACTTCGGGACGTGGACCGTTCGGGTCCACGCGTCCCGCGATGGCGCCTGCCCGCATCGGTCCGGGCGGCGCACGGAAGGAGAAGCCCATGACCACCTCGACCGTAGGACCACCCGCGGTGACACCGGTCGCAGGCCCGGCCCGGGCGAGTGCATGGCGTCCCGACCGGACGTCGGTGGCGCCGCCCGCGGCGATGTCGGCGGCGCTGGGCGCGGGCGTGCTCGCCGCGGCGCTGCTGGGGGCCCCGAGCATCGCCTACCCACTCGTCGGCGCGGCTGTCGTTGCCGCTGCACTGACCAGCGTGCGCCCCCGGCCGACCCGCGGCCTGCTGCTCGGCTGCGCCGCCGCGGTGCTGCTGCTCGCGGTGGCGGCGGTGCGAGACGAGCCGGTGCTGGTGGCGCTGTCCGTCGCGGCAAGTTGGCTCGTCGCGTCGGTGGCGCTGCTCGGGGTCCGCACCTGGACGGGATTGCTGCTCGCCCCCGCGGCGCCCTTGTGCACACCGGTGCGGGTGACCGGTTGGGTGCACCGAGGGTGGGCGCGGGGCCGGGCCGGGGCCGGTGTTCGCGTGGGTCGCGTCCTTGTCGTTTCCGCGGTGAGCGTCGGCCTGGTCGCCGTGTTCGGATCGCTGTTCGCCGCAGCCGATCCGGAATTCGAGAGGCTCGTCGGCGGAGTGGTTCCGCGTGTGCACGTGGACGATCCGGTCGGGCGGATCCTGCTCGGGGCGTTCGTCGTCGCCGCCACGTTGTCCCTGACCTACCTGCGGCGGCAACAGCCCCGGATCGACACCCTCGCGCCGTCGCCGGGGCGGTCGATCGTCCGCTGGGAGTGGGCTGTTCCGCTGGCCGCCCTGGATCTGCTGTTCGCCGTGTTCGTCACCGTCCAGGCGAGAACGCTGTTCGGCGGTGACGGCCACGTCCTCGGCACCCGCGACCTCACCTATGCGGGATATGCGCGCCAAGGCTTCTGGCAACTGTGCGCGGTGACCGCGCTGACACTGGTCGTGATCGCCGTCGCGGTCCGCAAGGCCGACCTGACGGCGCCCCGCGGCCGGACGCTCGCGCGCATCCTGCTCGGTGCCCTGTGTCTGCTCTCGCTGGTCGTGGTGGCCTCCGCGCTGCATCGAATGTCGCTGTACCAGAGCGCCTTCGGGTACACCCGGCTGCGCCTGTGGGTGTCGGCGGCCGAGTTCTGGTTCGGTTCCGTGTTCGCGCTGCTACTGGTCGCCGGAATCCGCATGCGCGGACGTCTCCTGCCCCGGGCCGTGCTCGCGTCGGCCGTCGCCGCGCTGCTGGCCTTCGCGGCGCTCGGCCCCGACGGCCACGTCGCCGACCGCAACGTCGAACGTTACGAACGAACCGGCGACATCGACGTCGACTACCTGCGCACCCTGTCGGTCGACGCGGTGCCTGCGTTGGACCGACTTCCCGAACCGTTGCGATCGTGCGCGCTCGCCGGGACGGGCACGCCCACCGCCGCACCGTGGTACGAGTTCAACGCCGCACGCGCCCGTGCCCGCGACATCCTGCGCGAGCGACCCGTCGAGCCGGACGCGGTCTGCGGCGGCCCTGTCGTGGTCGGCTGAACCCGACGCCCGCGGGTCCGGGAACGGCCGCCTTGACCCTGACATCGTGTGAGGCCGCAGACTCGGGACATGACCGACACCACCGAGTTGATGTCCATCGGGGAGTTCTCGTCACTGACCCGGATCAGCGTGCGGATGCTGCGGCACTACGACGCTCACGGCGTGCTGATCCCGGCGGTGGTCGACGACGCCAGCGGCTACCGCAGGTATCACCCGGAGCAGACCGCCGATGCCGCGCGCATCCGGCGGCTGCGGGACGTCGGGTTCGGCGTGTCCGCCATCGGGGCGCTGCTCACGACGGCCGGGACTCCCGCCTACGTGCGTGCGCTGCGGATGCACCGCCGCACCCTGGCCGAGGAGGCCGAACTGGCCCGGACCCGACTGATCGCCCTGGACCGCATGCTCGACGAGACCATCGAGGAGAAGACCATGACCGGAGTCGAACTGACCGAGATGCCCGCCCACACCCTGGTGTGCCTGCGCGGCACCGTCGCGAACTACGCCGCCGAAGGTGAACTGTGGCAGCGTTTCCTACCCGACCTGCAACGCCAGGGCATCGCACCGACCGGCCCCGGCGGATGCATCGAACACGACGGCGAGTTCCGTGAGACGGACGTCGACGAATCGGTGTTCCTGCCGGTCGCGCCAGGGACGGTCGCCCGGGAACCGCTGACGACCGTCCCCGTCCCGGTCCGGCGCGTGGTGGTGGCCACCGTGACCGGGCCGTACGACCAGGCGATCCCGCGCGCCCACGAGGCGATCGCCGCGTACCTGGCCGAGCACGGACTGTCCGCGTCGCGGACCCCGGACGACGTGACCACGCACCACTTCAACGTCTACCGCAACGACCCGAGCAGCACGCCCGAGGCGGAACTGCAGACGGCGGTGTATCTGCCGGTCAAGTGACCACACCGGCGCCGCGCCCGGAACCCGGGCGCGGCGGCGGTCACCGGTCAGCGCAGTCGCCGCAGAACCTCTTCGTGCAGCGGACCGTTGGTGGCGACGGCGCTGCCGCCGTGCGGGCCGGGTGTGCCGTCGAGTGCGGTGAAGCGCCCGCCCGCCTCACGGACCAGCAGATCCAGCGGTGCCAGGTCCCACAGCGACACCTCGGGTTCGGCGGCGATCTCGAGGGTCCCCTCGGCGAGCAGGCAGTAGGACAGGAAGTCGCCGTAGCCGCGCACCCGCCACACCGCGTCGGTCAGGTCCAGGAACCGGTCGCGGATGCCGAGGTCGCGCCAGCCCGACAGGCTCGAGAAGCTCAGGCTCGCCGACTCGAGGCGGTCGACGGCGGACACCGTGATCCGCCGCGGCTCCGTGGCCTCGAAGGTCGTGAACGCGCCTGCGCCGGCGGACGCCCACCACCGCCGCGAGAGGGCGGGGGCGCTGACCACGCCGACCACCGGGACTCCGTCCTGCAGCAGGGCGATCAGCGTCGACCACACCGGCACGCCGCGGACGAAGTTCTTGGTGCCGTCGATCGGGTCGACCACCCACTGCCGGCCCGTGAAGTGGGCCTCGCCGCCGAACTCCTCACCGAGGACCGCGTCCTCCGGACGTTCCTTCGCGAGGATCGCCCGGACCTCCCGCTCCACCGCGAGATCCGCGTCGGACACCGGCGTCAGGTCCGGCTTGTCGTCCACCCGCAGGTCCAGGGCGCCGAATCGGTCCCGGGTGATGGCATCGGCGGCGTCGGCGATGCGGAGGGCGAGGTGCAGGTCGGCGGAGAGATCGGTCACGGATGCACAGGTTACCGCCGCCGCCTGTGGTCACGCCGCGGCGGCGACCTCACGCAGCAGTCCGGTCGTGACGTCGAAGACGAATCCGCGCAGCGACGTCGTCGCCGTCACGAACGGACTGGTCTCGATGCGCAGCAGCGACTGGCGCACATCCTCGTCGAGGTCGCCGAACGCCTCCGCCGACCACGCCGGCTCGATGCCGGTCTCGTCCTGGATGCTGCGCTTGAAGGCGTCATCGGTGAATGTCAGCATCCCGCAGTCGGTGTGGTGGATCAGGATTATCTCGGTGGTGCCGAGCAGGCGCTGGCTGATCGCGAGGGACCGGATCTCGTCGTCGGTGACGACGCCGCCCGCGTTACGGATCACGTGTGCCTCGCCGTCCTCCAGGCCGAGGATCCGGTACACGTCGAGCCGGGCGTCCATGCAGGCGAGCACTGCGACGTGCCTGCTGGGTGGGAGCGGCAACGGGCCGCTGAACGTGCGGGCGTAGTCGGCGTTGTTGCGCAGGTATTCGTCGGTCACGCTCATCGTTGCTCCGTTCGTCGGGCAGGGGAATGGTCCGTGCATCGAACGCCGCACTTCCCGATCGCACAAGGGTTCTGCGCACCTCGGCCGCGGGCGAGCGGCGGCGGACGGCATTGCAGTCCGCCGCACCCGGTAGCCTTGACTCTTGTGCATCCCGACGTTTCCTCAGACCTCGCCGAACTCGACACCACCCTGACCACCGTCGAGACGGTGCTCGACGTCGAGGAGTTGCGCCGGCGCATCGACGAACTCGAACACCAGGCCGCCGACCCCGACCTGTGGAACAACCAGGAACACGCGCAGCAGGTCACCAGCCAGCTCTCGCACGCCCAGGCCGAGCTGCGTCGCGTCGTCGACCTGCGGTCGCGGCTCGACGACATGTCGGTGCTCTACGAACTCGCCGAAGAAGAGGGCGCCGACGCGGTGGCCGACGCCGACGCGGAGCGGACGAGCCTGCGCGCCGACATCGAGGCTATGGAAGTCAAGACCATGCTGTCGGGGGAGTACGACCCCCGTGACGCGCTGGTCAACATCCGCTCGGGCGCCGGCGGCGTCGACGCTGCGGACTGGGCCGAGATGCTCATGCGCATGTACATCCGCTGGGCCGAGAAGCACGGCTACGGCGTCGAGGTCTACGACACCTCCTACGCCGAAGAGGCGGGCATCAAGTCCGCGACCTTCGCGGTGAAGGCGCCGTACGCGTACGGCACCCTGTCCATCGAGATGGGCACCCACCGGCTCGTCCGGATCAGCCCGTTCGACAACCAGGGCCGCAGGCAGACCTCCTTCGCCGAGGTCGAGGTGCTGCCCGTCGTCGAGACCACCGACCACATCGACATCGACGAGAACGACGTGCGCGTCGACGTCTACCGCTCGTCCGGCCCGGGTGGACAGTCCGTCAACACCACCGACTCCGCCGTGCGCCTGACGCACATCCCGACCGGCATCGTCGTCACCTGTCAGAACGAGAAGTCGCAGCTGCAGAACAAGGTGTCCGCGATGCGGGTCCTGCAGGCCAAACTCCTCGAGCGCAAGCGCCAGGAGGAGCGCGCCGAGATGGACGCGCTCAAGGGCGACGGCGGCAGCTCGTGGGGCAACCAGATGCGCTCCTACGTCCTGCACCCGTACCAGATGGTCAAGGACCTGCGCACCGAGTACGAGGTCAACAACCCGTCCGCGGTGCTGGACGGCGACATCGACGGGTTCATCGAATCCGGCATCCGCTGGCGGATGCGCGGAGAGCAGGACTAGTTGACCACCCTCGCGGTCGGCTGGGGCCCGGAGACGACCAACTTCGAGACCTGGCTGAAATCGAGCGGCCTCGAGATCGTCCTCTACGTTCTCGGGGGACTGCTCGTGGGCCGGTTCCTGTCCTGGGCGGGCAATCGCGTCACCGATCGCATCGACCTGAACTACAACCAGGGCGACGCCCTGGTGCGGTCCGAGGCGACCAAGCACCGGCACGCGCTCGCGCAGGTGATCACGTGGGTGGCCGTCACGATCGTGTACGCCCTCGTCGCGATCGAGGTACTGCAGCGGCTCGGTTTCTCCGTCAGCAGTCTCGTCGCACCGGCCACCGTGCTCGGTGCGGCCCTCGGTTTCGGCGCGCAGCGAGTGGTGCAGGACATCCTGGCCGGCTTCTTCATCATCGCCGAGAAGCAGTACGGCTTCGGTGACGTCGTGCGGATCGCGATCACCGGCTCCGGCGACGACGCCTACGGCACCGTCGAGGACGTGACGCTGCGAGTCACCCGCCTGCGGTCCTCCGACGGTGAGGTGATCACCGTCCCGAACGGGCAGATCGTCAAGGCGGTCAACCTGTCGAAGGACTGGGCCCGCGCCGTCGTCGACGTGCCGATCCCGGCGACCGCGGACCTCAACCACGTCAACGACGTGCTGCGCACGGTCTGCCGGGAGGCGTTCGCCGACCTCGACCTCGAACCGCTGCTGCTCGACGCCCCGACCGTGATGGGCATCGAGTCCATCGAACTCGAGACGGTCAACATCCGGGTCGTGGCCCGCACCCTGCCCGGCAAGCAGTTCGAGGTCGGGCGCGCGCTGCGGATTCGGGTCGCGGCCGCGTTGCGCCGCGAGGGCATCTTCCTCGGCCCCGACCTGACCACCGACCACGGAGACGCGACGTGACCCGACGCGACGGCACCGAGAGCGGCCTGATCTCGGACGAACCGATCAAGCCGGCGCGGAAATGGACGTGGCCGAAGCACCTCGGGCGGATGCGCACCTCGACGGTGCTGCTGATCGTCGGCTTCCTGGCCGCCGCCCTGCTCCGGGGCTACTTCATCCAGGGCGAGCCGCAGCCGAACCAGGAAACCGGGGTTCAAGCACCGGCCGCGGAGACCACCCCGCAGCCGGTGCCGCAGCGGAGCACGACGACCGTGCACGCGACGACACCCACGACCGTGACCACGACACCGTCGCCCAGCGCGTCGTCGCCGAGTCCGGCGGAGGCCGGGACGAGCGCGACCCCGACCACGTCGCCGCTGATCGTGCTGCCGCCCGGGCTGGTTCCGTCCGGTGTGGAGCTGCCTCCCGGAGTGGTGGTCGAGACCACCACCGAGCCTGCGCCGACGACACCCTGACCGCCGCCGCACCCACGACCTGCGCGCCCGTCGTCCGCCGGTGCGGCGCCGCCGGGCATGTCTAGACTGGCTCCTCGTGATCAGCGTGGAGAGTGTGTCCAAGTCCTACAAGGCGTCCTCGCGTCCCGCGCTGGACAAGGTGACCGTCTCGATCGACAAGGGCGAGTTCGTCTTCCTGATCGGCGCGTCAGGCTCCGGGAAGTCGACGTTCATGCGCCTGCTCCTCAAGGAGGAGACCCCGACGTCCGGGGACATCCACGTCGCCGACTTCCACGTCAACAAGCTCACGGCCCGGCGGGTGCCGAAGCTGCGGCAGTCGATGGGCTGTGTGTTCCAGGACTTCCGGCTGCTGCCGCGCAAGACGGTCTCGGAGAACGTGGCGTTCGCGCTCGAGGTCATCGGCAAGCCGCGGAACATGATCGAGCGGACCGTGCCCGAGGTGCTCGACCTGGTCGGCCTGTCCGGAAAGGCGGACCGCCTGCCGCACGAGCTGTCCGGCGGCGAGCAGCAGCGGGTCGCGATCGCGCGCGCGTTCGTGAACCGGCCACTGGTGCTCCTGGCCGACGAGCCGACCGGCAACCTCGACCCGGACACCAGCGGCGACATCATGCTGCTGCTCGAGCGGATCAACCGGACCGGCACCACAGTCCTGATGGCCACCCACGACAACCACATCGTCGACTCCATGCGCCGCCGAGTGGTCGAACTCGACCTCGGCCGCGTGGTGCGCGACGAGGCCCGGGGCGTGTACGGCGTGGGGCGTTAGCCCCGCACGCGTCCAAGATCCAGCCCCGACACACGAAGGACACCACTCCCGATGCGCGCCAGCTTCATCCTCGGCGAGGTCTTCACCGGACTGCGCCGCAACATCACAATGACGATCGCGATGATCCTCACCACCGCGATCTCCCTCGCCCTGTTCGGCGGCGGCCTGCTCGTCGTGCAGATGGCAGGCAAGACGCAGCAGATCTTCCTGGACCGCGTCGAGGTGCAGATCTTCCTCACCGACGACGTGTCCACCTCGGATCCGGGGTGCACCCAGGACATCTGCAAGGGGCTTCGCGAGGACCTGGAGAACACCGACTCGGTGGTGTCGGTGCAGTACCTCAACCGCGACGACGCGGTCGCCGACGCGAAGGAGCGGGTGTTCAAGGACCAGCCGGAACTGGCGTCGATGGTCAGCCCGGAAGCACTGCCCGCGTCGTTCAAGGTGCGGCTGTCGGACCCGGACAAGTTCGGCGTGGTCGAGGACGCGTTCATGCTCCGGCCCGGCGTCGACAGCGTTCTCAACCAGCGTGACCTCGTCGAGCGGCTGTTCAGCGTGCTCGGCGGCATCCGCAACGCCGCGTTCGCGATCGCGATCGTGCAGGCGATCGCATCGATCCTGCTGATCGCCAACATGGTGCAGATCGCGGCGTACACCCGCCGTACCGAGGTCGGGATCATGCGACTGGTCGGCGCCACCCGCTGGTACACGCAGTTGCCGTTCCTGCTGGAGGCGATCGTCGCCGCGCTGGTCGGCGCGGTGCTCGCGATCGCGGCGCTGTTCACGGCCAAGAGCCTGTTCATCGACGACGTGCTCACCGACGTGTACGACGCCAACATCGTGGCCCGGATCTCCAACAGCGACGTGCTGCTCGTCTCGCCGATCCTCGCCCTCGTCGGCGTCGGCATGGCCGCCGTCACCGCGTACGTGACGTTGCGCCTGTACGTGCGTGAATAACCGGTTGCCCGATCGAACTATCCTGGTCTGTGGTGAAACCGATTCACCGCTGATCGCTTGCTCACCGCAGTGGACCGAAGGGGCCCGAACGTGAAGGAAAAGGGCCGCAAGGTCATCGCCACCAACCGCAAGGCGCGGCACAACTACACCATCCTCGACACCTTCGAGGCCGGGATCGCGCTCGTCGGCACCGAGGTCAAGAGCCTGCGTGAGGGCAAGGCGTCGCTGGTGGACGCCTTCGCGACCGTCGACGACGGCGAGGTGTGGCTGCGCGGACTGCACATCCCCGAATACGGGCACGGCAGCTGGACCAACCACTCGCCGCGACGCACCCGGAAGCTGCTGCTGCACCGCCGTGAGATCGACAACCTGGTCGGCAAGTCCCGCGAGGGCAACCAGACGCTGGTGCCGCTGTCGATGTACTTCAGCGACGGCAAGGTGAAGGTCGAACTCGCCCTCGCCAAGGGCAAGCAGGACTACGACAAGCGGCAGGACATCGCCCGCCGCACCGCCGAACGTGAAGTCACCCGCGAGCTCGGACGTCGGGTGAAGGGCATGAGCCGCTGACTTCGCCGCGGCGGCGCGAGCCGTGACGGCTGTCCTGCTCGCCCTGCTCGCCGCCGTCGGATACGGGGTGAGCGACTTCGTCGGCGGGCTCGCCTCGCGGCGCGTCGCGGCGTTGCGGGTGGTCATCGTCTCGTACCCGGTCTCGCTGCTG
This sequence comes from Rhodococcus sp. NPDC004095, assembly GCF_053604015.1. Taxonomy (NCBI): domain Bacteria; kingdom Bacillati; phylum Actinomycetota; class Actinomycetes; order Mycobacteriales; family Nocardiaceae; genus Rhodococcus; species Rhodococcus sp. NPDC004095. The sequence goes on from NZ_JBSGGS010000010.1 coordinate 87,175, forward strand.
ATGGCCCTGGCCGTCGCCCCGCTCGCCGGTGGTTCGCTGACGTGGTCGACCGCGCTGTGGGGCGCCGCGTCCGGTGTCGCCTCCGGGATCGCGGTGTGGTGGTTCTACCTCGCGCTGGCGGACGGGCCGATGTCGGTGGTCTCCCCGCTCACGGCGATCCTCGTCGCCGGGATCCCCGTGCTCGTCGGGTTCGCGACCGGGGAGCGTCCGGGTGCCCTCGCCCTCACCGGTGTCGTCCTGGCGCTGGTCGCGGTGGTGCTCGTCAGCCGCGAGACCCCCGAAGCGGCGGGGGAGGCCGTCGACGGGCATCGGGCCCGGTTCACCCCGGCCGTCGCCTGGCTGACGGTCGGGTCCGGCGTGGCGTTCGCACTTTCGTTCGTGAGCCTGCACCGGATCGGGGACGGTGCCGGGCTGTGGCCGCTGGCGGTGTCGCGGGCCGCGGCGACCGCCGTCGTGTGGGTGGTCGCGCTCGGGGCGCGGCAGTTCGCAATGCCCCCGCGGCAGGTCGCGCGGCTCGCCGTCGGGATCGCGCTGCTCGACGTGGTCGCGAACGGTGCCATGCTCTACGCGTTCTCGGGCGGAATGCTCTCGCTCGTCGCGGTGATCGGATCCCTGTACCCGGCCGCGACCGTGCTGCTGGCGATGACGATGCTCGGCGAACGAGTCGGCCGGCGTCAGCAGGTGGGGATGGGCCTCGCGGTCGCCGCGGTCGCGCTGATCGCCCTCGCGTGAGCGAGTCCGTCAGCGCGCGGCCGCGCCGTTGCCGGTGTACTTCGCGGCGACCGAGGTCGGCATCACCTCGTAGCGCAGGTGCGCGCGGGCGAACTCGGCGGTGCCGTGGGTGAGTGAGCGCAGATCCACCGGGTACCGGGCCAGCTCGATCTCCGGGACCTCCGCTCGCAGCAGCGCGGTACCGGGTTCGGTGGTCTCGGTGCCGAGCACGTGCCCGCGCCGGGCCGACAGGTCGCCGAGCACCGCGCCCAGGTAGTCGTCGGGCAGGATCACCCGCACCGCGGCGACCGGTTCGAGCAGTCGGATCTCGGTCCGGCTCGCGGCGTCCTTGAGTGCCAGCGCTGCGGCCGTCTGGAACGCGGCATCCGACGAGTCCACCGAGTGCGCCTTCCCGTCGACGAGGGTGACCCGCACGTCGACGAGCGGATGCCCGGTCGCGACCCCGGACCGGAGCTGGGTCCGGACCCCCTTCTCCACCGACGGGATGAAGTTCTTCGGGACCGCGCCGCCGACCACCCGCACCGCGAACTCGAAGCCCTCCCCGGCGGGCAACGGTTCGACCTCGAGGTCGCAGATCGCGTACTGGCCGTGACCTCCGGACTGCTTGACCAGCCGACCGTGCCCGGCCGAGCTGGCGCCGAACGTCTCCCGCAACGCCACCTGGTACGGCACGGTGTCGACATTCACCCCGTGCCGGGTGCGCAGCCGGTCCAGGGTGACCTCGGCGTGCGCCTCGCCGGTGCACCACAGCACCAGCTGATGGGTCTGCGGATTCTGCTCGAGCCGCAGCGCGGGATCCTCGACGGTCAGCCGGGCCAGCGCCTGCGACAGCTTGTCCTCGTCGGCCTTGCTGTGCGCCTCCACCCCGATCGGCAGCAGCGCCGCCGGCAGCGGCCAGAGCGGCATCGGTGCGGTCGCGGGATCGTCGGCGAGGGTGTCACCGATGTGCGTGGACGCCACCTTCGGCACGCACACGATGTCGCCGGCGATCGCCTCGGGGACCGGATGGGTCGACTTCCCGAACGGTCCCGCAAGCGTCGTCACCCGGTCCTCCACGGCGCCCTCGGGTCCGAGCACCTGCACCCGCGTGTCGGGGCGCAGCGTGCCGCTGTACACGCGCACCAGATTGATGCGGCCCACGTAGGCGTCGCCGGTGATCCGCACGACCTGCGCGGTCAGCGGTGCGTCGGGGTCCGCGGCCGGGCCGGGGCCCGCCCGGTGCGTCGGATCCGGGAACGCCCCGGCGATCAGGTCGAGCAGTTCCGCCGCGCCGAAACCGGTTTCGGTGACCGCCAGCGCGGGATGGAGTGTGCAGTCGACGATCTCGTGCCGCAGCCCGGCGAACAGCGAGTCGGTGTCGAGTTCCTCGCCGGCCAGGTACCGCTCCATCAACGTGTCGTCGAGGCCGGAGATCGCCTCGACGAGACTTTCCCGGGCGGCGGCGGTGTCGGGTGCGGCGCCGACCTCCCCGTAGCCGCGGCCGGTCAGCAGGTCGACGGAGCCGCTCGGGGTGCCTCCGTCCAGCACCGGCACGAACACGGGTCGCAGGGTGTCCGGCCCGAGACCGAACGCGTCGTGGCAGGCGGTGAGGATGTCGTCGAAGCTCTCCCTGGCGAGGTCGAGTTTCGACACCGCGATCGCCCGCGGCACCCCGAACTCCGTCGCCTCCCGCCACAGTGCCCGGGTCGGTGCCGTGACCGGGTCGGTGGCCGAGACGACGAACACCGCGGCGTCCGCGGCCCGCAACCCGGCGCGCAGTTCCGCGTCGAAGTCGGGATGTCCGGGTGGGTCGAGCAGATTGATCCGCACACCGTTCCAGTCCAGCGGCAGCACCGTGAGTTGCACCGACCGCTGCTGCTGGTGCTCGATGTCCTCGTAGTCGGACACGGTCGTGCCGTCCACCACCCGACCGGCCTTGCCGATCGCGCCGGTGGTGAGGGCGAGCGATTCGGCGAGGGTGGTCTTGCCGACCCCGCTGCACCCGACGAGCACCACGTTGCGGATCTGTTCGGGACCGGTGACGGGCGCGGCCTGGCTTGCGCGGGACGAAGTTCGGTCGGCCACGTCGGCCTCCTCGCGGTAGCGGTGTCGGCTCGCAGTCGAGTCTAGGCCCGCAGCCCCACCGCAACCGGACGATTCGGCACCGCCGCCCCGACTACTCGGCGAGGCGCTCCCACATCTGGAGGTACGCCTCCGCGCCGCGGCTCATGTCCTCGATGATCCGATCGCCGTCGTCGCCGGCCACGTTCCGCATGTCCTCGATCCAGTCGGGTATCAGCCCGTACTGGGCGACGCCGTCGACGTTCAGGTCGAAGACGCGTTCGCCGGTCCGCTGCCGGTCCATCACCGTGCCGCCGTCGAAGGTCGTGTACGGGTAGTGCAACGGATCCGCCGCGGCGTTCGCACGCGGACGGGCCTGCGGACCGAACCCGTTGGTGTCCGCGCCGTATCCGAAGCCGAAGTAGTGGTCGTCGCTGCGCATCTCGCGGGCCTCACGCCACGCGGAGACGAAGTCCTCCTTCTTCGGATCGTCCTGCAGGCTCGACGCATACGCTGCGACGAACCCGCCGAGCGCGTAGATCCGCCGATAGTTGAGCGGATCGGTCCAGCTGTGACTCGACACCACACCCGAGTACTTCGCCTCCTCGAGGATGCGCAGGGTGTCCTCGGCGGTCTTCACGCTCATGTGGTCGACGTCGACGATCATGCCCCGGTCCATCATGCCGCGAACCATGTGCTCTCCGAGGTCGGTCAGACCGCGGGTGTTGCACAGCGGACCCGACGGGTACACCGGGGTGGTCACTCCCGGCGGCAGCGCGGCGAGCGCCTCGGCGGGACCGTCTCCCACGGACAGCAACTCGTTGTCGTGTTCGGGCGTCGTGCAGGGCTCCGCCTCCCAGAACCGGCCGGTCCCGAGGAGGTTGCCGACGTTCACGGCGACGCCCTGGATGCCGGGATCGAAGCGGACACCGCCGAACGCGTTGTCGAACTTGTGGGTGACGATCATCTGCCGGACGCCCATCGCGTACACCTCGTCGAGGCCGCGGTCGATGTCCGCCTCGGTGCACTGCGGTACGCCCTCGCGGATGCCACAGCCGAACGGCTCCGACGTCTCGATGCCGAGGGTCACGGCCAGCTTCCCCTCGCTCGCGACCTTGCGGACCTCGGCAGGGGAGCTGACGATCCGGAACCAGCCACGGCCCGGTCCGCCGTACTGGGCGTCGATGTAGTCCTGCATCTCGTGCACCTGCTTCGCCTGCGCACGGATGGTGTCCATGTCGTTGCACGAGCGGTTCTTCAGCGGGTACACGTCGCACAGCACCCGGTTGTTCACCAGCAGGTTGGTGAAGATCCGCAGGCCGCCGCGCCAGGCGCGTTCGACCCACCGGTAGTAGGTCTGCTCGTGGGTCAGCGAGTCGGCATTCGGCCAGTCCTCGAAGGTGGGCCACCCGACGGTGTCGTGCTCGGCGACCGGGGTGCCGTGCGAGAGGATGTTCTCCAGCAGGGCCGGGAATCCGTCGGTGCCGTGGTCGGCGCAGTCGCGCAGGGCGACGGTGATGCCCTGCGGGTCGAACGGGGTGCCGCAGTGCACCTGACCGCCGATGAACAGGTTGGCGTCGAGGTGCACGTGGGCGTCGATGAAGCCCCGCACCTCGCCGTTCGGTCCGGTCCCCGAAAGGGGGGTTCCGGTCGCGTTCACCTCGGAGTCGGGGAAGTCCGCGCAGCCCGATGTCGGGACGAGGGTGAACCGGCCGCCGTCGGGGTCGACACCCGGATCGGTGGAGAACAGTCGTCCCTGGTGGGCGGTGAGCTGGTCGCCGGTGTCGGTGGAGACGACGCTGTACACGCCGTCCGTGTGGGTGAGGGTCCAGTCCGTCGCGGGGGTCGCGTCACGGGTCGGCACGATGGCCGAGTCCGCGGCGGGATCGGGCAGGAGTCCGCCAGCGCTGCCGTGGGAGAGCATGTCGCCACCGCGCCCGTAGAACATGAACCGGCCGAGCTGGGCGGCGTGCAACCGGAAGGGCTCGCCGTCGCCGGCGGTCGCGGCGTCGACGCGGTAACCCTCCGGGGTGAGCCGGGTGAAGGCGCCCGAGCCCTCGGACCGCAGTGCATAGCAGCCGTTCGCGAGCCCGAACACGGGGTCGTCGCCTGGGCCTGTGCTGGGCGGCTCGGGTGCGGCCGCGGCGGTCGCGGCGCCGACAACGAGTGACAAGGCGACGGCGAACGCGGTCACGATGTGGGCTGCGGATTTCATCTGTGTCGGAAGTCTCCCCGTGGGACGGCTGTGGCGTGAATCATCCACCGAACTGGGTCCGCAGCGTAGGGGGATGCTGGACGAATGTCCAGGTTTGCGCTCGCCGACACGCCGGACTGGAAATCAGGATGATTTCTCGGCGCCGGGGCGTTACAGTGTGTGGTCCCAGCAAGTCGCTGGGTACGTACGGGGCTGAACGGTTTCGACTGCGTACGTTTAGTTTGGGGAAGCGTGTCGGTGCAGGCAAGAGACCACCGTAAGCGTCGATGCAACCAATTAAGCGCCGATTCCAATCAGCGCGACTACGCTCTCGCTGCCTAAGTAGCGAAGCGTGTCTGTCAGTCCGATCTCGCCCTCGGGTCGGGTACTGGCATCAGCTAGAGGGCTTCACCTACCGGCTCGGTCACGGAGTCGGATGGGACATCAAACAGTGACTGGGATCGTCATCACGGCTTGTTCGCGAGACCGGGAGATCCAAGTAGAGGCATAGCGAACTGCACACGGAGAAGCCCAGGCAAATTTGCGTAGGACCCGGGTTCAATTCCCGGCAGCTCCACAAGAAAGGCCCCCCACTCGTACAGATGCGAGTGGGGGGCTTTCCTGCTTGGTCGGGATGAGCGCGACGGACGGGCGCTGTCTCGTTCCGGCTAGTGTTGGCGCCGTGGACACCAGCGATGTCGACTTCGCGCACACCGATCAGGCGGACCGCAAGCGGCGGGAGAAGGCGCTCGGTCTGGCCCGATTCGTGTGGGACCGCGGCATCAGTGGCGCGGAGCTGCTCGCGATGCCCGACGACCGACTCCGCAAGCTGGCCCGCGCCGCCGGCGCCAACCCGCCGAGCACGAGGGAGACGTGGAGCGTCGTCGCCGAACTGCTCGACGAGAAGACCCGCTGGGCGGGTACGCATCCGGACGACCCGCGGGCGGTGCCCGCACACGCCGACGAGAAGATCACCTGGGTCAAACCGCCGCTACCGCCGTGGCCGACGCACTGACCCCTCCGCCGACCGGAGCACCGGTCAGCAGTTGCTCGGCGCAGGCACCCCGGCGAAGCGGTCGCCGAGATATCCGAACGCGCCGGGGATGCCCTCGATGGCAGCGGGACCGTGATCGCCGGGCAGCACGTTGAACAGCACCCGCGTGCCGGACGCGCACCAGCGGCTCATGGTCGCGGATGTCGAGTCGAGTGGGGCCAACTGGTCCCCGGTTCCGTGCCAGGCGAACACCGGCGCCGCGGGGGATCGGGGATACGTCAGGAGGCTGTTCTCGTCGAAGACGGTGCGCATCGGGGGTGCCAGCACCCGGCCCGGGTCCTGCGTCACCTCGACGGTGCTGTGACCGGCGCCGCCGTCGATGATCTGCTGCGAGCAGGCGTTGACCATCTGGTCGCGCAACGCCACCCCGGCGGGAGTGAGGAAGGGCGAGACCATGATCTGCGACGGATACTCCCGTTCGAGTCCGAGGGTTGCGGCAAAGGCCAACCCGAACAGCGGATGCGGTGCCGGGCCGAGGCCGGCGGCCATCTCGCTCAGGTTGGTGGGCACGCCGCCCTGCGCGACCCCGACGATCGGCAGGTCGGGGGCGTAGGTCGGGGCCAGGGTCGCGGCCCAGCCCGTGGCCATGCCGCCACCGGAGTAGCCGACGAGGCCGACCGGGCTGCGCACGAGGCGCATCTCGGGCACCTGCTTGGCGGCGCGGATCCCGTCGAGCACGATCTGCCCGCCCAGCCGGGCGGCGCCGTACGCACTGGTCGGGCCGAGGTGGTCGGGAAGTGCCACGGCCCAGCCGCGCAGCAGAAGGGGGCCGAGGGCGGGGGCCTCGGTGAACTGGCCGTTGAACAGGGTGTGCGAGGGCCCGCACTGGGTGCCGAGCGAATTGATGATCGCCTGATACGACACCAGAGGGCGGTCCACGCCGCCGCGCGGCACCATCACCGTGGTCGCCGCCGCGATCGGGGCACCGGACGAGTTCGTGGAGCGGAACAGAATCTGCCAGCCGTCGGCGTTGCCGTACCGGGAAACATCGACGGGTCGGGTGCGGAGCACGTCGCCGTTGGCGCGGGCCGCGAGGTCGGGCGGCGCCCAGTAGAACGGATCCGGATCGGCGACCGGTGTCGTCGGTTGGGCCTGGACTGTGGGGGTGGCGAAGAGGAGGCAGGCGAGCAATGCGAATGCGGCCGCTGCGGACCGCCCGAGCAAGGTGCGCATGGAAGTCCCTTTCCGCCCTACAGCGTAAACGGTTCGCGGCCCGTGCGTGACGTTCACCACTGTCTGGGTGAAGATCGCGCACGGGCGCGCAGCGCAGCGGAGCCGCTTTGCTGCACGGGCGCGCAGCGCAGCGGAGCCGCTTTGCTGCACGGGCGCGCAGCGCAGCGGAGTCGCCGCACTGCACGCCCGCACCGTCAGTAGGCGGTGTTGATCGGCCCCGTGGTCCATGTCCCGGATCGGGTCACCGTGCCGGTGTCGACGCGGGCCGGTCCGGCGGTCCTGTCGATCGGGTCGAACTGCTCGATCGAGCCCCAGTCCCGGTCCCAGTCGTGGGCGAGGTACGACGGGATGGTGCGGGCGCCGAGGAGCATGCCGGTCCAGCCGAGCGGTCCGCCGCCGGCGTGGTCCTGCCAGCGTCCGGTGGTGATGGCGCCGTTCCGGTCGGGCAGGATCCGGAAGCCGGGCACCTCCGCGACACCGTTGCTGTGCTGCATCTGGGCCTGGCAGGGGAAGTTCAGTCCGACCATCCAGTCCAGCAGAACCGGCGTCTGCGTGCCGACGACCTCCTGCAGCGTCTGCGTCCGCGGTACCCGCGGCGGGGTGAACGCGAGCCACTGGTCGCCGGCGATGTCGTTGTCGGCCGCGACGATCCGCACGACGTTCGCTTCGGCGGGGAGGCGGTCGAGCGGCACCCGCAGGTTCCGCCACGACGGGACGGGGCCGATGTCGATCGGGCCGGTCGCGCCGAGCGCGCGCACACCGCCGGCTTCGGTGACGCCGTACTCGACGTCGAGTCGCTGTCCGTAGGTGACGACGCCGTCCGCGTCGACGGAGTACACGCGCCCGGCGACGGCGATGGAGATCAGGTCGCCGCGCGAGCCGGACGCGTCCTGGTCCGGGAGCCGGTACCAGTCGGTCGTCACGGTCGCGGCGCCCGAGGCGCCGTAGCTGCCGAGGACCGGGGTGGTGTCCGGGTCCAGCCCAAACGGCAACGCCACGGTGGACCCGTTGACGCCTTCGCCGCCGAACCCGCCCGCGGTGCCCGCGCCGGCGGTGGATTCGGTGTCGTCGGTGCGGTCGATGGTGTTCGCGGTGCCCGCCGCCAGATCCTCCTCGTCGGGGGCGAGGTCGGCGGCGACGCCGTTCGGGGTGAACCCGTCCGCGCCGCCCGCGGCCAGTGCCCCCGCGATGTCGCCGGACAGCGGTCGGAGGGTCGAGACGTTCGGGTCGGTCTCCAGCAGAACGTCGTTCGCCAGACCGCAGCTGTTCCCGGTGAGGGCGTCGATGTTGGACCGCGCGATCGAGTACGCCGGGTACTGGGAGATCGCGCCCTTCGCAAGCGAGAGCACCTCGAACAGCACCATTGCGGCCGCGGCGACGGCCAGCGGCGAGATCGCCCACAGCCGACCGGGTTCGCGACGCCGGTCCGCGGTCGGGTGTACGTGGTACCAGGCCGCGACCGCGAGCAGGAGCATCGTGACACCGAGGAGCAGGGTCGCGAACCCGATGCCTGCGACGGACGGCGGCTTGTCCCACCACGGCACGCCGTAGCTCGACACGTACCACCAGCCGTTGATGCTGACGAACGACATGGTGACGGCGAACGCGACCGCCGCCGCGAACAGGGCGCGGTTGCGCCGCGACCGCAGCACGGCCGGTGTGACCGCGACCGCGGCGACCACCGCGACCGACGCGGCGAGGCCCGCGTAGATGCCGAAGTGGTGGGTCCACTTGGTCGGCGCGAACATCATCAGCACCATCGCGCCGAGGGTGATGCCGACGATGCGTCGGGTCGGCCCCTGGGCGGTGCCGGGGATCTGCCCGCCGCGGCGCAGCATCGCGATGATCACGGTGACCAGGGACAGGATCATCGCGAACACGGCGAACTTGCGCGACAGCGAACCGTCGACGCTGATCTGCAGCAGCCACTGGTAACGCAGGTACTCCATGAACCAGGGGTCGTCGGGGCCGATGGCGTGCACCTTCTGCATCTCGAGCACGGCAGCGAGGGTCTGGTCCGCGAAGATCAGGGCCAGCACCGACACCCCGGCCGCGATCAGCGGCAACAGCACGGCTGCGTAACCGGCCGCGACGCGGAGCGGAGCGGAGCCGGCGCCCGAGACACTGCGCGCGCGGTCGGCGATGATCCGGGCGATCGGTTTCGCCCCGGCGATCAGCGCGGCGAAACAGATGAGGCCGGACGGGCCCGCGGTGACGGAGATCGCGCCGATCAGGATGGCCGCGGCGGCCGGCAGCAGGCGGCGCGTCGCGACGGCTCGCTCGACGGAGCACCAGGTCGCGAGCACCCCGACCGCGACGATCGGCTCGGGCCGTAGGCCGTTGTTGAACGGCAGCCAGAACGCCAGGAACACCAGCGCTCCGGTCCACAGCGGGCCTCGGGACGCGCGGGCGGCGGCACCGAGGCGCGGCGCGACCTCCCGGCTGATCAGCCACCAGCCGACCAGGCCGGCGGCGAGCGCGGGCAGTCGCATCCAGATGCTCGCCGTGGAGACCTGCGTCATCCAGGCCAGGACGTCGTAGAACGGGGTACCGAACGGAGCCTCGGGCACGCCGAACCAGCGGAAGTAGTTCGCCATGTATCCGGCCTCGCCCGCGGCGCGGGCCATGCCGAGCTGGTAACCGTCGTCCGAGGTGTTCGCGCCGATCACGTGCCAGACGGCGAGGGTGCCGACGACCAGCGCGTCGATGCGGGTGAACGACCACCACCGGGCGGGCAGGATCCGTCGGGAGCGGCGGCCGTCGGCGGTGTCGATGCGGTGCAGCGCGACCAGCGACACCGCCGTCGCCAGCGCAGTCAGCACCATCGCGGCGAACTTGAGCGGCGTCGGGGAGGTGGTGAAGCGGGTGTCGAGCTGCGCGGTCACCGCCAACCCGTCCGGCGCGGGGCCGGCCAGTTGCGAGAAGACCCCGACCATCTGCGGCCGCAGGTCCTCGTCGAGGACGGTGGTGACGGAGTTCTGGCGGACCGTGGTGGTGGTGGCGTCGGCGTGCACGGCGATCGTGCAGTCGGGGCCGAGGGCGGCCACCGGCTTCGACAGCAGCACCCGATTGCGGACGATCACGTCCAGACGGTGTGGGTCGGAATCGGTGACGACCTTCGCGACCAGGCCGTACCGCTCGGCATCCGGGGCGCCGACCGGGGACGTCGACACCACGACACCGCCGGCGTCGGCGAGTTGCGACACGGCGGAGCAGGGGATCGTGACGTCCAGGTCGGTCGGCGCGTAGGACACCAGCGGCGCGGTGACACCGGTGGTCGCGCCGTCCTGCGGCCAGCTCACCGAGGCGACGGTCTGGCGGACGGGTAGGAACGGAATCGAGACGGCCAGCAGGATGCCGAGCAGTGCGCTGACCGCTGCGACCAGCCGCGGTCCGCGCAGTCCGGCGGGCGGTGCCGGAATTCTCGGTGGCGCGGGTTCGGCAGTCGTCTTCGTGTCCGTCACGTCTCGAAATGCTAACGACTCGTCCCGGCTTGCCTGCAGACCCGCAGGTCCCGGCCTTGTTAGCCTGACCGGATGTGGTGGGACGAAGGTGGGTACGGCAGCGCCGGCGCCTCGGGGGAGTTGCCGATGTTTCCGCTGGGCACGGTGCTGCTCCCGGGCGAGACGCTGCCGCTGCAGGTGTTCGAACCGCGGTACCTGTCGATGGTCGACCACTGCACCGCCTCGCCGGACCGGCTGCGGTTCGGGGTGGTGCTCATCGCCCGCGGCCACGAGGTCGGCGGCGGGGACGAACGTACCGGGGTGGGCACCGTCGCCCGGATCGTGCAGTGCAGGCCCGTGCCCGGCGCGCGACTGCTGCTCGGCTGCGTCGGGGAGCAGCGGATCCGAGTGGACGAGTGGCTGCCGGACGACCCGTACCCGCGGGCGCTCGTGCGGGTGTGGCCGGACGAGCCCTCGGTCCCGTCCGAGGCGCACGTCACGATCCTGACCGCTCGGATCGACGAGTTGACCGACGTGACCGCGGCCCTCGCCCGCGAACAGGGCGGGCAGGCTCCGCGTTACCCGGACTGGGACGGATTGCCCGCCGATCCGGGCGCCCGCGCTTTCGCGCTCGCGCGGACCCTGCCGCTGGGTCCGATCGATAAACTGCGAGTGCTGTCCGCGCCGGGGCCCGCCGAGCGGGTGATCGTGCTGGCGGATGCGCTCGCCGATGTCGTCGCCGCGCTGCGGTTCCGGCTCACTGGGCAGGGTGGTGCAGATCGGGAGGCGTGATGCGCGGTGACACGGCGGTGGTCGCGGCGGTCGCGGCCGGGGGCGCGGTCGGTGCCCTCGCGCGATACGGACTGACGCTGGCCATGCCGGTGCAGGGCGGGCAGCTGCCATGGGCGACGGCCACCGCGAACGTGACCGGGTGCTTCCTGATCGGGATCCTGATGGTGCTCGTCACCGAGGTGTGGAGCGCGCACCGGCTGCTGCGGCCGTTTCTCGGTGTGGGGGTGCTCGGCGGCTTCACCACCTTCTCCACCTACGCGGTCGAGGTCCGCGGCCTGTTCGCGGACGGGCACGTTCCGCTGGCGTTCTTCTACCTGGTGGGCTCGGTGGTCGCGGCACTGGCCGCGGTCCTGGCCGGACTGTGGATCACCCGGGTCGTCGCCGGCGACCGGGTCGGGAAAGGAACCTGACATGCGTGCCGACGAGCCCACTCCCACAGCGTCGCCCACCTACACGATCGAATCCCGGCCGGAATTGCGGTTGTCGATCATCCTCGGCCTCGACGACCTGTGGCATCACAAGCCCAAGTACCAGGAGATCGTGCGCAGGGCCCGGGATGCCGGCCTCGCCGGTGCCAGTGTCTGGCGGGGCATCGAGGGCTACGGCGCGTCCTCGCACATTCACACCACCCGACTGCTCGACCTCGCGGACGGGCTTCCGGTGCTGGTGGTGATCGTCGACGAGGAGTCGCGGATACGCGGGTTCCTGGAGGGCGTCGCCGAACTGCTGACCTCGGCGACCGTCACACTCGACCGGGTCGAGCGAGTACATGTGAGCGATCGGGCGTGACGGTTCTGCTGGTCCTGCTCGGCGGGGCGGTCGGGGCCCCCGCACGTTTTCTCCTCGACCGCGCGGTCCAGTCCCGTCACGACAGCGCGTTCCCGTGGGGGACGCTCAGTGTCAACGTGATCGGATCGCTGATCCTCGGCGGGCTCGCCGGCGCCGCGACCGCCCACGACAGCGCGCTGTGGACCCTGGTCGGCACCGGTTTCTGCGGCGCGCTGACCACGTTCAGCACCTTCGGCTACGAGACGGTGCGGCTGTTCGAGGATCGGGCACGGCTCTACGCCGTCGCGAATGTCGTGCTGAACGTGGTGGCCGGGATGGGCGCGGCCGTCCTCGGGTTCGCCGCGGCCGGCGCGATGGTCGGATGACCGGCACGCGCGACCCGGATGTGATGGAATCGCCCCCGGCGTCGCAGGGCGCGAATGGACCACGCCGCCAAGGCCGACCGGGAGTGAGATGACATCGACGAAGGTCCGTGCCGTTGGCGTGGGGGTGTCGGCGGCGGTGGTGGCGGGGCTTCTCGTCGGGGTCGTCTCGCGGGTGCTGATGCGGGTGACCACTCTCCTCGCCGGGGGTTCGCCGCACCTGTCATGGCGTGGGTCGGCCGCGATCGTGATGATCTACGCGGTCGTGATGCTCCCGGGTGCGATCGTGGCCGCGCTGACGACGCGGCGCGGATCCACCCTGCCGCTGGTTGCGGGTGCGGTCCTGCTCTTCGTCCCCGCGATCGGGGTCGCGACCGAGGAGATCGGACATCCGGCCGATGTCGGCGCGGTGCGACTGGCCGGTGCCGCGCTGTGCGCGGCGGCGGTGTTCGCCATGCTGGCGCTGTTGCCGGTGGTGACCCTGCGTCTGGTCCGGCGCTGGGTTAGGGTGCCCCGGGCGTCCTGGGCGGCCGTGTGATGCGCGGCCCGTCCGCACCGACGACAACCGAGCACCGTCCCCGAGGAGGACCATGGCGCACGAACGAGCCGGACAACCCGCGCAGCCCCGGGACCTCGAGGATCTTCCTGCGCTGGTGACGGCCTATTTCAGCCGCACCCCGGATCCCGAGAACCCCGACCAGCGGGTGGCGTTCGGCACGTCCGGGCACCGGGGATCGAGCCTCGACGGCGCGTTCAACGAGGCGCACATCCTGGCCACCACGCAGGCGATCGTCGAGTACCGGGCGAGTCAGGGCTATACCGGGCCGCTGTACCTGGGCCGCGACACCCACGCCCTGTCGGAGCCTGCGTGGACCAGCGCACTGGAGGTGCTCGGCGGCAACGGCGTCGACGTCCTGATCGACGCGGCCGGTCGCTACACCCCGACTCCCGCCGTGAGCCACGCGATCCTCCGGCACAACGCCCACCTGTCGTCCGCGCTCGCCGACGGCATCGTCGTCACCCCGTCGCACAATCCGCCGCGCGACGGCGGTTTCAAGTACAACCCGCCACACGGCGGCCCGGCCGGATCCGATGCGACGTCGGTGATCCAGGACCGGGCCAACGAGCTGCTGGCCGCCGGCCTCGCCGGGGTGCGGCGGGTGCCCCTCGCGACCGCGCTGGCGACGGTGGCGCGACCGTTCGACTATCTGGGCAGCTACGTCGACGACCTGCCGCACCTGGTCGACCTGGACGCGATCCGGGCGGCCGGGATCCGGATCGGTGCGGATCCGATGGGCGGCGCCGCGGTCGACTACTGGGGTGCGATCGCCGAGCGGCACCGCCTTGACCTGACCGTCGTCAATCCGCTGGTTGATGCGACGTGGCGGTTCATGACCCTCGACAGCGACGGCAAGATCCGGATGGACTGCTCGTCCCCGCACGCGATGGCGTCGCTGATCGGTGCCCGCGACCGGTACGACATCGCCACCGGCAACGACGCGGACTCGGACCGGCACGGCATCGTCACCCCCGACGCGGGTCTGATGAATCCGAACCACTACCTCGCGGTCGCGATCGAGTACCTGTACTCGCACCGTCCCGAGTGGGACGCGGGCGCGAAGGTCGGCAAGACCCTGGTCAGCTCCTCGATGATCGATCGGGTCGTCGCGGGCCTGGGACGTGAGCTGGTGGAGGTGCCGGTCGGGTTCAAGTGGTTCGTGCCCGGCCTGCTGTCGGGGGAGCTGGGCTTCGGCGGCGAGGAGAGCGCGGGGGCATCGTTCCTGCGCCGGGACGGCCGGGTGTGGACCACCGACAAGGACGGCATCGCGCTGGCCCTGCTCGCGTCCGAGGTGCTCGCCGTCACCGGTGCGTCCCCGTCGCAGCGCTACCGCGACCTCACCGACCGGTACGGCGATCCGGTGTACGCGCGGGTCGACGCCCCGGCCGACCGCGTGCAGAAGGCGGCGCTGGCCGCGCTGACACCCGACGCGGTCACCGCGACCGCCCTCGCAGGCGAGCCGATCATCGCGACCTTCACCGCCGCGCCCGGCAACGGCGCTCCGCTCGGCGGGTTGAAGGTGTGTACCGAGAACGCCTGGTTCGCGGCCCGGCCGTCGGGCACCGAGGACAAGTACAAGATCTACGCCGAATCGTTCCGCGGTGCGGACCATCTCGCGCAGGTGCAGGACGCGGCGCGGGAGCTGGTGTCCCGGGCGCTGGGGGTCACCGGCTGACGGACTAGCGTGGATCGGTCATGACTGCAGCCGAACCCGAACAGCAATCCCGGTCCACCCGGCTCCCGAGCGAGATCTGGGTGCTGGTCAGCGCCAGCTTCGTCATCGCCCTCGGTTTCGGCATCGTCGCGCCTGCGCTGCCGCAGTTCGCGGTCAGCTTCGGGGTCGGGGCGTTCGCCGCCACCGTGGTGATCTCGTCGTTCGCCTTCATGCGGCTGGTGTTCGCTCCGGTCAGCGGATCACTGGTGCAGCGGATGGGGGAGCGGCCCACCTACCTGACCGGTTTGCTGATCGTCGCCGCCTCGACCGCTGCGGTGGCCTTCGCGTCGAACTACTGGCAGCTGTTGGTCTTCCGTGGACTCGGCGG
Source organism: Rhodococcus sp. NPDC004095 (assembly GCF_053604015.1). Classification (NCBI taxonomy): domain Bacteria; kingdom Bacillati; phylum Actinomycetota; class Actinomycetes; order Mycobacteriales; family Nocardiaceae; genus Rhodococcus; species Rhodococcus sp. NPDC004095. The sequence continues at coordinate 102,355 of NZ_JBSGGS010000010.1, forward strand.
CATCGGCTCGACCATGTTCACCGTCTCCGCCTTCGGCCTGCTGATCCGGATCGCCCCGCCGCACATTCGCGGCCGCGTCTCCGGCCTGTACGCCACGTCGTTCCTGTTCGGCAGCATCGGCGGACCGCTCGTCGGCGCCGCCCTCGTCGGGTTCGGCCTGCGCGTGCCGTTCCTCATCTACGCGCTCGCCCTGCTGATCGCTGCGGCGGTCGTGTACTTCCGGCTCAAGGGTTCGGCGCTGGCAGCCCCCGAGAAGGCAACGGACGCGGTCACCATGTCCTTCCGGGAGGCCGTGCGCCAGCCGGTGTACCGGGCGGCGCTGCTGTCGAACTTCGCCAACGGCTGGGCCGTGTTCGGGGTGCGGGTCGCGCTGGTGCCGCTGTTCGTGGTGCAGGCACTGCACGCGAGCGACGGGTACGCCGGCATCGCGCTGACGGTGTTCGCGGTCGGCAACGCACTCGTCCAGATCCAGGCCGGCCGGCTCTCCGACCTCCACGGCAGGCGCCCGTTCGTGCTCGCCGGACTGGTCGTCAGCGGGCTGTGCACCGCCGGACTCGGATTCAGCCCGAACCTGTGGGTGCTGTTCGCGCTGTCCGCCATAGCCGGTGTCGGGTCGGGGCTGATGAATCCCGCGCAGCAGGCCGCGGTCGCCGACGTGGTCGGGTCCAAGGCCCGCGGCGGGCCCGTGCTCGCCGCCTTCCAGATGGCGTCCGACGTCGGGTCGGTCGTCGGGCCCCTCGTCGCCGGTGTCCTCGCGGAGCAGCTGTCCTACGGGACGGCGTTCGCGGTCACCGGGGCACTCACGCTGCCCGCGATCGCGGCGTGGCTGCTGGCGGCGCCGCGTTCAGCGGCGGCAGTACGGGCCGGGTCAGGCCGGAACGCCGACACCGACGAGCAGACCGACCAGGTACGTGGCACCGACCGCGATGAGACCGAACAGCAGTTGCCGTAGCGCGCCGCGCACCCTCGGCTGCGACGTCAGGTGCGACGTGGTCGCGCCGACCAGCAGCAGGCCCGCACAGCCGACCGTCAGGCCCGCCACCAGCGACTCGAACCCGAGCAGGTAGGGGATCAGCGGAATGATCGCGCCGATCGCGAACATCAGGAACGACGACGCCCCCGCGACCAGCGGGGACGGCTTCTCGGTCGGGTCGACGCCCAGTTCGTGGGTCAGGTGGATCGTCACCGCCTGCTCGGCGTCGCGGTGCACTTCCGCGGCCGCGACCCGCGCCGTCTCCTCGCTCATGCCCATGTCGACGAAGGTGCCCACCAGTTCGGTCTGCTCGGAGACCGGGTGCTTGCGCTGCGCCCGCGTCTCCACCTTCACCTCGGCGTCGATCTGCTGGTTCGCGGTGGACACGGACGCGTACTCACCGAGCGCCATCGAGAACGCGCCCGCGGCCAGTCCGGCGATGCCGCTCAGCACGATCTCGTGGGCACCGAGCCCGGCGCCGCCGACACCGGCGAGCAGTGAGGTGTTCGTCACCAGGCCGTCCATCGCGCCGAACGCCGCCGCGCGGAGCCAGCCGCCCGCGACGTTGGCGTGCTTGTGGTCGAATTCGTGCGGGAGCGCGCCGTGCGGAAGCCCCGGCTTCGCCGGACGCGGGACGGGCGCATCATCCATGGCCCGAATCTACGCGCGCAGCGAGCGCGGGTGAGAGACGCGCGCCGTCGGTACCGTGAGAGACGTGTGGAATCGCGCAGAGGTGTGGAGGCCCGTCGTCAGTCTGCTGGCCCGGCTGGGTCTGGCGGCGGTGTGGCTGATCTCCGGAGGCATCAAGCTCGCGGACCCGACCCAGACGGTCGTTGCGGTGCGCGCCTACCAGTTGCTGCCCGAGGATCTGGTCCGGCCCGTCGCGGCCGTGATGCCGATGTTCGAGATCGCGTTGGGCCTGCTGCTGCTGATCGGACTGGCCGTGCGGGGGACGGCGATCGCGTCCGCCGCGATGCTGGTGGTGCTGATCTCGGTGATCATCTCGGTGTGGGCGCGCGGACTGTCCATCGACTGCGGTTGCTTCGGTGGCGGCGGTGTGGCCGACGTCGACGGCTGGGACTATGCCCGGGAGATCGCCCGGGATGTCGGGTTCCTGGCGTTGTCGGTGTGGTTGATCGCGTTCCCACGAAGCCCGGTCGCGCTCGGGCCGGGGTCGAGTGCACGCCTCTCAGTGCGCGCTCAGACGGAGATGGCAGGGTAAGTTCCGAAAAATCTGAACTCGGACTATCCGGACCGGAGGACCGCACCTGTGAGCACGAAGAAGATCAAGCCCGTCAAGGCTGCCCCGCAGCCGACCTCGAGCCGATCGACGTACATCCTCGGGGGACTGGCGGTGCTGGTGATCGCCGTGGTCGTCATCGCCGGTGTGCTGTGGAGCGCCAACCGCAGCAAGCCCCGCAACGAAGGCTACGGCGGGGTGTCGAACTCGGCGGTGCAGGTGACCACCGACGCGGAGGGCGTGGTCCGGCTGGGCCTGCCCGACGCCCGGACGACGATCGACCTGTTCGAGGACCCGATGTGCCCGTACTGCGCGCAACTCGAGCACACCAACGGCCAGGAGATCGCGCAGAAGATCGACGAGGGTCAGCTGGCGGTGCGGTACCACACGCTGGACTTCCTGAACCGGCTCTCGGCGAGCGGTGACTACTCCTCCCGCGCGGCCGGCGCGTTGATGTGCGTCGCCGACAGCGGCAACGCGATCGCGTTCTCCGCGTTCCACGGCGCACTGTTCTCGCCGGACAACCAGCCCGCCGAGAACGGCAAGACCGACCACAGCAACGCCGATCTCGCGCAGATCGCGAAGGATTCGGGTGCGGACGACCAGTCGGTGACGTGCATCTCCGACGGCGCGAAGGTCGAGCAGGCGACCGCGGCCGCCCAGACCGGTCGGCAGGCCCTCGCCGCCACCGGTGCGGCGGGCACCCCGGCGGTCATCGTGGACGGCACCGCGATCGACGCGCTCGGCGACCCGAACTGGGTGGCGAAGCTGAACTGATCCGACGGGTCACGGACGCCGGGATCGCCTCACCCCTCGGGTGGCGGTCCCGGCGTCAGGCTTTTCGGCGGGAAACCGCGATTTACCAGCCGATTTGTTGCGCTGACCGATGGTGGTGTAACTTTTTCCAGGCGAGAGCGGAACGGCCCGAAACGGCCGAGACACTCCCGCCGAGGCCCGGGAGACCGGGTGAACAACAGAACACGGGGCTATGGCGCAGCTGGTAGCGCACCACACTGGCAGTGTGGGGGTCAGGGGTTCGAGTCCCCTTAGCTCCACAGAAAACGACGAGGGTCGACTTCCGAACGGAAGTCGACCCTCGTCGTTTCGTTTCCGCACCCGCGGTTGTCGTCCCGCTCGGATCTGTCGAGTGATGTCGGTCCGCTCAGGCCGTCGCCTTCGACAGCAGGGCGCGGGACCGGTGCAGGACCTCGTTGAGCACGCGCTCGGCGGCCGCGGTGTCGGCGGCGTCGAGCCCGGTCCAGATCGGCCGAGTGAGTTCGGTTGTTCGGGTGCCGATGTGGGTGACCAGTGTCCGCCCGTCGTCGGTGAGCCGGTCGTCGGCGATCAGCCCACGTTGGGTGAGTCCGGACAGCACCGCCTCGATGTGGGGCAGTGGCGCCGCGGCGCGGACGAACCCCACCAGATCGCCGTCGCCGTCGAACTGGGTCGTCAGTCGTAGCGCCACCCATTCGGGTTCGGACAGCTGGTGCTCCACGAGGATGCCGCGCAGCAGGGCGTTGAGGGTCTTCTCGGTCTGGCCGATCAACTGGGGGCCGAACGGAGTCATGGACTTCTCCCATCCTCGATGCAGATCATTTGTTGGTGTGGCCAACGATATAGATTGTTGGTCGGACCAACAAGTTGGCTAGGGTGTGGTCATGGTGCAACCTCTGGACAGGCGAGCGACGTGGCTGGTCGGCAGGGTCCAGCAGCGGGCCCACGGGCTCGTGCAGGAGGCTCTCGGCGCGGCCGGGTCGCGGCCGTACCACTACCGGATCCTCGCCGCCCTCGATGAGCTCGGCCCCGCCAGTCAGGCCGACGTCGGCCGGCTGACGGGGATCGACCGCAGCGACGTCACGGCGGGCCTGGACGTCCTCTGCACTGCCGGGTGTGCCACCCGCACGCCCGATCCTGCGGACGGGCGTCGCAAGATCGTCTCACTCACCGAGCGGGGCCGTGCGCAGCTGGAGAGACTGGACGTCGTGCTCGACGGCGTCCAGTCCGAGTTCCTGGCGCCGCTTGCACCCACGGAGCAGCGGGTCTTTCTGGAGCTGCTGGGGCGGATGGTGCCCGACCGGTGAAATGCCACCCCGAGGCATGTCCTTCGGGGTCTGTCACAGAACGTCGACGGTTCGGTGCACACCGTGCGCGAACTCTCCCGTTGGGCTGTGCCGGGATGTTTCACTTTCGGGACTTCTTCGGTACTGGTGAGTCCCGCGCGATCTGAGGGGTGCTGTGGCCTACACCGTCGTCATGACAGGAGCGACCCGAGGCATCGGCCGGGTCGCGGTGGAGCGGATCCTCGCCGGCGCGCCCGAGGCGGTTCTGGTGCTGCCGGCACGCGATCCCGGCGGAATCGAGGTCGCCACCCGGCTGAGCCGTGGCGGCAGGACGGTGGTGTCGATCCCGACGGATCTGACCTCGCTGCGTGGCGTCCGGATCGCGGCGGACGAGATCACGCGCAGGGTGGACGCCGGGGTGTTGCCGCCGCTGCGTCTCCTGGTCGCCAACGCCGGTCTGCAGCACACCGACGACACCACGGAGACCGCCGAGGGATTCGAGGCGACGTTCGCGGTCAACGTCCTCGCCAACCACGTCCTCGTCCGCCGTCTCCAGGACCGTCTCGCGGCGCCGTCACGGATCGTGGTCACCGTCAGTGACACGCACTTCGGCGACTTCCGGCACAACATGGGCATGGTTCCGGCCCCGATGTGGCGGGCGCCGGAGGAGTTGGCGCGGGTGCGGGCGTTCCCCGCCCCGGACTCGACGGCCGCGGGCCGGACCGCCTATTCGACCAGCAAGCTCGCGGCGATTCACCTCGTGCACGAGTACGCCCGACGGCTCCCGCGGGGCGTGGACGTCGTCGGCTTCAACCCCGGTTTCGTTCCCGGAACCGACCTCGCCCGCGACGCCGGACCCCTCGCCCGGTTCGCGGTGCGCCGCGTGATGCCGCTGCTGGCCTTCACCCCGATGGCCACCGGCCTCGAGGCTGCGGGCCGTCACCTCGCTGACGCCGCCCTCGGGAACACGCCCGCAACCACCGGCGGCTACGTCGACCGTGCAGCCGCGGCCAGGTCCTCCGACGAGTCCTACGACCCGGAGCGGGAACGGCAGCTGTGGGAGGCCGTCGAGCGCCTCACCGCCGACCACGTCCGCTGAGGCGGAGAACTCGGCCGGCTCTGCGATGGCGGGCAAGCGTCATCGACGGCGTCGAGGACCGCGACGACATCGAGATGATGGTCGCGTCCGGCGGCGTGACGCGCACGTGTTCGACTGCCGGCTTCGACGGAGCCGGGGGCAGGACCGCGCCGTCACAGTGGTCGGGTCCGTAGCGTGCGCGGGCCCCGGAACCGGCCGCGACGGTCCTCGGTGGCGAGGACGACCCGGTCCGGCCGGATCAGGGCGGCGCGCAGTCGATGCCGGCCCAGCCACGTCGCCGCGTCCGGGGCCGCGGCGACCGGCACCCGCCGTGCGTCGACCTCACGGGTGAGGGCCTCGAGCGGGCCGGCTTCGGCGGTCCCGACGAGCGCGAACCCGGGGCCCAGCAGTTCGTCCGAGCGGCGGCCGTCGGCAAGCACCCACTGTGGAACCGGCATGCCGATCGGGGAGCGCACGATCGTGCGGGCCCGCGGGGTCAACGCGCTGCCGCGGAGCCGCGGGGAGAGGAACCGCCGGGCGAGAGGATCCGGGTCCGGCAGCCGGGCGGCGCCGCGGAGCGAGGCGTGGCCGGCTCGCAGCGGCGGAGCCGACATCACCCGGCCGACGAGGACCGCGCCGCGGATCGCCCGTGTGACGTGTGCCCGGCGCTCCGGCTGGTAGGTGTCGAGCAGGCACTCGTCGGCGTCACCCGCGTGCACCAGGGCGATCTTCCACGCCAGATTCATCGCGTCGCGCTGCCCGGCGCCGAGTCCCTGCCCGATGAACGGGGGCGTCTGGTGCGCGGCATCGCCGAGCAGGAACACCGGCCCGCGGCGCCAGGTGTCGGCGACCGCGGCGCGGTGCGAGTACACGGTGCTGCGCAGCACCGTGTACTCGCCCGTCGGGAACCACGGGTCCAGACGACCGCGCACGGCGTCCTCGTCGACGGCTTCGGCGGTGGGCAGCCGGAACTCCCAGCGGTACCGGTCCTCGCCGATCTGCATGTACGTTCCGGACCGTTCGCCGCCGCAGATCTGGTGCACGCCCGGCCACAGCTCCACCGCGCGGTCGGCCCGGACGTCCACCACCAGCCAGTGCTGGTCGAATCCGAGATCGCGCATGCGCGAGCCGATCTGCCTGCGCAGTGGGCTGTTCGCGCCATCGCAGGCGAGGACGTGGCGTGCGCCGACGGTGCGGCTCCGACCGTCACCGAGGTCGCGGACGGTCACCTCGGCGCCGCCTGCCGGTCGAGCCAGCACCGACACGACCTCGTGGCCGGTGAGCAGCGTGGCCTGCGGGTGCCGGGTGAGGTGCGTCCGGAGGACCCGTTCGAGGTCGGGCTGGTCGAACATGTTGGTTTCCGGCCAGCCGTGCATGCCGACGTCCCGGTCACGCCGGATCTCGACGAGGGTGCGCAGGGCCGGATCGACCAGTCGCATGCCGAACGCGGGCCGGCACACGGCCGCGACGTCCTCGGCGGACCCGGCGGCCTGCGCGATCCGCAGCACCTCGTCGTCCAGGTGCACGGCCCTCGGCAGCGGATACGGCTCGCGATGCCGCTCGACGACGACACAGTCGACGCCGCGCCGGGCCAGCAGTGTCGCGGCGGTCAGCCCGGTGGGGCCGGCTCCGACGACGAGGACGCCGGTGGCGGACGCGGGAATCAGGACCGGCTCAGCACGATCGAGAACTGCACCTGGCCGGCGTCCTCGACCACGATGTTCGGGAAGGTTGTCGGCTTCTGAACCTGGTAGTCGGACCACGCGACGTCGAGGGCGCCCGCGGTCTCGAGCGTCTCGCCCGACCGCCGGATGTCGAAATCGGTTGTCACCTCTCGGCTCTGACCGCGCAGGGTCAGCTTCCCCGTCACCGGAACCGACACCGCCCGACCGTCCTCCGGCACGGCCGCGAGGTCCACCGGCTCGGTCACCTCGAAGGTGGCCTTCGGGAAGCTGCCGGTGTTCATGACGAACATGTCGAAGTACGAGTCGCGGCGGCCGTTGTCGGTGGCGATGCTGGCGACGTCGACCTCGACGGTTCCGGTGGTCAGCTTCGAATCCTGCACGGTCGCCGTGCCGTTCACGGTCGACGTCTGGCCGCGCACGAAGACCCGCTGTCCGTTGAGCGTCTCCCAGACCTCGTATCCGGCCGCCGAGGTCGGTTGCACGGTCCACTCGCCGTCGAGTGACCCGGACCCGCCCTCCGACGTGCCCGACAGTCCCAGTGCATCGGGCTGGTCGCCGTGCAGGAACTTCGCGTAGGCCCACGGCCCGACGCCGATGGCGAGCGCCGCCACCACGACCACCGAACCGAGGATCCACCACAGACGTTTGCGCATGAGCGAGAAACCTAGCGCATGGCGGGTGCCTCGTGGGGCGCTATGTTTCGTACCGAGCGGTCCGGCGGACCCGACGTGAGATCAGTTCGGCGGCATCGAGATTCGCCAATTCGTCGGCGAGTGTGCAAGCCCGGTTACGGTAACCGGGAGTACGCAGGACGGTGTCGACCGCACGCCGGATCGCGGCAGGCGAGGGGGAACCGGCGCGAATCCGGATACCGGCCCCGGATCGGGCGACGCGCGCCCCGATCTCGGCCTTGTCCTCGGTGCTGCCCGCGACGACGAGCGGGGTGCCGTGGGAGAGCGCGAAATGCACACCGCCCCAACCGCCGTTGGTCACCATCACGTCGACGTGGGGAAGCAGCAGGTCGAACGGCACGAACTCGGTGACGATCAGATTCGGGGACGTCCGGCGGACGGTCTCGACCGGGCGGCCGCCGGTGGTGACCACGAGCAGGGCATCGGTGCCGGCGAGTGCGTCGACGGCGGGGTCGATCAGTGTGCTCAGGTCGTGGTTGTCCAGGGTGCCCTGGGTGATCAACACGACCGGTCGGTCCGTGTCGAGCCGAGACCACCAGGGCGGTGTCGGACTGTCCTCGGGCGCGGCGGGAAGGATCGGTCCGACGAAGCTGAGCCGGCCGCCGATATCGGTTCGCGGATACTCGAATCCCGGTGTGGTCAGCACGAACACGTCGTCGGCGAGGAGAGGCCAGTCGAGCAGGAAGCACGCCGGATCCGCGCCGGTCGCCCGGCGGGTCTGTGCGGCCGCGATCCCCTGGGCGCGCCGCATCACGACACCGCGGGCGCCGGCGTTGAGTGCGCGATTGCGGAGCCGACCGAGCCGGCCGGTCGAGGGCGGCAGTCCCGGGCCGAACGGTGCGGTGTCGATGCTCGTGGCCATCAGGGGAGATGTGCAGACCGCGAACACATTTGGGCGACCGTCCGGTTTCGTTCCGACGAGGGGGAGGGCGCCCATGAAGAGATTCTCGGCGATCACGGTGTCGGCGCCCTCGCGTTCGACCGCGTCGACGACCGCGCGGTACTGGTCGGCGGCCAGCGCCGCGAACATTCGCTCGGCGTCGAAGAGGGAACGCAGGAACGCCGGCCGGCGCCGACGGCCGGGAAACCGCTCGTCGAGGGCGGATTCGTCGTAGTCGCAGGTCGGGGGCAGTGGAACGAACCGGATCCCGGCGCGTTCCGCCCGGTCCTCGAACCTGCGTCCGGTGAGGATCGCGACGTCGCAGCCGTCCCGCACGAGCCGCCTGCCGATCGCGAGCATCGGCTGGACGTGGCCGGTCAGGGGTGCGCTGCAGAGCAGAATCGAAGCCACACAGGTCCTTTCGGGGGCGGGTCACCAGGGGTGTCGAGAATGGTGTGGGGGACCGGCCGCCAAACGTACCCCTTGCGCCGGCGTTGAGGGTGGGCTAACTTTCGATCGTCAAGGGTTCAACGACCGCACCCTGGGCCTTCTCTCGATTCCTCCCACTCTCATCCCTCCCGGAGTGCCCCCTCATGACCACTGCGTTCATCAACCGGATCAGCACCGTCGTGCCCGAACACGATGTGCACCAGGCATTCGTCGACTTTGCCGACGGCACTTTCACGGAGCGGCGCAAGCAACTGCTGTTCCGGAGAATGGCGGAACGGTCCCAGATCTCGCACCGGTGGGCGGGCATCGGCTCGCCCGAGACCTTCTACGGGGACGACCCGAACTCGGTGGACACCGAGACCCGGATGATCGAATTCGAGAGGAGCGCACCGGGTCTGGCGGTCCGTGCGGTCGAGGGGCTGGAACTCGGTGATCGCGCGGCGGAGATCACGCACCTGATCGTGATCACCTGCACCGGCTTCTACTCGCCCGGAATCGACTTCGAGCTCATCAAGAGTTGTGGCATCAGCCCGTCGGTGGAGCGGACCCAGATCGGGTTCATGGGCTGCTTCGCGGGGATCAACGGCCTCAAGCTCGCCCACCACATCGTCCGGTCCGAGCCGAGCGCTCGCGTGCTGGTGGTCAGCCTGGAACTGTGTTCGCTGCACCTGCAGCGGTCGGAGTCGCTCGAGACCATGCTCTCGTTCCTCGTCTTCGGCGACGGCTGTGCCGCCGTGCTGGTCAGCGCGGACGAGGAGGGCATCGCAATGGATTCCTTCAAGGCCGTCATGGTGCCGGGCTCGCCCGAGCTGATCACCTGGCGGATCGGCGACATCGGGTTCGACATGGTGCTCTCCGGGAAGGTGCCCGGCACCCTTGCGCGCGCACTCGACGAACCCACCCTGAAGGAGATTCTGGCGGGGGCGGACCGAGAGTCGATCGACCTGTGGGCCGTGCATCCAGGTGGCCGATCGATCCTCGACGCGGTGGAGGACGCGATCGGGCTGGCGCCGGACGCGCTGTCCGCCTCCCGTCACGTGCTCGACAACTACGGCAACATGTCGTCGGCGACCGTACTGTTCGTGCTCGCCGAGATCATGAAGCGGGCCCGTGACGGCGGCCCGACCGGCACCGGCTGCGCGATGGCCTTCGGGCCGGGGCTGACGGCGGAGACGATGCTGTTCCACATCTGACGCCGCCACGCGGGCGGGGCCGGCTCGGCGCGTCAACGGGAGGTCACAGAACGTCAACGGTTCGCGCTGCGCGGGTGCCGAACCCTCCCGTCGGGGCGTGTCGGATGTTTCACTTGGTCCGCTTGTGACAAGAGGGACTGATGTGACAGTTCCGCCTGCCCCGCTGGAAGGAGAGCGGCGCCCCGGGATCCGCCCGGCCGTGCGTCCGTCGAAGCCTATGAAGATGACCACCTGGAAGTCCGGCGCCGCGATCTCCGCCGTTGCCCTGACCACCCTTCTGCTCCCGGTCACGGCACTCGCCGACCCGAGCGGGGACGCCGCGGCGGCGGAGGCGGTCGCGGAGACCGGTGCGTCACCGACCCCGCTCGTCGGCAAGAAGGTCTTCCTCGACCCGGGCCACCAGGGCACGAACCACAGCGAGAACCTCGCCCGGCAGGTAGACGACGGCCGCGGCGGCACCAAGGACTGCCAGACCACCGGCATGACGAGTCTCGGCGGAACCCCCGAGCACACCATCACCTGGGACGTCTCCCAACTCGTCAAGGCGGGACTCGAGAAGCTCGGCGCCACGGTCGAACTCAGCCGCCAGGACGACTCCGGCTGGGGAGGCTGCGTCGACGAGCGGGCCCGCGCCGCCAGTGCGTCCGGCGCCGATCTCGCGGTGAGCCTTCACGCCGACTCGACGGCCGCGGGGGAGGACGACACGAAGCACGGTTTCCATCTGATCGTGCCGACGCTGCCGATCCCCGACGAGAAGGTCGACGAGGTCCAGTCCGGCCCGGGCCTGGCGGCCTCGCACGCGATCCGGGACGCCTACGTCAAGGGCGGGTTCGCGCCGGCGAACTACGCCGGTGTCGTCGACGGGATCCAGAGCCGCAGCGACATCGCCGGACCCGCGCTGACCACCGTGCCGCTCGCGTTCGTGGAGATGGGCAACGGATCCAACCCGGACGACGCCGCGGTCCTGGACAGTCAGGACGGCCGGCTCAAGCACGCCGTCGCGATCATCGTCGGAGCGGTCGACTATCTGATGGGCGTGAGCGGGACCGCGACCCCGGCGGCGCAGGCAACCGTCACGACGCCGACGAGCGCGGCTCCCACGACAACCGCGGCACCCGCGGCAGCGGCAACCGCCGCGCCTGCGGCAGCGACGACCAGCGTTCCGGCGACGTCGACGCCGGCAACGTCGAGTCCGACCACCACCACCGCGACGCCGGCGACCACCACCGCGACGCCGGCGACCACCACCGCGACGTCGTCGACCACCAAGGCGCCGTCGGGCGAGTCGTCGCCGGCGACTGTCGTCACCCAGGGGCTGGCGGCGTTGCAGACGCTGCTGTCCACCTTCGGTCTCGACGGCCTGCAGAACCTCGCCGACACCGCGAACCTCGGGGTGTTCGCGGACCTGCTTGGAGTGTTGCTCAAGGTGCTCGGCTGAGCCGAGGTCGTCGCGAGCTCCGACGTCCACCCGTAACCACGACGAGGGCCGGACACCATTGCGGTGTCCGGCCCTCGTCGGTTACGGCGCGGCGCGTGGTTCAGGCTCCGGCGGCTCCGGCGAGGAGCGCGTCCGAGACCGGAGCGCTGGCCTCGAGTGAGCCCGAGTCGAGCAGTCCCGAAGCGGAGCCCGAGTCCGCGGACGCGGTGTCGGACGAGGCGGAGTCCGCCGACGCGGTGTCGGAGGAGCCGGCACCGAGCAGTTCGTCGAACCAGCCTTCGAGTCCGAGATCGGCGGAACCCGAATCGCTGGACGCGGCGGCGAGGGAGCCCGTGCCGAGGAGGCCGCCCAGTGCCAGTGACGCGACCGAACCGCCCATCTTGGCGGAGCCGGAGTTGACGTCGAAGGCGAGCAGCGAGCGCTCGACGCAGCCACCCGCGACGACGGAGATGACGGCGGCCGGGCCGTTGGTGATCGCGAGGATGCGCTTGCTCACGGCACTGACGAAGACGCCGACGTTCTTCACCGTCGCCTCGTCGGTGGCGGTGCCGATCAGCGCACCGAGCCCGCACTCGCGCAGGGCCTTGACCGTGATCTCGCCGGCGGCGGTCTGGATGGCGCCCGCGGCGTCCTCCGCGGTCGCGGCCCGCTCGATGGTGTCGATCACGGTGGACCCGGTGGAGACCTCGGCCGGTTCCGTGACCGGTTCCGCGCTGGCGAATCCGGCGCCGAGGCCGAGCGTCAGTCCGAGAGCACCGATCACGGTCGCAGTACGCTTCATTGTCATCTTTCCCGCCCTGTGAGCCCCGCTGTCGCGAGGGAGGTGAACTGCCGAGAGGCGCCGTTATTACATCGTGACCCGAGGGTGTCCGCAACGCTCAGACCTGCGGATGTGACCGGAACCACCGACCGGACGGTCTGCGAAACTCGATGTTTACGCGGCCTTAACGAGATTCACTAGCATGGCGCAGGAGTCGACGGCGGTGAACGCGAAGGGTGTGGGGTGACGGTGGTGCGGCGGCTGGTTCCGGTGGTGCTCGTCGCCGGGTTCCTCGGCTCCGGGAAGACGAGCCTGCTCAACAATCTGCTCCGGGGTGACCACGGGGTGCGGATCGGGGTGATCGTCAACGACTTCGGCTCCGTCAACATCGACGCGATGATGGTCGCCGGGCAGGTGGACTCGACGGTGTCCCTGAGCAACGGCTGCCTGTGCTGTGCGGTCGACGTCGGGGAGATGGACGCGATGCTCGATCGGCTCACCCGGGCGGACATCGACGTCATCGTCGTCGAGGCGAGTGGCCTCGCCGAGCCCCGCAACATGGTGCGGATGATCCTCGGCAGCGAGAACCCGCGCATCGGCTACGGGGGACTGGTCGTCGTGGTCGATGCCGCCGAGTTCGACGACACCCGGCGCCGGCACCCCGAACTGGACCTGCACGTGCGGATGGCGGATCTGCTGGTGGTGAACAAGACCGACCTGATCGACGACGTCGCGGCGGATGCCCTGCGAGGCGGAGTCGGCGCACTGAACGACCGCTCGCCGGTGCTGGAGACGACTCACGGCCGGGTGGACCCCCGGTTGCTGTTCGACGAGGTCGTGCGAGTCGACGAGGGACCGCGGCAGATGAGCCTCGACGAACTGCTGGTCGAGGACCAGTGCGGCGACGGGGACCACGAGCATCTGCACGACCAGTACCGCAGTGTCACCTTCACCAGCGCCGCGCCGATCGAGCCGCGGGCGCTGGTGCGGTTCCTCGAGGATCCGCCCGCCGGGCTGTACCGGGTGAAAGGCTTTGTCTACTTCGGGATTCCGGGACACACCCAGCGATACCTGCTGCAGACGGTGGGGCGCCACATCCGGTTCGACCGCGCGCCGTGGCGACGGGGACACGAACGCGGAACCGAGCTGGTGCTGATCGGGTCCGGAATCGACGAAGAGGCCGTGCAGCGCGGTCTCGCGGCCTGCGTGGCGTCGACGCCCGGCGCCGCCGACGCGATGACCGCGGTGCACCGGTACGTGATCGGCGGCTGATCCGGGCATCGGTCCGGTAACTCCGGTCGGGGCAGCGAGTGTGGCGAGGGCCGGGATGGGGTAGTCAACCACTCGCACTCGACGGCCGTCGCGGCCGGACGATGGCAACCGGAGTGGTCGCCGGCATGGGTGACCGCCGTGACGAAGGGGGAGAACGATGCGCACCCGCCTCCGGGCTCGTCCCGACCGCACGCTCGGCTGATCGGACGGCAGTTCCGATGGCCGTCGACCGCGCGCGGGCACTGGCGATGCTGCCGGAACCGTACGCGCTCGCGTTGCGGTTGTCGGACGCCGGTGTCGACGCCCCGGCGATCGCCCGTCGGGTGGGGGTCGACGCGTGGGCCTTCCCGACCTTCATGCGGCTCGCCAGAGCCAAGCTCGCCGCGCTGCTGACCAGTGAGAACGGCGAAGGATCGTGGAGTCGGTGACAGACTGGGCGGTATGATACCGGGCATGTTCAGCGCCTGGCCGCTGACCGGACGCACCGAGGAACTCGGGCTGATCAGCGACACGTTCCACGCTCCAGGTACCCGTGGTGTCGCGATCGCAGGCGCGGCGGGTGTCGGGAAGACCCGCCTGGCGACGGACGCGGCGGCAACGGTGCCCCGGGGGACCCGGGTTCGGTGGCTGCGGGCCACGGCGTCCGCGCGGACCTTGCCGCTCGGAGTGTTCACCGACATCGACATCGTGGGGGACACCCCGCAGGGGCGGATCCGTTCGGTCATCGACGCGATCGCCGGCGGGACCGACCGCTCGCCCCCGACGCTGCTGGTCGTCGACGACGCGCATCTGCTGGACGAGCTGTCGGCGCATGTCGTGCACCAGGTCGCGGTGCGGGGCCTGGCGACTGTGGTGCTCACGTTCCGCACCGGTGAGCGCTGTCCCGACGCGATCAGCGCACTGTGGCGGGGACCCCAGCTCGATCGCCTCGAACTGCAGCCACTGTCCGCGATCGAGACGAGGTCGCTGCTCGAGACGGTGCTCGGTGGTCACCTCGACGCCAGCAGCGGACAGGTGATGTGGGAGCTGACCAGAGGCAATCCGCTGTACCTGCGCCAACTCGTCGCCGACGAGTTGAGGACCGGCCGCCTGGCCGAGGTCGAAGGTGTGTGGATCTGGTCCGGTACCCCCGTGGCCACTGCGGGTCTGATCGATCTCATCGATGCTCGAATGGGTCAGCTCGCGCCGCCGGTGGGCACGGTGCTGGACTGCCTGGCCGTCGCCGAACCGCTCGGTGTCGCCGTCCTCAACCGGGTGTGCGGCGCCGAGGCGGTCTGTCGGGCGCAGACCTGCGAGCTGATCACCGTCACCGCCGACCGGAAGACCGCGCGCCTCGCCCATCCGCTGTTCGGTGACGTGCGCCGGGCGCGCGCCGGATCGCTGGCACTGGCGCGGCTGCGTGGACGGATCGCCGTCGTACTCGCGGACGAACCGGGCGGGCCTCGAAACCTGGTACGGCGGGCGACACTGCTCGTCGAGTCGGATCTCGAGCCCGACCGGGTCCTTCTCGAACAGGCCGCGGAGGCGGCGTTCGCGCTGACGGATCCGTTCCTGGCCGAGCGGCTCGTGCGCGCCGCGCTCGGCGGCGGGGCGGGCCGCAGCGCACGGCTCCTGCACTGTCTGGCGCTGGGGACCCTGGAGTACGGTCCTGCCGCGGAAACCGTTGCGGCGCTGCTCTTTCGTTCGGCAGCCGGTCCGGCGGAACGCTGGCAGATCACCGCGCTGAGGGTGGCCAACATGCTGTGGGTGCTCGGCCGCCCTGAGGAAGCCGCTCGTCTGCTGTCGGAGGCGGAATCCGATCTGCCCGACGACGACGCCCGCGTCGGTCACCTGGCGCTGATCGCATCGACGGCCGCGGGTCTCGGTCGCCCGCAGCTGGCGGAGCAGATCGCCCGCGGTGTGCTGAGCAGCCCGCCGCGGTCGGGGCTGTTGACGATGATGGCGGTGTGGGCGCGTGTCATCGCACTCACGGACCTGGGTCGGATCGCGGAGCTGGCGAACGTTGCTCGTGAGGGATACCTTCTCGCCGACCGGGCGTTCGATGCGTCGAACCTGCGGTTCGGACTCGGACTTCTCGAGTCGTTCGGGTTGTCGCTGTCCGGCAGGCACGCCGAGGCGTTCCGGGTCGCCGACGGGTTGCTCGACCACCTGCTCGACCATCCCGGGCACGCCACCGCGATCGTGTCCAGCGCACTCGGCATGGTCAGGCTTCACGCAGGCCGACTGAACGAGGCTGCCGGGCACTTCCGTGAGGCGGTGGCGCGCGCCGAATCGCAAACGGCACCGACCAGGATCGATGGTGCGCGGACCACCAGCGTCCAGGTGCACGGCTTCCTCGGTCTCGCGATGGTCGAGGGGATGCGCGGGCACGCCGCCGCCGCCGGCGACGCGTATCGAACGGTTCCCGGTTTCTGGGGAACCGATTTCGCCACCTGGCGGCCGATGATGGCGCTCGCGCGGGCATGGGTGGCGGCCGCGGGCGGTGAGGTCGGTGCGGCACGAACCATCGTTCGTGACGCCGCCGACGACGCGCGCCGGGCCGGCAGGGTGGCTCAGGAAGTGCTGCTGCTGCAGACCGCGACCCAGTTCGGGGACCCCGGTGGTGACTCGCGGCTGGCGGAACTCGAACGGATCGTGGAGGGGCCACGGGTGGCTCTCGCGGCCGGCTGGGCCGCCGCGTTCGCGCGGCACGATCCGGATGCGCTGACGGACGTGTCCGCGCGCTACGAGTCGGCCGGCGACCTGCTGGCCGCCGCCGACTCGTCCGCACAGGCAGCGGCGCTGTATGCCCGGCGGGGACGACGTGGCTCGGCCCTGACGGCGCTGGCCACCGCCCGCCGTCTCGCCGATGCCTGCGGACGGGCCGACACCCCGGCTCTGCGTGCCGCGGCGCAGCCGGTCCCGCTGACTTCGCGGCAGCGCGAGATCGTCACCCTGGTGGCGCGCGGCATGACGAATCGGGAGATCGCCGAGAAACTCACCCTGTCGGTCCGGACGATCGAGGGCCACCTGTACCGCGCGGCGCAGAAGGCCGGTGTCGCCACCCGCGGCGAGCTGGCGTCCGTCCTGCAGGGCACCGAGTCCTCGGCCGGGTGATCGGTCCGCCCCGACAGGGACGGACCGATCACCGGTCATCGTGTCAGGGCCGGGTGGCGCGCCGGCGACGCTGGTTGCTGCCGCCGCCCTGATCGGCGCCGCCGGAACGCGGCGTCTCGCTGCTGTAGACGGTGGTCGACCGCTGTCCGGCCGCCCCCTGGCCGCGGCCACCGCCGCCGCCGCGACGGCCGCGCGTGCCGGAAGTGTCCGAGCCGCCGCGGTTTCCGGCCGCTGCGCCCTGGCCGCCGCGTCCCCGGCCCTGCGCGCCTCCGCGGCCCTCACCCTGACCGCGACCGGAACCCCGGGTGCCGGCCTCGGTGGTGCCGCGCCGCTGTCCGCCGCCGCGCTGGCCTCCGCTGCGGCGACCGCCGCCCTGACCGGAAGGCTGCGTCGTCGGCTTCGGGGCCGGCACGACGTGCGGCGCGATCTCGCCGACGAGTTCGGTGACGGCGGGGGAGTTGGCGGTCACCTGCTGCGGCGTGACGGTGATCTTGGCCTTGCGCATCAACTGCACGAGATCCTTGCGCTGCTCGGGCAGTACGACGGTGACCACGTCGCCGGCGCTGCCGGCGCGGGCGGTGCGACCCGAACGGTGGAGGTACGCCTTGTGCTCGGCGGGCGGGTCGACGTGCACGACCAGCTCGACGTCATCGACGTGCACACCGCGCGCGGCGACGTCGGTGGCCACGAGCACCCGGGCCTCACCGGACGAGAATGCAGCCAGGTTCCGGTCGCGGGCGTTCTGGGACAGGTTGCCGTGCAGATCCACCGACGGGATACCGGCCTCGGTGAGCTGCTTGGCGAGCTTGCGGGCCTGATGCTTGGTGCGCATGAACAGGATTCGGCGACCGGTACCGGACGCGAGCTTGTGCACGAGATCCTTCTTGTCTGCGGCACCGGAGACGTCGAAGACGTGATGGGTCATCGCGGCGACGGGGGAGTTGGCCTCGTCGACGGAGTGCAGCACCTGGTTGTGCAGGAACTTCTTGACCAGGATGTCGACGCCGTTGTCGAGGGTGGCCGAGAACAGCAGGCGCTGACCGGAATCCGGCGTGGACTTGAGGATCCGGGTCACGCCCGGCAGGAAGCCGAGATCTGCCATGTGGTCGGCCTCGTCGAGCACGGTGATCGAGACGGTGTCGAGGAACACCAGTCGCTGCTTCATCAGGTCCTCGAGGCGTCCCGGGCAGGCGACGACGATGTCGACGCCGGACTCGAGCGCCTTGACCTGACGGTGCTGGGAGACGCCACCGAAGATCGTGGTGACCTTCAGGCCGGCGGCGTCGACGAGTGGCTGCAGGGTGGCGGTGATCTGCGTGGCCAGTTCGCGGGTCGGCGCGAGGATCAGCCCGCGCGGCTGGTTCGGGCGACGCCTGCCGGCGAGATCGCCGGACAGTCGCGCGACCATCGGGATCGAGAACGCGAGGGTCTTGCCGCTGCCGGTCTTGCCGCGGCCGAGCACGTCGCGGCCGGTGAGGGTGTCGGGGAGGGTGTCGACCTGGATGGGGAAGGGGGCGGTGATCCCGTTGGCGGCGAGCGCCGTCACGAGGGGAGCGGGCACGCCGAGTTCGGCGAAGGACGCGGTCATGGGTTGTCGAGTGCCTTTCGGGCATCGGGTTGCACCGCGCAGCACGAAAGAACCCGAAGATCCACGCGCAAGAGCAGCACAAGTGTGGCGAGATTGCCGGTGGGCAAAATCGATCGCCGTAAGAAGAGTTCGTGCTGGGCACGTGAAAACCGTTCCACGACGGCTGGCGCCGTGAAGCTCGCGCCGAGTGGGACCAGCATAGCCGACCGCCCAGGTACGCCGCCGTTGCCCGGGTCACACCGGGTGGGAGGCCGGCGCCCACCCCGGTGCCCGACGGTCACCGGGGTGGGCGCGACTGGTGCAGCCCGGCTTGCAGGCGTGGTCGGTGACGGTCGCCGACGAGCCGGTTACAGCCCCACCCACTCGGTGACGCCATCGGCGAAGTGCTGCCGCTTCCAGATCGGCACCTCGGACTTGATCCGCTCGACGAGCAGGGCGCAGGCGGCGAAGGCCTCGGCGCGGTGCGGGGCCGCCACGGCGGCGACCAGCGCGAGGTCCCCGACTGTCAGTGGTCCGACGCGGTGGACGGCGGCGACCGGAAGGCCGGACTCCGCGGACACCTGCTCGCAGCAGCGGCGCAGGAACTTCTCGGCGTCGGGGTGCGCCGAGTACTCGAGCGCGGAAACCGACTGCCCGCCATCGTGGTTGCGCACGACACCGGTGAACAGGACCACCGCGCCGTGTTCGGGCCCGGCGACCGCGGCGTCCACCGCGGCGGGGTCGATCGGTTCGGCCGAGACGGCCGCCAGCAGGTCACGCATCATGCATCCCTCCACCGGACACCTGCGCCAGCAGGTGATCGAGAATCGGCTCCAGCACGGCGATTCCGTCCCGCACCCCGCCCGGCGAACCGGGGAGGTTCACCACCACGGTCCGGCCGGACAGCCCGACCAGGCCACGGCTCAGCGAGGCGTGCACGGTCTTCTCGGTTCCCTTGCGGCGCATGGCCTCCGCAACCCCGGGCAGTTCGCGGTCGAGGACGGCAGCGGTCGCCTCCGGGGTGCGGTCGGTGGGGGAGGCACCGGTGCCGCCGGTGCTCACAACCAGGGCCGGGCCGCCGGTGAGGGCCTCGGCGAATCCCGCGGCGATGTCGGCGTCCGCGTACACCAGCGGTCCGCGAACCGAGAAGCCCAGACTGTCCAGCCAGGACACCAGCACCGGTCCGGTGGTGTCCTCCCGGGTGCCGGCGGCGCCGCCGGTGGACGCGACCAGGACAACCGCGGACCGCGCTCCGGGGGAGGCGGCCTCCGGTTCCGAGACCTCGGCAACCCGGTCGCGCACCCAGTTGCCGCGCTTGCCGCCGGACTTGGTCAGCAGCCGCACCCCGTTCAGCACCGCCGCGGGGTCGACGGCCTTGACCATGTCGTGCAGCGTCAACCCGGCCACCGCGACCGCGGTCAGCGCCTCCATCTCGACCCCGGTCTGCCCGGTGGTCTTGGCCCGCGCCTCGATGGTGATGGTGGTGTCGGTGAATCCGAACTCGACCTTCACCGACGACAGCGAGATCTGGTGGCAGAGGGGGATCAGTTCGGAGGTCCGCTTCGCCCCGGCGATCCCGGCGATGCGGGCAGTGGCCAGCACGTCGGCCTTGGGCATGTCGTCGGCCCGCACCAGCGCGATCACCTGGGCGGTGGTCTGCAATTCGCCCGCGGCGACCGCGATCCGGGTGGTCACCGCCTTTCCGCCGACGTCGACCATCCGGGCCCGGCCCTCACCGTCGAGGTGAGTGAGGTCTCCGCTCACAGCTCCCACACCCGCACGTCGTCTCCCGCCTGCATCGTCGTCACGTCCTCCGGAATGTCGAGAAGTACATCGGCCCTGGCCAGAGCCGCGACCAGGTGTGAGCCCGGCCCCGACTCCAGTGTCACGCCGTCGGGAACCCGGCGGCCGCGCAGGAACTGCCGTTTGCCCGGAGGCGATTTCACCGGGCCGGTGAGCTTGGCGTGGTCCGCGGGCAGAGGTGCGAGCCCGGCCGCACGGCGCAGTTCCGCCCGGGCGAACACCTCGAACGAGACCAGGGTGCTGACCGGGTTGCCGGGGAAGCTCAGCACCGGGACGCCGTCCACCTCGGTCAGCCCCTGCGGGCCGCCCGGCTGCATCGCCACGTGCCCGAACCAGCCGCCGAGCGGGGTGAGCACCTCGCGCACCACCTCGAAGTCGCCCATCGACACACCGCCCGACGTCAGCACGACGTCCGCGAGTTCGACTGCCCGGCCGAGGATCTCCCGGAACTGGTCCGGACTGTCGGTGCTGCGGTCCACGTACGTCGCGTCGCCGCCGTTCGCGACCACGCTCGCGGCCAGGGCGATCGAGTTCGAGTCGTGGATCTGACCCGCTCCCAGCGGGGTTCCCGCGGGCACAAGCTCGGCACCCGTCGCGATCACCGCGAACCGCGGACGCCTGCGCACCGGTACCTCCGCCAGGCCGACGGCGGCGAGCATGGCCAGGTGCCGGGCGGTCAGTTCCACACCGGCGGAGAGCAACAGGTCGCCGGTGCGGACGTCGCTGCCGCGGTCGCGGACGAACTCACCGGCACGCCGGGGCACCAGGATGCAGACCCGGTCGCCGTCGGCGTCGGTGTCCTCGACCGGGACCACGCAGTCGGCGCCGTCGGGGAGCGGGGCTCCGGTCATGATCTTCACCGCGGAACCGGGCGTGAGCCGGTCCACCCCCGGATCGCCGGCCGCGACCGTCGCCGCGATCGGCAGCGTGACGGGGGTCTCCCGGACCGACTGCGCGGCGACCGCGAAGCCGTCCATCTGCGAGTTCCGGAACAGTGGCAGGTCGATCGGCGCGTGGAGATCGGCGCCGAGCACCCGCCCGAGCGCGTCGCGCACCGGAACGTGTTCGGTGGCGGATGTCAGGGCGCGGTCGAGCAGCAGTCGCACCCGGTGTGCGTGCTCGTCCACGGATCTGCTGGTCATGGCCCTCCCTGCGGCTCGGCGACCAATCCTAAGCATGCCCGCACCGGGTGCATTGTGGCGACCAGTGGTCATACTGGTGACGTGACAGAGGTGACGACCCGATGACTGCGACCGCCAGGCCGGTTGAGATCGGGTTGCCGCGCGTGCGAACCGGGTCGGACAGCACGGACCGACCGGACATTCCGGAACTGGTGGACCGGTTCGGCCGCGTCGCCCGCGACCTGCGCGTGTCCATCACCGAGAAGTGCTCGTTGCGCTGCACGTACTGCATGCCTGCGGAGGGGCTGCCGGTGATCCCGCAGAGCCGGTTGCTCTCGGCCGACCAGATCGTGCGTCTCGTCCGGATCGCGGTCCGCGATCTGGGGGTGCGGGAGGTGCGGTTCACCGGCGGCGAGCCGCTGATGCGCCGCGACCTCGAGGACATCATCGGCGGCTGCGCCCGCGCCGTGCCGGGCACGCCGCTGTCGATGACCACCAACGGTGTCGGCCTGGAGCATCGGGCGGCGGCGCTCGCCGACGCCGGGCTGACCCGGGTCAACATCTCCCTCGACACCGTCGACCGTGCCCACTTCGCGGAACTGACCCGGCGTGACCGGTTGCCCTCGGTGCTGGCGGGGATCCGCGCCGCGGGCCGCGCCGGGCTGGCGCCGCTGAAGATCAACGCGGTGCTGATGCCCGAAACGCTCGGCGGTGCAGCAGATCTGCTGCAGTGGTGTCTGGACGAGGGTGCGCATCTGCGGTTCATCGAGGAGATGCCGCTCGATGCCGACCACGCGTGGGCGCGGTCGGCGATGGTGGATGCGCGGCACCTGCTGGACGTGCTCGGCGAGCGGTTCGACCTCACCGAGGCCGGGCGCGAGGACCCGTCCGCGCCGGCGGAGGAATGGCTCGTCGACGGCGGGCCCGCGACGGTCGGGATCATCGCCTCGGTCACCCGCAACTTCTGCGCCGACTGTGACCGCACCCGGCTCACCGCCGAGGGCACCGTGCGGTCGTGTCTGTTCAGCGACACCGAGATCGACCTGCGGGACGCCATGCGGTCCGGGGCGACCGACGAAGAGCTCGCCGGGTTGTGGCGCGGCGCGATGTGGAACAAATGGGCCGGGCACGGCATCAACGCGGCGGGCTTCGAGCCGCCGCAGCGGAGCATGGGGGCGATCGGTGGCTGAGATGACGGTGACGGTGCGGTACTTCGCGGCGGCAGCGGACGCCGCGGGATGTGCGCAGGAGGAGCTTCCGCTCGCCGCCGGCGCGACCCTCGGCCACCTGCGGGCCGCGCTCGTCGACCGGCACGGTGCGGCGATGGAGCGGGTGCTGGGTGTGGCGGCGTTCCTTCAGGGCGACGAGCTGACCCGCGACCTCGGCGCCGCGGCGGGCACCCAGGTGGACGTGCTGCCGCCGTTCGCGGGCGGATAGGGTGCGTCTCCCGCGGACCCGCCCTAATTCTCGGCCAGCCAGCGCTCGAAAGTGATCGTGCCGTAGCGGTTTTCCGGTGTCAGGTTGCGGCCCTCCCGGAGGAAGCGGCCGGGCGCGCCCGGGATCGGCAGCTGCAGTACCACCGCGCGTGAGCCGGTGACCCGCTTCCAGGTCCGCGCGAGCTCCCGCATCGACGCCACCTCGGGTCCGCCGGCCTCGACCCGGTCGGCGGGCGTCTCGGCGAGCGCGGCGTCGGCGAGCGCCCGCCCCACCTCGGCGGGTGCGATCGGCTGGAATCGTGCCCCACGCACCGCGGGCAGCACCCCGAACCGCGCGGTGGTCGCGAACACCGCGCGCAGCAGGGTGTGGAACTGGGTGCACCGCACGATCGTGGTGTCCAGCCCGGACGCCGCGTGGATTCGTTCCTGCTCCGCCAGCGCCTCGTAGTAGGAGAACGACAACCGGTCGACGCCGACGATGGACAGCAGCACCACCCGCCGCACCCCGGCGTCCCGGGCCGCGGCGATCAGCGTGCGGGCGCCGTCGGTGAACACCGGCCGGGTGGCCTTGGTGCGTCCGTCGACGGCGCTGACGAGCACGTCGACCCCGGTCAGCGCCTCGGCCAGGCCCGCACCGGTCATCAGGTCGCCGGGTGTGTGCCGCGCGCCGGCGGGCAGATCGGCAGGCGCGTGGCGGCTGAGCACCCGCACGGCGTGGCCACGGGCGGCGAGCTCCGCGACCGCCGCCGAACCCGCGGTCCCGGTGCCGCCCGCGACCAGCACGGTGCTCATTTCGTCACTTCCACCAGTCGTCGAGCGGGGAGACCGGCACGTTCCGCTTGTGCCGCGTGTTGAGGTACATCGTCTCGAGCTTCTCGGCCACCCGCGGGGTGACGGTGCGGCCCTCGAGGTAGTCGTCGATCTCGCTGTACCGCAGGCCCAGCGCCTCCTCGTCCGGCAGCGCAGGCCGGTCGTCCTCGAGATCGGCCGTGGGCACCTTCCGCCAACTGGTCTCCGGCGCGCCGAGGTGCTGCAGCAGCGCCGCACCCTGACGCTTCGACAGGCCGGTGAGCGGGGTGACGTCGACGCCGCCGTCGCCGTACTTGGTGAAGAAGCCGGTGATCGCCTCGGCGGCGTGGTCGGTGCCGACCACCAGGTGTCCGAGCTCGCCGGCGATCGCGTACTGGACGACCATCCGTTCGCGGGCCTTGACGTTGCCGCGCACGTAGTCCCGCAGTTCGCCGATGTGCCCGAGGACCTCGGCGAGGCCTGCGGCGCTCTCGGTGGCCGCTGCGTCGGCACCCGGCTTGATGTTCACGGTGATCGACCGGTCCGGCTGGATGAACTTCAGCGCGATCTGTGCGTCGTGCTCGTCGGCCTGTACCCCGTACGGCAGTCGGACGGCGACGAATTCGGCGTCGTGGCCTTCGGCGCGCAACTCCTCGGCGGCGAGCTGGCACAGCCGGCCGGCCAGGGTGCTGTCCTGGCCGCCGCTGATGCCGAGCACGAAGCCCTTCGCGGGCGTCGATCGCAGGTACGCCTTGAGGAAATCGAGCCGCTCCCGCACCTCGGCGGCGGGGTCGATCGTCGGCTTCGCGCCGAGCTCCTCCAGGATTCGAGCACGCAGTGTGGCCATGCGGTGACTCTAGTAAAGGGGCCGCCGCTGTGCGCAAGTAAGGGCCCGCCCTTGTGCGAAGGCTACTGTTCCCCGGGTGATCGATCTCCCAGTCCTCGTCGTCTCCGCCACCCTCGCCGAGGCCGCCCACGTCCCGTCCCGGTTCGAGGTGCTCGTCACCGGCATCGGGAAGGTGGACGCGGCGATCGCGGTCACCGAGGCGCTCGCTCTGCACTCGGCCGGCGCCCGGCCGACGGTCGTCAACATCGGCACCGCGGGCGCGCTGCACGGACACCACGCCGGACTCTACGTGCCATCCGAGGTCCTCAACCACGACCTCAGCGCCGAGGTGCTGCGGTCGCTGGGCTATCCGGCGCAGGAACGGATTTCGTTGGAGAACGGGGACGGGTCGGTGCTCGCAACCGGGGACGTGTTCGTGTCCGACCCGGTGCTGCGCGACGAGTTGTCGCAGCGCGCCGACCTGGTCGACATGGAGGGCTTCGCGGTCGCGGCCGCCTGCACCCGGATGGGCGCGCCGTGCCGGCTCGTCAAGCACGTCAGCGACCAGGCCGACGAGTCGGCGATGGACTGGCCGGCTCGGGTGGACGCCAGCGCCCGGATCCTCGGCGCCTGGCTCGCCGACCACTACTGAGTCGGCGAGCCGGCGCGGCTACCGGGCGTGCAGGCCGAGTCCGTGGCCGTTGGTGTTCATCAGACGCATCCGGTCCGAGTCGATCGTCACGGTGGTGGTGCCGTCGAGCGCGGTGAGGACGGCCTGCTCGACCTCCATGACCTCCGGGGGACACATCATGCGGGTGGTGCCCAGCGGACCGAACGTCACGGTGTCACCGGCGACCTGCGCGCTGCCCGTCATCGCGTTGCATCCGGTCGACCCGGTGACGGTGCCGTCCTCCGCGATCTGCAGTATCGGCGACGACTCCTCGATCGCCCGCGAGGACGTGATCGCCGTCGGGCTGATCGTCGAGTCGACGACCCACGTGGTGCCGGTCAGCGGCCGGTCCGGCTGCGCGACCTTCTTGTCGAGCAGGGTGACGGCCGACGCGTCGGTACGCAGGTGCAGGGTGTCGCCGTCGACGTCCCACTCCGGGCTCGCGGCGAAGAAGTCCGCCAGCCACGCGTCGGAGGCGCCGCGCTCGCCGACGCAGGCCATCATCGTGGTGGCCAGCGGGCCGGTGGTGATCCGGCCGCCCGAGAAGTCGGCGGTCCCGGTGGCGCGGTTGCAGCCTGCGGTCCCGGCCAGCCGGTCCGGTGCCGCGAACGACACGGTCAGTGGTCCGCCCCCGGGAATCTGGGTGCCCACGACCGTGGTCGAGACGAACGTGCGGCCGAGCAGGTCGGCCTGCGGCGACGCCGGGGACGCGGAACTGGAGTTCGAGCAGGCGGAGAGGGCGGCGGCGGCCAGCGCCACGAGGCCCACGATTCGAAGGGTGCGCATGGCCTGCAGGGTAGTGTCCGAATCCGCCGATTCGGCTCAGGTCGACGTAACCCGGCGCGCCAGGTCCTCCCAGGCGTCGGCGATGCGGTCGATCGACATGCCCAGGTCGCGGATCAGGTGCAGGACCAGCGAGGCTTCGAGCGGCGCGAGCAGGCTGTGCGCCAGCAGCGGCACGTCGCCTGTGGTTCCCGCCTGGCGGAGCAGGGTGGCCACATGCGTCAGGCTCACGTGCCGGGCCGGTCCCCCGAAGCGCAGTTCGGGGGAGGTCTCGACGGCGCGCAACACGTCGCCCTGGACCTCGACCATGGACAGACGGGCCCGGCCGAAGGCGATGAGCCGGTCGAGGGGTTCCGCGCCGGGGCCGAGCGGCGGGGGACCGAACATGAACGCCTGCTGGAGTTCGGTCTCGGTGTGGTCGAGCAGGGCGTGCATCAGCCCGGACCGGCTGCCGAACCGGCGGAACACTGTGCCCTTCCCCACACCGGCCCGGGCGGCGACGGCGTCCATGGTGACGGCGTCGGCACCGCGTTCGGCGACGAGCAATGCGGCCGCGTCCAGCAACAACACCCGGTTGCGGGCGGCGTCGCAGCGCTCGGCCTCGTGCGGCTGCGCCATCGGGACGGGAGTGGATTGCACGTCGCGATGCTACCCCGCCGGGAATACAACCGGACCGTGGTCCGGTTAAGGTTGGCGTACTGGATCGAACCAGCCCACGAACCCAGCCCGACGTATCCCTGTGAAGGATTTGCCCCCATGTCTCAGACCCGTGTTCTCGCCCTCGTCGGCAGCCTCCGCGCCGCGTCCGTCAACCGCCAGCTCGCCGAGACCGCCGTCAAGGGTGCCCCCGAGGGTGCCGAGGTGACGATCTACGAGGGCCTGGGCGACGTGCCGTTCTACAACGAGGACCTCGACGCCGCCGGCGCCCCCGCCGCCGTCGAGGCGCTGCGTGCTGCTGCCGGTGAGGCCGACGCCCTGCTGCTCGTCACCCCGGAGTACAACGGCACAATCCCGGCCGTGCTGAAGAACGCCATCGACTGGATCTCCCGCCCCTACGGCGCCGGTGCCGTCAAGGACAAGCCGGTCGCCGTCATCAGCGCCTCGCCGTCCGGCAACGCCGCGCAGTGGGCCCACGAGGACACCCGCAAGGCCGTCAAGATCGCCGGCGGCTCCGTCCTGGAGGACGCCTCCATCTCCATCGGCGGCACCATCGACAAGTTCGGTGACAAGCACCCCAGCGAGAACGCCGAGGTCGCCGGACAGGTCGCCGCCGTCGTCTCCGGCCTCGTCGCGGCCGCGGGCGAACTCGTCAACGCCTGACACCCGTCGGTCACCCGGGCCCGGGCGGTGCAACACGCACCGCCCGGGCCCGGGTGCATCCGGGGGTCAGTTCTGCAGGCCCGCGACGAACGAGGTGATGTTGTCGCGGACGCGCTGCACCTTCTCGTCGAGCGTCAGGGTCTCGCGGTACCGGTTGCCGGCCGATGGCCGCCGCTTGTTCCGCGCGTACAGCGAGCACGCGAGGTCGGTGCACATGTAGATGCCGATGGTGTTGCCCCGCCGGCCGGACTCGCCTGCCTTCTGCGCGGTCATCAGCGAGACGCCGCCACCGGTGTGCGTGGTCTTGCAGATCGCGCACATCTGGGCCTTGCCGGTTCCGCCGGTTTCGTAGCGGAACGCGACCCCGTCCAGCTCGTCGTCCCGGGGGACCACGATGTAACAGCGCCCCCGCAGGGTCGGGTCGCTCCAGCCGAGAAAATCCAGGTCCTCCCAGGGACGTCCGGCGAGATCCTTCGGAACGGACAGGCGCTTGGCGTCGCCCTTCGAGCAGTTGACGAACGACGCCCGGATGTCGGCCTCGGTGACGGGCAGCATGACGGAAAACGGTTCCTTCGATCGAACGGGTGCAGTCCCCACCGACGCTACGACTGCGGGCGGGGACGGGCAACGGGTTTTCGCGTCCGCGGCCGAGGGCGGACCGAGCGACCGGTGTCAGCGGCGCGTGCCAGTGGCCCACAGCTAGGACCGTCTCCTGATCGAAACCTGGTCGCGATTGGAAACACGCCGAGTTGGCAGATCTCGGGTGGGAAAATGGGAAGGCTGAACTGGGGTGTTTCGCCGCTCCGCGGGGTGGCGCAGCCCGTTTGACGTATGTCGCTGTTGTCGTCAGTGGAGAGGTCAAGACAGTGACCGGCACCGATTTCGACAATTCCCGCCCCAGCCGCCACCCGGAGTTTTCGGCAGGGATCGCTCGGCTCCCGTACTCCTGCCCCGAGGTCGGGAGCACGATCGTGAACCGGGGCGGTCGCGATGAGTGACACACGGGTTCCTTCGGACGTTCCTCCGGAGTCGGCCACCACCGGTGGCAGGCCGCCCGCCGCGGCGTGGATTTCCTGGATCGCCCTGGCCCTGATGACCACCAGCTCGGTTGCCAGCCTGCGGCCGTCGCCGACCATGGCGGTGTACGGGCTCGCCTGCGTGTTCCTGTACGTGATTCCCGCGATCGTCTTCCTGCTGCCGACGTCGCTGGTCTCGGCCGAACTGGCGTCGGGTTGGAGCGGCGGCGTCTACAACTGGGTCGCCCTCGGAATTTCCAAGCCCATGGGCTTTCTGGCGGTGTGGTGCCAGTTCGCGATGACCATCTTCTACTACCCGAGCCTGCTCGGATACGTCGCGAGCACCCTCGCCTATGTCATCAACCCGAGTCTGGCGAGCAACGGCGTGTGGACCGCGTTGGTCATCATGGTTGCCTACTGGGCGGGTGTGTTCATCTCTTCCCGCGGTACCCAGGGCGTCGCCGGGCTGGCCAGCGGTGGGCTGATCATCGGAACCCTCGTCCCCGGGGCCCTTCTGGTCGTCCTCGGCATCGTCTTCCTCGGACAGGGCAACCCGTCGGCGGCCCCGATGACCGCCGACAACCTCCTGCCCGCCTGGGCGGGAATCGCCAGCCTGGTCCTGATCGTGAACAATTTCCTGTCGTACTCCGGGATGGAGATGAACGCGGTGCACGTCTCGTCGCTGCGAAACCCGGCCAAACAGTTTCCCCGGGCGATGTTCTTCGCGATGGCGCTGGTGCTGCTGATATTCATCCTGCCCGCACTCGCCATCAGCTGGGTGGTCCCGGCCGAGCAGCTGTCCCTGACCGCCGGCGTGATGCAGGCGTTCGACGCGGTGTTCGCCCAATTCGGTTGGCAGTGGCTCACTCCGGTGATCGGGGTCATGCTGGTGACGGCCTCCCTCGGAGGCATGCTCACCTGGCTGGCCGGCCCGTCGAAGGGTCTGCTGCTCATCTCCAGGCAGGAGGGCTACCTTCCGCCGTTCCTCCAGCGAGTCAACAAGCGGGGGGTGCAACAGAACATCCTCGTCACGCAGGGACTTGTCACCACGGTGATCGCGCTGCTGTACGCGTTCATCCCCGACGTGTCGAGCGCGTACTGGATCTTCTCGGTGATCACCACCCAGGTGTACCTGATCATGTACCTGCTGATGTTCGTCGCCGCCGTCCGTCTGCGCCGCAAGTTCCCCGACCACCCGCGCGGGTACCGGGCGCCGATGCTCGTCGGGCTCTGCGGCGTCGGGTTCGCGGCATCGCTGGCCGCCCTGCTCATCGGATTCGTCCCACCCTCGCAGTTCGGTGGCGGCAACGCGGGGGTGTACTTCCTGATTGTCGCCGCAGGCGCCCTGGGTCTAGGCCTGCTGGTGCCGTTCCTGTTCTACCGCCTGCGCAAACCCTCCTGGAGGCAAGCCGAGTCGCCGGAAGGGAGCCCGTCATGACCACCGGCACCAACTCCTCGCCACCCCGAGAGCGAGTCGCGCTCTACATTTCGGTCGGCCTCATCTTCCTCGTGGGGCTCGTGGTCGCCCTGCTGGCGTACGGCGCCTCCGAGTCGTCACCGCAGGCGGAGGAGAAGGCCGACCAGCTCACCGCCGAACTGCAGGCGGCGGGCCTGACGGCACCTTCACACGAGCAGATTGTGCGGGTTCTCGGAGACGACGGTGGTGCGGTGTGTGACCACCCGAACGAATCGCTTTCTCGTGCCAACCTGGCGGCACAGCTCGCCAACGGTTCGGGCGGGCCGGGAACCCGGCCGATCATTGCCGACAGTCGGCTGCTGCAGGGGCAACTCCTGGTGATCAAAACCTATTGTCCGGACGAGCTCGCGGACTTCCAGCACTACGTCGACGATCTGAAGACCGCACGCGTGGCGGCGAAGTAGGACCCGCGTCGCGACGCCCGAGTCGACCCGTGTGGTGCGGTCATGCGCGGCGGGCGCGTACTCGGCTCCAGCTCAACTCGAGGACGACGGCCAATGCCAGGATGGCCAGCATCCCGGCGAACGTCCCCGGAGCGGTCCGCAGGGTTTGCACCGCGAACACGGCGAGCACGATGGCGGTCAACACGATGCCGGCGACGAGGACCGAGGTGCGGGCCCGGATCTCCTTCCTCAGCCGAAACGCGCCGATCGAGGTCACCAGGAAAATCGCCAAGGCGACAACGCTGCCGAGCGAGGCGATCGCGGTGAGGTCGACGAACAGGGCGAGGAGCAGGATCAGTGTGGCCGAGATGGTCAGCCCACCGGTGCCACCGATTCTGGCGCGCCTGCCGAACACCGGTGGGAACGAGCCGGATTCCGCCAGCTTCGCGGTCGAACCGACAGCCGCGTAGAGGTTCGCGTTCGCGGACGACGAGGTGGCCAGCAACGCCGCGAACGCCATGATCGCGAAGCCGGCGTCCCCGAGTGTCGGCTTGGCGGCAACGGCAAGGGCGGTGTCGCCGTTGGCGATCACCTCGTCCACCGTCAGCGTGCCGAAGACCCCGACCGAGATCAGGATGTAGAGGGCAATGGTGATGCCCAGCGCCAGGTACATCGCGCGCGGAAGGTTGCGGCTCGGATCCGGGAGGTCCCCGCCGGTGAAGCTGACCACGGTGAAGCCGAGATAGGCGAAGAACGTCAGCGCCACGCTCGAGATGATGTCGACCACCGGGGGATAGGTCGAGCGCGCGAGCAGATCGGGCTCGATCTGCGCCAGGGTGACGACGACGAAGACCGCGAACGCGGTCAGGAGTACCACCACGATCGCGGTCTGGACCCGATCGATCAGCGTCGTGCCGACGATGTTGACCGCCGCCACGGCCACAACCACGGCGCCGGTGAGAATCCTGCTCCACACCGGCGAGTCGTCGAAGAACAGCGCGGCACCGTAACTGCCGAACGACACGGCGACCATGGCGGTGACGATGACGGCCGCGAAGTAGAGCAACCACGACGCGATGGCGGTGGTGTGCCCGCGGCCGTATGCCTGGAGCAGGAACGTCACGATGCCACCGCGGGACGGATACCGCGAACCGAGCTTCGCCACCGCATAGCCCTGCAGTGTGGCCACGATCCCCGCGACGAGGAACGAGACCCACACCGCCGAACCGGCCACGGCGCCGGCCTCGCCGAGGAGCGCGAAGATGCCGGCCCCGACCATCGAACCGACGCCGAGGAACGCGGCGCCTCGCACCGTCATCGCCTTCGTCGATTCACCGCTCCCGTGGTCGGCGGCGCGATGGGCCCCGCCGTCACTTCCGCCGGGCGCGCCGGGGACCGTGCTGTCCATGTCTTTCATGGTCCTCGTTCTCGATCGTCGCGGGGCGGTTTCGGTGTCGAGATTCAGCGGTGTCGAGATTCAGCGGTGTCGAGATTCAGCAAGGACGAGCCGTATTCGGCGACGGAAGGATTGGTACCGAGGGTCCGCGGCAGGCCGGCGGGCTCAGACGGCCTGCGCCGTCGGTGGGAGTGACACCGTGCCGGTGACGGGCACGGCAGTCATCGGTCTGGGCGGCGGATCCGACGTCGGCGCCACCACAATCGATGCCATCACCACGGGCGGCCCGGTCTCGAACTCGCGGCGGGCCGCCTTCTCGACGAGGAGCGGAATGAAGTCACGAATCCTGCTGTCGGTGAATCGTGCGTGAATGCGGCGCACGACGGCCTCGACGTCCGCAGGACTGAAGGACGGGTGCCGGGTGATCAGGCGCTCGATGACGTGGTCGATCTGCTTTGCCTCGTCATCACCCATTGTCTGATGGTCGGCGCGTGGAGTGACCGGGTCAAGGCACGAGATGGCAACAGAGAAGTCACATCTGAGCGTTTCTCCAGGGCAGGTGTAGAAGCGGGGTCCGTGGCCGGCGTCAGGTGAGCGTGACCCGCATTATCTCTGTCCGCGCCACGACCCGGTCTCGTTCGCCGGCGAGCGCGAGCCTGCGTTCGTCGTTCATGTATCCGTTCAGCGCCGCCTGGGATGCAAACGTGAACAGCTGGATCTCGAGCGGTTGGTCGTCGGTGCCGTCGGTCCGGGCGCGCTGCAGCACCCGGCCGCCGTGCTCGGCGACGAGTTCGAGCACCCGATCCTCGTAGGCGACGAGCCCCTCCTCCTCGCCGGGACGGGCCCACAGCAGCACGCACAGTGAAATGGTCACCGCCGCAGCGTAACCCCCGCCGCGGTACGCGCGGCACACGCGCAGCAGCGCGAAGAGGGTTCCTGTGTCTGCTGCCAACCCAAAGAGCGTTCGAACACCGGCAGCGTGATCTCGGTGCGGGTCGACGAGGGAAGCGTCGACCCGCACCGGTTGTCCCTTCCCATGTGGCGCAGGTCGTGAAGTCGAGGTCGCCAGGTGGCCCCGCTACGATTGCTGGCGAGAACTGGCCGTCGCTCGGTCACACACCGTCGGCCAGGAAGGGCAATGCTGTGCTGCATCTGCGCGTCATTTCGCCGAGCGGCCGCTCGGCAGAAGTCCTGCGCACGCTGGCCGCCGAACCCGGCGTCACACATGTGACGCTCGCGCTCAGTGCCGCTATCGACCCGCCCGGCGATGTGATCGAGGCGGATGTGGCGCGTGCCTGCGCGAATGATGTAATTGCGGCGTTGGCCGCTGTGGATCTGGTACGGACGGGCGGTATCTCGTTGGAGCCGGCGGGGACCATGCTTTCCCGCGCCGGGGAGCGGGCGGAAGCTTCGGCTCCTATACGCCGCGACGAAGCCGTGGTGTGGGCCCAGTTGCTCGGTCAGGTGCGCGAGGGGGCCCGACTGACGCCCACATTCCTGGTCTTTCTATCGATCGCATTCCTGTTGTCGGCGGTAGGTGTGGCGACGGCCTCTCCGCTTACGCTGGTTGGCGCGATGGTGGTTGGGCCCGAGTTTCGACCGCTGGCGGCGCTTTCGGTTGGTCTGGTTCGCAGAGACATCGGGCTCATACGGAGTTCGGCACGCACCCTGGCCATTTCGTTTCCGGTCGCGATGGTGGTCACGGCGCTGGCCACACTGCTGTGGATTCGTCTCGGCTGGATCGGGACCGGTGATGTCGAGAACGCCCGCGTCTTCGACTTCATCTACGAGGTGGGGCCATTCTCACTAGTGGTGGCGCTGCTGGCGGGGGCGGCAGGCATGCTCGCATTGGTCACCTACGCCTCCAATGTTCTGGTGGGCGTGTTCATCTCGGTAACGACAGTGCCAGCTGCGGGATTGGCCGTCGTCGCGGTGTTCGCGGGGAAATGGAATGTCGTGCTGAGCTCGCTCGGGCAACTTGGTGTCAATCTGATCGGCATCGTGCTCGCTGGGGTGGCTGTGCTGCTGGTGTTGCAACGTGCCGGTCGCACAGGCGTGTCGGTCATATTCCGGAAGCGCCGTCCGCCCCATCCCCGGCGTGGACGAGCACAAGAGCCAGAACTAGGCGGATTGGGATAAGACTGTGGCTGGTCTGTCGCTCTGGTCGTCCCTCATGGTGCGCCATGTCGTTTGAGACATCGCATCGCCTCACGGGAGGTCTTGCCTTCGGCCATCTTCCGTTGGTGGTGGGCATATCCGTCGCTGCTCGGTGTCCTGGCCTGGGTGACGGCGACGATGTGAATCGCCGAGTTCAGTGTGCGGTCCCCGGACCTGGACAGTCGGTGGCGCTGCTTGTCGGTGAGCTTGGTGCCGCACGCGGCGAGTTCGGTCTTCATCCGGGCGGTGATGTCGTCGATCTGGAACCGGGCCCGGCGCAGGTCCCCGACGATGTCGAGGGCGACATTCTTGCGCATCGCATCCGCCGTGGTCTCGGGCAGGAACGCCCTGAGCCGAGCGGCGGCGTCCTCCGTGTCGAAGGCGCGGTCCATCCCGCCCGGGAACAGCTCACGCAGCAGGGCATGGAGCTGGTTGACGAGCCGGCCGTTCTGTCTGACCAGGTCGACCCGGCGTTCGTCGAGAATCCGCAGAACATCGGTGTGGCACTCCGGGGCGACCGGCCGGAAATCACCCTGACTGAACGCGACACACGCCGCCGCGGCGGCTGGGGGTACCTCCCACGAAGTGGGGGACGATGCGATCGTTCTTGCGCCGGCCACCACGCGAAAGCTCCCGGACCCGGGCGGTCGCGGTCGACGGGATGTCGACCACGGCCTCACCGCGGCTGATCAGCCACCGGGTGAGGTGACCGAGTCCGGATGCATACTCCACGGCCCAGATCCGGTCCGGCCAGGCCTTGGACCAGGTGATGATCTGGGCGTAGTCGTCGAAAGACGATCGAATCCGCACCGATCCGAACTCCTGGTTGGTGGCCGGGTCGACTGCTGTGGCGGTGTGGGTGGACTTTGTGCGGGTCGATACCGATCACGATCACCGTGGAGGGCGCCTTCCGTGCAGGTGGACGGGGTTATCGGTGTTCCGACTTCCGGCCGCCCGGGAAGGGTGGCGTTCCTGTGTTGAGCCAGGCAGCGAACGGAGACCGAGGGGAGGACGGAACCGTCTTGGAGCCAACCCTCCGGCCGGACGAGTGGCAGGAATCCACCGAGCCATCCCCACGGTCACCCATGGCACGCTACGACCCGTCGGTTCGGACACGACGCCGCTCCGACATACAAGCTGGCCAGGCGCTTCGCACCTCCGGGGGAACAGGGAAAATGCCCGCGGCGTCCGGTTCCGCGGTGCTCACCGCTTGGG
Source organism: Rhodococcus sp. NPDC004095 (assembly GCF_053604015.1). Taxonomy (NCBI): domain Bacteria; kingdom Bacillati; phylum Actinomycetota; class Actinomycetes; order Mycobacteriales; family Nocardiaceae; genus Rhodococcus; species Rhodococcus sp. NPDC004095. Next base: position 137,131 of record NZ_JBSGGS010000010.1, read on the forward strand.
CTGGAACCAGGATGCGAGGACACTCCGGTGGTGTGTGTTTCGTCTTGACCCCGACCGACTTTGGTGCCCGTGAGCCTGCATATAAGCATGGCGGCGGAGGGCCTGTTCCATCCCCACGGGAACCGTGGACTGTTGCCATCGAGCACGAGTGTCAGATTTCTGTATTCATCCCGCCCTCCGGCGGAACACACCCCAGTGTCAGGTCGATGCGGCAGGCCAATCCACGAGAGGCGAAGGCCATGGATGTGGTGTATCCGCGGTGCGCGGGAATCGACATCTCCAAACGGGACGCCAAGGTGTGCGTGCGACTCCACGTCGACGGGCGCAGACGGGCGACGTCGACGGTGACGACATGGGGCGCCACCACCGGCCAGGTCCTGGCCCTACGCGAGCACCTCGCAGACCAGCACGTCACCACCGTGGTGATGGAGGCGACCGGCGACTACTGGCGCCCGTTCTACTACCTGCTCGACGAATCCCTGGAGGTGCTGCTGGTCAATGCGCGGACCGTCAAGACGGTTCCCGGCCGCAAGACCGACGTCTGTGATGCCGCGTGGCTGGCCGATCTCGGCGCACACGGTCTGGTGCGCGGATCGTTCGTGCCGCCGCGACCGGTCCGCGCGTTGCGGGTGCTGACCCGCACCAGGACGATGGTCACCCGGGAGCGCAGCCGCGAGATCCTGCGCCTGGAGAAACTCCTCGAAGACGCCGGCATCAAGCTGTCGTCCGTCGCGACCAGTATCACCGGCGTATCGGGACGACTGATCCTCGAAGCACTGACGACCGGCGAAACCGATCCCGCCGTGCTGGCGGATCTGTCGAAAGCGCAGCTGCGCAAGAAGATACCGGCGTTGACCGAGGCCCTCACCGGGGAGTTCACCGATCATCACAAGTTCATGACCAGGCTGCTGCTCGACCGGATCGATGCCATCACCGGCGACATCGAACGCCTCGATGCACGGATCCGTCAGGCAATGGCACCCTTCCGAGGGATCCAGGAACTGCTGGTCAGCATTCCCGGTGTCAGCACCACGGTGGCCGAAGTGTTTGTCGCCGAGACCGGCGGCGACATGACGGTGTTCCCCTCCGCCGCGCACCTCGCATCGTGGGCCGGTGTCAGTCCGGGGATGCACGAATCCGCAGGGCGAGTCCGGTCGACGAAGACGAGGCCGGGCAACGCCTACCTCAAGGGCGCCCTGGGGATCGCGGCGATGTCCGCGACCCGATCGAAGGGCACCTACTTCTCCGCCAAGTACCGCCGCATCGCGGCTCGCCGGGGTCGATCCCGAGCCCTCGTCGCGATCGAGCACGCGATGCTGATCGCCGCCTGGAACATGCTCACCAACGGTGATCTCTACCGTGATCCCGGCGCGGACTACTTCACCGGACTGACTCCGGCCAGAACCAAGGCCCATGCCCTGCGCCAACTCGAGGCCCTCGGCTACGCCGTGACGTTGAAAGACGCGGAGCAGGTCAGTGACGCGCCGTGAGAGCGCCGGGTGAGAATAGCGCCTGCCCTGATCTCTGTCGGAAGCGTCGACCCCACCGTTCCTTCTGTGCTTCCGACGTGCCTATCTCGGATTGTCTGCTGCGAGCGGACCCCTTGGCAGGCAGACGCAGAAGGGGTGCCCTGCTGGGTCGACGAGCACGCGGCATCGTTCAGGTGCTGGCTGCAGAGCCGAGACCTTTGCTCCGAGGCTCACTGACTGGGCTTCCGCGATGTCCAAGTCGTTCACGACGAGGTCGAGGTGGATCTGTTTGGGTACAGCGTTGTCTGGCCAGGTTGGAGGTCGGTGGTCCGGCACGTGGATTGCAGTCAGCACTCCGCGCGGCGACTTCACGGTGACGAACTTCTGGCTGGAGACGGTGATGGTTCCGCCGAGCATGGCACTCCAGAACTCAGCGAGTTCCGACGGATCATCACAGTCCAGGGTTATCGATCCCAACTGGGCAACGGCCATTCCTGCACGCTACCCAGCAGGTTCGCGCGGTATCGCGCTTTTGAGCTCGGTTCCCCGGCCTCGGCCAGGGTTAGACGCTTGTCAACGCCGGGTGAGGATAGCGCCAGCCCTGATCTATAGCGCACGCTTGCAGGGTGTCACCAGCCGTGGTCACCTCATTTTCGTGTCAGTCGGAGGCCCTCCGTCCGGCATGGGCGTGGGGCGCCCGATCGGACCGGACCCGCGGACGGTCGCGTCCCGGTCTCGACGATTCATCGCAGGGGCAGGGTCATGAAGGTGCTGTTCGGGTCATCGGAATAGTCGCCGAACGGCGGGCACTCGACGAATCCGGCGGCGGCGTAGAGGCGGCGGGCGGGCTCGAAGAAGTCCATCGTTCCGGTCTCGAGCGAGATCCTGGCGACGCCTCGCTCCCTGGCGTCCGTGATCAGGTGTCCGAGGAGCAGGCGCGCGATTCCCCGGCCACGCAGTTCGGGTGCGGTCCGCATGCTCTTGAGCTCCTCGTGGCCCGCGCCGAGCCGGGCGAGAGCGCCGGTGGCGGCGACCCTGCCGCGGTGTCGGACGACCCAGAGCCGGATGGACGGATGCCTGAGTTCGGTCGGATCCAGTGCGTGTTGGCTCGACGCCGGTGCGGTGGGAGCGATGTCGTCCAGGTGAGCTTGCAGAAAGACCGCGAGGCTCTCGTCGTCGAAGTCTGCCCGTTCGATCAGGGGTTCCACCCGTGAATCATCTCGCGGCGCGCATCGCCGGTTCGACGCGGTGCCTGCGGCGGACGATCGGAACCCGGCGCGGCATCCGGGCTACGCGCGTTGTCGGGAGTTCTCGGCGGGCGCCTGCGCGATGACAACGGTTGCGCCCGAGTCGGCGCAGTGCGTCACCCGTGGGGCGAGACCGGCCTGTGCGCAGGCGGCGGCGGTCAGGTCGGCCTGATGCTCACTGGTCTCGATCAGGAGGTGCCCGCCCGGTGCCAGCCATTCCGGTGCGCCCGCGGCCACCCGTCGGTGGATCTCGACGCCGTCGACGCCGCCGTCGAGGGCGGTGTGCGGTTCGTGTAGCCGCGCCTCCGGGGGCATCGTCGCGATGGCGTCGGACGGCACATAGGGTGCGTTCACGGCCAGCAGGTCGACGCGCCCGCGCAGGCTCGTCGGCAGCGCCTCGTACAGGTCCCCGTGGTGCACCGCGGCGGGTGCGATGTTGCGCTGCGTGCACCGCACCGCGGCGGGATCGATGTCGCTGGCGTGCAGGATGATCGGCCTGGAGGTCGATGCGAGCGCCGCGGCCACCGCCCCCGACCCGCAGCACAGGTCCACCACCACTGAACCGTTGGGAGCCAGCAGGGGGGCGGCCTCGCGCACCAGGAACTCGGTGCGACGACGAGGTACGAAGACGCCCGGTTCGAGCACGATCCGCAGGCCGTAGAACTCGGCCCAGCCGAGGATCTGCTCGAGCGGCCGCCCCGACACACGGTCGTCGACCATCGCCGTCAGGTGCTCGCTGTCGCGCGCGGCGTCGAACAGCAGGCGTGCCTCGTCCTCGGCGAACACGCACCCCGCGGCGCGCAGGGTCGCGACGACATCGGCCGGGGTGGGGGACTGGGGTGTCGTGGGCGGGCCTCACTGTCACTCGACTGGGGACTCTCTTGCGGGCGCCCATCATCGTGGACCACGCGCGGGCGGTTCGCATCCGGATTTCCCTGTCGGTCGCCGGCGCCGGATCCATCGGTGACCTGAGCCTCCCCGGGGCGCGGACGCCGACGGTGATCGCCATGGCGCACGCTCGGGTGCCGGTCGGGCGGGTGGGCGCATCGACGGGTGGATGAAATGCCGCTGGTCGCGGCGTTGCTATAAAGGTGTCCATGTCACGACCCGCAGCAAAGGAAGCACACGAGGACGCGCCGCCGTCGATGGCGAACTCCGCGCTGCTCCGTGAACTCCCCGCCACCGAACGTGGTCTGCGCACCCGGTCGGCCCTGATCGCCGCCGCGCGCACCGTGTTCGAGCGGGCGGGCTACCTCGACACCCGGCTGATCGACATCACCAAGGAAGCGAAGTGCTCGGCCGGCTCCTTCTACACCTACTTCTCCAGCAAGGAGGAGATCTTCGCGGCGGTTCTGGAGCTGGCGCAAGAGGACATGATGCACCCCGGCATGCCGCACGTCGCTGCCGACGACGACCCGGCCGCGATCATCGAGGCGAGCAACCGCGCGTACTTCGAGGCGTACAAGCGCAACGCCAAGCTGATGGCCCTGCTCGAGCAGGTCGCCAGCATCGACCCGGAGTTCCGGAAGCTGCGGCAACGGCGAGCGGATGCCTTCGTGTTCCGCAACGCCCGCAGCATCGGGGCACTGCAGAAGCGAGGGATGGCGGACACGGAACTGGATCCGTTGCTCGCCTCGCGTGCGCTGTCCGGGATGATCAGCCGCCTCGCGTTCGGGTACTTCGTGACCGGCGATTCGATGAGCGAGGGCCGGAAGGTCGACCTCGGCGAGCTCACCGCCACCGCGACCCGGCTGTGGGTCAACGCCCTGCGCATCCCCACCGAGGACCGGGCCACGTAGCGAGAAAGCGGGTCGCGCAAGCGCTCTCGCCCGAGGATCTCACTCGGACACCGCCTCGAGTCCGCCGCGTGGGTTCCGGTCAATACGGCGACGGTCCTCGCCCACGCGGGCTCCGGGCCCCGGTCTACGAACTCGCTGCGTTGTGGAAGACCGCGGCGAGAAGGTCGATGTCGACGACGATGGTGCAGGCGCCGTTCGGTGGGTGAGTGACGGCGAACGTCGCGATTGTGTTCGCATCGAGTTCGAACGCGTCCAGGGCGCCATGGGTGCCGACAGCGACGACCAGCATCGTGTCCCACGCGGGGGACTCGGCCCATTCGGCGACCGTCAGGTACAGGGAGGTCGCGTCGGGTGCGATGCGCAGTGCCTCCGTTACGAGCGCGACCGTGGCGGCGTCGACCGTTGTCATCGTCAAGTCCGTTCGGGCGCAGGGACAATGGTGAGATCGATCAGTGCTGGGAACTTCGTGTCGCGACTGTCCGGAGAGCAAGGCTGGATCGTCTCTCGATCTTTGAGGGGAAGGCTACCCAGGGTCGGGCAGCTCAGCCGGTGAAACCAGAAAACAACCGGGCGCCCGGTATGGAAAAGAATTGGGCGGGCGGACATCCGGAACGGCTGAGGCCATCGGGGGTCTCGCGAGTGTCGTCCGGCCACACGTCCCTGCCGGTGGCAATGCAGGGTAGGCCGGGAACTCTGCCGAACTTGACGTCGGTTTCATGTATAACCAGGGGGTGGAGACGACTGCACCCGAAGGGGATCGCGGCGACCGTCCGGGGTCGGCGCCGCAGCTGCGGGAACCGCCGGCCACCCGGCGCGGTGCCCGGACGCGGGCCGCGCTCGTCGCCGCCGCACGAGTCGTGTTCGAGCGGGACGGCTACCTGGACGCCCGGTTGGCGGACATCACGAAGGAGGCGGGCTGCGCGACCGGCACCTTCTACACCTACTTCTCCGGCAAGGAGGAGATCTTCGCCGCAGTGCTCGACGAGGCGCGGCAGGACATGATGCACCCGGGTATGGGGCGGGTTCGTGACACCGACGATCCCTACGCGGTGCTCGAGGCGAGCAACCGGGCGTACCTCGCGGCATACCGGCGCAACGCCAGGCTGATGGGTCTGATGGAGCAGGTCGCACACATTGATCCCGGGTTCCGGCGATTCCGGACCGAGCGCGCCGAGGCGTTCATCGCCCGCAACGCGCGCGGCATCGCGGATCTGCAGCAGTGCTCGATCGCCGATCCCGGGATCGACCCGATGACGGCCTCCCGAGCGCTGTCAGGGATGGTGAGCCGGCTGGCGTACGAGGTGTTCGTGTCGGGGGAGGCCGCGGACGGTGGGGCGTACGACCTCGAGGCGTTGGTGTTCACCGTCACGAGACTGTGGGCGAACGCCCTGCGGTTCCCCGGGCGCGACTGAGCTCGAGGCGCGGCCGGGGAGGCCGTGTGTAGGTCAGGACGCGGCAGCAACGCGGGCGATGGACTCGGCGACCATCACCGGCTTGTCGGAGCCCTCGCGCTCGACCACCTGACTGGTGGTGACCTGGATTCCGCCGGGAACCTCGTCGGCGGACACGACGGTGACGCGCATGCGAATCCGTGAGCCGACCGGTACCGGGGCGGGGAAGCGAACCTTGTTGTAGCCGTAGTTCAGTCCGTGGGTGAATCCGTCGAACGCGAGCAACCGGCTCGACAGGTACGGGCCGAGGGAGAGGCTGAACAGGCCGTGCGCGATGGTGCCGCCGAGCGGGCTCGCCGCGGCCTTCTGCGGGTCGACGTGGATCCACTGATGGTCGCCGGTCGCGTCCGCGAACGCGTTGACGCGCTCCTGGGTGACCTCGTACCACTCGGTCGGGCCGAGTTCCTTGCCGACGAGTGCGGCCAGATCGGCGGGCGTGCTCGGGCGGACGGGAACGGTGGTGGTGTCCATGTTTCTCCCTGGAAGTCGCTTGTCTGCATTCGGGACGTCGTGTGTCCGCCGGGCTCGGGCCCCGGCTTGGGCTTGAACCTGACGCCGGATTCAATTATACAGAGAGGGAGACCTGGATCACGTCCATCGGTCGGTCGCGTCCTCATCAGCGAAACGAAAGCGGGGCACGTCAGTGAAGGTTGCAGGCAGGGTTGCCGTCGTCACCGGTGGCGGCGGCGGGATCGGCGGCGCGATCGCGCAGGCGCTCGCCGCATCGGGTGCGCGCGTCGTGGTTGCGGACCTCGACGGTGCCGCCGCGGATCGGGTCGCGGACGGGATCAACGCCCACCATCCGGGTGCCGCCGTCGCGGCGGGAGCCGATGTCACCGACGCCGAGGCGATCCGCGGACTGATCGCGTTGGCGGAGAAGGAGTTCGGTCCGGTCGACCTGTACTTCGCGAACGCGGGTATCACCGGCGCGCCCGGGCTCGACGCCGACGAGGCCGCCTGGGACCTGGCGCTCGACATCAACCTGCGTGCCCACATCCGTGCCGCCCAGCAGCTGGTGCCGGGCTGGGTCGAGCGCGGCGAGGGCTACTTCGTCAGTACCGCCTCCGCGGCGGGACTGCTGACCCAGATCGGTGCGGCCGCCTATGCCGTCACCAAGCATGCCGCCATCGGCTTCGCCGAATGGCTCAGCGTCACCTACGGAGACCAGGGTGTGAAGGTCAGCTGCCTGTGCCCGCAGGGCGTCAACACCAAGCTCCTGTTCCCCGACGAGGACGCCGCCGACGGCCTCGCCGCGACCGCCGCGAAGGCCGTCACCTCCGCGGGCGAGGTGCTCGAGCCCGCCCAGGTGGCCGCCGACACCCTCGCCGCCATCGACGAGGAGCGCTTCCTGATCCTGCCGCACCCGCAGGTGCTCGACATGTACCGGCACAAGGGCGCCGACTACGACCGCTGGCTGCGCGGCATGCGCCGCTACCAGGCCTCCCTCCAGAACCAGGGATGACCACATCGGGGTTCACGGAGGCCGCGAGCCCCGAACCCCGAATCCTCCCGCCTCACCCCTCAGGAGTTCTCATGTCCATGTTCGACATCTCGGAACGCGCCCAGCAGCTGCAGAAGGACCTGCTGGAATTCATGGAGACGCACGTCTACCCGGCCGAAGCCGTGTACGAGGAGCAGATGCGTGCCTCCGGCAACCCGCACTTCCAGCCGCCGATCCTGGAGGAACTCAAAGCAGAGGCGAAGCAGCGGGGACTGTGGAACCTCTTCCACCCGCACCCCGGCACCGGCGCCGGACTGACCAACCTCGAGTACGCGCCGCTTGCCGAGATCATGGGCCGCAGCCACCTCGCGTCCGAGGCCTGCAACTGCAACGCCCCCGACACCGGCAACATGGAGGTGCTCGAACTCTTCGGCACCGAGGAGCACAGGGAGAAGTACCTGAAGCCGCTCCTGGACGGCACCATGGCGTCCGCGTTCGCGATGACCGAGCCGGCCGTCGCCAGCTCCGACGCGACCAACGTCGAGCTGTCGATGGTCAAGGACGGCGAGGAGTACGTCCTCAACGGCCGGAAGTGGTTCGCGTCCAACGCCCTGCACCAGAACTGCAAGGTCATGATCGTGATGGGCAAGACCGATCCCGCCGCGGCGCCGCACCGGCAGCAGTCGATGATGGTCGTGCCGATCGACGCCCCCGGCGTCACCGTGATGCGTGGTCTGCCCGTCTTCGGCTACCAGGACCGCGAGGGCCACGCCGAGATCGACTTCACCGACGTCCGGGTACCGGCCAAGGACGTGCTCAAGGGCGAGGGTGAGGGCTTCGCGATCAGCCAGGCCCGCCTCGGCCCGGGCCGCATCCACCACTGCATGCGCGCCATCGGCATGGCCGAACGTGCGCTGGAACTGATGTGCAAGCGCGCGCAGTCCCGGGTCACCTTCGGGAAGCCGGTCGCCGACAACGCCAACATCCAGGACTGGATCGCCGAGGCGCGCATCGACATCGAGATGATCCGGCTGCTCACCCTCAAGGCCGCCCACCTGATGGACACCGTCGGCAACAAGGAGGCACAGACCGAGATCGCCGCGATCAAGGTGGCCGCCCCGAACATCGCGCTGAAGATCGTCGACCGCGCCATCCAGGTGCACGGCGGCGGCGGCGTCACCGACGACTTCCCGCTCGCCATGGCGTACGCGCACCTGCGCACCCTGCGCCTGGCGGACGGGCCGGACGAGGTGCACAAGCGCGCCATCGCCCGCCGCGAACTGCGTCGGTACCGCGACCTGCGCCCGGAAGGCTTCTGATCCATGACGAACCAGGACCTGAGCGGCAAGACGGCGATCGTCACCGGCGCCTCCCGCGGCATCGGCCTGGCGGCCGCGCAGGCCCTCGCCTCGGCCGGTGCCAACGTCGTACTGACCTCACGGAAGCAGGAGGCGGCCGACGAGGCCGCGGCCTCGATCGTCGGCAATGCGATCGGTGTCGGCGCGCACGCGGTGGAGGAGGACCAGGCGCGGCGCTGCATCGAGGTGACCCTCGAAAGATTCGGCAGCGTCGACATTCTCGTCAACAACGCGGGCACCAATCCGGCGTTCGGCCCGATGATCGCGCAGGACCACGGCCGGTTCGCGAAGACCATGGACGTGAACCTCTGGGCGCCGTTGCTGTGGACGGGGCTCGCCGTCGAGGCGTGGATGGGCGAGCACGGGGGATCGGTGATCAACACGGCATCGATAGGCGGGCTCGGACACGAGGCCGACATCGGCCTGTACAACGTGTCGAAGGCCGCGCTGATCTACCTGACCAAGCAGCTGGCGCTGGAGCTGTCCCCGAGGATTCGGGTCAACGCGGTCGCACCCGGGGTGGTGCGCACGAAGCTGGCCGAGGCGTTGTGGAATGAACACGAGGAGCTGGTCGCGGCGTCGACCGCGCTCGCCCGCATCGGTGAGCCGGACGACATCGCCTCGGCGATCGCGTTTCTCGCCTCCGACGCGGCGTCGTGGATCACGGGGGAGACCATGGTGATCGATGGCGGCCAGCGCCTCGGGAATGCCGCGATGTACCGGAGCGGAGCGTCGCACGGTGTCTGACCCTGTGCGGGACGTCGCCGGGGTCGACCCGGCGGCTGTGACCCGCTGGTTCGGTGACCTCGGGATCGATGCCACCGGCCGGCTCACCTTCGACCGGATCGGCCTGGGCCAGTCCAACCTCACCTACCTGGTGCGCGACGAGAACGGGCGGCGCTGGGTCCTGCGCCGACCACCGCTGGGTCACCTGCTGGCCTCCGCACACGACGTGGCCAGGGAAGCCCGGATCATGTCCGCGCTCGCCGACACCGACGTGCCCGCACCGCGGATCCACGGTGTCGCACAGGATCCGGCGATCTCCGACGTGCCGCTGGTGCTGATGGAGTTCATCGACGGGCAGGTCGTCGACACCATGGAGATCGCCGAGTCGCTGACGCCGCAGCGGCGGCGCGAGATCGCGGTGTCGCTGCCACGGACCCTCGCGAAAATCCACGCCGTGGACCTGGAGGAGGTGGGCCTGTCGGATCTGGCCGGCCACAAGCCGTATGCGGCGCGCCAGCTCAAACGGTGGGCCGGTCAGTGGGAGCAGTCGAAGACGCGGGAGCTGCCCGAGCTCGACGACCTGACCCGCCGCCTGGTGGCGTCGGTGCCGGAGCAGACGGAGCTCTCGCTGGTGCACGGCGACTTCCACCTGCGGAACGTGATCGTCTCCCGCGACAACGGCGAGGTCCTCGGTGCACTGGACTGGGAGCTTTCCACCCTCGGAGATCCGTTGGCGGACATGGGTTCCATGCTCGCCTACTGGCCCGAACCGGGCGAGGACACCGGGGGCGATTTCCCGGCGTCGACACTCGCGGGTTTCCCGGACCGGGCCGAGATCGCCCGGATCTACCTCGACGAGACCGGTCGGGATCCGCAGGCGCTCGGGTTCTGGCACACCCTCGGTCTGTGGAAGGTGGCGATCATCGCCGAAGGCGTCATGCGCCGGGCGATGGACACCCCCGCGAACAAGGCGGCCGCCGGCACACCGACGGCGGCGCGGATCGACGCGCTCGTGCACAAGGCCCGCGAGATCGCTGACGCGGCAGGTATCCAGAGCAGTTCGAGATCCACCCACGCAATCTTCACGTAGGAGACACGACATGACTGAACGTAGGACCGCGATCGTCACCGGCGGCGCGCGGGGCATCGGCGCCGCCGTCGCGAAGAAGCTGGCCGCGGACGGCTGTGCCGTCGCGGTGGTCGACCTCGACGAGTCGGCGTGCGTCGGCACCGTCGACGCCATCGAGGCGGCGGGCGGTGCGGCACTGGCCGTCGGCGCGAACGTGGCCGACGAGGCGTCGGTCGAGGCCGCCGTCGAGCGGGTCGCCTCCGAGCTCGGGGCGCCGACCGTGCTGGTCAACAACGCCGGCATCACGCGGGACAACATGCTGTTCAAGATGACGGTCGAGGACTGGGACTCGGTGATGAACGTGCACCTGCGCGGCGCGTTCCTGATGACCCGTGCCACCCAGAAGTACATGGTGGAGGCCAAGTTCGGCCGCATCGTCAACCTGTCCAGCGTCTCGGCGCTCGGCAACCGCGGCCAGGTCAACTACTCGGCCGCCAAGGCCGGTGTGCAGGGCTTCACCAAGACCCTCGCGATCGAGCTGGGCCGCTACGGCGTCACCGCCAACGCGATCGCTCCCGGTTTCATCGAGACCGAGATGACCGCCGCCACCGCCGCGCGGGTGGGAGTCGACTTCGAGGACATGAAGAGGGCCGCCGCCGCGGAGATCCCGGTCGGCCGCGTCGGCCAGCCGGAGGACATCGCCAACACCGCCGCCTTCCTCGCCGGCGATGGCGCCGGTTTCGTGTCGGGTCAGGTCATCTACGTCGCCGGCGGACCGAGGGACTGACCCGGACCGCGCCGATCCGGCCTTCCGCCGAGTAGGTTCGATCCACCCCACCCACACCCGTCAGGAGAAACATCATGAAGGCATGGCGCGTCAACGAACTCGGCGAGCCACGCGACGTCCTGAAGCTCGAGGACGTCGCCGAACCGACCGCCGGCGACGGCCAGGTACTGGTGAGGGTGCTCGCCGCTCCGGCGAACTTCCCGGACGTGCTGCTGTGTCGCGGCGAGTACCAGGTCAAGCCGCCGCTGCCGTTCACACCGGGTGTCGAGTTGTGCGGCGAGGTCGTGGCCGTCGGCGCCGGCGTCACCCGTGCCGCGGTCGGTGACCGCGTGGTCGGTACGGCGACGTTGCCGGGCGGCGCGTTCGCCGAGTACGCGGTGATGGACCAGGCCTGCGTGTTCCCGGCGCCGCAGGCCCTCGACGATGCCGAGGCCGCGGCCCTGACCATCGGCTACCAGACGGCGTGGTTCGCGCTGCACCGCCGCACCCGGATCGTGGAGGGTGACCACCTGCTCGTGCACGCCGCCGCCGGTGGCGTGGGCAGCGCCGCCGTGCAGCTCGGCAAGGCCGCTGGTGCAAAGGTCATCGGCGTGGTCGGTGGGCCCGAGAAGGCCCGGTATGCCAAGGAACTCGGCGCGGACCTGGTTGTCGACCGGCGCTCCGAGGACTTCGTGGGGGCGGTCAAGAAGTTCACCGGCGGCCACGGCGCCGACATCGTCTTCGACCCGGTCGGCGGCGACGCCTACGCCGGTTCGACCAAGTGCATCGCATTCGAGGGCCGGATCGTGGTCATCGGGTTCGCCGGCGGCACCATCCCGCAACCGGCCCTGAACCACGCGCTGATCAAGAACTACTCGATCGTCGGCCTGCACTGGGGCCTGTACCAGGCGAAGAACCCGGCGATCATCGACGACTGCCACACCGAGCTGACCCGGCTCGCCGACGAGGGCCTGCTCAAGCCGCTGATCGGCGAGCGTCTGGCCCTCACCGACGTCGCCGACGGCGTCGCGCGGCTCGGCGACGGAAGCACCGTCGGTCGCCTGGTCTTCCAGCCCTGATCACGTCACCACACCACACGAAACGGAGTCCTCATGCCCGAAGCGGTCGCATCATGACCGGTCTGTTCGATGTCGTCGGCAAGACCGTCGTCGTCACCGGTGGCACCCGCGGCATCGGCCTGATGATCGCGAAGGGCTTCGCCGAAGCCGGTGCACGGGTGATCATCTCGTCCCGGAAGGCGGACGCGTGCGAGTCGGCGGCCGGCGAGCTGTCCGCGGCCGGCGACGTGGTCGCCCATCCCGCGGACCTGAGTACCGCGGAGGGCGTGGCGGACCTCGCCGCGTTCGTGGCGCGGACCTTCGACCGGGTGGACGTGCTGGTCAACAACGCGGGCGCCACCTGGGGAGCGCCGGTCGACGAATTCCCCGCCTCCGGGTTCGACAAGATCCTCGGACTCAACGTCACGTCGGTGTTCGCGTTGACGCAGGCGTTGCTGCCCCAGTTGCGGGTCGCGGCGAGCGCGGACGACCCGGCACGGGTGATCAACGTCGGGTCGATCGACGGGCTGGTGGTCTCGGGCACGGAGAACTTCTCGTACGGGGCGTCCAAGGCCGCGGTGCACATGCTCACCCGCAAGCTCGCGCAGACGCTGGCCGCCGAGCACATCACCGTCAACGCCGTTGCGCCGGGACCGTTCCCGTCGAAGATGACTGCCTTCCTCCTCGACGATCCCGAGTTGAAGTCGGCAGTGGAGGGCAGCGTCCCGCTGGGGCGTATCGGCACCCCGGAGGACATCGCGGGCACCGCGATCTTCCTGTCGTCGCGGGCCGGTGCCTACCTCACCGGGACGGTGATCCCGGTGGACGGAGGGCTCAGCGGTACCCGCTGACCACTACGGATCGGACCGCGTCGCCGCCCGGGCGGTTCCGGTGGTTCGTCCCCGTCAGGCGGTGAGCGTCGCGTGCAGGGCGACGATCGCGGTCGGGAGGTGCGCCAGGATCTCCTCGGCCGCGATGCCCTCCGCCCGCTGGGCGAGGATGGTGCCGTCGATCGTGCTCAGCGCGAAGCGCGAGAGTGTCAGTGCTACGGGATCGTCGGCGTCGAGCCCGAACGCCACGGAGCCGACACGGCACAGCAGTTCGATCGCGGTCGCCCGCACCCGGCGCACCACCTCGAGCGCCCGCTCGGCCTCGCCGGTCGGCGGCTGCATCGTCATCACCGTCACCAGGCGCAGGAAGTCGGGCTGGCGATCGAGTTCCGTGGTCAGCGCGCCGAGCATGACCCGAAGTCTTGCCTCGGGATCCTCGGGTAGTCCCGGATCTGCGTGCATGGCGGCAAGATCGGGCATGGCGGCGAAGAACCGTCGCGCGCCGCGTTCCATCACCCCGAGCAGCACCCCGTCCTTCGACCCGAAGTAGTGGTAGATCGAACTGAGGGGGATCGAGGCCTCGCTGACGAGCTGCGAGACCGACACGGCCTCGTAGCCGTGCTCGGCCATCAGCCGCTCGGCGGTGTCGAGCACGAGTTCCCGCGAGCGTGCCCCGCGCTTGTTCGGCTTGACGGATCGCTGCTCGCTCATGGGACAAGAGTATCGGGGCTGGTCGTGGGCTGATTATGGGTGTGTGACCACCTTTCCCCGTAGGCGGTTCACCAGCGGATCGAGGTCCTGGGGAAGCGAATCCGCACGCCATGCGACGTGGCTGTCGGCGCGGACGATCAGCAGCTTGTGCCGGAAGGCCGGATGCGGAAGAGGCTCGGTATCGACGACCTTCACGGGCAGCCTGCCGTCCTCGATCGCGGAGACATCGACGGTGCGATCGAAGCGGATGAGTGTGTAGTCCGGTCCGAGGAGATCGAGGATGCTCTCGGTACCGATGCGGAAATGTGGCAGTCGGCATCCCGGAACGGTAGAGGGGACGTGCTTGCCCATGTCGTACACCGGTGCGGGCTCGCCGTCGCCGACGATGATGGGTGAACTGTCGTAGTAGTAGCCGAAGTTGAGGCCCTCGGGCGACATCTGCGCGAGGTTGATTGCGAACAGCTTCCGGCCGAGGCGCCTGCGCAGCAGGCGCCCGACGAAATTCGGTGCGCTCAGGATCTTCGGTGCCGACCGCTCCGACATCGCGGCGGCGTTCTCCTCGAGCTTGGACATGGCGAAACGCGAGACCTGGTCGGTGATCGGAAGGCGCTCGGCCTCGTAGGCATCGATGATGGCCGGGTCGGCCCAGCCCTTGACAACTGCGCACAGCAGCCAGGAGAGGTTCATCGCGTCGGCAATACCCGCATTCATGCCGTAGCCCGCGAAGGGCACCCAGAGGTGTGCGGCATCACCGGCGATGAAGACACGACGGTCGCGGAATCGTTCGGCAACGAGCCGACGGCCAACCCAATCCTCGTGACGGACGACCTCGAAGGGGAAATCGGGTCCGACGCCCAGCACGTCGCGGATCGACCGGTCGGAGTCGAGCGCGCCGAAATCCTTCTCGCCGGCGGGCAGTGCGCGATGGACCAGCCACAGTTCCTCGCCGTCGATCGCGACGACATTTCCGCGGACCCTGTCGTTGACCACCCAGCTCATCCACGGGGCGCGGCGGTCGCCGAGCAGTCCCTTGATCTCCTTCGAACGCACCAGACTCGTGCGTGTGCGAGCGATTTCGGCGTCGCCGGCGAGTTTCACCCCCATCTCCTTACGGACCCGGCTCGACCCGCCGTCACAACCGGCGAGATAGGCAGCCCGAAGGTCGAAGGTGCGGTCCTCCTCGAGGGCACGGCACTCGACCGTCACTCCGTCGTCGTCCTGGTGGTAGCCGACGAGTTCGGTGCGCGGCAGGAAGCGCACATTGGGGAGCGAGGTCAACTTGCCGCGCAGGATCGGCTCGAGCCAGAGCTGACTCTCGCGCACCATGGACTCCGGTGTCGGCCAGTCGCTGTCGTGGAATCCGGGGAGGGCGCGCTCGGCGCGGGACGGCATGACGATCCGAGTCAGTTCGGGGCCGGCAAAGCTGGTGGTGTAGACGGTGTCGGTCGGATAGTCGTCGGGCAGGCCGGCCGCCCGCACCTGATCCGCGATCCCGAAACGTCGGAACGTCTCCATGGTGCGCGCGGCGACGGTGTTGCATTTCGCGTCCGGCGGAGCGTCCGCCCCGCGGGATTCGAGAACGACGACATCGACGCCGCGCATCGCGGCGTCGATGGCGAGACAGGTGCCGACGGGGCCGGCGCCTACGACGATGATGGACTTCTCCATGGTCAAACCCCTGTTGTCCGTTCTGGTTCTCGGTATGTTCGGGTTCTCGGTCAGCCCTGCGGCCCGTAATCCGCAATTCCGTTGCCGGACACGGCGGGCACCCATTCCTCGCGCTCGGTCAGCGATGCCAGCCCCCGGCGGAACTGTGCGAGCTTGTACGCGATGGTCTCGCCCTCACGCTTGTGGCCCCAGATGCTGAACCCCTGATGAGTTGTCGGTTCCCACGTGGACTCGTCGACGACGATCGGGTTCCAGCCCACTTCCCACTCGAACCCCGACGGCGTACCCGCGTAGAACGACAACTCCCGGTCGTTTGTGTGCTGGCCGATTTCCCACATCATCGGGAAGCCCAGCTCCGTCACCCGCTGGTACGTGGCGACCATCTCGTCGAGGGTTGTGACCTGCACGTTGACGTGCTGGATGCTGGTCCGGAGCGGGTCCATCGGCACGCCGCGCACCGACGCGATCGCGACCGAGTGGTGGCGTTCGTTGACCCGCAGGAACCTGGCCTTCAGCCGCACACCGCTCATCCGCTCGTCGATGTAGTCCGACAACCGGGCGTCGAAGACCGTGGTGAAGTAGGCGCGCATCTGCGTCGGCCTCGTCGACGTGATCGCGACATGACCCAGGCCCGCCTCGCCGGTGACGAAGCTCGACGTGGCGCGCAGCGGGGCAGCGCTCAGCCGGGCGGTGGTGAAGATCTCCTGCGCAATGCCTTTCGGCCCCGGGAACCGGAGCAGACGCTCGACACCGCGCAGCGCGCAGCCCTCCGCGTTGCCCTCGCGGATCGGCACGCCGGCCGCTGCCACCCGGGCCACGATGCGGTCGAAGGACTCGTGGTCGTCGACCTGCCAGCCGAACGCGGTCACGTCCTCCCCGGGGCCGCGACGCAGCAGGAACCGGCACTCGTGGTCGTCCATGCGAAAACGCATCGTGCGCGCGTCGAGGCCGTCGACGTGCATCCCGATCGCGTCCGCGCCGAACCGCCGCCAGTCCGAGAACTTCTCGGTCTCGATCACGACGTAACCGAGGTGGACGTTGCCGAAGACGGAGGCGGTCACGGACGCTCCTCGGTGAGGAAGGCGCGGGTGACGGCGTTGAACAGGTCGGAGCGTTCCCACTGCACCCAGTGCCCGGTGTTCGCCACCGAGAGCAGATCGCAGTTCGGCATGGTCTTCGCGAGGGTCGGGCCGCCGCTCGGCTTGTTCACCTTGTCCTCCGCACCCCAGACGACGAGCGTCGGCGTCGCCAGCGAGCGCAGTCGCTTGTCGCGCGTGAAATCCATGCGCACCATGGTCCGCAGAGCGGTCGGACCGGACGGCCGGCGCAGCGGCGGGTTGGCGACGACCTCGGGATCGATGCTCGCGGCGTAGCGCTCGTCGATCACCTCGTCGGGAAGAAGATGATCGTCGTACACGAGGTAGTCGCGAATGAACCGCTCGAGCTTCTCCCGCGACGGGCCGTCACCGCCGTAGTACCCGAGCAGGCACTGCAGCCCCGCCGTCGGAACCCCACGCGTGGTACCGATACCGCCGGGCCCCATCAGCACCATTCGGCGCACCCGCTCCGGGGTGTCCAGCGCGAGGCGCAGCGCGCAGGCGCCGCCGTAGGAGTTACCGACTAGATCGGCCTGCTCGAGGACGAGGACGTCCATGAGCCCGCGGATGCCGTCCGCCAGCGCCCGGAACGGATCGCCCTGGTCGATGCCCTTGTACGAGCGGCCGTAGCCGGGCAGGTCCGGCACGATCACCCGGAAGTCGGCCGCGAGAGCGGCGATGTTCCGCGAGTAGTTGGACACCCCGGACGCTCCCGGTCCGCCGCCGTGCAGCAGCAGCACGGTCGGCCCCGCGCCGGTCTCGGCGTAGAAGATCTCCTTACCGTCGGCCGTGGTGACGGTCCGCTCGGTCAGCTTCGCAGCGGTCATGCGTCTTCTCCGATCATGTGGTTCGTGGTGTGCGGGTGGACGCGCAAGCCCGGAGGGGGTGCGGGCAGATGCCCGGAAGAGCCTGCGGCATAGACGAATCCGTCGGGCCGAACCGCGAGGACGTCGGCGTCGTGATCGTGCATCCAGGTGGTGAGGGTGCCCGCCGCGTCGACCAGTCCGCCGCCCGAGACCGAGCCCGGTGGACGGATCTCGAGGGAGCGGACACCGACCGCGTCCCAGGACGGTTGCGGTCGCCGCGGACCCAGATGCAGGATCGTCCACTGCTGCCCGAGGATGTCGTCGAGGCGTTGCGGCCGGTCCTGCCCCGCCGCCGTGACCCACGGCTGGGGAATCTGCCGCCCGAGCGCGGCGCCCTTGCCGCCGGATCGGAATCCCTTCGGGTAGTGCGCCTCCGGGATCCACAGGTGCTCGATCGCGAAGTCGGTGAACCCGGGGATCTTCGACAGTGCACGCATCGTGTGGTTTCTCATCGTGGCCACCCACGGGCGGCGCTCGACGATCAGCCGGCCGGTGTTCACGGCCCGGCGGGTGACCTCCCGGACGTGCGGCATCCGCTCGGTCTGGTAGGTGTCGAGCACGGACTCGGGGAGCGAGCCGCGCAGCACTGCCTCGAGCTTCCAGCACAGGTTCGCCGCGTCGCGGACACCCGCGGACATGCCCTGGCCGATCCACGGCGGCATGGCGTGTGCGGCGTCGCCGGCGAGGAAGATCCGGCCGACGCGCCACCGGTCGGCGAAACGTACGTGGTGGCTGTAGACGACCGCGCGCAGGATCTTCACGTTCCGCTCGGTGATGCCCTGGCCGCGCAGGATCCGCCAGATCGCCGTGTCCGTGGACAGTTCCTTCTCGTCCTCGCCGTCGCGGACCGGGAACTCCCAGCGGTGATGGCCGAGCGGGGTGGGGCAGTCGACGGTGGGGCGGGCCGGGTTGCAGTGGAACCGGAGTCGGTCGTGTCCCGGCCACTCTTGGAGGACCTCCGTGTCGATCACCACCCAGCGTTCGCCGAATGTCCTGCCCTCGTAGCCGATGCCGAGCTGGCCACGGGTGGGGCTCGACCCGCCGTCCGCGGCGATCACGTAGCGGGCACGTTCACGCACGAAGGAATCGGTCTCGAGGTCCGCCAGCATCAGGGTCACGTCATCCGGGTTCTGGATCAGGCGCAGACACTCGTGGCCCAATCTGATCTCGACGTTGGGGAATCGGTCCACGCCGTCCCGGAGAATCTGCTCCATCGCGGGCTGGTAGATGAACTGCTGCGGGGCATGGCCGCAGCCATGGGAAACGGCCTGGACCTCGGAGAACGGCCGCCCAGCGGCGTCGACGAACGCCACCGTGCCGCCTTCGAGCATGTCCGCGTCGAGGCGGTCGGCGAGCCCGACCTGCTGCCAGATGCGCAGCACCTCCTCGTCGGTGGAGATCGCGCGTGCTCTCGCGTAGATGTCCGGATCTCGTTCGACGACAAGCACGTTCAGTCCTGCTTGTCCGAGGAGGTTGGCTGCGGTGACACCGGTGGGGCCGTATCCCACGATGGCGACGTCGTAGACGGGGTGCTCGCTCACGTCGAGGCTCTCATTTCGTAGTCCACACATTTGGAGTGATCGCTACAATAAGTTGTGGCCTGGGTAACGTCAAGGAGTCCGCCGACCCCGGTCGGGTGGGTGGGCACGACCGCCGGACCGCGCCGCCGAGTGCGGTGCGGGTCCGTGCCGGTGGTCGTGGAGGCTCAGCGAATCCCGTGCCAGAGTGCGCGCAGCTCGGGGCGGGGATCCTTCACGTGCTCGGCATCGCCGCCGAAGACGCGCACGGTGCGATCGGCGCCGTACGCGGGCCATCCCGGGTCGCCGGTGCGCACGAAGTCCACCCAGGCGCGGTGCATCTCGTCGGCGAGATCCTGCGGCGGGTGCGGCCCGGTCAGCGGCTCGAGGTCCGGTCCGTGCAGGGTGTCGAACACGAAACCGATCTCGAGCCCGTGGGTGGAGCCCAGTCGGCCGTCCAGCTGTGGAGTCCGCCAAGCGAATTCGTAGACGAAGGTGTCCGTGGCATGGGCGGAACGCGCCTCGGCCACCCGAATCGCGGGGATCCAGAACGTGCGGTCGCGCAGCACCGCGGCCAGCACCTCGCCCGGGGTCGCCCCGTGGCGGTCCTGCCGGTAGAGCGCCACCGCGGCATCCGGATCGAGGCCCAGTCCGGTCGCGGCGAGGGCGAGCACGTCCTCGTGCAGGAAGTCGGCGACGCCACTGGGCATCAGGAAGAGCGTGTGCTCGTCGGCGTTGCTGCCGACAAGCACGTCCACATCGGTTCCGGCGCCCGCGGCGAGGGCGTCGATCGGCCGGGTGGTGAGCACCTCGCCGTCCAGGCACGGCTCGAACGCCATCGAGTCGGTGGCGATCTCGTCCCACACCGCGGGGTTGGGTTCGCGGGCGATCCGCGCCGACACTGTCGCCTGCGCGTCGACCAGGTCCGCCGGAGCCACCGTCGAGAGGCCCACCAGGGTGGGTGGCACCGCGAGCAGGTCCGCGACCGCCGCCGTCACCTTCTTCGCGGTCTCGGCGGCCATCACGTGGTGGCCTGCGCCGCTCTGGGCAATCGCCCGGGTGAACAACCCGGCCGCGGCCGGTGCCGACAGCAGCGTGACCACGCTCATCCCGCCCGCGGACTCACCGGCGATCGTCACCCGGTCCGGGTCGCCTCCGAAACAACCGATGTTGTCCCGGACCCATCGCAGCGCCGCGATCTGGTCGAGCAGTCCGCGGTTCGCCGGGGCCCCGTCGATCAGCAGAAACCCCTCGGCTCCGAGTCGGTAATTAATTGTGACGCAGACAATTCCGTCGCGGGCGAACGCGCTGCCGTCGTAGGCGGGGACGGAGCCGGAGCCGTTGACGAAGGCGCCGCCGTGGATCCAGACGAGGACCGGGGCCCGGCCCTCGAGGCTCGGGGTCCACACATTCAGGTTCAGGAAGTCGTCGCCGGGGTGGTCCGGCTCGGGGAGCAGTCGATCGAGCGGGCTGGGGTAGGGGGGTTTGGGTGCGGTCGGCCCGAACTCGGTCGCCCGGCGAACCCCGTCCCAGTGGGGTGGGGGAGAGGGTGCGGCGAACCGGTGCTCGCCGACCGGCGGGGCGGCGTACGGCATGCCCTTGAACGAAACGACGCCGCCCTGTGAGGTGCCCAGCACGGTGCCCTGGGCGATCGCGACCAGTGGATCCACGGCTGCCTCCCGGTGTTCCGCAAAACATGGGGTTGTGGACCATCTTCCATCGGTGGAGGTCGCAGGTGAAGGGTTCGGCGCGCCCCGGTCGCGCCTGGTTGGATGGTCGCGGGTGCGGCGTCGGGCTCGTCGGGCGTCGGGTGAGTGAAGGAGTGCTGGCAACGTGGGACCGGATCCGATCGCGGAGCTCGAGGTCGAGCTGGTGGACATGTGGCGCCGTGGCAGCGTCAGCTCCAGGGAGCGGGCGCACGAGATCGACCCGAAGCTCGATCCGGCCTGCTACCCCCTGCTGATGCTGCTGACCCGGAACGACGACGCGGTACCGATGGCGACGTTGATCGCCACGCTCGGCCTGGAGAAGTCCACGCTCAGCCGGCAGATCGACGCGCTGACCCGGTTGAGCCTGGTGCGCCGGATCCCGGACCCGTCCGACGCGCGCGCGAAGCTGGTCGAGTTGACCGCCGACGGCCGGGCGCGGCTCGTTGCTCAGCGGGACGAGCGGGTGGCGCAGTGGCGGCGGACGCTGGGCCGGTGGGACCCTGCCGACCTGCGGATGCTGTCGGCCCTGCTGCGCAGGCTCGGCAACGAGGTGGGGTGAGGGTCACACCCCAGATAGTTGCTGGATGCAATCAACTGGGTTTATGGTTGCAACCATCAACTAATGGAGGGTGAGATGGTCAGTCCGGAGTCCGCGTCGAATCTGATCGAGTCGATGCGTGGTCTGGTCCGGCAAGCCCGCACCGTCGCGGCCCGGGGTTCGCATCGTGGAATGCTGCCGCCGCCACTGGGGGCTCTGCTGGCGCACATCGCCTGCGCGGAGGGCAACCGTCCGAGCATGCTGGCGGAGGATCTGCGGGTCACGCAGTCCGCGCTCAGCAGGCAGATCGCGCACGCCGAGTCGCTGGGATACGTGGTGCGCACCCCCGATCCGCTCGACGGCAGGGCCTCCCTGCTGACGCTGTCGGAGGAGGGAGCCAACGCCCTGCAGGTGCACCGAGAGGTCATGCTCGAGTGGGCCCGGTCGGCGATGGCCGACTGGACCGACGAGGAGGTCGACGACCTCACCGCTCGCCTGGAGCGCCTTCGCGGCGCGGTCGGCTCCGTTCCGAGCCCGGTGACCGGCGCGCACTGATCCGCGCGCATCGTCTTCCGCGGCCGGCGCCCGACGTCGGCCGCACTTGTTTTCCGCGCGTACCGCGTGGATCTATTTCTCAAAAGGAGTGAACATGAGTTCGTCGACGTCTCCGGACAGTCCACCAGCTCTCGACAACGAGTCGGTGGGCGGGATGACGCACAAGCAGAAGATGGAGGCCCTCATCGGCCTTCTGCTCGGCATGTTCGTCGCCTTCCTGTCGTCGACGATCGTCTCGAACGCGCTGCCCACGATCATCACCGAGTTGCACGGTACCCAGGACCAGTACACCTGGGTCGTCACCGCGACGCTGCTGGCCTCGACCGCGACCACTCCGATCTGGGGCAAGTTCGCCGACCTCGTCAGCAAGAAGCTGCTGATCCAGCTGTCGCTGCTGCTGTTCACCCTCGGCTCGGTCCTCGCCGGCCTCTCGTCGAGCGTGCCGATGCTGATCGGCTTCCGTGTCATCCAGGGCCTGGGCCTCGGTGGCCTGCAGGCGCTCGGCATGATCATCATCGCCGCGATGTTCAGCCCGCGTGAGCGCGGCCGCTACCAGGGACCGATGGCCGCGGTGATGGCCGTCGCGACCGTCGCCGGACCGCTGATCGGCGGCGTGATCGTCGACACCAGCTGGCTCGGCTGGCGCTGGTGCTTCTTCGTCGGTGCACCCCTCGCCGTGATCGCGCTCGTCGTCATCGGCCGCACGCTGAACCTGCCCGTCGTCAAGCGGGAGGTGAAGATCGACTACGTCGGTGCCACCCTGATCGCCGCGGGCGTGAGCGTGCTGCTCATCTGGGTCACCCTGGCCGGCAAGAACTTCGCCTGGGCCTCGGCCACCTCCTACGAGCTCGTCGCCGCCGGCGTCGTGCTGCTCGGCCTGGCGATCTTCGCCGAGACCAAGGCCAAGGATCCGGTCGTCCCGCTGCGCCTGTTCCGGGACCGCACCATGACGCTGGCCACCCTCGCCAGCATCGCCGTCGGTGTCGCGATGTTCGGTGGCGCCGTGTTCCTCGGCCAGTACTTCCAGATCGCGCGTGGTTACTCGCCGACCGCGGCCGGTCTGCTGACCCTGCCGATGGTGATCGGGTCGATGCTCTCGGCGACGATCTCCGGCTCGCTGATCACCAAGTTCGGCAAGTGGAAGCGCTTCCTGATCGTCGGTGCGATCGGCATGGCCGCCGGCTTCCTGCTGCTGTCGACCACCGACCACGAGACCAACATGGTGCTGATCGGGGTTTACCTGTTCATTCTCGGCGCCGGCATGGGCATGACCATGCAGAACCTGGTTCTGCCGGTGCAGAACAACGTCGCGCCGACGGACCTCGGTTCGGCCACCGCCACCGTGGCGTTCTTCCGTTCGCTCGGCGGTGCGGCCGGCGTCTCGGTGCTCGGCGCGGTCCTGTCCACGCACGTGTCGGACCTGATCGCCAAGGGTCTCGTCGCGGCCGGTGTCGACATGAGCCAGGCCGGCGGCTCCGGGGCCGGGCTGTCCAACCTCAAGGAGCTGCCCGCACCGATCTCCGCGATCGTGCGTGGCGCCTACGGTGACGCGACCGCCCGGGTGTTCCTGATCTCCGGCATCCTCGCTCTGCTCAGCCTCGTCGCGATCGCGTTCCTCAAGGAGGTCGCGCTCAAGACCCACAGCGGCATCGAGCAGCTCGAGGCCGAGCGGGCCGCGCAGGGTGCGGCCGACGTCCTGTCCGTCGGCGGTGCCGACGCCGAGCTGATCTCCGAGATCGACGAGCTCGAGGACCGGGCCGACTACGAGAGCCGAGCCGGACGGCACGCCAAGAGCTGACCGACTTCTCACGTGACGAAGTGTGGGACCCCTCCCGGATGTCGAGAGGGGTCCCACACTCGTCTGTCTGGCTATGTTGGGTGCCATGACGACGCCCACCCCGACCCGCACCCGCCGACGCGCGCTCGTGTGGACCGCCGCCGCCGTCTCACTCCTCGCAGTGCTCGTCGTGGGCGTGCTGTGGGCGGTGCCCAGCCGCTACCTGCCGTGGGACACCAGCGGCTTCCCCGACGTGGACCGCGGCGCGCTGTCCGCGCAGCAGGTCGCGGTCGTGGACCTGCTCGAGGCCGAACACGACGCCCAGCGGCCGGGGACGTTCTACTCCGAGGGTGTGAAGGAGCCGTGGTGCGCGGACTTCGTCAGCTGGATCATGCGGGAGGCGGGGCAGCCGCTGTCGAACCCGAACTCCGGGCACTGGCGCATCCCCGGCGTGTACACGCTGCAGGAGTACTACCAGTCCGAGGACCGGTTCGAGCCGGTCGGGGGCGGCTACCGTCCCGTCGTCGGTGACGTCGTGCTCTACGACAACTCCAGTTGGGTGGGCCAGCACACCAATGTCGTCGTCGCCGTCGACGGGGACACCGCGACCACCGTCGGCGGAAACGAGTTCGGCAAGATCCGCGTCCACACGGTCGACTGGGCGGAGGACTCCGCGGTGGTGGGATTCGGGCGCCTGGCGTGAGCCCGGGCCAGGCATGATCGGTCCGCGCCGGGGGTAATCACGTCAGTGTTCGCGCTGCCGGACGGCGGCGTCGGATCCCGACAACCCAGGGGCGGATCATGACCGAGAATGCCGTCAATCGTGCGGTCGACAGGGCCACCGACAGCACCGCCTTCGAACGGGCGGCGCGTGGCGGGCACGTGATGAGCGGGTTCGTGCACCTACTGATCGGGTACGTCGTCGTCCGGCTGGCGTTCGGTGGCGGCGGCACCGCCGACCAGTCGGGGGCACTGGGCACGCTGGCCTCGACCGCGGGCGGCGCGATCGTGCTCTGGATCGGTGTTGTCGTCTTCGTCGCGATGGGACTGTGGCGTCTCGCGGAAACCGTGATCGGGCCGCACGCGACCGAGACCACGCCGCGGGAGGGTGCCTCGTTCTTCGACCGGGCCAAGGCATTCGGACTGGCAGTCGTCTACTTCGCGTTCGCGTACTCCGCATTCCGGTTCGCGCTGGGAAGCGGCAAATCCAGCGGGGAACAGAACGCGGGCCTGAGTGCCCGCCTCATGGAGTCGGATGGCGGAAAGGCGGTGCTGGTCGTGGTGGGGCTGATCGCGATCGCGATCGGGGGCTATCACGTGTACAAGGGAGCGTCGAAGAACTTCCTCGACGACCTGAGGACGCCGGGTGGGGCGGCCGTCGAACTGCTCGGGGTCGTCGGCTACGTCGCCAAGGGGCTCGTCATCGTCGGCGCCGGGATCCTGGTGATCGTCGCGACGCTGCGGTCGGACCCGTCCAGGGCCACCGGCATCGACGGCGCGGTGAAGACCTTGGGTGAGGCTCCGTTCGGTCAGTTCCTGCTGGTGGCGGCGGGGGTCGGGATCGCGTCGTACGGGCTGTACAGCTTCGTCATGGCCCGCTACGCCCGGATGTGACGCGGTGGTGTCGCGCCGACGGTCCCCCTACAGGTCCGCTTCCGCCAGCGCGTCGTCGATCGCGTCGCGGACCTCGTCGGTGGTCTTCCCGGACGCGAGTTCGCGGGCGGTGAGCTCCTCGATCCGAGGCTGCACGCGGGCGTACCGGGCGAGCCATCGCTCTTTGTCCGCCTGCCAGTAGCCCATCACGTGGTAGCGGTCCGGCGCCCATCCGAGCGTGCGGCGCAGGTGGGCGCGGATCCGTCGGGACGTGGTCGTTTCGCCGCACGACCACAGGTACGCCACCGAGTCGAGCCCGTCGAGACCGATGAGCGCGTCGAGGAGGACGTCGGGGGAGCGGCCGTCGTCGGTGCTCGTCAGCCAGGTCACCGTGACGTCGGCCTCCGTGTGCCATTCCTGCCGGTCCCCGTCGTCGGGGATCTCGGCGACGACACGGGCAGTGACGCCGGCAGGGAGCGATTCGACGATTCGGCCCGCGGCGGGCAGTGCGGTCAGGTCGGCGAGCAGGAGCAGGTGCCGGGCGCCGGGCGGTGGACGCCACCACCCCTTCGCTGACGACAGGTGCACCGCGTCGCCGGGCGCGGCGGACCGGGCCCATTCGGCGGCGGCGCCTCCCGCGTGGACCGCGAAATCGACGTCGAGGAGGTGCCGGACCGGATCCCACCCGCGCACGGAGTAACTCCGGCGGTGGTCGTGGCCCGCGGCTCCGGCTCCGAAGGCGATCAGGACCCGCTCGTCGGGCTCCCCGCCGGTGGTGAATCCGGTCGCTGCGGCGACGGTGAACCGGATCCGCCGCAGGTTGGGTGAGAGGGGCGTCACGTCGGCGACGGTGGCCGGGTGCCGGGGGTCGTCGCGGGTCGTCACGGGCTCACCCTAGGACGACCAGGCACATCGCAGCGAACACCGTGGTGGAATCCGAATCGAGTGACGTGGAACACGCCGCGGGCGACGCGCCGGTGACCTGCGCAAAGGCTTACGACCTGGGAATTTCACGATTGTCGTTCACAACATCTCGCGTGTTGCGGGAATGTCGGCCACAAGGTGTAGTGTCTTATCCACCGAGAGGGCAGTGCCGGAACGGTCGAGAATTGCGGGCCGCGGGGCTGCTTCAGTAGGGGAGATCGGCGTCACCGACGTCGACACGATCCGGCTGTTGACGGTCGTGCCGACCGCGTTCAGAAGTGCCGAGTAAACACCGTTCACTGATCGATTCGTAAGCCAAGGGGAAGAGGACTTATGAGCATCACCGTCTACACCAAGCCGGCATGCGTTCAGTGCAATGCGACCTACCGGGCGCTCGACAAGGCCGGTATCGAGTACTCGATCATCGACATCACCGAGAACGCCGAGGCGCGTGACTACGTGATGGCGCTGGGCTACCTGCAGGCGCCCGTCGTGGTTGCCGGCGACGACCACTGGTCCGGCTTCCGGCCCGACCGGATCAAGACCCTGGCGACGAGTGCCGCCTGAACAGATCGACGGAGATGATCGGCCGTGACCTCGCTGGTCTACTTCTCCAGTGCGTCGGAGAACACCCACCGCTTCGTGTTGAAGCTGGGGATCCCGGCCACCAGAATTCCGCTCCACGACCGCGACGGCGCATTCGAGGTCGATGAACCGTACGTCCTGATCCTCCCCACCTACGGGGGAGGCACGACGGTGACCGGCCGGGACACGAGCTACGTGCCCAAGCAGGTCATTCGGTTCCTCAACAACGAACACAACCGCTCGCTGATCCGCGGCGTCATCGCTGCGGGCAATACGAACTTCGGCGAGTCGTATTGCTATGCCGGGAACGTGATTTCGCAGAAGTGTCGGGTTCCGTACCTGTACCGATTCGAACTCATGGGCAGCGCCGAAGACGTATTGGCCGTCCGGGACGGCCTCGGACAATTCATGGAGAGTGAACAGTGGCACCGACAATCACCGACGCAGCCCCGGCTGGGAGTGTAGAACGCGCTACGGCACGACCCGATGCGTCCGCGGGGGAGCTCGACTACCACGCGCTGAACGCGATGCTCAACCTGTACGGCCCGAACGGCGAGATCCAGTTCGACAAGGACCGTGAGGCGGCGAACCAGTACTTCCTCCAGCACGTCAATCAGAACACGGTCTTCTTCCACAATCAGGACGAGAAGCTGGACTACCTGATCAAGGAGAACTACTACGAGCGTGAGGTTCTCGACCAGTACACCCGCAACTTCGTCAAGGAACTGATCGACCACGCCTACGCGCAGAAGTTCCGGTTCCCGACGTTCCTCGGCGCGTTCAAGTACTACACCTCGTACACGCTCAAGACGTTCGACGGCAAGCGTTACCTGGAGCGGTTCGAGGACCGGGTCTGCATGGTCGCGCTCACCCTCGCCGCCGGTGACGAGAAGCTCGCGACGCAGCTGGTCGACGAGATCATCTCCGGCCGCTTCCAGCCGGCCACCCCGACCTTCCTCAACTCCGGCAAGAAGCAGCGCGGCGAGCCCGTCTCCTGCTTCCTGCTGCGCATCGAGGACAACATGGAGTCCATCGGCCGCTCCATCAACTCGGCGCTGCAGCTGTCCAAGCGCGGCGGCGGAGTTGCGTTGCTGCTCAGCAACGTTCGCGAGCACGGTGCCCCGATCAAGAAGATCGAGAACCAGTCCTCCGGTGTCATCCCGATCATGAAGCTGCTCGAGGACTCGTTCTCGTACGCCAACCAGCTCGGTGCCCGGCAGGGTGCCGGTGCGGTGTACCTGCACGCGCACCACCCGGACATCTACCGCTTCCTCGACACCAAGCGGGAGAACGCGGACGAGAAGATCCGCATCAAGACGCTGTCCCTCGGCGTGGTCATCCCGGACATCACGTTCGAGCTGGCGAAGAAGAACGAGGACATGTACCTCTTCTCGCCGTACGACGTCGAGCGCATCTACGGGGTGCCGTTCGCGGACATCAACGTCACCGAGAAGTACTACGAGATGGTCGACGACAAGCGGATCCGCAAGTCGAAGATCAAGGCGCGCGAGTTCTTCCAGACCGTCGCCGAGCTGCAGTTCGAGTCCGGTTACCCGTACATCATGTACGAGGACACCGTGAACCGGGCCAACCCCATCAAGGGCAAGATCACCCACTCGAACCTGTGCTCGGAGATCCTGCAGGTCTCGACGCCGTCGGAGTTCAACGACGACCTGTCCTACAGCAACATCGGCAAGGACATCTCCTGCAACCTCGGGTCGCTGAACATCGCGAAGGCGATGGACTCGCCGGACTTCGCGAAGACCATCGAGGTCTCCATCCGGGCGCTGACCGCGGTCGCCGATCAGACCTCCATCGACTCGGTGCCGTCGATCAAGAAGGCCAACGACGAGGGCCACGCGATCGGTCTCGGGCAGATGAACCTGCACGGCTACCTCGCCCGCGAGCGGATCCACTACGGATCCGAGGAGGGCATCGACTTCACGAACATCTACTTCTACACCGTGGTGTACCACGCGATCCGCGCCTCGAACGAGATCGCGAAGGAGCGCGGCACGTACTTCGCGGGCTTCCCGGACTCGAAGTACGCATCGGGCGAGTACTTCGACAAGTACACCGATCAGGTGTGGGAGCCGGCCACCGATCGGGTGCGTGCACTGTTCGCCGATGCGGGCGTGCACATCCCGACCCAGGACGACTGGCGTGAGCTCAAGGCGTCGGTGCAGAAGCACGGCATCTACAACCAGAACCTGCAGGCCGTCCCGCCGACCGGGTCGATCTCGTACATCAACCACTCCACCAGCTCCATCCACCCGGTGGCGTCGAAGATCGAGATCCGCAAGGAAGGCAAGATCGGCCGCGTCTACTACCCGGCGCCCTACCTGACCAACGACAACCTGGAGTACTACCAGGACGCGTACGAGATCGGGTACGAGAAGATCATCGACACCTACGCCGCGGCCACCCAGCACGTGGACCAGGGCCTGTCGCTGACGCTGTTCTTCAAGGACACGGTCACCACCCGCGACGTCAACCGGGCGCAGATCTACGCGTGGCGCAAGGGAATCAAGACGCTGTACTACATCCGCCTGCGGCAGATGGCACTGGAGGGCACCGAGGTGGAAGGTTGCGTCTCGTGCATGTTGTGAGGCCTGCGAACGATCTTTCGAACGGAGTGAGGACATCGTGAGCCAGAAGATCAAGCTGATCGACCGGGTGTCGGCGATCAACTGGAACCGCGTACCCGACGAGAAGGACTCGGAGGTGTGGGACCGTCTCACCGGCAACTTCTGGCTGCCGGAGAAGGTGCCGGTCTCCAACGACATCCCGTCGTGGAACACGTTGACCGCGGGCGAGAAGCAGCTCACGATGCGGGTCTTCACCGGCCTGACGCTGCTCGACACCATCCAGGGCACCGTCGGCGCCGTCAGCCTCATCCCGGACGCGCTGACCCCGCACGAGGAGGCGGTGTACACCAACATCGCGTTCATGGAGTCGGTGCACGCGAAGTCGTACTCGAGCATCTTCTCGACGCTCTGCTCGACCCGTGAGATCGACGACGCGTTCCGCTGGTCGGAGGAGAACCCGAACCTGCAGCGCAAGGCCGAGATCGTTCTCGAGTACTACAACGGGGACAGCCCGCTCAAGCGGAAGGTCGCCTCGACGCTGCTCGAGTCGTTCCTGTTCTACTCGGGCTTCTACCTGCCGATGTACTGGTCCTCGCGGGCCAAGCTCACCAACACCGCGGACCTGATCCGGCTGATCATCCGCGACGAGGCGGTGCACGGCTACTACATCGGCTACAAGTACCAGCGCGGGCTCGAGCAGCTCACGCAGGAGGAGCGCGACGACCTCAAGAACTACACGTTCGAGCTGCTGTTCGAGCTGTACGACAACGAGGTCGAGTACACGCAGGACCTCTACGACGAGGTCGGTCTCACCGAGGACGTCAAGAAGTTCTTGCGCTACAACGCCAACAAGGCGCTGATGAACCTCGGCTACGAGGGGCTGTTCCCCAAGGACGAGACCGACGTCAACCCGGCGATCCTGTCGGCACTCTCCCCGAACGCGGACGAGAACCACGACTTCTTCTCCGGCTCCGGCTCCAGCTACGTCATCGGCAAGGCCGTCAACACCGAGGACGAAGACTGGGACTTCTAGGTTCCGGGCCTCGCGCCGCTCTCTCCATCCCGACCGACCGAATGTGGGATTCGTTCAGTTCAACTGACCGAATTCCACATTCGGTCGTTGGCAGTCGGTGCACTTCAAACGCGACCAGAACCGGTCTAGCGTCGAACCTGGCGAATTCTCACCTATCGCTAGGAGGCGGCGATGAGCGGTCGAGTGGTGCACTTCGAGGTCCCGTTCAGTGACGGGAACCGGGCACGGGCGTTCTATCGGGAAGTGTTCGGCTGGACGCTCACCGAGATGCCGGAGCTCAACTACACCGGCGTCGCGACGGGGCCGGTCGCGGAGACCGGCATGCCTGCCGAGCCGGGCTACATCGGCGGCGGCATGTTCGAGCGGGAGCCGTCGTTTCCGCAGGGTCCGGTGATCACCATCCACGTGGAGAGCATCGACGACGCGCTCGCGAAGATCACCACACTCGGCGGGGAGCCGGTGGGGGAGAAGACGGTGGTCGGGGAGATGGGCTTCGCTGCCTACTTCAAGGACCCCGAGGGCAACGTGATGGGGCTGTGGGAGACGAAGTCCCCGTGACCGTCAGCGGCTGAACCAGGTCTCCCGATCCCCGCGCAGGGCCTTCTCGATCCGGCCCATCGAACTGTCGTTCAACGGCGAGGGCAGCGCATCGGGGGAGAACCAGCCGACCTCGAGGTTCTCCTCGTCGGCGGGATGCGGCCTGCCGCCGGTGTACCGGGCCACGAAGCACAGGTCCAGGTACTGGGCCCGGTCGCCGTTGGCGTGCGTCAACGGCGGCGTGACGTCCACGCTGGACAGCCGGACCAGTTCGACCTCGACGCCGGTCTCCTCGCGAATCTCCCGGACGATCGCCGCGGCCGGTTGCTCACCCGGTTCGAGGATCCCGGACACGATCGCCCAGCGGCCGTTGTCGGACCTGCGGGCCAACAGGATTCGCCCGCCCTCGTCGAGAACCACCGCGCTCACGCCGGACAGCCACAGCGGGGCGTGTCCGACGTGAGCGCGCAGTTCGGTGATGAACTCGGGGACGGGCATGTCAGTACCGGAATGTGACGGGTGCGGACTGCTGACCGGAGTAGGGCAGCAGGATGGACGGCGCCAGCGGCACCGCGAATCGGGCCGGCACGTCGGTGATCCCGGTGGCACCCGGACGGGCCGGAAAATCCAACTGGGCGAACCGGATTCGGGTCATCGCGTCGGTGCCGACCATGTTGCCGTCGGAGGTCTCGGCGGACAGGAAGGTGCCGCGGTCGGTGAACTCGATCCACGGGTCCGCCAGCGCGATCTCCGCCAGGTGGAACCGGGTGAACGAGACCACGGTGCCGCGGTACCGGACGGTGCCGAGACCGGTCGCCGGATCGACGTCGGCACCCTCGAGTTCGAACCCGAACCGGCCGTCGCCTCGGACCGAGGCGCCGTCGCTGCCGACGACCGAGCCCTGGGTGGTGGTCTTGACCAGGTCCGTGTATCCGGGCGCGATTCCCCACAGCAGGTCCTGGGCGGGTGCCACCGGGGCGTTCGCTCCGGGCGACGGATCGAAGGTGACCGGGACGGACAGTTCCTCGGCGGCGTTGACGGCGTCGGCCGCGGCATACGTGTACACCCCGTACACCGCGTCGGGCGTGGTGGTCGCGGGCTTCTTCACGGTGAGCGTGGCGGTGAACGAGCCGTCGTCGGCGAGCGGCACCCACTGCTGGCGGATGGTGCGCCGGAAGTCGAACGGGGCGTCGGGGACCCGGTTCAGGGCGTCCTCGGACATCACCCACGCGGTGGCCGAGCGCTGCTGCCCGAGCCGGGACTCGGCGGGTGCGCCCTCCGACGGTCGCCAGTGCGGGGCGAAGGCGCCGAACGCGACGAACGTGCCGTGCGGCACGCCCGGCGGCACCGGGGCAGGCAATCCGCTGGTGTTCGCCTGCGGGTCGAATCCGGTGCCGCGCACCACGATCCGGTCTCCCTCGTGGACGGCGGAGTTCCCGAATGGGGTGATGCCGTCGGCGCCGAGGAGCTCGATGTGCGCACTCGCCGCCGGGGCGGGGGTGGCGGACACCGCGGGCGCGGTCAGCGCCGACCCGATCAGTGCCCCGCCGAGCGCGGCGACCAGCAGCCGGGACCTAGTTGACGTAGCCATTGAGTGATGCTTCCAGATCGTCGAGGATGCCGCGGGCGGCCACCACGCCGATGCCCGTCATCCAGATCTCGTCGTCGACCTTGAACACGCGCCCGTCCTTCACGGCGCCGAGGCCCTGCCACAGTCCGCCGTTCATCACCTCGACGCCCTGGGTCTGGGCCTCGTCGCCGAAGAAGCTGACATAGATGACGTCACCCTCTGCCTTCGTCAGTTCCTCTTCGCTGATCTCCGCGAAGCGACGGTCCTTGGCGCCCTCGAGGCGCTGGAACGGGGGACGCTGCACGCCCGCGTCGGCGAGAACCTGACCGGAGAAGCTCTCCGGGCCGTACACCCGGATCGATCCGGGCCGGAACCGGACGATCGACGCCTGGGTCTCCGAGGCGCTGAGCGACTTGCCCGTCTCGACCGCCGCGGTCTGGTACTCGTCGAGGAGCCGGTGGGCGTCGGCGCCGCGGCCGAGGGCGGTGCCGTCCAGGAGGAAGTTGTCCTTCCAGGTGATGCCGACCTTCTCGGTGTAGACCGTCGGGGCGATCGCGGCCAGGCGCTCGTACGCCTCGGGGGCCCGGAACTTGGTGCCGAGAATCAGGTCCGGCTGCAGCGCCGCGATCTTCTCGAAGTTCGGTTCCTGCAGGGTGCCCACCAGTTCGACGCCGGCGATGGTGGGGCCGAGGTACTTCGGCTGCGATCCGATGGCGTCGGCGGCGGCCGCGCCGACGAGCCGGTCCTGCAGGCCGAGTGCGCACACGGAGTCGAGCTTGTCGGTGTCGAGGACCACGATCCGCTGGGGGTCGGCCGGGACCTCGGTCTCGCCGGCCGCATGCGTGACCTTGCGCACCGTGCCGGTGACACCCGCCGGGTCGACGGGGGCGGTCGGACCGCACACGTTCTCGGTGTCGCGGTCGTTGCCGAGCACGCCGGCGCCGGCGACGTTGGTGGTGCTGCGCACGATGGTGCTCGCGGCGTCGTCGGTGTCGGAGCCGCCGCACGCGGTCAGGACCAGGGCGGTCGCCGCCAGCAGGGCGACAGGGGCGGTGCGGCGGGCGAGGGTGGGCTTGCGCATGTGAACTTCTGTCCTCTCGGGGTGGGGCACGACGAGACTATCCGCGCTGCGGGTCGACCCCGAACGCCTCGGCGAGGTCGCCGCCGGCGATCGCATCGCCGGTGTACTCGGTGCGGGCGTCACCGGGACGGTCGGGCAGCCCGTCGGCCCGGTGTGTGACATATCCCATTCGATCGGTTGCGAGGATGTCGGGTTAGGTAAGGGAAACCTTAACAATCGATCGGGTTGTCCCTGTGTCGTGAGGTCGGTGCGCCGACCGTCCGCGGTGCGTCCGGCGCGGTCCCGGCCGGGAGTGTGGGTCCCCGGCGCGTCGCGGGGCCGCCGCCGTCGTCCCTGGTCAGAGGAGAACAGATGGCGGGAACGGACACGAAGTACGACAGTGGGTAGGACCGGCTCCGCGGATCGCGGAGCGACGGTCTACGATTCCTCAGAGCGCAAGCCATGAGGATGTTCGTCTCGCAGCCCGAGGTGGACGTCCTGAGCGAGCCTGCGGAGCGACCAAGGGCACATTCAGGAGGATCAGTGACTGCCGTAGCGCCCCAGCCAGTCCCAGAGCTAACGGCCAAACGGCCGTTCCCGGCGAGACTGGGACCCAAGGGCTCGTACATCTACAAGATGATCACCACTACGGATCCCAAGGTGCTCGGGATCATGTACATGGTGACGTCGTTCGCGTTCTTCCTCATCGGCGGCCTGATGGCCCTGCTGATGCGTTCGGAACTCGCGATCCCCGGCATGCAGTTCCTGTCGAACGAGCAGTTCAACCAGCTGTTCACCATGCACGGCACGATCATGCTGCTGATGTACGCGACGCCGATCGTCTTCGGCTTCGCCAACTACATCCTGCCGCTGCAGATCGGTGCGCCCGACGTCGCGTTCCCGCGTCTGAACGCCTTCAGCTACTGGCTGTACCTGTTCGGCTCCACCGTCGCGACCGCAGGCTTCATCACCCCGGGTGGTGCCGCCGACTTCGGCTGGACCGCCTACGCGCCGCTGACCGACGCGGTGCACTCGCCCGGCGTCGGCGCCGACCTGTGGATCCTGGGCCTCGGCGTCAGCGGCCTCGGCACCATCCTCGGTGGCGTCAACATGATCACCACCGTGGTGTGCCTGCGTGCCCCCGGCATGACCATGTTCCGGATGCCGATCTTCACCTGGAACATCCTGGTGACCAGCGTCCTGATCCTGCTCGCCTTCCCGCTGCTGACCGCGGCGCTGCTCGGCGTGTTCGTCGATCGCCAGTTCGGCGCCCACATCTTCGACCCCGCCAACGGCGGCGTCATTCTGTGGCAGCACCTGTTCTGGTTCTTCGGCCACCCAGAGGTGTACATCATCGCGCTGCCGTTCTTCGGCATCGTCTCGGAGATCTTCCCGGTCTTCTCGCGCAAGCCGATCTTCGGTTACAGCGGCCTGGTGTACGCGACCCTCGGCATCGCCGCCCTGTCCGTCGCGGTGTGGGCGCACCACATGTACGCCACCGGCGCCATCCTGCTGCCGTTCTTCTCGTTCATGACGTTCCTGATCGCGGTCCCGACCGGTGTGAAGTTCTTCAACTGGATCGGCACCATGTGGAAGGGACAGTTGACATTCGAGTCGCCGATGCTGTTCTCGGTCGGCTTCATCGTGACGTTCCTCTTCGGTGGCCTCTCGGGCGTCCTGCTCGCCAGCCCGCCGCTCGACTTCCACGTCAGTGACACGTACTTCGTCGTCGCGCACTTCCACTACGTGCTCTTCGGCACCATCGTGTTCGCCACCTACGCCGGCATCTACTTCTGGTTCCCGAAGATGACCGGACGGATGATGGACGAGCGCCTCGCGAAGTGGCACTTCTGGCTCACGTTCATCGGCTTCCACACCACCTTCCTGGTGCAGCACTGGCTGGGCAACGAGGGCATGCCGCGTCGCTACGCGGACTACCTGCCGTCCGACGGATTCACCTCGCTGAACACGATCTCCACGATCGGCGCGTTCATCCTCGGTGCCTCGACGCTGCCGTTCCTGTGGAACGTGTTCAAGAGCTACCGCTACGGCGAGGTCGTCACGGTCGACGACCCGTGGGGTTACGGCAACTCGCTCGAGTGGGCCACCTCCTGCCCGCCGCCGCGGCACAACTTCACCGAGCTGCCCCGGATCCGTTCCGAGCGCCCGGCGTTCGAGCTGCACTACCCGCACATGGTCGAGCGGATGCGCGCCGAGGCGCACGTCGGCCCCGGCCACAAGCACGCCACCGCGGTCCTGGAGGACGCGCACTAGGCGTCGCGCACGCGTGACCACGAGGCCCCGCCCGAGATTCGGGCGGGGCCTTCTGGTTACTGCGCGAGCACGATTGGCACAATGAATGGCGATACCCGTGGCGGCGCCCGCGGGATGGAGGGAGTTTCTCGGTGGGTTCGGATGCCTCGATGAAGTCGGGGACCACGGTTCTGGTCACGGTGACGGGTAAGGACCGGCCCGGTGTCACCTCGGTGCTGCTGGCCGCGCTGTCACGCCACCAGGTCAGCCTGCTCGACGTCGAACAGGTGGTCATCCGTGGACGGCTGACGCTCGGCGTGCTCGTCGAGTGCCCGGCGGACCCGGAGGCGCTGCAGGAGGCGCTCGAGGACGCCATGGCCACCGTCGGAATGGCCGTGGACGTCGAGATCGGCGCCGACGCCGGCGATCGTGTCGCGCCGTCGACGCATGCCGTCGTGGTGCTCGGCAGCCCGGTCACCGCCCGCTCCTTCAGCCACATCGCGCGGGAACTGGCCAAGCAGGGCGCCAACATCGACTCCATTCGTGGCGTCGCCGACTACCCGGTGACCGGCCTCGAGCTGATGGTCACCGCGGCCGACACCAGCGGCGAGACGGACGGACGGCTGCGCACCGGGCTCTCCGAGCTGGCGATGGTCGAGGCGGTCGACATCGCCGTCGAACGGGCCGGGCTGGCGCGCAGGGCCAAGCGACTCATCGTGTTCGATGTCGACTCCACCCTGGTGCAGGGCGAGGTCATCGAGATGCTCGCCGCCCACGCCGGCGTCGAGGACAAGGTCCGCGAGGTCACCGAGTCCGCGATGCGCGGCGAGATCGACTTCACCGAATCCCTGCACCAGCGGGTGGCGACCCTCGCCGGTCTCGACGCGTCGGTGATCGACGAGGTCGGCCGGGCGCTGGAGCTGACCCCCGGCGCCCGCACCACGATCCGGACGCTGCGCCGCCTCGGATTCCACTGCGGCGTGGTGTCCGGTGGATTCCGCCAGGTCATCGAGGGTCTCGCGCACGAGCTCGAACTGGACTTCGTCGAGGCCAACACCCTCGAGATCGTCGACGGCAAGCTCACCGGACGGGTTGTCGGCGACGTGGTCGACCGGGCCGCGAAGGCCGTCGCGCTGCGCAAGTTCGCCGCCCAGGTCGGTGTGCCGCTGGAACAGACCGTGGCGGTCGGAGACGGCGCCAACGACATCGACATGCTCAATGCCGCCGGTCTCGGTGTCGCGTTCAACGCCAAGCCGGCGCTGCGCGAGGTCGCCGACACCGCGCTCTCGCACCCGTTCCTCGACGCGGTGCTGTTCGTGCTCGGCGTGACCCGCGACGAGGTCGAGGCCGCCGACGCCGTCGACGGACTGGTGCGCCGAGTTCCGCTCTGATGTTGCCCGAACTGGACGCCGATTTCGCGGCCCGGCACGCGGTCCTCGCGGCGGGCTACGGGCACCGGCCCGACCCGGACGATCCGGCGCAGGTGCTGGCGATGCCGCTGGTGCTGCACATCCCGAAGGTCGACCGGCCCGCTCGGAGCGCGCTGCTGGAGGCGGCGGCCGCCGCGACCGCGGCGCTGTGCCTCGACGAGCGCGTCGGGGTCGGACCGGACGGTGAGGCGGGGCCGTGGCGGCGCGACTACCTCGCCTGGACCGACGCCCGGATCCGGAAGGTGGCCCGCCGCGCCCGCGGTGCGCAATGGTTGGCCGCGCAGGACGTCGACGGGGTGACCGTCGAGGTCGACGGCGCGCAGGCCCGGGCCCTCGTGCCCGGACCGGTCGGCGCCCTCGACACCCGGATCCGCAAACTGCAGATCGGGGGCACCGATCTCGACCACGACGAACCGGGCGACCCCGCCGCAGGCGTGCCGGTGCTGTGGCTGAACGCCGAACTCGGAATGACCGTCGGCAAGGCCGCCGCCCAGGTCGGGCACGCGGCGATGCTGCTGGCCGGTGCCATGAGCGCCCGGCAGGCGGCGGAATGGGCCGCGAACGGCTTCCGCTGCTCGGTCCGCGACGCCGACCCGCAGCGCTGGTCCGCGTCGGCCGCGGAGGTCGACGCCGGACGGGCAGTGGCGGTACGTGACGCCGGATTCACCGAGGTCGCACCCGGGTCGATGACGGTCATCGCCGTCATCTGACCTGTCCGGCCGGGGAGCAGCGTCCTAGCCCTCGAACCTCCGGTCGACCGCCCCGGCGAAGTCGACCGTGCCCGGCAGTTCCCCGGCCGCGGTGAACGCGTCGGCGATCTCCTGCTCGGAGGCCACGACGGCATCGGTCAGTGGAATCGGCTGCTTGATCGACCGGGTCCAGGTGGTTCGCGACGCGTCGGGACTGATCGAGGTGAGTTCGGCGTACTTCGCGGACCATTCGTCGAGGTTGTCCTGCGACCACGCGGTCGCCGCGGCGTAGCGGCCGAGGAAGTCGTCGACGGCCGCGGTCTTGCCCGGATCGTCGAGGGCGGCGCCGGACGCGGCCCAGAAGTTGTAGCCGTTGGCGGCCTGGTCGGCGGTCGCGATCACCCGCGCGCCGGATTCCTTCTCGGCGATCGCGGTGTACGGATCCCATGTCGCCCAGGCGTCCACGTCGCCCTTGGTCAGCGATGTGTATCCGTCGGCGGGGGAGAGGAACACCGTCTCGACGTCGGTGCGGTCCAGACCCGCCTTCTGCAGCTGCAGCAGCAGGTTCGCGTGCGCCGAGCTGCCCTTGAACGTCGCGATCTTCTTGCCCTTCAGATCCGCCACCGACGTCGCCGGGGAATCCTTGCCGACCAGGATCGCGTCGCCCTCACCGGTCGCCTCGAGCGCTCCGACGATCTTGATGTCCGCCTTCGACGCGGCACCGAAGATCACCGGGGTGTTGCCGGTCTGGGCGAGGTCGATGCCGCCGGCGCTCGCGGCCTCGATCAGCGGCAGTCCCGCGGTGAACGAGGAGAACTCGATCTTGTAGGGCACGTTCTCGAGCTGTCCCGACGCCCGCAGCAGAACCTCGATGGAGGTGGCCTTCTGGTCACCGACCTCAAGCGTGACGGTGGACAGGTCCACCGGTCCGGTCGCTGCCGCTTCGGTGGCGTCGCCGTCGGATCCGCCGCACGCGGTGAGTGCCAGCGCGGTGGCGGTGATCGCGGCCAGTCCGACGAGTCGTCGACGGCCGAAGGTACTGAGTTTCATTGGGTGTGGTCCTGTTTCGGTGAGGAGCGGTCGGCGGTGTGAAGTGGCGGCGGTGGGAAACGGCGGCGGTGGAGTCGAGCTCAGGTGGGTACGCCGAGCAGTTCGAGCAGTCGGGCGGAGTACTCGGCGGTCTCGGCGGTGGCGCGTCTGCGCGGGCGGGGCAGGTCGATCGGCACCTGGTGGGCGATGCGGCCGCCGTCCAGAATCAGGGCCCGGTCGGCCAGTGCCACCGCCTCGGTCACGTCGTGGGTCACGAGGAGGACGCCGAATCCGTGCTCGGCGAACAGGCCGAGCAACAGGTCGTGGACCGAGAGCCGGGTCAGCGCGTCCAACGCACCGAACGGCTCGTCGAGCAGCAGCAGCGTCGGTTCCGCGACCAGCGCCCGGGCCAGGGCTGCTCGCTGCGCCTCGCCGCCGGACAGCGTCAACGGCCACGCGTCCCGGCGATGCCCGAGACCGACCTCGCCGAGCACCCGGGCCGCCCGGTCCCGGCGTCCCGGACCGCGGCGGGGGTCGGGTAGGCCGAGTTCGACGTTCGTGGTCACGTCGAGCCACGGGACCAGCCGGGGTTCCTGGAAGACGACGGTGGGGTATCCGTCGGTGGTGACCTGCCCCTCGTGGTCGCCGGACAGGCCTGCCAGGGCCCGCAGCAGAGTCGACTTGCCCGATCCGCTACGTCCGAGCAGGGCGACGATCTCGCCGCGGCGGATCTCGAGGTCGATCCC
This sequence comes from Rhodococcus sp. NPDC004095, assembly GCF_053604015.1. NCBI lineage: Bacteria > Bacillati > Actinomycetota > Actinomycetes > Mycobacteriales > Nocardiaceae > Rhodococcus > Rhodococcus sp. NPDC004095. Next base: position 176,820 of record NZ_JBSGGS010000010.1, read on the forward strand.
GTCGAGTACGGGCCGGCCACCGAAGCTCTTCCGCAGACCGGTGACTCGGGCGGCCGGAGCCGTGGACACCGGCGAGGCGGTGATGGTGTCTGTCATGACGTGGTCCTCCTCAGGCCGCGGCGGGCTGCCAGCGCAGCGCCCGCCGCTCCAGCCCGCGTACCAGTGCATCCGTGATCAGCCCGAGCAGTCCGTACACGAGCAGGCCGAAGATGACGATGTCGGTGCGCAGGAACTCGCGCGCGTTGTTCACGATGTACCCGAGACCCTTGCCTGCGTTGATCTGTTCGGCGACGATCAGCGAGAGCCATGCCACGCCGAGGCTCTGACGCAACCCGACCAGGATGTGCGGCAGCGCACCGGGGATCACCAACCGGCGCAGCTGCTCGGTCCGGCTCAGCCGCAACACCCGGCCGAGTTCGAGGAGCTTCGGGTCCAGCTGACGAATCCCGGCAAAGGTGTTGAGGTACAGGGGAAATGCAACGCCGAGCGCGATGAGGAAGACCTTGGGTTCCTCCCCGATGCCGAACCAGATGATGAACAGCGGGATCAGGCCGAACAGCGGTACGGTTCGCAGCATCTGCAACGGCGGATCCACGATGTACTCGCCGATCCGGCCGATACCGGCGACGACGCCGAAGCCGACGCCAAGCACGGCGCCGAGCGCGAACCCGATCAGGACCCGCTGCCCGGACACGAGCAGGGCGTCGGTCAGCGCGCCGGAACGAAAGACCTCGACGCCGGCCTCGAGGATCACCGACGGCGCGGGCAACACCCGCTCGGACAGCAGTCCGGTCCGGCTGCCGATCTGCCAGACGAGCAGCAGCGTGAGCGGTGCCAGCGTTCGCAGCAGACCGCGGCGGCGGTGGTGCGCCTGCGACCCGGCGGACGACGCAACCGGCGCCTCTGCGGCGGCAGTGGTCACGGACAACGGAACCCCCTCTGATGGCCCCGCACACGGCGGGTCAGGGCGTCATGGTGCGCGGGCGGGCCGACGTCGGGAAGGTTTGGAATCAGCGCGAGCGATACCGTCGCGCAGCCGGGTCGGCTCGGGGTGGGCAGCCGGGTCGGCTCGATGGGCGCGGCAGGGTCGGCTCGATGGGCGCAGCCGGGTCGGCGTGCTCGTGGGGCAGGGGGCGGCTTGGACTGCGCCGTGACGACGGCCTAGTGTGAGCGTCGTCCATCCAGCACGGGAGCCCTGGCGTCGTAGGGCTGAGAGGGAGCACGGCTGCTCCGACCGTCACACCTGATCCGGGTCATTCCGGCGTAGGGAGCAGTGCGATGTCCGTCGTACCGACACGTCCGTCACCGGGGTCGGCTCAGGCCGAGCCGTCCTTCACCCTGGATGAATCACCAACCCGCACCCTGGGATTCGGCGCGCAGGTCGGCCTGTGGGGCAATCTCGGAATCTCCCTGCTGCTGCCGGTCGCTGCGACGTTCGCGGTGCTGCAGGGACAGTCGCTGCTCGCCACGCTGCTCGCGGTGGTCGTCGGTGCGCTGATCGGGTCGGCGTTGCTCGGGCTGTGTGCGGCCGCCGGCGCCTCGGTCGGCGCCCCCGCCATGGTGATGATGCGCGGCTTGCTCGGTACCCGGCTCTCCGCGCTGCCGACGGTACTGAACCTGGTGCAGTGTGTCGGTTGGGCGACCTTCGAGGTGTTCGTGATCGCGGAGACCGCGGCCCGGCTGACCGGGTGGCAGCGGTGGCCGTTCGTGCTGCTCGGCGGTGTGCTGGCGACGGTGATGGCGCTGTACCCGCTGCGGGTGGTCAAGATCCTGGCCCGGTATGCGGTCTGGGCGGCGCTCGCGTCCACGGTGTACCTGCTGGTGAACGTGCTGATGAAGGATCTGCCGTCGCTGACCGAGGGCAGCTTCGCCGGGTTCTGGACCAGCGTCGACCTGGTGATCGCGATGCCGATCTCCTGGGTTCCGTTGGCCGCCGACTACGCCCGGCACTCCCGGTCCCCACGGGCGGCGTTCCTCGGCGCCACTGTCGGCTACGGCGGCGCCACGGTCGCCTTCTTCGCGCTCGGCGTCCTGGCGTTCGTCGCGTTCGGGCTCGAACCCGGCTTCGACGTGATCGGCAGCCTGCTGGTCCTGCCGCTGGCGGGGGTTGCGCTGCTCATCCTGCTGGTCGACGAGGTCGACGAGGCGTTCGCGAACATCTACTCCACCGCGATCAGTGCCCAGAACCTGCGACCGAACCTGGACCGCCGATTCCTCGTGATCGGGGTCGGCGTGATCGCGACGCTGCTCGCGCTGACGGTCGACGCGTACAGCTACGAGCCGTTCCTGTTCCTGATCGGTGCCGTGTTCGTGCCGCTGACCGGAACCTTCCTGGCGTCGTTCTACCTGCTCCGGCGCGGCCACTGGGACGTGTCGGCCCAGTCGCCCACCCGCTGGATGATGTTGGTGCCGTGGGTCGCCGGGTTCGTCGTCTACCAGCTGGTGACGCCGACCTACTTCACCGGCTTCGGTGCCGGCTGGACGCGCTGGTGGACGAATCTGCAGTCGTCGCTGGGGATCCCGGCCTCCGGCTGGTCCGCGTCGCTCGCCGCGTTGGTGGTCGCCGCCGGGCTGGCGTTGCTGATCGGCCTGATCGACAAGCGAAAGGTGGTGCGGGCGTGACTCTCTCGTCCCGACTGCAGGAGAAGGGACGGGCGCTGCTCGCGGAGCAGCTCGCCCACCCCACGGTCGTGGGGATCGCGCGCGGCGACCTGGATCCGGCACTGTTCCGCGGCTGGCTCGAGCAGGACTACCTGTACCTGCTCGACTACACCCGGGTGTTCGCGCGCCTGGCGTGGCAGGCCCCCGACGGGCACCTCGGCTACCTGGTGGACCTGGCGCACTCGACGCTGCACGAGGAGTTGAGTCTGCACCGAGAGCTGTCCGAGCCGTTCGGTGCGGACTTCGGCACCGCGGTCAAGAGCCCGCAGTGCGCGGCGTACACCGAGTTCCTGCTCGAGTCGGCCGCGGACTACGGGCGTGGGCTGGCGGCGCTGCTGCCGTGCATGTGGGGGTACTCGCAGCTGGGCCTCGCCCTCGCGCAGGACCCGCCCGCCGATCCCCGCTACCGCCGCTGGGTGGACACCTACGCGGATCCGGGATTCGCGGCGCTCGCCGACCGGTGTGCGGAGATGCTGGACGAGGCGGCGCCGGACGAGGCGGTCGCGGAGGAGGCGTTCATGACGGCGATGCGGCACGAGCTCGCGTTCTGGGACGCGCGGTGACTCGCGCGGACGCCCTGCTGCGGGGCGAAGCGCAGCGGTGGCAGCGGTCGGCGGAGCACCCGTTCGTGCTCGCCACCGCGGACGGCACCCTGCCGGAGGCGGCCTTCGACCGCTGGCTGCTCGAGGACCACGCCTTCGTCGTCGAGTTCCGGCGGTTCCTCGGCGGGGTGCTCAGCCTCGCCCCCGACGAACGTTCCCGGGATGTCATCGCGGGCGGAATCGCCGCTCTGACTTCGGAGCTCGATCTGTTTCGTGCGGAGCTCGAGCGGCGAGGTCTGGATCGACACGGGCACCGACCGAGCGACGGGTGCATCGCATACACCTCGTTCATGCTGGCGAGCCTGCATGACGGCTACGACGTCGCGTCCGCCGTGCTGTACGGGATCGAGAAGGCCTACCTGGACGCCTGGACGACCGTGCGGCAACGCGCCGCCGACGCCGAGTCGCGGTACCGCGAGTTCATCGACAACTGGAGCGCGGCGCCCTTCGCCACGTACGTCGAGGACCTGGCGACGTTGCTCGGTGAGGGAGAACCCACCGACGCGCAGCGCACCGCGTTCGGGCGGGTCGCGGTGTTCGAGGAGCAGTTCTGGGACGCGCTGGTGTGAGCCCGCGACACGCGCCTCTGATCCCGTTTCACTCCCGCAACACCGGTGCGGGAAGATGACTGCCGTGTCCGAACCTGATCCCGATCTGCTCATCGACTTCGACGACGTCCTGATCCGCCGCGGCGGCGTGACCCTGGTGGGTCCGGTGACCTGGAAGGTGGAGCTCGACGAGAGGTGGGTCGTGCTCGGCCCGAACGGTGCGGGCAAGACCTCGTTGCTGCGCATCGCCGCAGGCGAGGTCCACCCGACGTCGGGCAATGCGAATCTGCTCGGCGAGACACTCGGACGGGTCGACGTCAACGAACTCAAGCCCCGGATCGGGTTGTCGTCCTCGGCCCTCGCACACCGGGTGCCCGCCGACGAACTGGTCAAGGACCTCGTCGTCTCCGCCGGCTACGCCGTCCTCGGCCGCTGGCGTGAGCGATACGAGGCGATGGACACCGACCGTGCGGTGGAGATCCTCGAGAGCATCGGCGCCGAGCACCTGTCCGACCGCACCTACGGCACCCTCTCCGAGGGGGAGCGCAAGCGGGTGCTGATCGCCCGGGCGCTGATGACCGACCCCGAACTGCTGCTGCTGGACGAGCCCGCCGCCGGTCTCGACCTCGGTGGCCGCGAGGAACTCGTCGCCCGCCTCGGCGACCTTGCCGCGGACCCGGATGCGCCGGCGACCGTGCTGATCACACACCACGTGGAGGAGATCCCGCCGGGCTTCACGCACGCCCTGCTCCTGAAGGAGGGCGAGGTGGTCGCGCAGGGTCTGATCGACGACGTCATCACCGCCGAGAACCTGACCACCGCGTTCAGCCAGTCCATCGCCCTCGACCGCGTCGACGGCCGGTTCTTCGCCCGCCGCAGCCGCCTGCCCGGCCAGCACCGCCGCTGACCGTCCCCTCGCCAGGCCCCGTTCACTCGGGCGGCGGCGGAGGGTGGGGGTGGGGCGGCGTAAGTTGCGTCACATGGCTTCGAACGAACTGCATCCCGACGTCCCGGTGAAGGACGCCTCCACCGTCATCCTGGTGCGCGACGGCGCCTCGGGGCCGGAGGTGTTCCTGCTGCGCCGCGTGGCCGGTATGGCCTTCGCCGGTGGCATGACGGTCTTCCCCGGCGGCGGCGTCGATCCGCAGGACGCGACCGCGGACGTCGCGTGGGCCGGGCCCGCGGTGTCGTGGTGGGCCGAGCGGTTCGGGGTCGACGAGGCGCGGGCGAAGGCGTTGGTCTGCGCGGCGGTGCGGGAGACGTTCGAGGAGTGCGGGGTGCTGCTGGCCGGCCCGACCGCGACCACGGTCGTGGCCGACACCTCCGGTTACGCGCAGGCGCGCAAGCAGCTCGAGGCGCGGGAGTTCTCGTTCAGCGAGTTCCTCTCCCGGGAGGGCCTGGTGCTGCGCGCGGATCTGCTTCGCCCGTGGGCGAACTGGATCACCCCGGTCGGTGAGCACCGTCGCTACGACACCCGGTTCTTCGTCGCCGCGGCACCGGTCGGGCAGACCGCGGACGGTGAGACGTCCGAGGCCGCCGAGGTCGCGTGGCAGACGCCGGAGGAGGCGATCGCCGACTGGCGGGCGGGCAGGACGATGCTGCTGCCGCCGACGTGGACTCAGCTCCGGTCGATCGCCGCGTTCGGTTCGGTGGAGGCGGTGCTCGAAGCCGAACCGGAGATCCCGCGGATCCTGCCGACGCTCTACCAGGAGGAAGGTCAGCTGCGGGTGCGGTTCCCGGGACAGGACCCCTACTACGCCGCCGGAGTCCATCCCTGGAGCAAGCGGTAGCGCCGGATTGGGTTCGGAGCAAGCGGTAGCGCCGGATTGGGTTCGGAGCAAGCGGTAGCGCCGCCGGGATTCGGTTCAGGCGCAGGCGGTAGCCTTCCGCACATGGCTGAGTTCGTAACCCTCGAAGTTTCCGACGGCATCGGCACCATCCGACTGGCCCGTCCCCCGATGAACGCCCTGAATCGTCAGCTGCAGGAGGAGCTGCGGGCGGCGGCGCGTGAGGCCACCGTCAACGACGAGGTCAAGGCCGTCATCGTGTACGGCGGCGAGAAGGTGTTCGCGGCGGGCGCGGACATCAAGGAGATGGCGGAGATGACCTACGCCGACATGGCTCCGATCGCCGGCGAACTGCAGTCGGCGCTCGGCGCGATCGCCGACATCCCGAAGCCGACGGTCGCCGCGATCACCGGCTACGCGCTCGGCGGCGGACTCGAGATCGCGCTCGGCGCGGATCGGCGGATCGCCGGCGACAACGCCAAGGTCGGTGTCCCCGAGGTGCTGCTCGGCGTCATCCCAGGCGGCGGCGGCACCCAGCGCCTGGCCCGGCTGATCGGCCCGGCCAAGGCGAAGGACATGGTGTTCACCGGCCGTTTCGTCGGCGCCGAGGAGGCGCTGCAGATCGGCCTGATCGACGAGATGGTCGCCCCCGACGAGGTGTACAACGCCGCCCGTACGTGGGCGTCGCAGTTCGTGGGGGGCGCCTCCCGTGCGCTGGCCGCCGCGAAGGCGTCCATCGACCAGGGGCTGGACACCGATCTGAACACCGGCCTGAAGATCGAGGCCGCCCAGTTCGCCGCCCTGTTCGCGACCGAGGACCGGACCATCGGCATGGCCTCGTTCATCGAGAACGGCCCCGGCAAGGCGAAGTTCGTCGGCAAGTGACGCCGGTGTCCCGGGCGGTGCGTGGCGTGCCGCCCGGGGCCCGGGAATTTGAAAAACTAGAACTTGTTCATTGCTTACTGCAGGGTAGGCTCTCCTCCATGACTGCAAGCCCGAACAACGGCGTCGACCCGGCGCCGAACCCGCACGCCACGGCCGAAGAGGTCGAGGCGGCGCTCAAGGACACCAAGCTGGCCCAGGTCCTCTACCACGACTGGGAGGCCGAGACCTACGACGAGAAGTGGTCCATCTCGTACGACGAGCGCTGTATCGAATACGCCCGCGGGCGTTTCGACGCGGTCGCGGGGGACCAGCCGCTGCCGTACGAGCGGGCGCTCGAACTGGGCTGTGGCACCGGCTTCTTCCTGCTCAACCTGATGCAGGGCGGCGTCGCGAAGACCGGGTCGGTCACCGACCTGTCGCCGGGCATGGTCAAGGTCGCGCTGCGCAACGCCGAGGGCCTCGGCCTGCCGGTCGACGGCCGGGTGGCCGACGCGGAGCGGATCCCCTACGACGACAACACCTTCGACCTCGTCGTCGGGCACGCCGTCCTGCACCACATTCCGGACGTCGAGCAGTCGCTGCGCGAGGTCATCCGGGTGCTCAAGCCCGGCGGGCGCTTCGTGTTCGCCGGTGAGCCGACCACGGTCGGCGACTTCTACGCCCGCTGGCTCAGCCGTGCCACCTGGTACGTGACCACGAACGTCACCAAGCTGGGTCCGCTGCAGGGCTGGCGTCGCCCGCAGGCCGAACTCGACGAGTCCTCCCGCGCCGCAGCGCTCGAGGCGGTCGTCGACATCCACACCTTCGACCCGGACGACCTCGAGAAGATGGCGCGTTCCGCCGGGGCGGTGCAGGTGCACGCAGCCACCGAGGAGTTCACGGCCGCGATGCTCGGATGGCCTGTGCGCACCTTCGAGGCCGCGGTGCCCGAGGGGAAGCTCGGCTGGAACTGGGCCAAGTTCGCGTTCGGTGGCTTCAAGGCCCTGAGCTGGGTGGACGAGAAGATCATGAAGCGCGTCGTCCCTCGCGGCTTCTTCTACAACGCGATGATCACCGGCGTGAAGCCGGGCGAGAAGGAGTCCTGACTCACCGGTGGGATACGACTTCACCACCTCGGATGTCCGGTATCTGAGCGCCGCCGCCGCCGACCTCGCCGAGGTGGATCGTCTGGAGTTCTCGCCGCGTACGCACCTGGCCGACATCGGCCGGGTGCGTACGCGTTTCGGGGACCGGGCCGGTGCGCTCGTCGAGACGGTGCTGCTGCGACGTCGCGCCGAGGGCAAGCTCGCCGGACACGACTGGCTGCTCACCGACGACGCGTTGCAGCAGGCCACACCGACGGTGGTCGCGGGCCGGCGGGCGCTGCGGCTCGCCGGCCGGGACGTGCACGACGTCACCTGTTCCATCGGGGCGGAACTGTCCGCGCTCGTCGGGATCGCGGGCGTGGTGCTCGGCAGCGATCTCGACCCCGTCCGCCTCGCGATGGCGGCGTGGAACGTGCCCGGAGCCACCGTGATCCGCGCGGACGCGCTGGCGCCGTGCAGTCGTGGCACGGTCGTGCTTGCCGACCCCGCCCGGCGGTCCGGGGGCAAACGCAGGCACGACCCGGCCGCGCTGATGCCGCCGCTGCCGGACCTGCTGGACGTGTACTCCGGACGTGACATCGCGGTCAAGTGTGCACCCGGCCTGGACTACGACCAGCTGGGCTGGGACGGCGAGGTGGAGATCGTCTCCCTGTCCGGCGGGGTGCGTGAGGCATGCCTGTGGTCGCCGGGTCTGGCGGGCGCCGGGGTGCACCGGCGTGCGACGGTCCTCGCCGCCGACGGCACCGGCTGGGAGATCACCGACGCCGAACCGGACGAGATCCCGGAAAGGGAGCCGGGGGAGTGGATCGTCGACCCGGACGGTGCCGTGGTGCGGGCCGGGCTGGTACGGCACTACGCCGCCCGGCACGGGCTCTGGCAGCTCGACCCGCGGATCGCCTACCTCACCGGCGACACGGTTCCGACGGGGGTGCGCGGCTTCCGGATTCTGGCGCAGCTCAAGTACTCCGAGAAGGCGCTGCGTCAGGAACTGACCCGCATGGACTGCGGTGTCGCGGAGATCCTGGTCCGCGGTGTCGACGTCGACCCGGCGGTGCTGCGGCCCAAGCTCAAACTGAAGGGCGGCCGCTCGCTGAGCGTCGTGCTCACGCGGATCGGCCGCACGCCCACGGCGTTCGTCTGCGAGCCCGGCGCCCGCGCGTAACTCTCCCTGCGGGCGGGTGCCGGCGAAGCGGTGTCAGGCGGCGCGGGTGGTCGCGACGAGCTCGAGGCCCTCGCGGTACCGATCCAGCACGACCTCCACGAGCAGTGGATGGTCGCCGATCACGCCGGCGCGCAGCGCATCCGGGGCCACCGCGTCCGTCGCAGTGTCGATGCGGTCCGTGAGCAGCCCGGGTGCCAGGAACCAGGGGGCGACGACGATGCGCCGCGCACCGTCCGCCCGCAGTCGTGAGACCGCCTGCGACAGCGACGGATCGGTGGTCGCGAAGCATGCCCGCGCACCGGACCACGACGTGCCCGCGAGCAGCCGTGGCGCGATTGCGGCGGTGCGGTCGTTGGCCTCGGCGCGGGACGAGCCGACCGCGGCGAGCACCACCCCGACCTGCGGGTCGTCGAGCGCGACGCCGGCAGTGCGCACACGGTCCCGGACCGCGCCGACGAGGCGGTCGTCGTCGCCGAGGACGTCGGCCTGCACCAGATCCAGGCCGCGGTGCCGCGCCCGCGCGGCCGCGAGCAGTCCCGGCAGGTCCACGCGGGCGTGGAAGGCGTTGCCCAGCAACAACGGCACGACCACGGCCGACGAATGGCCCTCCGCGGCGACGGTGTCGACGACCTGGTCCACCGACGGGGCGGACAGGTCGAGGAAGCAGAGCCGGACGTCGAGATCCGGCCGGGCGCCCCTGACCGCCGCCACGGCCGCCGCGACGGACCGCGCCGAGCGCGGGTCGCGGCTGCCGTGGGCGACGAGGATCATCGGCGGCACCGCCGCGGCGATCAGGGGCGGTGTCACCGAGCTAGACCCGCTCGCCCAGTTCGACGGCGGCGATCGCGTCGCCGACCAGCCCGGCAGCGAGGGTGTTGCCACCGGCCGGGTCGATCAGCAGGAAACTCCCGGTGTGCCGGTTCACGCGGTAGTCGTCCGCGACGATCGGCTCCGCGACGCGCACCGAGATCTTGCCGATCTCGTTGAGCTGCAACGATGCCGGGCTCGGCTCCGTGGTCAGCTCCTGCTCGTCGAACCGCTCGACAATGGCGCCGACGATGGCCTGCGTGGTGCGGGTGCCGTGCTTGAGCAGCAGCCGGGCACCGGGGTGCAGCGGCTTCTCGGCCAGCCAGCACACGGTCGCCTCGAACTCGCCCAGCGGCTCCGGGGCGTCCTGCGGCGAGGCGATGGTGTCGCCGCGGGAGATGTCGACCTCGTCCTCGAGCACCAGCGTGACGCTGCGGCCCGCGTGCGCGGCGGCGAGCTCCCCGTCCGCGGTGTCGACCCGCGCGACGGTGGTGCGGATGCCGGACGGCAGCACCACGACCTCGTCACCCGGGCGGACCTCGCCCGCGGCGACCTGGCCTGCGTACCCGCGGTAGTCGGGGAACTCGGCGGTGCGCGGCCGGATCACGTACTGCACCGGGAAGCGCAGGCCCACACGGTGCGGCTCGGAATCGACCGGAACCGACTCGAGGTGCTCGATCAGCGTCGGACCGTCGTAGTACGGGGTGTTCTCCGAGCGCACGGCCACGTTGTCGCCGTGCAGCGCGGAGACCGGGATCTCCACGACGTCCTCGTCCGCCCAGCCCAGCGACGAGGTCAGCTCGTTGAACTCGCGGGAGATGTCCGCGAACACCGTCGCCGGATCCTCGACGAGGTCGATCTTGTTGACGGCCAGCACCAGCTTCGGCACACCGAGCAACGCGAGGACGGCCGCGTGCTTGCGGGTCTGCGAGATCACACCCTTGCGGGCGTCGACGAGCAGAACCACCAGCTGCGCGGTCGAGGCGCCCGAGACGGTGTTGCGGGTGTACTGGACGTGACCGGGGGTGTCCGCCAGCACGAAGCTGCGCTTCGGGGTGGCGAAGTACCGGTACGCGACGTCGATGGTGATGCCCTGCTCGCGTTCGGCGCGCAGGCCGTCGACCAGCAGCGAGAGGTCGGGGGTGTCGAGGCCCTTGTCGACCGACGCGCGGGTGACGGCGTCGATCTGGTCGGCCAGAACGGATTTCGTGTCGTACAGCAGCCGGCCCACCAGGGTGGACTTGCCGTCGTCGACGCTGCCGGCCGTAGCCAGGCGCAACAGGTCGCTCATGATCAGAAGTAGCCCTCTCGCTTGCGGTCTTCCATGGCCGCCTCGGAAACTCGGTCGTCGCTCGCCCCGGGACGTGCACTGTGCGTCGCGCTCGGTCCGGTGACGCGCATCAGAAGTAGCCTTCGCGCTTGCGGTCTTCCATGGCCGCCTCGGAAACTCGGTCGTCGCCGCGCGTTGCGCCGCGCTCGGTCAGCCGCGACGCCGCGACCTCGGCCAGGATGGCGTCGTTGTCGGCGGCCTCGGACAGCACCGCGCCGGTGGTGGAGCCGTCACCGACGGTGCGGTAGCGCACCGACAGGGTCTGCACCTGCTCGCCCTCGCGCGGTCCGCCCCACACGCCGGAGGTCATCCACATGCCGTCGCGCTGGTACACCTCGCGCTGGTGGGCGTAGTAGATGCTCGCCAGTTCGATGTCGTCGCGGGCGATGTAGCGCCAGATGTCGAGCTCGGTGAAGTTGCTCAGCGGGAACACCCGCACCTGCTCGCCGGGGGAGTGCTTGCCGTTGTACAGGTTCCACAGCTCCGGGCGCTGCTTCTTCGGGTCCCAGCGGCCGAACGAGTCGCGCAGCGAGAAGATCCGCTCCTTGGCCCGCGAGCGCTCCTCGTCCCGGCGCCCGCCACCGAAGATCGCGTCGAAGCGGTGCTCGGCGATCGCGTCGAGCAGCGGCACGGTCTGCAGCGGGTTGCGGACGCCGTCGGGCCGCTCCGTGAGCCGGCCGTCGGCGAGGTAGTCCTCGACGTTGGCCACGTGCAGGCGCAGGTTGTACTTCTCGACGACGTGGTCCCGGAACGCCAGCACCTCGGGCAGGTTGTGCCCGGTGTCGACGTGCAGCAGCGCGAACGGGATCGGGGCCGGCCAGAACGCCTTGATCGCCAGGTGCAGGAGCACCGTGGAGTCCTTGCCGCCGGAGAACAGGATCACCGGGCGCTCGAACTCTCCGGCGACCTCGCGGAAGATGTGGATGGCTTCGGATTCGAGGGCCGCGAGGGTGTCGAAGTCGGCGCCGTCCAGAAGCGGTCGGATGTCGGTCAGTTCAGCAGTCATGAGGCGTGCAACCCGCATTCTGTCTTGGAGTTGCCGGCCCAACGTCCGCTGCGCGGATCGGAGCCGGGAGCTGGCTTGGAGGTGCAGGGCGCGCACCCGATGGACGGATAACCCTCGTCGACGAGCGGATTGACGAGGATGCCGTGCCTGTCGATGTAGTTCTGCATGTCCTCGTCGGACCAGGCGGCGATCGGGTTGATCTTCACCAGGCCGAAGCCCTCGTCGTACGAGATCAGCGGTGCGTTGGCCCGGGTGGGTGCCTCGACGCGGCGGATGCCGGTGACCCACGCCTTGTATCCGGCGAGGGTGTTCTTCAGCGGCACCACCTTCCGCAGCCGGCAGCACTCGTTGGCGTCGCGGGCGAAGAGGTCCTTGCCCAGCAGGGCATCCTGTTCGGCGACCGTCTGCTCGGCCTTGGCGTTGATCACGTTGACCCCGTAGACGGCCTCGACGGCGTCGCGGGTGCCGATCGTCTCGGCGAAGTGGTAGCCGGTGTCGAGGAACAGCACGTCGACGCCGGGATGCACCTGCGCCGCCAGGTGCACGAGCACCCCGTCCTGCATGTTCGACGCGACGATGTACTGGCTGCGCTGATTCCCCGTCGCTACGCTCGCCGCCCCGAAGGTGTCCTCGGTCCAGCGCAGGAGTTCCTCGGCGGACGCGCCGTCGAGACTTGCCGCCCCCTGCGCGGCAAGGTCGCGGAGATCGGCCTCGGTGGCGTCGGTCAGGTCGAGACCTGTTGTCATCGCAAATCCTCCTCGTCCGCACGGACTGCCCATTCGGCGAACCGTTCGCCCTCGTTGCGGTGCTTGACGAACTGCCGCACCACGCGCTCGATGTAGTCGCCCAGCTCTTCGCTGGTCACCTTGTGCTGGCGCAGCTTGCGGCCGAACGCGGCGTCGAGGCCGAGGCTGCCGCCCAGATGCACCTGGAAGCCCTCGATCTGGTTGCCCTCGCCGTCGTCGACCAGCTGGCCCTTGAACCCGATGTCCGCGATCTGGGAGCGGCCGCACGAGTTGGGGCAGCCGTTGATGTTCACCGTGATCGGCACGTCGAGGGAGGCGTTGATGTCTGCCAGCCGCTCCTCGAGTTCCGGCGCGAGCACCTGGGACCGCTTGCGGGTCTCGGTGAAGGACAGCTTGCAGAACTCGATGCCACTGCACGCCAGCAGATTCCGCCGCCAGTGCGACGGCCGTCCGTGCAGACCAAGAGGTTTGAGCTCGTCGATCAGCCATTCGACCTTGTCGTCGGGCACGTCGAGCACGATCAGCTTCTGGTACGGGGTGAAGCGGACGCGGTCGGAGCCGACGGCGGCCACTGCGTCCGCCACCTTGGTCAGGATGGTGCCCGAGACCCGGCCTGCGATGGGGGAGAAGCCGATGGCGTTGAGCCCGTTGCGCAGCTTCTGCACGCCGATGTGGTCGATCGGACGGGCCGGCTTCTCCGGGGCGGGGCCGTCGATCAGCTTCCGCTTCAGGTACTCGGTCTCGAGCACCTCGCGGAACTTCTCGATGCCCCAGTCCTTGATCAGGAACTTCAGCCGCGCCTTGCTGCGCAACCGGCGGTAGCCGTAGTCGCGGAAGATCGAGACGACCGCCTCCCACACGTCCGGCACCTCGTCGAGCGGCACCCACACCCCGACCCGTTGCGCAAGCATCGGGTTGGTGGACAGGCCGCCGCCGACCCAGAGGTCGAGTCCGGGGCCGTGCTCGGGGTGGTTGACGCCGATGAACGCGACGTCGTTGATCTCGTGGACCACGTCCTGCTGGCCGGAGATCGCGGTCTTGAACTTGCGCGGCAGGTTCGAGTACGCCGGGTCGCCGATGTAGCGACGGACGATCTCGTCGATCGCCGGGGTCGGGTCGAGGATCTCGTCCAGCGACTCGCCGGCCAGGGGGGAGCCGAGGACGACGCGCGGGCAGTCGCCGCACGCCTCGGTGGTCTTGAGGCCGACGGACTCGAGGCGGCGCCAGATCTCCGGGACGTTCTCGATCTCGATCCAGTGGTACTGGACGTTCTCCCGGTCGGACAGGTCGGCGGTGTCGCGGCCGAACTCGGTGGAGATGCCGCCGAGGGTGCGCAGCTGCTCGACGTTCAGGGCGCCGGCGTCGCAACGCACGCGCATCATGAAGTACCGGGCCTCGAGCAGGTCGATGTTCTCGTCACCGGTGTAGGTGCCGTCGTAGCCCTGCTCGCGCTGCGTGTAGAGGCCCCACCACCGCATGCGGCCGCGCAGGTCGGACTTGTCGATGCTGTCGAAACCCTGCTTCGAGTAGATGTCCTCGATGCGGGCGCGGACGTTGAGGGGGTTGTCGTCCTTCTTGGTCTGCTCGTTGGCGTTGAGCGGCTCGCGGTAGCCGAGGGCCCACTGGCCCTCGGAGCGACGCTTGACCGGCCGCGGGGTGCGGGCGCGGGGTGCGGCCTCGGTATCCGCGGGGGGTGACGAGTCGACGGACTGCGACATCAGGGCGCTCCAAGATCTGCTTCAGGTGGATCTTTACGGGCGCCGGTCTACCGGGGCATGGCTGAGGCGGGGAGGGCTGTCCCCGCGTTGCCCACATTCGAGACCGGCCGGGACTGGCGGGGTGCTGGGAATGCGTCTACGCAGAAGAGGGAAGACAGCAACAGCTACAGACGCGCTTGAGATCGACATGGCGGCGAGCCACGAGCACAATCCCAAGTCCGGTCACGCCGACGATTGTGCCAGATCACACCGCCGATTCCGACACCCCGGCGGACATTTCCCCCGGATTGGGGGGAAATGCGCAGGGCAGCGGCCGGTGTGGGATGGGTCACTCCCGGGTCGGTGGAACACTGGAGGGGTGAGTACACCCCTTACCGAGCCGGCCGCGGCGGAGTTCGCACTGCCCGACGACGCGCTGGTCGGTGTCGGTTCGCGGCCGTTCGGTATCTACGTCCATGTCCCGTTCTGCGCCACCCGCTGCGGCTACTGCGACTTCAACACCTACACCGCGGGCGAGCTCGGCACCTCCGCGTCACCGCAGTCGTGGCTCGAGGGGTTGCGCCGCGAGCTCGACGCCGGCGCCGCGATGCTCGGCCGCGACGGCCGAGCGGTGCCCGCGGCGCAGACGGTGTTCGTCGGAGGCGGCACTCCGTCGCTGCTCGGCGGCGACGGGCTGGCCGAGGTGCTCGACGCGGTGCGTGCCAGCTTCGGTCTGGCCGTCGGCGCGGAGGTGACCACCGAGTCCAACCCGGAGTCCACGTCGCCGGAGTTCTTCACGGCGATCCGCGACGCCGGGTTCACGCGGGTGTCGCTCGGAATGCAGTCCGCCGCGCAGCACGTGTTGCGGATCCTCGATCGCACCCACACCCCGGGCCGGGCTGTCGCGGCGGCCCGGGAGGCGCGTGCGGCCGGGTTCGAGCACGTCAACCTCGACATGATCTACGGCACCCCCGGCGAACGCGACGCGGATCTCGACGCCACCCTGGATGCGGTGCTCTCCGCGGGCGTCGACCATGTCTCCGCCTACGCGCTGATCGTCGAGGACGGCACCGCCCTGGCCCGCCGGGTGCGCCGCGGCGAACTTCCCGCTCCCGACGACGACGTCCTCGCCGCTCGCTACGAGCGCATCGACGCTCGGCTCGCCGACGCGGGCCTGCACTGGTACGAGGTGTCGAACTGGGCGGCCGGTGAGAAGTCCGCCTGCAGGCACAACATCGGGTACTGGGACGGCGGGGACTGGTGGGGCGCCGGGCCCGGCGCGCACAGTCACGTGGGCGGCGTGCGCTGGTGGAACGTCAAGCATCCGGCCCGTTACGCGGACCGGTTGGCATCCGGTGTGCTGCCGGTCGCGGACAGCGAGGTCCTCACCGCCGAGGATCGGCACGTCGAACGGGTGATGTTGAGTGTCCGCCTGCGGACCGGGCTGCCGCTGTCCGAGCTGTCGGACAGCGAACGCGCGGCGGCCGCGCGGGTCGTCGAGGACGGGCTCGCGGTGGCGGATGCCGATCGGCTGGTGCTGACCGATCGCGGGCGGTTGCTCGCCGACGGGGTGATCCGCGACATCGTTGCGTGAGTGGACTTTTCGCCATTCGGGAGGGTGAGTCGCCGCCGGGTCGTTGCGCAGGAGATTTAGGGCAAATACGACACGCCGCGTCGATCGGTGGATGGCGGTCCGCCGCTGCTGGCACCCTCGTCAACGTCTTCGGCACCCACACCCGGGCGATCCAGAGTTCTGTGGACGAGGCACGCAAGGCTGACGTCGTGTACGAGCTCGCCGGCTGTCTGGGGGGCCGGAGCGGGTCCAGATGCGGTCCGCGATCGCCTGCGGTGGCCCGGCCGCGGCGTCACGGGTCGAAGACGGCGTTCCCGGCCCGGTCCGGCTACGTAGAATTGGGGCACACGGCCGAGTGCCGACGAGGGCAGGAAAGTGGGTATGCCCGCCGCCAAGGATCTACCGAGGTTGTCGCGACGCAGTCGCATCCTGCTGCTGGCCGCGGCGTTCCTGCTCGTGGCGCTGGTCTTCGTCCCGCCGCTGGTGCACGCGTACACGGACTGGCTGTGGTTCGGTGAGGTGGGCTTCCGCAGGGTCTGGGCGACCGTGCTGGTCACCCGAGCGCTGACGTTCCTGGCGGTGTCCACGCTGGTCGGCGGTGCGATGGCACTGGCGGCGCTTCTGGCGTTCCGGGCGCGGCCGGTGGTCGCTCCCCGCAACGGGTCGGACGACCCGATCCAGGTGATCCGGATGATCGTGCTGCGGCGGCCGCGGCTGTTCGGGCTGGGGATCCCGGTCATCGTCGGGCTGCTCTGCGGGCTGATCGCGCAGACGAACTGGACCACGATCCAGCTCTTCCTGCACGGCGGCTCGTTCGGCGTCACCGACCCCCAGTTCGGTCTGGACGTCGGGTTCTACGTGTTCGACCTGCCGTTCTACCGCGCCGTGCTGAACTGGCTCTTCGCGGCCATCATCCTGGCCTTCGTGACCTCGCTGGCGACCCACTACCTGTTCGGCGGAATCCGGGTGTCCGAGGAGGCGAGTGGCGTGACGTGGGCCGCCCGCGTGCAGCTCGCGGTGCTGGTCGGCACGTTCATCCTGCTCAAAGCCATCGCCTACTGGTTCGATCGGTACGCCCTGTTGTCGAGCTCGCGCAAGGAACCGACCTTCGCCGGCGGCGGCTACACCGACATCAACGCGCTGCTTCCGGCCAAGCTGATCCTGCTGGCCATCGCCGTCATCTGCGCCGTCGCGTTCTTCGCCGTCGTGGTGGTGCGGGACCTGCGCATCCCTGCGATGGCCGCGATCCTGTTGGTGCTGTCCTCGATCGTGGTGGGTGCGGTGTGGCCGCTGGCGGTCGAACAGTTCTCGGTGCGTCCCAACGCCGCCGATCGGGAGAGCCCGTACATCGCACGCAACATCGCCGCCACCCGACAGGCCTACGGCATCGGTGCCGACAAGGTCGAGTTCCAGCCCTATCCCGGCATCGGGACGAGGTCGCCACCGGACGTGCCCGCCGACGTGACCACGATCGCAAACGCCCGGCTGCTGGACCCGAATGTGCTCTCGCACACGTTCATCCAGCAGCAGCAGCTCAAGAACTTCTACACGTTCCCGCCGACACTGGACCTGGACCGCTACTCCGTCGGCGGTCAGTTGCGTGACTACGTCGTCGCTGCCCGCGAACTGACGCCGAGCAGCCTGAGCGGTAACCAGACCCAGTGGGTCAACATGCACACCGTCTACACGCACGGCGACGGGTTCGTGGCGGCCCCTGCGAACCGGGTCAACGCCGCGGTCCGCGAAGCGGCGACGGACACGGCCAGCAGCAACAGCGGCTATCCCGTCTACATGGTGAGCGACATCGCCAGTCAGGAATCCGGGCGCCAGATCATCCGGGTCGATCAGCCGCGCATCTACTTCGGGGAGATGATCGCGAGAGCCGACCCGGACTACGCGATCGTCGGCGGTCCGCAGGGATCGGCTCCGCGCGAGTACGACACCGACAACTCCACCTACACCTATGCCGGGACCGGCGGGGTTCCCATCGGGAACTGGCTCAACCGCGTGGCCTTCGCCGTCCGGTACACCGAGCGGAACATCATCTTCTCCAAGGCCATCGGGTCCGACTCGAAGATCGTCTTCAACCGCGACCCGGCCGAGCGGGTGCGCCTGGTGGCCCCGTGGCTGACCACCGATCACGATCCCTACCCGGCCGTCGTCGGCGGGCGGATCGTGTGGATCGTCGACAGCTACACCACCGCGAGCAACTATCCCTACGCGCAGCGGAGTTCGCTCGACGACCTCGCGGCCGCACCGGAGGGCGCCGGAACGGAACAGGGCCGCGAGGTGTCCTACATCCGGAACTCGGTGAAGGCCACCGTCGACGCCTATGACGGCACGGTGACGCTGTACCAGGTCGATCAGCAGGATCCGGTGCTGAAGGCGTGGATGGCGGCGTTCCCGGGAACCGTGCAACCGGCGAGCGCCGTCCCCGACGAGCTGCGGGCGCACTTCCGGTACCCCGAGGACCAGTTCAAGATCCAACGCGACATGCTGGCGAGGTACCACGTCGACGATCCACGGGAGTTCTTCACCACCAATGCATTCTGGTCGGTGCCGAGCGACCCGACGGTCGAGACCAACCCGTACCAGATGCCGTTCTACGTGCTCGTGGGCGACCAGGCCACGGCGGAGCCGTCGTTCCGGCTGGCGAGCGCGATGGTCGGCTTCCGGCGCGAGTTCCTCTCCGCCTACATCTCGGCGCACTCGGATCCGCAGGACTACGGCAAGCTGACCGTGCTCGAGTTGCCGACCGACACGCTGACCCAGGGCCCGCAGCAGATCCAGAACTCGATGATCTCGGACACCCGGGTGGCGTCCGAGCGCACGCTGCTGGAGCGATCGAACCGGATCCAGTACGGCAACCTGCTGACGCTGCCGATCGCCGACGGCGGCGTGCTGTACGTCGAGCCGCTGTTCACCGAGCGGATCGCGTCGGCGCAGAACACCTCCACGTTCCCGCAGCTGGCCCGGATGCTGGTGAGCTACCGGGAACCGGGTGTCACCGGTGGTGTGCGGGTCGGGTACGCCCCGACCCTGGCCGAGGCGCTCGACCAGATCTTCGGACCCGGTGTCGGCGGGTTGGCGACCGCCCCGGAGACCGGCGGTCAGCAGCCGTCGCCGGACACCGGTGCGCCCCTGCCTGCGCCCCCTGTGGCCGCGCCCCCGAACCCGGCCCTCGCCGACCTGAACGCGGCGCTGGCGCAGCTGCGGGAGGCGCTGGACCGGCTGCAGCGGGCGGTCGACTCCTATCAGAACGCCCCGCGATAGCCGGCTTGGGCCTGTGCCCGACCCGTACCCCGTCCGGGGTGAACTCGAACCGTCGGCGCGTCAGTGCACCGTGTCGTGCTCGTACACGCGGGCGTGGAGCACGACCCGATTGCGCAGTGCGGATCGGACGGCGTGGTGCACCCCGTCCTCCAGATAGATGACGCCCTGCCAGAGCACCGCGTGCGGGAACAGGTCGCCGTAGAACGTGGAGTCCTCGGACAGCAGCCGGTCGAGTTCGAGGACCTTGGTAGTGGTGACGATCTCGTCGAGTCGGACCTGGCGCGGCGGAATCTTCGACCAGTCGCGGATCGACAGTCCGTGGTCCGGGTACGGCTTGCCGTCCCGGACTCCCTTGAAAATCATCTGGGCATCCGTCTCGTGGTCGGGCGGTGCTCGATGGCACCGCATGTCGGTGAGGCGCCACCACCCTAAGGCCTGCACGGCCGGTGGTCACGAGACGACTAGAATGCGGTCAGCCGGGGGTTTACATGCGTGCCCGGCGCGAGCATCGCCCTGCGACACCGGTCGAGGGGCACAGGGCGAGACGGAGGTGATCGGCATGGCGAGTACCGAGGAACGACGCTTCGAGGTGCTGCGCGCGATCGTCGCCGACTATGTCGCCAGCCAGGAGCCGATCGGGTCGAAGGCGCTCGTCGAGCGGCACAACCTCGGCGTCTCCAGCGCCACGATCCGCAACGACATGGCCGTGCTCGAGGCGGAGGGCTACATCACCCAGCCGCACACCAGCTCCGGACGCGTCCCCACCGACAAGGGGTACCGCGAGTTCGTCGACCGGATCGCCGAGGTCAAGCCGCTGTCCCCGGCGGAACGCCGCGCGATCCTCGAGTTCCTCGACTCCGGGGTCGACCTGGACGACGTGCTGCGCCGCGGGGTGCGGCTGCTGGCGCAGCTGACCCGCCAGGTCGCGGTCGTGCAGTACCCGACGTTGTCGGCGTCGTCGGTGCGGCACCTCGAGGTGGTCGCGTTGACGCCGGCGCGGCTGCTGCTCGTCCTGATCACGGACTCCGGCCGCGTCGACCAGCGGATCGTCGAGCTCGGTGACGTGATCGGCGACGACGACCTGGCCAAGCTGCGGGATCTGCTCGGCGGGGCCCTCGAGGGCAAGCGACTGGCCGCGGCGTCGATCGCGGTCTCGGAGCTGGCGGACGCCGCCCCGGAGGGCCTGCGCGATGCAGTGGTGCGCACCTCGACCGTGCTGATCGAGACACTCGTCGAGCACCCCGAAGATCGTCTCGTGCTCGGTGGCACCGCGAACCTCACCCGCAACGCCGGCGATTTCCCCGGTTCGCTGCGGTCGGTCCTCGAGGCCCTCGAGGAGCAGGTGGTGGTGCTCAAGCTGCTGGCGGCTACCGGCGCGCCGGGTTCGGTGACCGTGCGGATCGGTGAGGAGACGCAGGTCGAGCAGATCCGAGGCACCTCGGTGATCACCACCGGGTACGGCGCGGGCGGCAACATCTTCGGCGGCATGGGTGTGCTCGGTCCCACGCGCATGGACTACCCGGGAACAATCGCGTCCGTCGCGGCGGTTGCCAGGTACATCGGCGAGGTGCTTGCCGAGCGGTGAGGTGTGCCCGGTGACGGCCACGAGGTGGCCGGTCATGCGTCGCGCCGGGATTGATCGACAGACGAACGACGCCAGAGACAGACGACGAGCAAGACAGCAACGAGGACGAGAGACGTAACGTGGCACGGGACTACTACGGACTGCTGGGTGTCTCACCCAAGGCGACCGATCAGGAGATCAAGCGGGCGTACCGCAAACTCGCCAGGGAACTGCACCCCGACGTCAACCCGGACGAGGACGCGCAGGCCCGGTTCAAGGACATCTCCACCGCGTACGAGGTGCTCTCCGATCCCGAGAAGCGTCGCATCGTCGACCTCGGCGGGGACCCGTTGCAGCAGGGCGGCGGCGGGGCAGGCGGCTTCGGCGGAGCCGGCTTCGGCGGCGGTCTCGGCGACGTGTTCGAGGCGTTCTTCGGTGGCGGCACCGGAACCCGGCGCGGCCCCCGTGGCCGCGTGCAGCCCGGTGCCGACTCGTTGCTGCGCACCAAGCTGACGCTCGAGGAGTGCGCGACCGGCGTCACCAAGCACATCACCGTCGACACCGCGATCCTGTGCGACGTCTGTACCGGATCCGGCACCAACGGCGACTCGAAGCCCGTCACCTGTGAGACCTGTGGTGGCGCCGGCGAGGTGCAGTCCGTGCAGCGGTCGTTCCTCGGTCAGGTCATGACGTCGCGTCCGTGCCCCACCTGCCGCGGCGCCGGGGAGACCATCCCCGATCCCTGCCACAAGTGCGGTGGTGACGGTCGGGTGCGGGCCCGCCGCGACATCGCCGTCAAGGTTCCGGTCGGTGTGGGCAACGGCATGCGGATCCGGTTGTCCGCGCAGGGCGAGGTCGGCCCCGGCGGCGGACCGGCCGGTGACCTGTACGTCGAGGTCATCGAGCAGGCGCACGACGTGTTCGTGCGGGACGGCGACGACCTGCACTGCACCATCCGGGTGCCGATGGTCGACGCGGCGCTGGGCACGACGGTCACCGTCGACACCATCATCGACGGCCCCACCGAGATCACGGTCGACGCCGGCACCCAGCCCGGATCGGTCGCGGTGCTGCGTGGCCACGGCATGCCGAAGTTGCGGTCCGGAGTGCGCGGCGACGTGCACGCCCACCTGGAGGTGGTGGTCCCGTCGAAGCTGGACGGCAAGCAGACCGCCGTCCTGAAGGACTTCAAGAACCTGCGCGACCGCGATCAGGCGGAGGTCGTGAGCAGCGGGTCGCACCAGAGCGGCGGGTTGTTCTCGCGGCTGCGCGACGCGTTCAGCGGTCGCTGACGGGCGGCCGGAGAACGCATGGCCGCCACGGTGTTCTACCTCGATCCGCTGCCCGACGTCGGGGCGATCGCGGTCCTCGACGGCAAGGAGGGCCGGCACGCCGCCACGGTGCGCCGGATCCGAGTCGGTGAGCAGTTGGTGCTCGCGGACGGCCGCGGCGGCGTCGCCCGCGCCGAGGTCGTCGAGGTCGGCAAGGATCGGCTCGACCTGACGGTCACCGCCCGCGACGAGGTGGCGGCCGCGGCTCCGACCGTCACCCTGGTGCAGGCCCTGCCGAAGGCAGAGCGGTCCGAGCTCGCCGTGGAACTCGCCACCGAGGCGGGGATCGACGAGATCGTGCCGTGGCAGTCGTCCCGCTGCGTCGCCAAGTGGGAGGGCCCCAAGGCCGTCAAGGGTGTCGCGCGGTGGCAGGCGGTCGCGGTCGCGGCTGCGAAACAGTCACGGCGAGCGCACATTCCGCAGGTCGCGGAGCTGCACCGCACCCCGGCCGTGCTCGACCGGGTGCGCGCTGTCGTCGCGGAGGGCGGGGTCGTGCTTGTGCTGCACGAGTCCGCCACCGCGGAACTGGCGACGCTCGACCTGCGTGAGGTCCCGGAGATCGTGCTCGTCGTCGGGCCGGAGGGCGGACTGTCCGAGGAGGAGGTCGCCGCGGCGACCGAGGCCGGCGCGACCGCGGTGCGGCTGGGCCCGACCGTGCTGCGCACCTCGACGGCGGCCGCGGTGGCACTCGGCGCGCTCGGCGTGCTCACCGACCGCTGGTCCGCGGCGCCGCTGCAGTAGCGAACACCCGGCCCACCTCGGTATGCACCGGGCGGTTCCGGAACGGCTCACCCGGTGGTGTCCGTTCTCGTCACCGCCAGTGGGCGCCGATGGTCCGACAGGTCCTGCAGACCGGTGACCCGAAGCAGGTCGAGCTTTTCTTCGTCGGCGGATCCCGGCTCGACCGTGTAGACGACGATCCGCAGGTCGCCGCTACCCGGCGCGCCGAGGACATCGCAGTCCACCGTGATGTCGCCGACAGCCCTGGTGTGCAGGACCTTTCGGCTCGACCGGTGCAGGGCCACGTGCGCCTGTGCCCAGCGCGCCGCGAACTCGGTGGACTCCGAGAGGAGACGGTCCACGAGGGCCCGCAGCGGAGCATCCTCGGGGTAGCGCCCCACGGCTGATCGCAGATCCGCGACCAGGTCCGCTCTGAACTCGTCCTCGCCGACGGTGGTGTGGCTGACGGGGATGGCCCCTCCGGTGAACACCCGCCAGACGAGGTTGCGCCGCAACCCGGACTGCGTCGAGGGGTCACCGAGGAGCGCCGCCCAGAGCGGATTCCACAGCAGGAGGTCGTGTGCGGCGCTGTACACGGCGACCGGCACGTCACCGAGACGGTCCACGATCCGCTGGACGCCGGGCCCCACGTGCCGCGGCAACGAGGCAGGCGTCGGAACGGCGACACCGGCGACCCGGTACAGGTGGTCGCGCTCCTCGTCGGTCAGGCGCAACGCCCTCGCGAGCGCACCGAGCAGCTGCGCCGACGGATTGGTTGCCCGGCCCTGCTCCAGCCTCACGATGTAGTCGACGCTGACGCCGGCGAGCATTGCGAGCTCTTCCCGCCGCAGCCCCCGGGCGCGACGACCCGTACCGGGCGGCAGCCCGACGTGTTCGGGCTGCACGCGGTCGCGCCAGGCGCGCAGCACGCGCGCGAACTCGTCCATGCCCCCATCCTGCTCGCTGCCGGTGCGCGGTGGGTGGTACTGCCGGTCCCACTGTCGATCGGTGCCTGGTGTGCGCGCCGGAGCCGCGGGAGTGTTGTGGACATGACCACGACATTGATCACCGGAGCCAACCGCAGCCTCGGCCTGGAGACCGCACGCCGACTCATCGACGCCGGCCACACCGTCTACGCAGGCATGCGTGACCTCGCTTCGGCGGCAGAGGTACAGAATCTCGGCGCCCATCCCGTGCAACTCGACGTCACGGATCAGCGCAGCATCGACGCGGCGCTCGCCCAGCTGCCCGAGCTCGACGTCCTCGTCAACAACGCCGGCGTCCTCGGCAGGTCCTTCGGCGTCGACGACCTCGATGTCGCCGCCATGCAGGAGGTGTTCGACACGAATGTCCTTGGCGTCGTGCGTGTCACGCAGGCCACGCTGCCACTGCTGCGGCGCTCGGCGAACCCCGTGATCGTCAACGTCGCCTCCGGCGTCGGCTTCGCCCGGGCGCTGAGCACCCCCGGCACCGACGAGCACTTCGTCCGGGCGGTTCCGTATGCGAGTTCGAAGGCGGCCGTGATCGCCATGACGGTCCAGTACGCGAAGAACCTCCCGGAATTCCGGGTCAACGCGAGCGACCCGGGATACACGAGCACCGACTTCAACTGGCACCGCGGACACCAGACCGTGACCGAGGGAACCGATGCGACCGTGATGCTGGCCGGGCTGGGCCCCGACGGACCCACGGGGAAGTTCTTCAACCGCGACGGGCTCATCGACTACTGACCACGGCGTGCTCGCGTGGGCGGGGTGAGGCCGGCGTCGGCGCGACCGCGACAATGGGTTCATGTCACGCCTCCGCATCGACTACGGACCCGAACCCGCCCAGTTCGGGCATCTCTACACCCCCAATGGAGTGGACGGGCCGGTGCCGGTGGTGATGCTGCTGCACGGCGGCTACTGGAGCGCCGACTTCCATCTCAACCTGGCGACGACCCTGGCCTCGGAGCTGGCGCGACGCGGCGTGGCGGCCTGGAACGTCGAGTACCGGCGGGTCGGCGCGGGCGGCGGGTGGGCCGAGACCAGCGCCGACGTCGAGGCCGCGCTGGCCGCGACCGCGACGCTGCTGCCCGAGCATTCGACGGTCCCGCTCGATGTCGGCGACGTCCGGCTCGTCGGCCACTCCGCGGGAGCGCAGCTCGCGATGTGGGTTGCGGGGCAACGGGATTGTCCGGTGCGGCCCACCCGGGTGATCTCCCAGGCCGGCGCGCTCAACCTCGCCGCCCGTGCCGCCACCCGCAGCGGGGGCGCCGCGCTCGAAGCACTGTTCGGGGTGTCCTACGCGGACGACCCCCAGGTCTACCGGGACGCGTCACCACTGCACCGCGTCCCGACCGGGGTGCCGACGGTGTGCATCCACGGGGTCGAGGACGTGCAGGTGCCGGTGGCGGCAAGCCGCGCCTACGTGGACGCGGCCCGCGCCGCCTGCGACCGTGCCGTGCTGTGGGAGGTACCGGGCGAAGGGCACAACGCCTTCCTCGACCGCACCACCCGCAGCTGGGCGCTGACCCTGGACGCCGTCCTCGGCGAGGATCCCTGGGCCGGCTAGGACGAACCGGTGACCTCGATGAGGTTGACCTTCAGTTTCGGCACGGTGGTGCTGCCGCCGGCCTGGGTGTCGTAGGTGAAGGAGCTGTCCTCCCTGACCACGTCCCGGTCCCATCAGCCTTTATCGGACATTATCTGCAAAGCTCATATAAACCTGGATAAGGTGTGATGCATGGATCCGGTGCTGAACCCCTTCAAGCCGGGCGCCGGCTTGCGTCCCCCGATTCTCGCAGGTCGGGACCGTCTCTTCGCCGACTTCGATGTGGTCAGCCGCCGGATCACCGAGTTCGGGGAGGGCGACCGGGGCTGGATGCTGGTGGGGTTGCGGGGCGTCGGCAAGACCGTGCTGCTCGGCGAACTCGAACGGATCGCCGTCAACACCGGCTGGATCGTGGCGAAGCTCGAGGTCCGCAAGGCGCATCCGCTCACCGACGAGCTCGCCTCGAAGCTGGCCGTCAGCCTGCGCGCGACCACGCACCGTCATGCGATCGACAAGCTCGCGCGGCTTCTCGGGGTGTTTCGGTCGTTCACCGCGAAGCTCAACCTCGGGGTGGTCTCCCTCGGTGTGGACATCGACCCCGCCAAGGGGTACGCCGACAGCGGGCGTCTCTCGCTGGATCTGGCAGACCTCTTTGTCTCGCTGGGGGAGTCGTCCCGCGACCTCGGCATCGGCACCCTCATCCTGATCGACGAGTTGCAGGAGGCCACGGCCGAGGAGATGGCTGCGGTGAGCGCCGCGGTGCATCAGGTGGGTCAGACGTCGCCGGCGCTGCCACTCTTCCTCGTCGGCGCGGGCCTGCCGTCGCTTCCGGCGCTGCTGGCCTCGGCCACCAGTTACGCGGAGCGGCTGTACCAGTTCCGGGAACTGACCCTGCTCAGCGAATCGGACTCGCGGGCCGCGCTCACGCAGCCGGTGATCGAACGCGACGCGCACTGGGAACCGGACGCGCTGCGGGTGGTCCTGGACGCGGCCCGCGGCTACCCGTACTTCCTGCAGGAGGTCGGAAAGGCGGTGTGGAACAACGCCGTCGGTCCGGTCTTCACGGTCGACGATGCGCAACTCGGAGTCGACGTGGCCCGGCACGAGGTGAACGCGGGCCTGTACCGCGCAAGGTGGGACCGCGCGACGCCGGCGCAGCGAGCGCTGCTGCACGCCCTCGCGGAGACGGGAGTCGCTGGAACGGCGACGATGAAAGGTCTCGCGGCGGCGCTGGGGAAGAAGACCACCGCACTGTCGGTCCCGCGCGACGAGCTGATCAAGAAGGGGCTCGTCTACGCCCCGGAACGAGGACTACTCGCGTTCACCGTCCCCGGTTTCGACGACTTCATCCGCACGGAGGAGTAGCAATTCGTGTCGGCGGTCCATGCCATCATGGGCCCGACACAACGTATTGGCCTGGCGCTTCGGGAGTTACACGTGAAGAAGTTCGCGCCGTACTGGCGGGTCGCCGCCGGGTTCTTCGCGGCGGTCGGAACCTGGGTGGTTGTGCTGGATCTCGTCCACGGCAGGTTCGGGGATGCGCTCGTCGGTGTTCTGTTGGCGGCCGGGTTGTGGTACCTCGCAGTCGGCAAGCCGATCCGCGACAGTCTCGGGCGCAGGAAGGCGGAGGACGCGGCGCTCGCTGCCCGTGCGCAGGCGGGGCACGAGGCGTTCCTCGCCGGCGACCCGGCCGCGTTCGCGCCGCCGCCGCCCGCACCCGAGAAGCGCCCGGTGCGCCGCGGAGTGATCATCGCGGCCGCGGTCGCGGCAATCCTCGTGCTCATCGGGATCATCGGGGACGTCAGCGACGGCCTCGACGACGACTCCGACTCGGAGCTCACCGCGACGTCCGCGGCGGCGACCGCCGCGTTCGGTGTGCCCGCACCCTCGACCGCCAGGCCGACGGCGGCGGCAGCGCAGTCGGTCCATTCGGCCGCGCCGACCACCACGGTCACGGCGGCCGCGGCTCCCGCAGCCCCGGCGACCATGCCGGACGTGACGTGCATGAACCTGCAGGACGCGCAGGACACCATCCAGGCGGCGGGCGTCTTCTACTCCCGCAGCCGGGACGCGACCGGTGAGGGCCGCAACCAGGTCGTCGACCGCAACTGGGTCGTGGTCGGCCAATCGCCGCCCGCCGGGAGCGCCGTCGGTGAGGGAGCGGCGATGCTGTCGGTCGTCAAGGTCGGCGAGCCGGGAGACTGCTCGTGACCAGGAAGCCGGAGCGGTCGGCATGCTGAGCGGGCTCCGGCGGGCCGTGGCCGTAAGGATCCGCGACGTGGGCTCCTCCCCTCGGGGCTGCGTGCTCGACATGCGGTGAATCTGCAGATCGACACCCAGCGCGAACGGTGGGAGGTCGAACTGGCGCAGTGCCGGGCTCGTCGCTCCGCGCTGTCCGCGCGCATCAGGGACGAACGGTGCGGCTTCGACCCCGCCGAGAGCGAAGGCTCCCGCGTCGCGCTCAAAGCCCACCGCGACAATGAATCCCGGATCGAAGAACTCCGGGACCTCCTGCGCCTCACGGCTATGCCGACCTACATGCCGCAGTTCGCAGTCAGGGAAGGTTCGGTCGTCACAGCGCGGTTCAGCGGCAGTGAACCATTGCGAATGATCGTTGCCCCGCACAGTCACGATGAGACGATCGAGCCGTGTCCGCCGGACACGCCACTCGGCAGCGCGCTTGTGGGGCGTCGGCGCGGCGACACTCTCTCCTACACCGTCGACGGCCGTGCACGCTCCGTGACGATCATCGACCTGATCGTCTAGCGCATCGGATCTCCGAACACTGGCCAAGAATCTCGAACATATGTACGATAGAACTCATGTTCGAGTCGGGGGGTTCGATGCAGGCCGGGGCGGAGGCTCCCGGTGTGCTGTCGGGCGTCCCGGAGGTCGAATGGACGGCGGTGCTGCGCGAGCGGCACGCCGGGATCGCCCGGGCCCAGTTCCTCGAGGTGGATGCTGTCGCATCGGTGTATTTGGCGCGGTGCGCAGAGGACGCCCGGCGGGGCTGTAATGAGGCGTTTCAGGGCGAGTTCGCGCACGTTGAGGTCGGCGTGATGCTGACCGTGACCGAGCCGGTGGCGCGGCGGTGGATCGGGTTGGGCTTGGACTTGCGGTGGCGGCTGCACGCGACGTCGCTGGCGTTCTCGACCGGTCGCATCGATCAGTCTCGGGCCCAGGCCATTTCGGATGCGTTGGCGAACGTCTCACCCGACAAGGTGGATTTGGTGGAGCGACTCCTTCTGGCCGGGATCGAGGGGGCGACGACGTCGACGATCCGTCGCACCGCGCGCAGGTTGGTCGCTCGGCACGATCCGGCCGGTGCCAAAGCCCGGCGGGAACAGGGCGAGGCCGATCGTGACGTGCGGTTCCGCGCGAACGACGACGGCACGTGCTCGATGGAGGGCACGCTGCCCGGTCCGGCGGGTCAGGTGGTCGCGATGCGGCTGCGGACGATGTGCTTCGAGGTCTGTGGGAACGATCCGCGCACATTCGCGCAGCGTCGGGCGGATGCATTGGTGGCATTGGCGGACGGGTCTGGTCGACTGCGATGCCTCTGTGGTCACACCCACTGCACGCAAACAGTGAGTGTGACGGAACCCACGAGGGCCGGCGCTCGGACAGTCGACTCGAGAGGGTGTGCGGCGGCGGCGGCATCGGCGGCGACCGAGCCGACGTCGACCTGCGCGGCTGTCCCTGGTCGGCGAGGCACGGACGAGTCCGCGAGCCACGGGTCCGCAATCGACAACTCCGGCAAGCCCTCCGGCGATTCCGGCAAGTCCTCCGGCGACTCCGGCAAGACAGCCAGCTACTCCGGAAAGCCTTCCGGTGACTCCGGCAAGCGCTCCAGTGATTCCGGTAGGCCCGCCGACGGTGACGGGTGTGCTCGCGGCGGTTCGAATCTGCCGCCCCTGCCGGCGGCGACCATCCATGTCGGGGTGAACCTGACGACGCTGCTGGGACTCGACGATCTGCCCGCGTACCTCGCCGGACAGGGGTGGATAGACGCCGACCTCGCGCGGGACATCGCGGCGGACGGCACGTGGAAGAAGGTCCTGACCCTGACCGACACGGATCGGGAGGCTCTGCTCGACGCCCTGTGTGGCCACTCGGGGCAAGGCCGCGGGGCAGGCGAAGTTGCGGCCGATGATCTCTCGGGCGAGGTGTGGTTGTCGCGTCGTCGAATCGAAACACTCCCGCAAGGAACGATACTGGGAATCGGCCGCGCGTTGACTGCCGCGAGGATCACGCCGTCGGCCATCCGAAAACGCAGCAGGCGTCGACGAGAACAGCTGACGTACCGGCCGTCTCAGCGGCTGGCGGAGATCGTGCGCGCCCGGGACGGAATCTGTCGATTCCCCGGATGCAGCGTTCGGGCGGTTTCCTGCGACATCGACCACACGGTGCCGTATGACCACGCGAACCCGGCCTCGGGCGGCTGGACGGTCGAGCAGAACCTGGCCTGCCTCTGCCGTCGGCACCACCGCCTGAAGACGATCGGGCGGTGGACGGTGCGGCAGCTCGGAGGTGGGCGACTCGAATGGACCACTCCCTCCGGTGAACTCGTCATCACAGAACCCCTCGGTGAATTCAGTGCCGACGCGACCGCACCACCATTCGACGCGGGCACAGCGAACCCGGATGTGCCGTCGGCGGGAGCTGCGGGCTCTGCTGTGCGGCCGCTCGACGGTGCAGGTTCGTCGGTACAGCCGCCCGACATGGACGGCTCCGCCGCAACCTCGCTCAAGAGCGCCGGCCCGGCGGTACCGCCAGGTGACGACGGGCGCTCGAACGCAGAGAGTGCAGCGACGCGGGGTGTGACGCTCACCGATCCGCACGAGCTCGCCCGATTGTTGGGACAACCCCGCGGTCGGGGAGTTGAGGCGGACCTGAAATACCTGCTCGACAGCTGGCCCAAGCCGATCGCCGTGGTCGACCGAGCCTGCAACATCAAGGTCTACGACCTCGACCGGCCCGTCACGGTCCCGGTCGACGAGGAACCGGCACCGTTCTGACCGCGGTGCGTGAATATTCGCATGCACTTCGACTCGCCGGCACGCGGTCCTGGCGTTCCACCCGAACAGTT
This sequence comes from Rhodococcus sp. NPDC004095, assembly GCF_053604015.1. Classification (NCBI taxonomy): domain Bacteria; kingdom Bacillati; phylum Actinomycetota; class Actinomycetes; order Mycobacteriales; family Nocardiaceae; genus Rhodococcus; species Rhodococcus sp. NPDC004095. Next base: position 207,218 of record NZ_JBSGGS010000010.1, read on the forward strand.
GGCGCGCAGGAATAGTGGTCCGTGGCGGGCCTGAAGTAGTCGGTGTCATTCACCATAGAAGCCGACCTGATAGTCCCACGAGTCGTCGATCGTGAATGGTTCGCCGATGTACTCCGCGAAGGTGTGGAGCATTACCGGTGAAATGTCGTAGCCGCCCGCTTCGAGTGGGTATTCCACTCCGCCGATCCTCACGGTGTCTCCGAGGGTCAATAGATCCTTGAGAGTTTCCGTACTCAATCCCGGCATGGGATAGTCACGAACTTGCAGTTCGGAGTCCTTGTCGAAAGCCTCCAAGTACCACATACGTTCATCGCTCCGATCGACGTGTCGGATCAGCCGGCCTTGTTGGCGCACTCGCGTGGGGGTCGTACTCGCCTCGGTGCCTCCCGCCCTTGTCGTATTCTCGACCGCGCCTTGCTGATAGTCCCACACGTACGTATTGCCCTTGTTGTCTTGCGATCTGGTGCGCTGCCGGTAGCTCCGGCGAACGCCTTCTTGAAGGTTGGCGACGTGCTCCTCGGGATCCGGCGGCCCGGCGGGGTGGTACCCACCCCGCCGGGTACCACCCGGCGAACGGGTTGGTGCTCAGCGGTGCAGCGGAGAGCAACCCCGGGCCTCGAAATCGGCCTTGGAGGAGTACACGCCGTCGGGCAGGTACTGCCCCATCACGGCCTTTTCGTCGCCCGGTGTCCGGGTGTCCTGGACGGCGTGGCCGAACCCGGCCGACGGCAGCATGTTTCGCAGGATGAGGTAGCCGTCATCGGGGTGGCCCGCGCCGTCGCCGGTCGGGGAGAGGGGTAGCCAGGCGACGCCGCAGGCTTCGGTGGCGTTCACCGGGCGGTCCTCCGGCAGGGTGGCGACGATGGTGAATCGGCGTGCCGAGTCGAGCGGCACCTGCTCGTCGTGGAGGCATCCGACCACCTTCGTGGTGGCCATCGACTCGTTGTTGCACAGCGACCAGTAGCGCATGTCCACGTCGTCGACGCGATCCTGACCGTTCAGGGTGCGCGGCGTCACCGGCATCGTCCCGGTCAGGGTGAGAACCTCGCCGAAGCCGCGGTTGGTCAGCGCCGCAACGTAATTGTTGTCCTTGTTCGAGTACTGGCCGCCGGTGCGTGCGGGGGTCCCGCTGCACTGCCCGAGGTAGCTGCACTGGAGGCCGAACGGCACGTTGTAGAAGGTTCGCCACGCCGGCTGCTGCTCGGCGGGGAAGGTCGCGGGCTTGCCGGGCTGGTCCCGCAGCGAGAGGTAGGTGTCCAGCGGGAGCTTGTCCACTGCCGGTGTGGTCGTCGCGGCGGCAACGGCGCTGCACAGGGACTCCCCGGTGAGCACCTGCCCGTCGGTCAGGTGCAGCTCGGGCTCGGGCAGTCCGACGCCACCGGTCACGTCGCGGCCGTTGTCGGGCAGGTACAGGCGGTAGAGCAGGGTGGTTCGTTCCTGCCCGGGAACTCCCGCGTACAGGGTGTTCGGCGCGGCGGTCCCGGGATCCGTGGGCGGTGTCTCGTTCACGACAGTCGCGGTGTACGAGCGGGGGCCGTGCCCGTTGCGGGGAGCCCCGGGCAGGTACGGGTTCGTCGAGCCCTCGTCGGGCGCGGTCGACACGTCGTTCAGCGCGGCCGTGGGCGAGTTGGTGCTGATGTCGTAGGAGTTGAGCGACTGGTACCGGGCATGCGCGTAGTCGCCCCGCAGCACGAGGCGCGCGCCGTCCGGGATCGCGAACTGCGCTGCCCAGTACAGCGCCCCGGAGTCGGGGAAGGCGTAGTTGAGGTCCTGGTTCGTCGCCGAGAACGTCGGACCGAACCAGAAGCACGTGGACGTGGGGTGGTTCTGGTCGCCGGTCGACCCCCCGCTCGACCCGAGATCCGGGGCGCCGGAGCCCGAGGAGCCGAGGTCGAGGGGGCCGAGCGCCTGGGCGGCACCGGTCGGAAGCAGGGTGACGACCGCGGCGAGTGCCGCCGCTGTCACGAGTCTGGCGAGGGCGGGCATCCGTGCTCCTTGTGATCTGGGTAACAAAACGTGCGCTGACGATAGGGGCCGTATGGAACAAAAGTCAATGACGTCTCATTTGGAAAGGTAGAAGTAAACGTCCCATGCGCTACAGTCCGACCGTGAGTTCCCAGCCTGTCGACGGGCCGCCGTCGTTCCGTAAGCCGACCGCGAGCGATGCCCGCGCCATGGCGACATGGCTGTTCCGGCGGGGCGAGCGCGTGGACATGCACACCGTCGCGTCGCATCTCGACATCGGCCGGTCGACGCTCTATCGGTGGGTCGGGGATCGCGAAAAGCTCATGGACCAGGTGATTCTCGCGTCCATCGGGGACATCTGGGAGGATTCGCGCGGCGCCGCCGAGGGCGCGGGGATCGACCGCGCGCTCGACGCGACTCGGCGCTTCATGCAGGGCTGTGTCGACTTCGAGCCGCTCGCGACGTTCGCGCGACGTGAGCCGAATCTGGCGTTGCGGGTCCTGCTCGATCCGGACGGTCTCGTCACGAAGGCGCTCGCGCGCAACCTTTCTCGCGAGATTGCCGAGACGGCCCCGGATATCGCCGTTCCGGAGGAGACCTACGGCGTGCTCGCGCTCACCGCCACCGCGCTGCTCTGGGCCCACGTCGCGGCGAGCCGTGAACCCGACATCGACGCGACGATCGCCATCATGCGTGCCGTGCTCGCCGCACACGTGCGGGATGCGGGATCCCCCGGCGCGGAACCGGGTCGACCGTAGGTTCCGGTGGACTTCGCGTCCAGCGGTGAGCGCACCGACCCGGAAGGGGCAGGTCCCGGGCGAGTTCCGGATCCGTCGCGGCGAGCCTCCGGGCATCGGCGGACGAGGTGGACCACAGTCGACGGATGACCATCGAGAAGATTCCCGGACTTCCGGCCGGCACTCTCGGGTATCGCGGACTTGGCGTGGTGACCGCGGACGACTACCGGACGGTGCTCGACCCCGCGATCGAGGAGGCGACCGCCGCCCATCAGCGGGTCAACCTCGTCTACGTCCTCGGTGACGGTTTCGATCGGTACTCACTCGGCGCGATGTGGCAGGACTCGCGGCTGGTCGGCGTCCCGCGCGACATCTGGGGACGGTTGGCCCTGGTCACCGATCACACCGGACTCGGCGAGGCCGTTCACCTGCTGGCCTTCCTGTTTCCCGGTGAGCTGCGGGTCTTTTCGACGGACCGGGAGGCCGACGCGATCGGGTGGGTGTCTGGCGGCTGAGGGCGTCGGTCACCCGGCGATCCGGTCGATTGAAGTCAGCGGGACCGTCGGATGGGCGCGAAGCACGGCCTCCAGCCGTGCCGCGACGTCGGCGGGAGCGGTGCTCTCCGTGCTCAGGACCAGGTCGACGCTGGTGAGTGCGCGCATGGTGGTCGCCAGCCGGTGGGCGGCGTCAGCCAGTTCCTCTCTTCCCGACCAGGTTTCGGGCTCCCGGTCGAGTACCCGGCGTCGTACGGTCTCCGGTTCGGCGTCGAGACGCACGGTCAGGTGATCGTCCGCGCCGGTCGCGGCCGACAGTGCGTCGCCGTACGCGTCGTCCTCCACGGTTGCCGTGACGAGGAGGAGCGTGTGGCCGGCCTCGCGGTACGAGTCGGCGAGCATCGCCACGTTGCGCATCAGGCGCCGGACGTCGAGCGGCGGGTAGCAGCGTTCGAGTTCGTCGAGTTCGATCAGCGCGTTGGCGACGCCGGCGTCCCCGAGGCCGTCGTGTAGTTCGGTGACGACGGAGCTCTTTCCCGCGCCCGGTGGTCCGGTCAGCAGCAGCACGAACATGTCGGCCAGTGTGTCAGTTCGCGGACCGCCCGGGCAGGATCAGGGCGACCACCAGGGCCCCGACGGCCAGTGCCAGGCCGCCGACCAGGCTGGCCTGCCCGATGGCGTCGGCGAACGAGATGCCCGCGGCCTCCCGCAGCGGCTCCGCGAACGACGAGGCCAGCGGGTTGGCCGACAGCTCCTGTGCGACCAGCGTTGCGCCACCGACGGATTCGCCCGCGACCTGCATCGCGTAGTCGGCCTGGGCGGCCATGTCTCCGGTCAGTGTCGGGAGCGGTGCCGCGTCGATGAACCCGGCGATCGACTCCTTGTATCCGGCGGCCAGGATCGAGCCGAGGATCGCGATGCCGAGCGAGCCGCCGAGTTCGATGGCCGTGTCGTTCAGGCCGCCGGCCGCGCCCAGATCGTCGTCGGGGAAGCGGTCCATGATCGCGTCGGTGGCGGGAGGTTCGGCCAGGCCGATGCCGAGACCGAGCAGCACCAGCGGCACCGCGAAGTCCAGGTAGCCGGAGCCGGCGTCCACCCGGACCAGCAGCAGGACCCCGGCGGCGGCGATCGCCATGCCCGCCACGATCGCCCACCGCACGCCGACTCGTGGGGCGACCCGCCCGGCCGCGAGCGCGCCGACCGAGACCGCCGCGGCCAGCGGCAGCAGCCGGACTCCGGTCTCGAGCGGGCCGTAGCCGAGGACGAACTGGAACTGCTGGGCCACGAAGTAGATCGCGCCGAACGCGGCGAGGAACAGCAGCAGCACTGCCAGGGTGGCGCCGCCGATCGTGCGGTCACCGAGTTTGCGGACGTCGAGCAGCGGCTGCGGATGCCGGAGTTCCCAGACCACGAACGCGGCCAGGGCGCAGGCCGCGAGGGCCGCGGCGGCGACCGGTCCGGCAGTCCACCCGAAGTGGAAGCCGTTGATGATCGCGTACACCAGGGCGCCGATCGCGACCACCGAGAGCAGTCCGCCGACCCAGTCGATCCGCCCCGCCTTCTCGGCCCTCGACGGCGGCACGAGGATCAGCGCGGCGACCGCTGCGACCGCGGCGATCGGCACGTTGATCAGGAAAGTGGCATTCCACGAACCGGATTCGAGGATCCATCCCGCCAGGAGCGGCCCGAACGCGATGGCCAGACCGGACGTCGCGGCCCACGCCGCGATGGCGCGGGAGCGTTCGGCTCGGGGGAAGGTCGCGACCAGCAGCGACAGGGTCGCCGGCATGATGATCGCCGCGCCGACGCCCATGGTGATCCGGGCGGTCACCACCGCGGTGGTCGTGTCGGCGAGGCTGCCGTAGACGGCGCCGGCGCCGAACACGAACAGTCCGGTCAGCAGCGCGCCGCGGCGGCCGTACCGGTCGCCGATCACGCCGCACAGCAGCATCAGTGCCGCGTAGGGGACGGTGTAGCCGTCGATCACCCACTGCAGCTGCGAGCTGGTGAGCGCGAGGTCGCGGGTCATGTCGGGCGCCGCGACGATCAGCGCGGTGTTCGCCATGACCACGATCAGGAGCGAGAGGCACAGCACGCCCAGTGCCGCCCATCTCCATCGATAGGGAGTCTCGTCGGTGGTGGTCGGTCGGGTGGCGAGGAAGGTCACGGTCGGCTCCGTTCCGGGCGTCACGACTATTGATTGCACACTGATGTGCAAGTTAGTTTGTTGCACAGTGGTGTGCAATGACGGTGTGGCGGGTATCACCGCCCCCGCGCGGTGCGCCGAACGCCGCGTCGGCGGCGTGGAACACTGCGAGTGTGGAAGTTGGTGCTGGTGGGGTGAGTGAGCCGGTCCGGCCGCGGCGCAGTCAGGCCCGCGCCAACCGGTCGCGCATCATCGAGGCCGCGATCGGGGCCTTCGCCGCCGACCCGGACGCGAGCATGGACGACGTCGCACGGGCGGCGGGAGTGGTCCGCCGTACCGTGTACGGACACTTTCCGAGCCGGGACGCCCTGGTCGAGGGCATTGCCGACGAGGCATCGGCGGCCCTGCTGGCAGTTCTCGACGGAGTGCCCGCACTGCCAGGCCGACCGGACTTGGCGTCCGCGGTGCTCGCGCTGCTGACCTGGCCGATCGGCGACCGCTTCCGGGTGCTGCTCACGTTCGCCCGCAAGGAACTCGGCGAGGAACGCATCCGCGATCTGCTCGAACCGGCCCGGGCGCCGAGCGTGGCACTGGTCGAACGCGGTCAGGCCGACGGGGTCTTCTCCTCGTACCTGCCCGCACCGGTCCTGGTCACGATGACCGAGGCGGTGGCACTCGCGCTGTTCGAGGAGGCCAACCGCGGTCTGGTCAACGATGCGGGGGAGTCGTTCGCGGTCGCGTCGCTCGTGATCGTCGGCCTGACGCCCGATCGGGCCGCAGAAGTGGTCGACGAGGCCCTGCGCTGGCTGCGTGAGAGCGCCGCCACACCCGGGGTCTGACCGCCCTTTACTCGGTGGGAAGGCCCGCGCGAGCGAGATAGACTGCGAACACCACCATCGCCGGATCAGGGAAGCAGGCCATAGCAACCACGTGAGTGCAGACAGCGAAACGGGTGAGACCACGGTGTCGTCGTCCGCCATGTCCGGATCCGGTGTCTCGGCGCGGACGGCCGACCGGCAACAACGCCCCGCACAGCGCTCCGTTCGATCCAGCATGGAGGTTCCACCCGAGTCGGTGCTGCCCCTGCTCGGATCGACCGACGAGAACCTCAAGGCACTCGAACGGTTGCTCGCCGCCGACATCCACGTGCGCGGCAACAGCGTCACGCTGACCGGCCGCGTCGAGGACGTCGCGCTGGCCGAGCGGGTGTTCGGCGAACTCGTCGCCATCGTCGGCCGCGGCCAGACGCTCACCCCGGATGCGGTGCGCCGCAGCGTCTCGATGCTGACCGACGGTGCGGGGGAGTCGCCGGCCGAGGTGCTCAGTCTCGACATCCTGTCGCGGCGCGGCAAGACGATCCGGCCGAAGACCGTCAACCAGAAGCGGTACGTCGACGCGATCGACGCCAACACCATCGTGTTCGGCATCGGACCCGCAGGCACGGGCAAGACGTATCTGGCGATGGCGAAGGCCGTGCAGGCGCTGCAGTCGAAGAACGTCAGCCGGATCATCCTGACCCGTCCGGCCGTCGAGGCCGGGGAACGGCTCGGATTCCTGCCCGGCACCCTGCACGAGAAGATCGACCCGTACCTGCGGCCGCTGCACGACGCGTTGCACGACATGATGGATCCCGAGGCGATCCCGAAGCTGATGCAGGCCGGGGTGATCGAGGTGGCACCGCTCGCGTACATGCGAGGCCGCACCCTCAACGACGCGTTCATCATCCTCGACGAGGCTCAGAACACCACCGCAGAGCAGATGAAGATGTTCCTCACCCGGCTCGGATTCGGGTCGAAGATCGTCGTCACCGGTGACGTCACCCAGGTGGACCTGCCCGGTGGGCAGCGTTCCGGCCTGCGCGCGGCGGCGGAGATCCTCACCGACATCGACGACATCCATTTCGCGGAACTGACCAGCGCCGACGTCGTGCGGCACCGGCTCGTCTCCGACATCGTCGACGCCTACGATCGCTACGACTCCGACCGGCTCGACGACGTCAAGCTCGGTAACCGGGCACAGCGGCGAGCCGCCGAGACATCGCAGCGGCGCGCGGCGGCGCGGCGCTGACCGAACCGGAATTTTCGAAGTGAGCCCCCGCACCGACGCCGACGCGGCCCGAGGAGAACGGCACAGATGAGCATCGAGGTATCCAACGAGTCCGGGATGGACGTGTCCGAGGCGGAGCTGGTCAGCGTCGCCCGGTTCGTGATCTCCCGCATGGACGTGCATCCGGCGGCCGAGCTGTCGATGGTGCTCGTGGACCTGGACACCATGGCGGACCTGCACATGCGCTGGATGGACCTGCCCGGTCCGACCGACGTGATGTCGTTCCCGATGGACGAGCTCGAACCCGGCGGGCGGCCCGACGCGCCCGAACCGGGTCCGGCGATGCTCGGCGACATCGTGTTGTGCCCGGCGTTCGCCGCGGACCAGGCCGCGAAGGCCGGTCACTCCACTGCGCACGAGCTGGCGCTGCTCACCGTGCATGGCGTCCTGCACCTGCTCGGCTACGACCATGCCGAGCCGGAGGAGGAGAAGGAGATGTTCGCGCTGCAGAACAGCCTGCTCGCCGAGTGGTACGAGGACCTGGACCGGCAGCAGCGCGAGGCCGAACTGGCCGCCCGCGACAGCCGGCTGCTCGGCAAGACCGGCTTCGTCGGGCCGACCGATGAGTGATCACCGGTGACCGGTGCCGTCGTACTGATCCTGTTCGCTGTCGTCCTCGTTCTCCTCGGTGGGCTGTTCGCCGCCCTCGACTCCGCGCTGAACACCGTCTCGCCGGCCCGCGCCCTGGAGATGGCCAAGGACGAACGTCCCGGCGCCCAGCGGCTGCTCGCGGTCGTCGAGGACCGGCCCCGCTACGTCAATCTGATGGTGCTGCTGCGCATCGCCGCGGAGATCAGTGCGACGGTGCTGCTCGCGGCGGGTCTGCTCGAACTGCTCACGCGTGGCTGGGCGCTCGCGGTCACCGCAGTGGTGATGGTGCTGGTCAACTACGTCGTGATCGGTGTCGGGCCGCGCACCGTCGGCCGTCAGCACGCCTATTCGATCGCGCTCGCAGCCGCGCTGCCGTTGCAGTGGCTCGGTGTCCTGCTCACCCCGATCAGTCGGCTGCTCATCGTCATCGGCAATGCGCTCACCCCCGGCAAGGGATTTCGCAACGGACCGTTCGCGTCCGAGATCGAACTGCGTGAGCTGGTCGACCTGGCACAGGAGCGCGGCGTCGTCGCCGACGAGGAACGCCGGATGATCCAGTCCGTCTTCGAACTCGGCGACACCCCGGCCCGTGAGGTGATGGTGCCGCGACCGGAGATGGTGTGGATCGAGGCCGACAAGTCGGCCGGACAGGCTACTTCGCTGGCCGTGCGCAGCGGACACTCGCGAATCCCGGTGATCGGTGAGAACGCCGACGACGTTCTCGGCGTGGTGTACCTGAAGGACCTGGTACAGAAGACGTATCACTCCACCGACGGCGGCCGCGGCGTCACCGTCGCCGAGGTGATGCGGCCGGCCGTGTTCGTGCCCGACTCGAAACCCCTCGACAGCCTCCTCGCGGAGATGCAGCGCGACCGCAACCACATGGCGCTGCTCGTCGACGAGTACGGCGGCATCGCCGGACTGGTCACCATCGAGGACGTGATCGAGGAGATCGTCGGCGAGATCGCCGACGAGTACGACACCGACGAGATCCCGCCCGTCGAGGACCTCGAGGACGGCCGCTACCGCGTCTCGGCGCGGCTGCCGCTCGAGGACCTGGGCGAACTGTTCGACCTCGAGATCGACAGCGACGAGGTCGACACCGTCGGCGGCCTGGTCGGCTACCAACTCGGCCGCGTGCCGCTGCCCGGCTCCGAGGTCGTGGTCGCCGCCGGCGACGACTCGGACACCGCCGAGCGCCTCGTGCTGCGGGCCGAGGGCGGCAGCGACATGCGCGGCCGCGTCCGGATCACCACCGTTCTCGCCTGGCGCGCACCGGAACCCGACGACGCCGACACCGACACCCAGGAGCACGCATGACCACCACCCAATTCCGTTCCGGCTTCGTCTGTTTCGTCGGCCGCCCGAACACCGGCAAGTCGACGCTGACCAACGCGCTGGTCGGCAGCAAGATCGCCATCACCTCGTCGCGGCCGCAGACCACCCGGCACACCATCCGCGGCATCGTGCACCGCGACCACGCTCAGCTGATCCTGGTCGACACGCCCGGTCTGCACCGCCCGCGCACCCTGCTCGGGCAGCGGCTGAACGACCTTGTGCGCGACACCTATTCGGAGGTCGACGCGATCGGCCTGTGCATCCCGGCGGACGAGAAGATCGGCCCCGGCGACCGCTGGATCCTCGAGCAGGTCCGGCAGGTCGCGCCGCGCACCAAGCTGATCGGCATCGTCACCAAGATCGACAAGGTGAGCAAGGACCAGCTCGCGCAGCAGCTGATGGCCGTCTCCAAGCTCCTCGGACCGGACACCGACGTGGTGCCGGTGTCCGCCTCGTCGGGGGAGCAGGTCGAGGTGCTGGTCGACGTGCTGGCCTCGCACATGGAGGAGGGTCCGGCGTTCTACCCGGACGGCGAGCTCACCGACGAGCCCGAGGAAACCCTGATGGCCGAGCTGATCCGCGAGGCCGCGCTGGAGGGCCTCGGCGACGAGCTGCCGCACTCGCTGGCCGTCGTCATCGAGGAGATCGTCGAACGCGAGGGGCGCACGGAGAAGCAGGGCGAACTGCTCGACGTGCACGCGCTTCTGTACGTCGAACGCCCCAGCCAGAAGGGCATCGTCATCGGCAAGGGCGGTGCCCGGCTGCGCGACGTCGGCACCAAGGCCCGCACCCAGATCGAGAAGCTGCTCGGCACCAAGGTCTACCTGGAACTGCACGTCAAGGTGGCCAAGGACTGGCAGCGCGACCCGAAGCAGCTGGGCCGGCTGGGCTTCTGACCCCCTCCTCCCCGGTCAGAGTTTGTCGGCGAGGACGTCGAGATTGCTGATCTCCGGCGGCACGGAGAACAGTTCCTCGGCGCGCTCGCCGAGAGCCTTCGCGACGGCCCCACCCAGATGCGTCGCCCGCCCGGCCTCGTCGGGGAACGCGTCGATGATCCCGAACGACGACGGTCCGAACCGCACCGCGAACCACGCAGTGGTGTCCGGCTCCTGTTCGACGAGCGGCACCGCCGACCGCAGGAACTCCTCGACCGCGTCCTCCTTGCCTGCCTTCGCCTCGAGCCGGACCAGCAGTGCCTTGGTGGTGACCATGGGAACCTCCTCGGTTCAGTCGACCAAGAACCAGCATCACACCGCCGGGTGTCCTTGGGAAGGTGCCTGTCCGTCGACGCCAGGAGGTCTACCTTCCAAGGAAGGACAACCACCTCAACTGGAGGACGGCATGGGTCTCATCCACATCGAGCTGTTCGCAACCCTCGACCTCGTCGGGCAGGCACCCGGCGGCCCCGAGGAGGACCCGGTCGGGTTCCCGTTCGGCGGCTGGCAGGCGCCCCTGCTGGACGAGGTCGCCGGGGCGCAGGTCGGTGCCGCGTACGAGGGCACGGACGCCCTCCTGCTCGGCCGACGGACGTACGACATCTTCGCCGCCTACTGGCCCCATCAGGAGGGCGGCGAGGACAACGAGATCGCGACGCTCTTCAACAGGGTCCCGAAGTACGTGGCGTCCCGCGGCAGGCCCGACCTCTCGTGGGCGGGGTCCACGCGGCTCGGCCCGGATCTGGCGACCGCGGTGCGTGAGATCCGGGACCGGCACGAACACGTGAAGGTCGTCGGAAGCCTGAACCTGGTCCAGACCCTCCTGCGCGAGAAGCTGTTCGACCGCCTCGACCTCTGGGTGCACCCGATCGTGCTCGGCGTCGGGAAGAAGGTGTTCGACGGCGGCGCGGTGCCCACCAACCTCACGCTTCTCGATGCGCCGGTGGCCGGTCCGAAGGGCACGGTGTACCTGCGCTACGGGCTCGCCGAGGGCACGCCGCGGACGGGCGACATGACCGCACCCGACCGCGGTGCCTGACCGGACGACTGAAGCCGCCCCGGCGCCGCGTCAGCCGCCGGCGAGCAGCCGCAGGATCGCGACGGAGACGTCCTGCGGCACGCCGGTCGCGACGCGGCGCAGCTGCAGACCGGCGATTGTCGCGACCAGGGTCGGGGCGACCGCGGCGGCGTCCGGCACCCCGAGGGCCTCGAGGATCGTGACGGTCAGCGCGTCGTAGGCGGCGAAGCACTCGTCGGCGGCGTCCTGCAGCGACGGGTCGCGGCCGGCCTGGATGTACAGCTCGAACGGAGCCAGACGCTCGGCCGACCAGCCGAGGTCGCGGACCACCTGTTCGGTCAGCGACGCGGCGTCGACGATGCTCAGTCCCCGGTCCCGGTAGCTCTCCGCGAGGGTCGTCAGCCGGGCGGTCTCGTCGGTGACGAAACCGAGCAGCGCGTCGCGCAGCATGTCCGTCCGGGTGGGGAAGTGGTAGGTGATCGAGCCGAGCGACACGCCCGCCTGTGCGGCGATCCGCCGATTGGTCACCGCCGCGACGCCGTCCGTGCCGATCACGTGCAGCACCGCGTCGAGGATCCGGTCCCGGGCCGGCGCCGTCTGCGTCGTCATCTCACCACCACCGGTCGGGACACACCGTGTCCCAGCGCAGTTCGCGTTCGAGCTGCCCCGCGAGTGCCACCAGCATCGGCTCGGTGGAGTCGTGACCCATCAGCTGCACGCCCCGCGGCAGCCCGTCGGCGGTGAACCCGGCGGGGACGTTCACCGACGGCCAGCCGAGCACGTTCCACGGCCACGTGTACGGGCACGCGGCGGTGATCACCTTGTCGGTGTCGAAGTGTCCGGTGTGGTCGATCGCGTGGACCGGAGGCGGCGGGGTCGCGGTGGTCGGGGCGAGGATCACGTCGAACTCGGAGAAGATCGCGCCGATCCGCCGCCGGATCCGCGGCTCGGCGGCGCGGGCGGCGCGCAGCGGCAGGCCGCCGAGCAGGCGTCCGTTGCGGGCGTTCGCGAGGGTGCGCGGGTCGAGCAGCGACGGATCGGGTGCGCGCCGTCGCCACAGCTCCAGCCCGGCCATCGACCGGGGAAGGAAGTTGGCGCCCAATGTGATTCCATAGTCCGGGTCGGCGAGGACGACCTGGTGCCCGAGCCGGCGCAGGGTGTGTGCCACGGCGCCGACAGCGCCGAGCATCTCCGGGTGCAGCGCGGTCGGGGTCGCGGTGAACGGCCGCTTCAGCGACAGTGCGATCCGCAGCGGTCCGGGGTCGCGGTCGGCGGCCTCGCGGACGGTGACCGGCCGTGGCGTGTGCAGGTCGCCGTCGTGCGGTCCGGCGACGAGGTCGAGGAGCAGGGCCGCGTCGGCGACCGTCCGGGCGAGCGGGCCGATCACGGTGATGCCGTGGAACGCCTCGGGATCCGGCCAGGTGGAGATCCGTCCGCGCTGCGGCTTGATGCCGACCAGGTTGGTCCACGACGCCGGGATCCGCACCGAGCCGGCGCCGTCCGAGCCCAGTGCGGCGGGCACGAGTCCGGCCGCGACCGCGGCGGCGCTGCCGCCCGACGAGCCTCCCGGGGTGCGGCCGCGGTCCCACGGGTTGCGGGTGTGGCCGAAGCTGCCGCCGGTGAAGGGCCACTGGCCAAACTCGGGGCTGTTGGTCTTGCCGACGATCACCGCGCCGGCGGCGCGCAGGCGGCGCACCACCTCGGAGTCGGCGGTCTTGGCGGGGAAGTCGCCCGCGCAGCCGAATGCCGTGGGTTCGCCGGCGACGTCGACGTCGTCCTTGACGGCGATCGGGACGCCGAGCAGGGGGAGTCGCTCACCTGCGGCGAGACGGCGATCGGCGTCGGCGGCCTCGGCCAGCGCGGCGGTGCGGCGCACCACCTTGAACGCGTTCAGGGTCGGCTGGGCGGCGGCGATCGCGTCCAGACTGCGGGTGACCATCGCGACCGCGGTGGTCTCGCCGGCGGCCAGCGACCGCGCGCACTCCTCGAGCGACGGCCAGGCGCGGTCGGACCCCTCGTTCCCGACCGCGCCCACCCGCGGTGCCCCTTGTTGACCGGTGTCAACGCTCATGTCGCGCCCCCTGTTCGTTCGAACGAACGGTAGCAGCGGCTCCGCCGCCCGTGAGTCCTTTTCGCCCACTCGCGGGCCAAAAGAACTCACGGCGCGGGGGGTGCGGGGGTGACGGTGCCCCGTGGGAGACTGGTTCGGTGAGGTTGTACCGGGATCATGCGGTGGTGCTGCGCCAGCACAAGCTGGGCGAGGCGGACCGCATCGTCACCCTGCTCACCCGCCAGCACGGTCTGGTCCGGGCGGTGGCCAAGGGCGTGCGCCGGACGAAGTCGAAGTTCGGGGCCCGGCTCGAACCGTTCGCGCACATCGACGTCCAGCTCTACCCCGGCCGGAGCCTCGACGTGGTGACCCAGGTGCAGACCCTCGACGCCTTCGCCACCGACATCGTCGACGACTACGGCCGCTACACCACCGCGTGCGCGATCCTCGAGACGGCCGAGCGGCTGTCCGGGGAGGAGCGGGCCCCGGCGCCGCGGCTGCACCGGCTGACCGTCGGCGCGTTGCGGGCGGTCAGTGACCAGATCCGTCCGCCGGAGCTGATCCTCGACGCCTTCCTGCTGCGGGCGATGGGTTTCGCCGGCTGGGCCCCGGCCCTCGACGAGTGCGCCCGCTGCGCCGCTCCCGGACCGCACCGCGCCTTCCACGTCGCGGCCGGGGGAGCGGTGTGCGTGCACTGCCGCCCGCCCGGTGCGGCCACCCCGTCACCCGGCGTGCTGGACCTGATGAGCGCCCTCGACCGCGGCGAATGGGCGTACACCGAGACCGTCTCCCCGGCGGTGCGCTCCCAGGCGTCCGGGCTGGTGGCCGCGCACCTGCAGTGGCACCTGGAACGGCAGTTGCGGACGCTGCCGCTGATCGAGCGGTCCCGGCCGCATGCCGCTGTCGACGAGGCGGTCGGGCAGGATGAAGGTCGTGATCCGACGACGCGCACCGCAAGCCTCGCCTGACCGGGAGATCCGGCCCCCCAGCCCGCACCCGTCCGGTGCCCGGCCCCCGATCATTCAGCCGGAACTGATCCCCCGGCACGTGGCGCTGGTGATGGACGGCAACGGTCGCTGGGCGCAGGAGCGGGGCCTGCCCCGCACCGCCGGTCACGAGCGCGGCGAGGCCGTGCTGATGGACACCCTCGAGGGCTGCATCGAGATCGGCGTCAAGTGGCTCTCGGCATACGCGTTCTCCACCGAGAACTGGAAGCGCAGCCCCGAGGAGGTCAAGTTCCTCATGGGGTTCAACCGGGACGTGATCCGGCGCCGGCGTGACGAGATGCACGAGATGGGTGTGCGGGTGCGCTGGGCGGGACGGCGGCCGCGGCTGTGGGCGTCGGTGATCAAGGAACTCGAGATCGCCGAGGAGATGACCAAGGACAACGACGTGATGACGCTGACGATGTGCGTCAACTACGGCGGCCGAGCCGAGATCGCCGATGCGGCAAGGGAGATCGCGCGGCGGGTCGCGGCCGGGGAGATCAACCCGGAGAAGGTCACCGAGGCGACCGTCGCCCGGTTCCTGGACGAGCCGGAGATGCCCGACGTCGACCTGTTTCTGCGGCCGTCCGGCGAGCAGCGCACCTCGAACTTCCTCATCTGGCAGTCCGCCTACGCGGAAATGGTGTTCCAGGAGAAGCTGTTCCCCGACTTCGACCGACGTGACCTGTGGGCGGCGTGCGTGGAGTACGCCTCCCGCGACCGGAGGTTCGGTGGGGTGAAGGAGCAGTGAGCGAGGACACCGCACAGGTGCTGCAGGGCCGCGCCCGCGACACTCTCGCGCATTTCGTGACTGTCACCGAAACCGACGACGGCTCACTGGGATTCGAGTACGCCGGGGCGCTGTGTTCGCTGCGGGCGGTGGCCCTGGCTCCGGGACTGGAGGTGCTGGCGCTGACGGCGGTGCTGGCCTGGGACCGGCCGGTCAGCACCACACTGCACCGCAGGGTCGCCGACAAGAACGCGGCGCTGCAGTTCGGACTCGTCTCCGTGATCACCCGCGGCCGGTTCGCCGATGTCATCCTCCGGTACACCTTCCCGGCCGCCGGACTGACCGACGAGGCGTTGACCACGATGCTCCTGCTGGTGCTTTCCGGGGTGGATGACAGCAGGCAGGGCCTGCTGCCGTAGCGGAGGTCGCCCGACCCCCCGGGCCGGCTCCCGCGCCGGTACCCCCAGGATTTGGGGGTACCGGTCGTGCATCGGGCCGGCACAGACTGGGGACATGGGCGTGAGGCGAAATGTCGAGATCCTCCGTTCGACCCTGCGGGATGTTGCCCGCGCATCAGGTGACACAACATCATGGGAAACGGCGATATTCATCAGAAGCTGCACGGCTTGTTCCTCGGCCGCGACTTCGACGCAATGGACGACTACCTCGATGCGAAGTTCACCTATGAGGACGTGCCACGCGGCCTGGCAATGCACACCCTGGGTGAGTTCAAGGGGTGGCTGCAGGGGTGGCTGACCGGGTTCTCCGATTCCCGGATCGAGGAGGCGCAGTACCTGGACGGGCCCGACTTCTCGGTGTGCATGTTCCAGGGAAGGGGTCGCAACGACGGTCCCCTGGGCGACCTCCCGCCGACCGGCCGGACGACGGACCGTATCGTACTGCGAGGTAATGCGATTCGGATCGGATGGCAAGGTCGTCTCCTGCCGGATCTTCTGCGACCAGTTGTCGCTCCTGAGCCAGCTGGGCCATATCACCCAACCCGCATGAGGATGTGGATGTGAGAGCCGACGTGCCCGTCTCGTCGTCGTGACGAGGCGGGCGCGCGTCAAAGGTGCGCGATGTCCGACATGTGACGGCTCCGCGCAGGGTCATTCCTGCGAGGGAGGTGTCGGACTCCTGCGCCTGGGTGAGGAATGCGTACTCGGGAGTCATTCGGTGCGAACGGATTTGCGGGGATCCATTGGTTGCGCAGATGCGAATCGCTGTTAACATACGTGCCCGAGGGGGTTGCGATCCGGTCCGGCCGCAGACCTGTCGACAGCGATCACGAGGGGGCGTCGCCTGATGAATGCGCTCGACCGAATCCTGCACTACGAGATGAAGGTCTCCGAGTTCCTCGGAGTCCTGATCTTGGTGGGCATCCCGTACTTCGTCATGGGCGTCGTGTGGACGCTCACGCACACCGATCACCTGCGGGACATGCACGGACTCGACGTCGTGATCTCGTTCCTCGGTTCCGTCGTGTGCTGGCCGGTGCTCACCTTCTCGAATGTGTGCATGACGTGAGGCATGGTCGGTTGCGAGCGGAGATCCGTCGATGATCCTTCTGGTTCGGCTGATAGACCTCGGCGTCCTGTACCTTCGGATCCTCGGTGGCAGGGTGGAGGTCGCCGGTGCGGTGCGTGCACTCGCCTGGATTGCCTTCGTGTCACTCGCGCTGCTGGGCCTCGGCCTGTTCGGGTTCGTGGTGGTGCACCTGCTCGACGTCATCTCCGCAATCACCGGCGACACCTACCGCTGACCCCGCTGCCGGTGGTCGGGCAGTCCGGCCCGAGGTTCGCCTACCCGCCGTACACCGACCGCGCGCAGGCGGTGATGCGGCGGATGTTCCGACCGATCCGTTGGCGTCCGCTCAGGACTCCTTCGGTGTGAGTGCGGCGAGGGCAGCGGTGAGGTCCGCCTCGAGTCGGTCGCGGTCGACGCCCAGGCCCGACAGCGGACCGTTGCCGTCCTCGACCTCGAGCAGTGCGAGGAGAACGTGCTCGGTGCCGATGTAGTTGTGGCCCAGTCGAAGTGCGTGACGGAAGGTCAGTTCCAGTGCTTTGCGTGCGGCGGTGTCGTAGGGGATCAGTTCGGGTGTCTCGTCGGCAGGCGCGGGCAGGGTGGCGGTGACGCCCTCGCGGACGGCGTCCACGGTCACGGACTGCCTGCCGAGGAGCAGCAGGGCCAGCGACTCGGGTTCGGCGAGCAGGCCGAGGGTCAGATGAGCGGGCGTGACCTCGACTGAGCCGGCGGCCTTGGCCTCGTTGTGCGCCGCGGCGACGACGTTGCGTGCCCGCGGGGTGAACCGGTTGAAGCCCTGGTTCGGATCGAGGTCGGCGGCCGTGCCGGGATCCTTCGGGGTGAACCGCTTCTGCACGGCCTGCTTGCTGACGCCCATGCTGCGGCCGATGTCGGTCCAGGAGGCGCCGGTGCGGCGGGCCTGGTCGACGAAGTGGCCGATCAGGTGGTCGGCGACATCGCCGAGGTGGTCGGCGGCGAGCACCGCATCGGAGAGCTGTTCGAGCGGATCGGCGTGGACCTTCTTGATCGCGTCGATCAGGTCGTCGAGCCGGATCTTGGGGGTGAGTTGTGTGGGTTCCGACATGCGTCAACTCTAAGTTGACGATGGGCAATCGTCAACCATTGGTTGACGAGAGTCGTCACGCGGTGGCGCAGGTGCGGCAGGTGCCGAAGATCTCCACGGTGTGACTGGCGTCGGTGAACCCGTTGGCCTCCGCGATCGACTGTGACCACCGCTCGACCTCCGGACCGTCGACCTCGACGGTGAACCCGCACGACCGGCACACCAGGTGATGGTGGTGGCCCGACGAGCAGCGGCGGTACACCGACTCCCCGGTGTCGGTGCGGAGCATGTCGACGGTGCCGGCCTCGGCGAGGGTCTGCAGGGTGCGGTACACGGTGGTCAGGCCGATGCCCTCGCCGCGCTTGCGTAACTCGTCGTGCAGATCCTGGGCGGACCGGAACTCGTCGATCTCGTCCAGGAGCGCCGAGATCGCGCTGCGCTGCTTGGTCGCGCGCACGCCGACCACCACCGGGATGCGGGGCTTGTCGGTCACGTCAGTGTCCTTCCTCGGCGTGGGCGACGGCGTCGATCACGATGTGGGCGAGATGGTCGTCGACGAGGCGGTAGACCACCTCGCGCCCGGAGCGGTCGCCGCGAACCACGCCCGCGGACTTGAGGACTCGCAGGTGCTGGCTGATCAGCGGCTGTGTGACCTCCAGTGCGTCGACGAGTTCGTGCACGCACCGCGGAGCCTCGTGGAGTTGCAGGACGATCGCGATCCGCACCGGCGCGGCCAGGGCTCGCAGGAGGTCGCCCGCGGCGTCCATGGTCTCGCGACCCGGCAGTTGTGCGGGGGGAGCGGCTTCGGCGCCGGGGCTGTGCAGACCGTCGGCGTCGGTGATGCTCACTTCGGCGTACTCCTTCGCGGTGGATGTCCGGGGTGTCGTGCTCGGGCTCACGATGACCTTATTGCAAACCGTATCCATTTTGATATGCACGAGTATGCATGTCAAACGGTGAATTGGGGTGTGCTCGCGCCTGCCGATAGGCTGGGAACGCACGTCCCTATCCACACAGCATCTATTACCCAGATGGAGAGCTTCCCCAGTGGCACCCAAGTCCAAGGTCGAAACCGTCGCCAACCTCGCCAAGCGTCGAGGTCTCGTCTTCCCCTGTGGCGAGATCTACGGTGGCACCCGGTCCGCCTGGGATTACGGGCCGCTCGGCGTCGAGCTCAAGGAGAACATCAAGAAGCAGTGGTGGCGGTCGATGGTCACCAGCCGCGACGACGTCGTCGGCCTGGACTCCTCGGTCATCCTGCCCCGCCAGGTGTGGGTCGCGTCCGGCCACGTCGGCGTCTTCAACGACCCGCTCGTCGAATGCCTGAACTGCCACAAGCGGCACCGGCAGGACCACCTGCAGGAGGCGTACGCCGAGAAGAAGGGTCTCGACAACCCCGACGACGTCGCGATGGACGTCCTCGTGTGCCCCGACTGCGGCACCGTCGGTCAGTGGACCGAGCCCCGCGACTTCAACATGATGCTCAAGACCTACCTCGGCCCGGTCGAGTCCGAGGAGGGCCTGCACTACCTCCGCCCGGAGACCGCGCAGGGCATCTTCGTCAACTTCGCGAACGTGCTCACCACCTCCCGCAAGAAGCCGCCGTTCGGCATCGGCCAGATCGGCAAGAGCTTCCGCAACGAGATCACCCCCGGCAACTTCATCTTCCGCACCCGCGAGTTCGAGCAGATGGAGATGGAGTTCTTCGTCAAGCCCGGTGAGGACGAGGAGTGGCACCAGTACTGGATCGACACCCGCCTCGCCTGGTACACCGACCTCGGCATCAACCCGGACAACCTGCGTCTCTACGAGCACCCCGAGGCCAAGCTGTCGCACTACTCCAAGCGCACCGTCGACATCGAGTACCGCTTCGAGTTCCAGGGCAGCGAGTGGGGCGAACTCGAGGGTGTCGCGAACCGCACCGACTACGACCTCCGCGTCCACGAGGAGTCCTCGGGCCAGGACCTGAAGTACTTCGACCAGGCCACCGGTGAGCGCTACACGCCGTACGTGATCGAGCCGGCTGCCGGCCTGACCCGATCGCTGATGGCCTTCCTCGTCGACGCCTACCAGGAGGACGAGGCGCCGAACGCGAAGGGCGGCGTCGACAAGCGCACCGTGCTCCGCCTCGACCGCCGGCTCGCGCCGGTCAAGGCGGCGGTGCTGCCGCTGAGCCGCAACGAGGCACTGAGCCCGAAGGCCAAGGATCTCGCGGCGACGCTGCGCAAGAACTGGAACGTTGAGTTCGACGACGCCGGCGCGATCGGCCGCCGCTACCGCCGCCAGGACGAGATCGGCACCCCGTTCTGCATCACGGTCGACTTCGACACCCTCGACGACCACGCCGTCACCGTGCGTGAGCGCGACACCATGGAGCAGGAGCGGGTCTCCCTCGACAAGGTCGAGGGCTACCTCGCGCAGCGCCTGATCGGCGCGTAAGCACCTCTGGCACCTGTGCGCGCTTTTCGGGTGGCGGGAGCCACCGAAAGCGCGCACAGGTGCGTCAGCGCCTGACCACCCCGCGGGCGACGAGTTCCATCGTGACCGCGACCGCACAGGTCTGCGCCAGCAGGACTCCGACGAGCACCAGGATCTGCACGGCCCCCGCCTGCACCGCGGATCCGCTCGCGAGCAGGACACCCACGAAGGCGCCCGGCAGCGTCACCAGCCCGACCGTGCGCGTCTGATCGAGCCCCGGCAACAGGGCGTCCGCGGCGCTGTCGTGGACCACCAGCATCCGCGAATCCCGTTCGCTCAGGCCGAGACTGAGCGCCGCCTCCACCTCGCCTCGCCGCTGTCCGATGGCGTCGAGTGCGCGTTTGGCGGCCAGCGAGGTGGACGTCATCGCGTTACCGAGGAGGATGCCACCGATCGGGATCAGCGCGACACCCTCCAGCGGCACCACACCGCTGAGCAGCATCGGGGGCAGGACCGCCGCCATGCCCGTCGCCAGTGCCGCGGTCAGCCACATCCCGGATCGGCCGGACCGCGATCGGCGGGCGGCGGTGACCGAGGCCGCAACGAACATCACGACCAGCACCGCCGCCGCCGACCACAGATGTCGTAGCGCCGCAGCCAACACCAGCGAGACCGCGGCCAACTGGGCGGCGCCGCGGGCCGCGGCCGCAGGTACCGACCACGGACGGTCGAGCCCGGCGACCCGGTACACCACGGCCGCGGCGAGCGCCATCGCCGCGCACAGCAGCGCGAGCGCGATCCCCGGGTGAGCGAGGGCCGCACTCATGCCCATCGGTCCCTAGAACCGTCCGCTGCGGCTGATCCGGCCGGAACTGCTGGGGCCGCCGAACGATCCGGGCCCCCGGCCGCCGCCGCTCCGGTAGCCGCCTCCGCGGTTGCCCCAGCCGCCGCCGCTCCGGTAGCCGCCTCCGCGGTTGCCCCAGCCGCCGCTCATGCCGCCGCGCATCATCGAGTCGATCAGGATGCCGCCGAGGATCGCTCCGTTCATGCTCTGCTGCTGCTGAGGCCGCCGGCTGGCCTCCCACTGCTGGACGTCCGACTGGGCCAGCCGGAGGGCCCGGCCGCTGAGGTCACCGGCCGCCTTCGCGTGCTGCAGCGCCTGCGACGGATCGGACTGGGAGAGCTGCCGCGCGGCGTCCAGATGCCGCTCTGCCTCCGACAGTCGGGTGCGGGCCTCTGCGCCGACCGCGCCGCGCCGCGTGGCGATGAAGTCGGTGGCCGCGGTGATCTGGGCCTGCGCAGCGGTGATGTCCTGCGTCAGACGTTGCGCCGTCCGTTCGGCGGTGGCCTTGGCCTCGGTCGCGGTGGCGATCACCTCGTCGAGCGCGGCATCGGCCTTGGCGAGTTCGGTGAACGCACCGAGCGGGTCGCTGTCGCGAGTGGCCTCCGCCTTCTCGAGAGCCGCCTGTGCGGCGGCCTTCGCGGCGGCCAGGTCCGCGCCGCCGTGCGTGGCGAGGGCGTCGGCGTCGGTGATGTCCTTGCGGGCGTCCTCGATCGCGGCGGGCAGCGTCGCCATCGCGGTTCGGATGTTCTCCGCGGCGTGGTCGATGCCGTCGAGCAGTTCCCGGACCTGGTCGAGAGCACCCTCGGCGGCCCGGATCGCGACGACCGCCGGGCCCTGCTTGCCCGCGGGCCTGCTCGCGGCCTCCCGGCCCGCGGTGATGTTCTGGTCGGCGTACGCCAGTTGCTCACGCGCCAGCGCGATGTTGCCGTCCACCGAGGCCAGTGCGGGAGCGGGGAACTCGCTGCGCAACGAGACCAGGGTCTTCTCCGAATCGGGGATCCGGACCGTCATCTCGACCGTCCGCTGGGTGAGCGCGTCGAGCCGGGCCGGCGCGTCGATCAGCAGGTCCCGCATGCCGTCGAACTCGGTCACCCGGTCGTTGAGCTCGCGGTCGGCGCGGCTGCAGGTGGCGATCAGCTCGACGAGCATGTCGCGCTGCTGGTCCGGGGTCTCCGGGATGTCGTCGTCGAGCCGCTGCCGGATCGTGAACGCCGACGCGAGAGTCGACTTGGCGCTCTCGTATGCGGCGGTGAACGGGGCGGTCGCGGCATCACCGAACTCGCCGCGGGCGAGGTTCAGTTCCTCCTCGCTGGTGCGGATCGCGTTGTCGGTCTCGACGAGGACCTCCTTGGCGCGGGCGTCGAGGGCGGCGATCGGCAGCGTCGCCACCGCGGCCGGGTCGGTCCAGTCGATCTCGGCGTTGCCGGACCTGCCGCGTCCCGCCGTGCTCTTGCGGCGGCGGGTGTAGAGCACCGCGCCACCCGCGACCACGACGACCGCGCCGCCGATCACCAGATACTTGACGCCGGAACCGGATCCGGTCGACGACATCGCGTCGGACAGCCCGCCGGCCGCGGACACCGCGGCGCCGGCCCAGTCCTCCTGGCGCAGCGCCGGCACGATCGCGTTCCGTTCGATGTCCTCGACCTCGGACGCGGACACTCCGGAGATCCCGGACGGGACACTGAACGAGTACGCGCGGTCCCCGGTCGCGACGGCCAGCAGGGCGGTCCCGTTGCCGAGGCTGCTCAGCTGCTCCGTGCGGCCGGCCCACGCGTCGGCGTCCACGCCGTCGAACGAGTCGACGTACACCACCCACAGCTGCACCTGGTGCTCGTCGAACAGGCTGTCCAGCGCGGCCTGGACGTCGGCGCGTTCGGACCCGTCGAGCACCCCGTTCGGATCGGTGATCTGGGAGGGCAGCCGCGACGGGGCGTCCGCTGCGGCGGTGGCGGGCAGACCGAGCAGGGCGATCAGGGTGGCCACGAAGGCGAAGGCCGCGGCGACCGCGCCCCTGCGTCGACCGGCAACGACGGGGTGTGCGAGTGACATGATCACGAATCTATCGGTTGCGGCGTCGATAGCGGTGACATCGAACGGTGCTGTCACCGCATGTCCTTCGTCACCGACCTGCCGCGGCGCCGCCGGGGCGGCGGTGGCCGGTGTCGCGCCCGTCGGCTGGCAGACTTGTGGAGTGAGTTACGCAGCAGCACGCCCCCACGACGACGAGCGTCTCGGGTTCACCGGCACCGTGGCCCGGTGGCTGCGGCGTGCGGTGGTCGGGGCCCTCCTGATCGGACTGCTGTTGGTCGGGGGGACCGCGGTGCGGGTGTGGCAGGTGGCGCGGATCAACGACACCCGGTCCGCGGACGCGATCGTGGTGCTCGGCGCGGCCCAGTACTCGGGGACCCCGTCGTCGGTGTTCGAGGCCCGGCTCGAGCAGGCCGTGAAGCTGTTCGAGCGCGGCGTCGCGCCGACGGTGGTGACGGTCGGCGGTAAGCAGGTCGGTGACCTGTACACCGAGGCGGCGTCCGGCAAGAACTACCTGATCTCCCGGGGCGTTCCGGAGGACCGGATCATCGCGGTCGAGGAAGGGTCGGACACGCTCCGCAGCATCGAGGGCGTCAGCCGGGTGATGGGGGAGCACTCGATGACGTCCGCGGTCCTGGTCAGCGACCCGTGGCATTCGTTGCGCACCCGTACGATGGCCCGGGACGCCGGCCTCGAGGCGTGGACGGCGCCGACCCGGCAGGGGCCCGCCGTGTTCACCCGGGAGTCGCAGTTGCACGGAATCGCCAGGGAGACAGGTGCATTGCTGTGGTACCAGCTGACCCACTTCTCCGCCGACTTCCCGTACACGGCGGTGCAGTGACCGTGTCCGCGTACACCGAGCACGACCTCGACCGGCGTGTCGCCGAGGCGCCGAAGACGGCCGGGCTGCCGGGCACCTCGTCCTCGCGCAGCGACTTCTCCCGCGACCGGGCGCGGGTGCAGCACAGCGCCGCGCTGCGCCGGCTGGCGGACAAGACGCAGGTGGTGGGGCCGCGGGACGGTGACACCCCGCGCACCCGGCTGACGCACTCGATCGAGGTGGCGCAGATCGGCCGGGGCATCGCCGACGGCCTCGGCTGCGATCCGGACCTGGTGGACCTGGCGGGCCTCGCCCACGACATCGGGCACCCCCCGTACGGACACAACGGGGAGAAGGCCCTCGACGAGGTGGCCGCCGACTGCGGCGGTTTCGAGGGCAACGCGCAGAACCTGAGGATTCTCACCAGTCTGGAACCGAAGGTCCTCGGACCGGACGGTGTCAGTGTCGGGTTGAACCTGACCCGCGCCGCCCTCGACGCCGCGATCAAGTACCCGTGGACCCGTCCGGAGCCGGGCGCGAAGTTCGGGGCGTACGACGACGACGCCGAGATCCTCGCCTGGGTGCGCGAAGGCGACCCTGCAACACGGGTGCGGGACGGCGTTCCCGGCATCCGGCGGTGCCTCGAGGCGCAGGTGATGGACTGGGCCGACGACGTCGCGTATTCCGTGCACGACGTCGAGGACGGGGTGATCGCCGGCCGGATCGACCTGCGCGCGCTCGCCGACCCCGCCGAACGCCGTGCGCTCGCCGAGATGGGTGCCGCCGAGTTCCGAGGGCTCGTGGCCGACGACCTGGTCGAGGCCGCGAGCCGGCTGTCGGTGCTGCCGGTGGTCGTCGAGGTCGGACGCTACGACGGCACCCTCGGCTCGTCGGTGGCGCTGAAGAACCTCACCAGCGAGCTGGTCGGCCGGTTCGCGACCGCAGCGGTCACCGCGACCCGGCAGGTCGCCGGCGACGATCCGCTGTCCCGGTACGCCGCCGACCTGGAGATCCCGCCGGTCGTGGCGGCGGAGGTGGCACTGCTCAAGACCGTCGCGCTGCGGTACGTGATGTCCGACGCGGGGCACCGCAACCGGCAGGACCGGCAGCGGGACCGCATCCACCGCGTCGCGCAGTGGCTGACGCAGACCGCGCCGAGCTGTCTGGACCCGATCCTGCTGCCGGCGTGGGAGCGGGCCGGTGACGACGGCGCCCGCACCCGGGTGATCGTCGACCAGATCGCCTCCTACACCGAGAGCCGTCTCGAACGCGTCGACAAGCAGAGCCTCGGCGCGCAGGCGGCCTGGGGTTAGGCGCGAGGCGACTAACCGGGCAGCGTCTGTGCCATCACCCGCAACGTGTTGCCGCCCATGATCGCGCGGATGTCGTCGTCGCTGTGCCCGCGATCGCGCAGTTCCTGGGTGATCACCGCGATCTCGCCGGTGTCCCAGGCGACCGTGGTGGAACCGTCGTAGTCACTGCCCAGCGCGGCGGTCTGCAGGCCGCCGACGGCGATCACGTGCTCGATCGCGTCGACCACCGCGGCGGGGGTCAGCTCGCACACCGCGGCGTCCCAGTAGCCGATGCCGACGACGCCGCCGGTCGCCGCCACCCCGCGGATCTCGTCGTCGGTCAGGTTGCGGTTGACGTCGCAGGTGGCCTGGACGCCACCGTGGCTGGCTACGACCGGCTTCGTCGCCGTCGTCAGCATCTCCGCGATCGCCGGGTGGCTCGCGTGCGCGATGTCGACGATCACCCCGCGCTGCTCCATCTGCTCGAACACCTGCCGTCCGAAGTCGGTCAACCCGTCCTTGTCCACCCCGTGCATCGAGCCGGCGACCTCGTTGTCGAAGAAGTGAGTGAAGCCGGCCATCCGCATGCCCGCGTCGTAGAGCCGGTCGAAGTTCTCGATTCGCCCCTCGAGGTTCTGCAGGCCCTCGACCGAGAACAGCGCGCCGGTCACGTCCAGGCCTGCCGCCCGATCCGCGAGCAACGCCTCGAGGTCGTCCCGGGTGCGCACGACCCGCAGCCGCCCGTCGGAGTCCGCGGCCGCCGTCTCCAGCTTCTCCGCGTGGTACAGCGAGCGTTCCAGCAGCGACCCCCACGTGCGCGGCGGCTGCAGCTGAGCGATGGTCAGCAGGGTGATGTTGTCGGTCTCGCCGGTGTTCGAGTCGTAGTTCTGCCCCTTCGGCGACTTCGACACCGACGAGAACACCTGCAGGGCCACGTTGCCGTCCTGCAGGCGCGGCAGGTCCATGTGGCCGCGGGAGGACCGCTCGAGCAGGTCGCGGTCCCACATCAGGGTGTCCGAGTGCATGTCCACGATCTGCAGGCTGTCGTGCAGTTCGCGGGTTTGCGGGGCGATCTCCGGCAGTGCCGTGTCGATGGTCTTGTTCTGCGCTCGCTCGACGATTCCGGGCGCGAGCGCGAAGAACGCGACCGCGGCGACGGGGACGAGGACGGCGACGCCGATGGCGGTGCGGCGCACCCACCGGCGTGAGGAAGGCGACATGGCGCGAATCCTAGGTCGTCCACCGTGCGGGGTTCCCGGAACGTGCACCTAGACTGTGCTCGTGGCCGGCCGAATTCCTGAACGAGACATCGCGGCCATTCGGGAACGCACCCGCATCGAGGACATCGTGGGGGAGTACGTCGCGCTGAAGAACAGCGGCGGCGACTCGATGAAGGGCCTGTGCCCGTTCCACGACGAGAAGTCCCCCTCGTTCCACGCCCGCCCCAACCACGGCACCTTCCACTGCTTCGGCTGCGGCGAGGGCGGCGATGTCTACTCGTTCCTGCAGAAGATCGAGCACATCTCGTTCGTCGAGGCGGTCGAACAGCTCGCGGACCGGATCAACTACACCATCTCCTACGAGGGCGGCGGGCCGTCCGTCCAGCGCGACCGCGGCACCCGGGCCCGGCTCGTCGCGGCGAACGCGGCCGCGCAGCAGTTCTATGCCGCCCGGCTGCGGGAACCGGACGCCCAGACCGCGCGCGACTACCTGACCGAACGCAACTTCGACGGTCAGGCGGCGCTGACGTTCGGTTGCGGCTACGCCCCCGACGGCTGGGACACCCTGACCAAGCACCTGCTGACGCAGGGCTTCGAGGCCAAGGAGATCATCGACGCCGGCCTGGCCACGCCGGGCAAGCGGGGCACCCCGATCGACCGGTTCCGGCGCCGCCTCGTGTGGCCGATCCGCAACCTGGGCGGCGACGTGATCGGGTTCGGTGCCCGCAAGCTGTTCGACGACGACACCATGCCGGGCAAGTACATCAACACCCCGGAAACCATGCTGTACAAGAAGTCCCAGGTGCTGTTCGGCCTCGACCTGGCCAAACGGGACATCGCGAAGGGGCACCAGGCGGTCGTCGTCGAGGGCTACACCGACGTGATGGCGATGCACCTGGCGGGGGTCACGACCGCGGTCGCGGCGTGTGGCACCGCCTTCGGTGACGACCACCTGGCGATGCTGCGTCGGCTCCTGATGGACGACAGCTACTTCCGCGGCGAGGTGATCTACACCTTCGACGGGGACGCGGCGGGACAGGCCGCGGCGATGAAGGCGTTCGAGGGCGACCAGAAATTGGCCGGACAGTCCTTCGTGGCCGTCGCACCGGACGGGATGGATCCGTGCGAGCTGCGGCAGGCGTCCGGTGACGCCGCGGTCCGCGACCTCGTCGCCCGCCGCGTCCCGATGTTCCGGTTCGTCGTGAAATCGCTACTGGCCGAACATGATCTGGAGACCGCCGAGGGTCGGGTGCAGGCGCTGCGGCGGACGGTGCCCGTGGTGGCGCGGATCAAGGACACGGCTCTGCGGGAGGACTACGCGCGCCAGCTCGCCGGCTGGATCGGCTGGGACGACATCTCCGCGGTGGTGCGGCGGGTCCGGGACGAGTCCCGTCGTGCCGCGTCCCACCGCGGGAAGGCGGAGCCGGAGAAGAGGTTCCGGGAGGAACCGCAGGCGCCGGCGGCGCCCGCCGGGCCGCCGCGCCCCAACCCCCGCGACCCGACGCTGTGGCCGCAGCGTGACGCCCTCAAGGCCGCGCTGCAGCACCCGGAGATCGCCGGGTCCGTGTTCGACTCGCTGCCGCCGGAGACCTTCACCCACCCGGCGTACGCGCTCGTGCGGCAGGCGATGGCCGACGCGGGCGGCACCGCCGCCGGTCTCGGCGGCGCCGAGTGGATGGACGCGGTCGCCAAGCTCGCCGACCCGTTGCAGTCGTTGGTCACGGAACTGGCCGTCGAACCGATCCGGGCCTCCGACGTTCCCGACTACGTGCCGCGCGTCCTCGCGCGCCTGCAGGAGGTCTGGGTGGGTCAGCAGGTCGCCGACCTCAAGTCGCGCCTGCAGCGCATGTCCCAGGCCGACCGGCCGGACGAGTACATGTCGCTGTTCGGCGACCTCGTCGCGCTCGAGCAGTACCGCCGCAGCCTCCTCGAGCAGGCCGTCGGCGACAACGCCGAGGACCTCTGAGGCCCGCGGTCCGCCCTACAGGCGGTCGCGGGGCACGTAGATCTGCGTGTTCTCGTCGATCGGCTTGAGAGGCTCGAGCTTCGGCTGCGGGTTCAGGCTGTCGGAGAGCTTCTGCCTGCCCACCTCGATCGCCTTCTTCGTCGCCGGGCTCTCGATGATCGCCTTCGTGGTCCGGGTGATCTGTTCGTAGCGGGCGCGGCCGGCCTTCGTGCCGAGCACGTATCCCGCCGCGACCCCGATCAACAAGCGCATCATGAACTGCTTTCCCTCCTGTCGAACGGCCTGACCAAGTGTGCCTGACCGGCCCACGGGCAGGCGATTTGGTACCAGGGTGGGTCTATGGGTTAAAGTCTGTTCCGCAGCCAAGAGAGAAACACCGGCTGCCGAAGGTAATCCCCTGTAGCTCAATTGGCAGAGCTTCCGACTGTTAATCGGACGGTTGCTGGTTCGAGTCCAGCCGGGGGAGCAACCAGGAGAGCCCTTCACCTGCGGAAGCGTGGGTGGGGGGCTTTTTCCGTTTCAAGAGCTCGCGGCGTCCCTGTCGCGGATTGTCACAACCGATCCCAAACTCGCCGCAGCCACGGCCAAGGCATCAGCCCGGGGGTGCGCGCGTCCTCAGGGCGAAGGACGAATCCGCGTGGCCGAGCCACGCTGAGATCACTGCGATCGGATCCCCCTTGCAGGTGCGTCAGCGGGCCGCGGGTGTGACGAGCATCATGAAATCGCACTCGAGTCGCTGGAATCGACTCGAGCGAAACCTACCGCGCAGGCGCGTGCAAGTGGTGGTGCGGCGCGAGTAGTTGACGCCCGGGGTGGCCAGGGACCATTGGCCGGACAAACCGGTGCGGTTTGACGCTTCCCTCGCCGCCGCGTATCGATTTGCGCTTCCGGCTTGATTCAGGCTCCGGCGTGACGCTGGTGGCGGAGCGCTTCGCGTCGCCGCCGCATGAACTCTGTCTCGACCTCAGTCTGTGCTTCCAGTCGCTGATCGTTTCGTCGTCGTTCGAGTGCGACACTGATGCGCGCGGGGGCTGTTTTGAGGTGTAGTGCGCGGGCTCGGCGAGCGGACGATTCGTCGTGGAGTACGCGCGATGCGGTGCGGTCCCAGTTGATGAGGATGCGCTCGTATGTCAGTCTCGCCGGGGCCGTGGCGTGAATGCGGCGGACGCCGAGCTGCTCGATGAGCTCCAGCTGAATGCGGAGTATCCGATAGTTGAGTCGGGCCACCGCGATCGTGAGTTCGGACATCATCTCCGGGATCCTTTGGGTCGGTCTGATCGCGGCGTGGGCGACGGCAGCGCCACGCCCGCGTCGAGCATCTCGTCGGCTCGTGAGTGAGTGTGAATTCGAGCCTGCGAAACAGCCAGGAAAGCTGTTGCCCACACGTTTCCGGGCTGCGGGGAGCCGGCTACTCTGAACCGGCGCCGAATCCATGCACAAACGCCACCTGCTCGGCCCGGGTTGTGTCCTCATCGGCGCGACCGGTGGCGCGTGGCACCCCTCGGCACCCGTCACTGCCGCGCTCGTTCGGTGGCTGACCTACTGGTTCCGAATGATGTCGCGCATCAGGTCATAGCCGTGTTCCGCGGTCATGCCGGCGGCGATCACCACAAGGACCATTCGGTTTCCGTTCTCTCCGAATACGTACATGACATTCGCGGGTTGGTCAGGTAGCGGGCCTGTCACCTGGATGTCGTCTGCATCATCGACACGGTGTTGATTGGAACTCACTGCGTTCCAGTCGAACGTGACGCGCGAGATCGGTCCGATTCGCAGTGTGAGCGCGGTGGCCAGGTCGTGGAGTTCGCTTTTCAGGTTCGTCGTCCATGGGCACCAGACTCCATCGACCGGAGCGGGATGATCCGATCGTTGGGTGAGCAGCAACCGGGGCGTCCGTGTCGGGTGTACGAACGGTCGCCGGTTTCCCGGCGTTGGCGCGTGTGCACCCATGTCGAAATGCGAGGGGATGTGCGGTCGAGTCATTGCGACTCTCCTTGGGGCCGCGAATCGGCCGGTGATGTTCCAATCGGCGCAGACCGGAGATATGTCAATTCCAGTTCGTAGGGCGACCGACACACACGAGCGTACAGGCATTCCTCTCGTGCGGTCCGGATGAGCGCCTCGCCGGCCACTGCCGCGAGTGTGGTGCGATCGTGCGACGGCCGCCGTGCAGCGGGGCAGATCCCCTGCGGGACCAGTGGGCGAAACGGGTTGGTGACGTGACCCAGGCCGGCCGCCAAGACAGGCGCGACCGGCCGGGGTGGCGCCACCTGACGTCGGGGGAGGATGGCGTCGCGTGTCACCGTATGGGTGAGCTCACTCGATCACTCCCGAAATGCAGTCTGACGACGCATTCCGTTGTCCTTCAATAGCATTGAATCAACGGCCACGACGCTTCCCTCGCGCATGGGCCGCGGCCGCAGAACAATCGGTGGGGGGAGCAGCTGGTCCGGCGGGGGAACAGATCCCGTATTGACGAACTTGACGTCCTCGGTTGACTGTCCCTCGCTGG
Source organism: Rhodococcus sp. NPDC004095 (assembly GCF_053604015.1). NCBI lineage: Bacteria > Bacillati > Actinomycetota > Actinomycetes > Mycobacteriales > Nocardiaceae > Rhodococcus > Rhodococcus sp. NPDC004095. The sequence continues at coordinate 238,004 of NZ_JBSGGS010000010.1, forward strand.
GATCGTAGTAGCCGAAGGCGAGCGCGTCTTCGGTGGTGACGGGTCGTGGCGCACCGACCGATCTGTTCTGGCTGGTCGTCGTTCTCCACCGGCTTCCATGGGCCTGCCGGGCCGGACTGCTGATCGAACGGTTGCTGGTTCGAGTCCAGCCGGGGGAGCCGCGAAAACCCCTCCATCTGCTTCGCGCATGTGGAGGGGTTTTTTCGTTTCCGTGCGGCGTACGGGAAACGGCAAAGGTCCCCGACCTGTGTACGCAGGTCGGGGACCTTCGTCGTCCGCGGCGTCGCCCCGGGGCCGGACGTGACTCAACTCATGCCGGCCTCGGGAGCGATCAGGGACCTTCGCCCCTGTTGTCGCCGTGTCGAGGGTGGAACGCTCGCATTGTCGACGAAGGGCGAGGAAGAAGATGCAGAATTCGCGAACTCTGTCCAACACACATCTGCTGGCACCGCGCGATGCCGACGAGCGGGTGGCGCGGGCGCGGTTCGTGCTGGCGATGCTCACCGCGGTCGCGGTCGTCGCATCGGCCGTCCTGCTCGTGATGGCGATGGCGTAGTCGACAGGGCGACACCTCACCTGGACATCCGCCCGCTGCGGGTCCGTCGGGGGTGCACCGGTAGCATTCGGTGCGCCCGCAAGCGGGCGGATGGGGCGGTAGCTCAGTCGGTTAGAGCCGTGGACTCATAATCCATTGGTCGCGGGTTCGAGCCCCGCCCGCCCCACACAAGTGATTGAGACTTCCGGGTGGATCGATCTGCAGCGGGACCGTACGAACGCGTGAGTGAACGACTACTCGTTGGCGGCGGCGGTCGAGCGGAATTGCGCAGTTCGGTTCAGTGCCTCCCAGGCGGCGTCGTAGCGTTTGACGGTCACTTCGTCGGCATCCCCGAGCAGAGCGTCCAGCAGGCAACGCGGGTTGTGACGCCAGGCGTGCGCGGCATAGGCCACGACATAGTTGGGGAACAGACCCGACCGAGCCAGGGCGTGAATCCAGTCGCCGATCTCACCCCGGTGGATGCGCTCGACGGTGTCGTCCACGAATCCCTCTGTAACGAAGTCGCGGGAGAATACTGCGGTGACATAGTCGTTGCAGGTGAGCAGATGATTCTTCATCGGTGCGGGCACCTTCCTTTGGAGCTGATGCAAAGGGTCCGCGCGGTCCGACTGGACGGCGAGCGATGCCGGGAGCTTCACCTACCAGCTTGAACATGTGCGGCAGAGCACATCTTCGGTCGCGCGGCGCCTGGGGGCATGCGTGGAAATACCTGGTGACATACCTGCCTTTGCCGTGCGCGTGGCCTGCTTCCCGCACGGCAGGCGACGGACGCACTGCTGCCTCGAACCGGAGGGCCGACGCGTGCGATGTCGGTGTCGCGACCGGCCGCCTCGTTGCCCGAAGTGGCCCCGCGGCTCGTCGTTGCCGCGATACCGTGCCCGCAGGGGGTCGGCTGTCGGCCGCGCCTCACCCCCCCCCAGATTCCCGGCCGGGGAACTCCCCAGAAACCTGGGATGGCCCCACCGTGCCGGATCGCGAACGCTGAGCCGGTGACGAATTCAGCCGCCGCAACGTCCGGCCTGGAGCCGGTCCCGGCCCGTGGGCCGAAATGGTTCCCGCGACATCAGGACTGCTGACTCTGTCCTCGGGACACCCGGTCCCGGCAGGCTGACCGACACCCCCTGCGTCACCGCCGTGGGCGAGCTCACCTGACCTTCCCGCGCCGCCCGCGCTTTCTCCACAGGAGCACCATGAAACACATTTCCCACCGCCGACTCCCACGCCGAGCGCGTGTCGGCGCCTCGGCCGGGCTCGTGGCCGGCGCGCTGCTGCTGTCCTCCTGCTCGTTCTCCTTCTCGATGGGCGGCGCCGATGCCGCCGACGGTGGCGTCGGGTTCGAAGACCTGCAGTCCGCGACCATCCAACTCGAGGCGGTCGGCACCTTCGTCTCCCCGCAGGAGGGTGCCTACGAGGCGGCCGGACGCGGATCGGGCTTCCTGATCTCCTCGGACGGCTACGCGCTGACGAACAACCACGTGGTCACCGGCGCGGGCACGCTGAAGGTGTGGCGGGGCGGCGACCAGAGCAAGACGCTCAACGCCCAGGTCAAGGGATCCTCCGAGTGCCTCGACCTGGCCGTCGTGAAGATCGACGGAAACGACCTGCCGTACATCGGGATTCGTGAGGACGACGTCGCCACCGCAGACGAGGTGTACGCGGCGGGGTACCCGCTCGGAGATCCGACATTCACGATGACGAAGGGCATCGTGTCGAAGGCGGACACCCCCGCCGACACACCGTGGGCGTCGCTGGAGCACGTCATCGAGCACGACGCCCGGATCCGCAGCGGCAATTCCGGTGGACCACTCGTCGATCCGGACGGTCGCCTCGTCGGCGTCAACTATGCGGGCGACGAGCAGCACGACACCAACTTCGCGATCCATCGCGACGAGGTGCGCCGGATCGTCGACGACCTCCGGGACGGGAAGAACGTGCTCAGTCTCGGCATCAACGGGGAAGCCGTGACCTCCGACGACGGTGAGGGGCTGGGCATCTGGGTCAACTCGGTGGCGTCGGGATCGTCCGCCGACAAGGCCGGCGTGGAACCGGGCGACCTCCTCACCAATATGGAGGGCGTCGCCCTCGGCGCCGACGGAACTCTCTCCGAGTACTGCAACGTCGTCGAAACCCACGGCCAGGACGCCACCCTGTCCGTGGAGGTCTACCGGCCGGCCACCGACACCTACCTGCGCGGCCAGTTCAACGGCGACCCGCTGGAGGCGACCACCACGGTCAGCTCCGGACTGGTCGGGGGCGCCGGGGCGCCGACCGCTCAGGCGACCGCCGCCGGGTTCACCACGGTGACCGACGATTCCGGTGTCGTCAGTGTGCAGGTGCCCGAGTCGTGGTCCCAGGTCGACGGAACACAGTTCGTGGACGACAAGGGCAACTCCTACTTCGGGGTGGAGGCCAGCTCGAATCTCGACCAGTACAAGAACGGCTGGGGGGCGGTCGGCGCCACGGTGCTCGGGTCCGAGGAGGCGGTCGCGAACTCCACGCCGGAGGATCTGCTGAACATGGCGGGCAAGGACCTGCCGGCGGCCGGCTGCGTGTCCCGGGGACGGATGGACTACAGCGACGCCCTGCACACCGGCCGCTTCGAGGCCTGGGAGAACTGCGGACCGGAGAAGGCGAAGTACATCTTCGTGGCGGCGCAGGCGGACAGCGGCCGCTATCTCGCGCTGGTGGCGGTCCAGGCGAACAGCGAGGCGGACGTCGCCGCCGCCGATCGGGTGGTGAACAGCTTCACCGTCGATCTCTGACCACGGGCGGTTCGCCGCCCCTGACCGACAGTTGGGGTGTCCGTTCGAGGGGAGCGGACACCCCGGCTGTCACCTGCCGTGTACCGCCTCGTATTCGGCGATCGGGGCGTTCGCCGACCGTCCTTGCGGTGAATGCACACCTGCGTAGGGTGGGCGCATGGCGATCGCTCCGGACACCAAGAACTGGACCTGGGTCGTCGAACGACCCTGCCCCGACTGCGGATTCGACCCGTCCGCGGTCGAGTTCGGTCGGTTGCCGGAGCTGGTCCGTGCCAATGCCGAGCGCTGGCCTGCGGTGCTCGCCCGCCCTGACGTCGCGGTCGACCCTGGCGGTGTACTTCCTCCACGACCCGGTCCATCATCTGCACGACGTGCACGGCTGACGGACTCGGTACCTGGTCTTCGAGCACCCGCGCGAGGCGTCGTCGACACGCTGACATGACCGGCCGGTAACCGCTTCCGACCTGGCGATACGCCTCTACGTTAGAGCCTGTTACGGAATTCTTCTAGAACGTGTTCCAAAACGCCGATTTTCGGGCTATCGTGTGCGCTTGTGATCACCGTCACCTCGATCACCTGTAGTTGACGTGGACGAAAGGCCGGAACGAAATGAAGACAAAGGGCGCGCTGCTGTGGGGTCTCAACGAGCCGTGGTCGGTCGAGGAGATCGAGCTGGGTGATCCCCGAGAGGGCGAAGTCCAGATCCGTATGGAGGCGGCCGGTATGTGCCACTCCGACTACCACCTCGTCACCGGCGCCACGCCGATGCCGTCCTTCCCGGTGCTCGGCGGGCACGAGGGCGCCGGCGTCGTCACCAAGGTCGGCCCGAACGTCAAGCGGCTGAAGGAAGGCGACCACGTCGTCCTGTCCTTCATCCCCGCCTGCGGCACCTGTGATCCGTGTACGCAGGGTCACTCGAACCTCTGCGACCTTGGCATGGGTCTGCTGACCGGCCAGTCCATCTCCGACGGTTCGTACCGCATCCAGGCCCGCGGCCAGAACGTCATCCCGATGTCGCTCCTCGGCACCTTCTCGCCGTACATGACCGTGCACGAGTACTCCGCGGTCAAGATCGACGAGCACGTCCCGTTCGAGGTTGCCGCGCTCGTCGGCTGCGGCGTCACGACCGGTTGGGGCTCGGCGACCAACGTCGCGCAGGTTCGCCCCGGCGACTCCGTCGCGATCGTCGGTGTCGGCGGCGTCGGCATGGCCGCGCTGCAGGGCGCGGTGGTCTCGGGTGCGCGCAATGTCATCGCCATCGACCCGGTCGCGTCCAAGCGCGAGCGGGCCCTCAAGTTCGGTGCCACCCACGCCTACGCCAGCCTCGAAGAGGCCATCGTCCCGGTCATGGAACTGACCTGGGGCAAGATGTGCGACAAGGTCATCCTCACCATGGGCGAGATGGACGGCGCTATGGTCGACCCGGCGCTGACGCTGACCGCCAAGGCCGGCACCTGTGTCGTGACGTCGATGGGCAACATGTCCGACATGGACGTGAAGATGAACCTCTTCCTCTTCGCGATGCTGCAGAAGACCCTCAAGGGCAACGTCTTCGGTGGTGCCAACCCGCGCCACGAGATCCCGATGCTCCTCGACCTGTACAAGTCGGGTCAGCTGAACCTGCAGGACATGATCTCCAACACCTACAGCCTCGAACAGATCAACGACGGCTACCAGGACATGCTGGACGGCAAGAACCTGCGCGGCGTCATCAAGTACACCGACGCCGACCACTGACGTCCCCGCAACACCGAGCTCTCCGCGACACTGACATCGCTGCACCACCCGACGCCGGGCCGCCCACCGCGGGCGACCCGGCGTCGTCGCGTCCGGGACCCCTCCTCGTAGGCTGACGGGATGCACAGTCTCGCCGCGATCGACACCTGGCCCGTCGACCACGCCGCTGCCGCGGCGATCGGCCCGGACGGGGTGCTCGCCACGGCGGGGGAGCAGGACCGGGTGTTCGCGTTGGCGTCGGTGACCAAGCCGCTCGTCGCCTACGGGGTGCTCGTCGCGGTAGAGGAAGGTGCGGTCGAATTGGACCAGCCCGCCGGCCCGCCCGACGCGACCGTGCGACACCTGCTCGCGCACACCTCGGGTCTCGCGTTCGGCGACCGGACCGTGCAGGCGCCCCCCGGGGCCAAGCGCATCTACTCGAGCGCCGGGTTCGAGGTTCTCGCCGAACTGGTCGAGGCCGAGACGGCGATCGCGTTCCCGGAGTACCTGCGCCAGGCGGTGTTCGAGCCTCTCGGTATGACCGACACCGCACTGGAGGGATCGGCCGGGCACGGCGCCCGCGCCACCACCGCGGACCTGACCCGCTTCGCGCTGGAGTTGCTGCGGCCGCGGCTCCTGTCGGTGCCGACCCTGGCCGAGGCGACCACGGTCCAGTACCCGGGACTGCGCGGCCTCCTGCCCGGCTACGGGATGCAGCGACCCAACGACTGGGGCCTGGGTTTCGAGATCCGCGCCGAGAAGTCACCGCACTGGACCGGGACCACGAACTCGGCTGCCACCTACGGTCATTTCGGGCAGTCCGGCACGTTCCTGTGGGTCGATCCGGCACGTTCACTGGCCTGTGTGGCACTGTCCGACCGGGCCTTCGGCGACTGGGCGAAGGAGGCGTGGCCTCCGGTGAGCGACGCCGTCGTCGCCGAGTTCGGCACGCACTGAACGATCCCGCCGCGACGGATTCTGGTTTCAACTGGCGTACCACTGGCCACTGGGGGCACACTGTTACCGCGCCGTGGCACGACCGCGACGACAGAGGCCGTTGGGGAAGACGACCCTCGTCGAAGCTGGAGGTGCCCTGTGCGCGAATGGGATGAGTTCGTCGACGCGACGAACGGTGTGCTTCACGTGCACTCGTCGCCCGCGGCGCTGTGCCCGCACATCGAATGGGCCCTCGCCGCAACCCTCGACTGCCGAGCCAACCTGAAATGGACCTCCCAACCCGCCTCGCCCGGCCAGTTGCGGGCCAGCACCGACTGGATGGGTCCGGTCGGCACGGCGGCCCGGCTCGTCCATGCACTGCGCGCCTGGCCGATGCTGCGCTTCGAGGTCACCGAGGAGGCCAGCGAGGGCGTGGACGGCGAGCGGTACTGCCACGCACCGGGCCTCGGCCTGTGGCGGGGCTCGATGAGCGCCAACGGGGACGTGATCGTCGGGGAGATGCGGTTGCGGTCCCTGATCGCCCAGCACGGCGGCACCGACACGCTCGCGGTCGAACTGCAGCATGCCCTCGGCTCGGAGTGGGACACCGAACTCGAGCCCTACCGCAGTGGCAGCGAGGGCGCCGAGGTCACCTGGCTGCGCCGCGACGTCGGCTAGACGCACCGGGGAATCATTACGGGTGCCGGTGCGTTGAAGCAGTCGGCCGTAGTTTTTGTGTGTTTGTGTACCAACTGCACGCTCGCAAGGAAACAGTGTTGCGGGCGCCGTGCAGCCCTTCAGGTACCTGAGAAATCCCGTTCAGTGTCTGGAGACGCGCGTTGCGTCTGAAAACCGGCCCGGTCCGCAAGGTGCGGTCCGACCAGCCCTGAAAAGGAGTTTCCATGACTCAGGGAACAGTCAAGTGGTTCAACGCGGAGAAGGGTTTCGGCTTCATCGCGCAGGACAACGGGGGCCCGGACGTGTTCGTGCACTACTCCGAGATCACCGGTTCCGGATTCCGGAACCTCGAGGAGAACCAGCGCGTGGAGTTCGAGATCTCCCAGGGCGCCAAGGGCCCGCAGGCGACCGGCGTCCGCGCGGTCTGACACCCACCCGCCGGTGAACCACCGGCACGAGACGACGAGGGCCCCGACCGTTGCGGTCGGGGCCCTCGTCCGTTCACATGTCGCGGCGGATCACAGCGGGATGTTCTTGTGCCGACCGCGGCGGGCGGGGGCGGCGGCGAGCGCCGTGGTGAGCAGACTGCGGGTCTGCGCGGGCTCGATCAGTTCGTCGACGACGCCGATGGACATCGCTCGCCCGACGCCGCCGGCGATCGCCTCGTGCTCGGCGGCCAGGCGGTCGTGCAGCGCCTCGCGCTCCTCCTCGGGGGCAGCCGCCAGGGCCCGCTTGTGCAGGATCCCGACCGCGGCCTTTGCGCCCATCACGGCGACCTCGGCCTCCGGCCACGCGTACACCGCGGTGGCGCCGAGGGCCCGGGAGTTCATCGCGATGTAGGCACCGCCGTAGATCTTCCGGGTCACCAGGGTGACGCGGGGAACGGTGGCCTCGGCGAAGGCGTGCAGCAGCTTCGCGCCGCGGCGCACCACACCCTCCCATTCCTGGCTGACGCCCGGCAGGTAACCGGGGACGTCGACGATGACGACGAGCGGGATGCCGAACGCGTCGCACAGCCGCACGAACCGGGCCGCCTTCTCCGCGCTCTCGGAGTTCAGGCAGCCGCCCAGTCGCAGCGGGTTGTTCGCGATGACGCCGACGGTGCGGCCACCGAGCCGGCCGATGCCGGTGACGATGCTGCGCGCCCAGTTGCCTTGCAGCTCTTCGAGGCTGGACTCGCCGTCCACGTTGTCGAGCAGTTCGTGCACGATCGGACGGACGTCGTAGGCGCGCTTGGCCGACTCGGGCATCAGGGCCCGGAGGTCGGTGTCGCCGCGGCGGGCGGCGTCCACGTCGAACTCGCCCTGATCGGCGATCATCGACACCAGCCGGCGGGCGCGGTGCAGCGCGTCGAGTTCGTCGTGAGCGGCGATGTGCGCGACACCGGACTTCTTGGTGTGCGTCGCGGGGCCGCCGAGCGACTCCATGTCGACCTGCTCGCCGGTCACCGAACGCACCACGTCGGGTCCGGTGACGAACACGCGGCCCTCGGGCGCCATGATGACGACGTCGGTCAGCGCCGGACCGTAGGCGGCCCCACCGGCGGCGAAGCCGAGGACGACGGAAATCTGGGGGATCAGGCCGGACGCGCGGACCATGGCTTCGAACACGAGGCCGACGGCGTGCAGGGCTTCGACGCCCTCCGCCAGCCGGGCCCCGCCCGAATGCCAGACCCCGACGATCGGGACCTGCTCCTCGATCGCGGCGTCGATCGCCGCGACGATGTGTTTGCAGCCCTCCACTCCCATGGCGCCGCCCATCACGGTGGCGTCGGAGCAGTAGGCGATGGTGCGGACGCCGTCGATCTCGCCGGACGCGGCGAGGACGCCGGACTTGTCGCGGGGATGAAGCGTCGTGGTGGTCCCGGCGTCGAACAGTTTCTCGAGCCGGGCGAGGGGATCGCGAGGGTCGAGCTGCGAATCGGGTCTGGTGACTGGATCCAGAATGGTCATCGCCGGTCCTCCTTCATAGCGAGCCGCTGACTGTGGGGAGGTGAGGGGCCCGGCTTCCGGGCCCCTCACCTGTCGAACTGCGAGCCGACCCGTCAGGCGCGGCCGAAGGCGAGCGCAACGTTGTGCCCACCGAATCCGAACGAGTTGTTGATGGCGAAATCGATCTGGCCGGCGCGGGATTCCCCCTTGACGACGTCCAGGTCGATCTCTGGATCCTGATTGTCGAGATTGAGCGTGGGGGGAATGACCCCGTCACGCACACTCAGGACCGTGAGCACCGATTCGAGCGCACCGACGGCGCCGATCGAGTGCCCGAGCGCGGACTTCGGTGCGTACACCGCGGCGTGGTTGCCGACCGCGGCGTTGATGGCCTTCGCCTCGGCGGTGTCGCCGATCGGGGTCGCGGTGGCGTGCGCGTTGACGAACGAGATGTCCGACTTCGCCAGTCCCGCGGTTTCGATGGCCCGGGTCATCGCCCGCGCCGCTCCGGTGCCCTCGGGGTGCGGCGCCACGATGTGGTAGCCGTCCGAGGTGATGCCCGCACCCAGCAGTCGTGCGTGGATGGTGGCACCGCGCGCCTTCGCGTGCTCCTCCGTCTCGAGGACCATCATCGCTCCGGCCTCGCCGAAGACGAATCCGTCGCGGTCCTTGTCGAACGGCCGCGACGCACCCGTCGGGTCGTCGTTGCGCGTGCTCAAGGCCCGCATCATCGCGAAGCTCGCCGTGGCGACCGCGTCGAGTTCTCCCTCGACACCACCGGCGACGACGATGTCGGCGTCACCGAGCGCGATCATCCGGTACGCATGCGCGATGGCCTCCGAACCCGACGAGCAGGCGGAGACGGGCGTGATCACACCGGCGCGAGCGCCGAGTTCGAGTCCGACGGTCGCGGACGGACCGTTCGGCATCACCATCTGCACGGCGAACGGGGACACCTTGCGGTACCCGCCCTCCCGCAGCTTGTCGACCGCGTCGATGAGCGATTCGCCGCCGCCGAGGCCGGTGCCGATCACGACACCGAGGCGGTCCTTGTCGACCTCCGGGCTGCCGGCGTTCTCCCACACCGTGCGGCCCAGCGTCAGGGCGAGGCGCTCGGCGAAGCTCATCCGCCGGACCTCGACCCGGGAGAGCGACTCGTTGGGGCTGACCTTGAGCTTGCCACCGATCCGGACCGGGAGGTCGAACTCGTCGACGAAACCGGTCAGCGTGCCGATGCCGCTCTCACCGGCGAGGAGGGACTTCCACGTGGCATCCACGTCACCTGCGAGTGACGTCGTAGCCGCGAGACTGGTGACGACGACGTTGGGCAACGTCCGCGGAGATGTGGAAGACACGTCGAGGCTCACTCGCTGTCGGTGGAGCCGGTCTGGACGCCCTCGGCCTCGAGCTTCTGGATGTACGTGACGGCGTCACCGACGGTGCGCAGGCTGGCGAGATCCTCGTCGGGGATCTTCACGCCGTACTTGTCCTCGGTCTGCACGGCGATCTCGACCATGGAGAGCGAGTCGATGTCGAGGTCGTCGACGAAGGACTTCTCGATGGTCACCTCGGACGGCTCGATGCCGGTGACTTCCTCGATGATCTCGGCGAGACCGGCGATGATTTCTTCCTGGCTGGTGGCCACTGGGTGGCTCCCTTCTTGATGGTGTTATTTTCGGGTCCTGCGTTCGACCGGTCCTCGGATCGGTCGAGTGCTGCAAGTGTGTGTGTTCATTCGAGTCACGGCGTGGGGCCGTGTTCGGTTCAGCCGAGTTGGGCGATGGCGTCCAGATCGGCGGGGGTCTTCAGGGCGAGCGTGGGGGTGCCCTTCATTTCGCGCTTGGCGATGCCCACCAGCGTGCCGGCCGGCGGGAGTTCGACGACCGCGGCCACTTCGGCGCCGCGGAGGTATGCGCTGCACAGATCCCACCGGACGGGCCGGGTGACCTGCGCGGCCAGCTTGGTCAGGGCGTCGGCGCCGGAGGCGACCGGCTGACCGTCGGCGTTGGACAGCAGGGTGCGCGTCGGCTCCTGCGGCGCGATCTGCGATGCCGCCTCGGTGACCGCGTCCTGGGCGGGGCCCATGAACCTGGTGTGGAATGCGCCGGCCACGGGCAGTGCGCGGACGCGAGCCTTCTCCGGCGGGTTCGCGGCCAGTTCCTCGAGCTTGCTGAGCAGGCCGGCGGCGACGATCTGACCGGCGGCGTTGCGGTTGGCCGGTTCGAGGTCGAGCTCGGCGAGCCGGGCGAGGACCGCGTCCTCGTCGCCACCGAGGACCGCGGACATGCCGGTCGGTTCCAGCGCGCACGCCTTCGCCATCTCGGAGCCGCGCAGTGCGGCGAGCGCGACCGCGTCGTCCGCGGAGATGACGCCGGCGATGGCGGCGGCGGCGAGCTCACCGACGGAGTGGCCCGCTGCCACGAGGTCGGCCGGAACCTGACCGCGGCGTTCGAGTTCCTCGAATGCCAGCAGCGCGGACGCCACGACGAGCGGCTGGGTGACGGCCGTGTCGGTGATCTCCTCCGCGGTCGCGGTGGTGCCGAGCCGGCCGAGGTCCAGGCCGGCGGCCTTGGACCAGATCGCAATGCGATCGGCGGTACCCGGCAGCTCCAGCCAGGGGCTGAGCATGCCGGGGGTTTGGGACCCCTGACCCGGGGCGAGCAACGCAATCACAGGAATAAGGGAACACCGATCGCCGGGTTCCGCGGGGTGTTGTTGGCGATGAACCTTGGACAAGTGTTTTGTAGGGTTCCAACAAAACAGCTTGTCGGGAGTGAGCATCGTACTTCAATCGTTGTGCGTTACACCCTGAACCCGTGATCTGTTGCTGATGTTACCGAAGTGGCTAAACGGGAGGGTTCGTGATTGGTTCGTGTCAGCCTTCCTACTGTTGCTGCGATTCGGAGTACGTACGCGTCCCGCGGGTTGGTCGGATCGCGCCGGGTGATCTCGGCGATTTTCTTCAGGCGATACCGCACAGTATTTGGATGGACGAACAGTTGACGGGCGCACGTCTCCACGGCGGCACCGCAGTCCAGATAGGTGTCGAGGGTGTCAGTCAGCGCGGACCCCGCCGCGGCGAGGGGACGCACCAACTGGTCGTTGAGGGCGTCGAGGGCGGCGCGGTCCCCGAGTAGCGCGCGTTCGGGGAGCAGCTCACCCGCGTGCACCGGCCGGGGCGCTCCCCGCCAGCCCGTCACGGCGTCCATGCCGGCCAGCGCCTCGACGGCGCTGAAGTGGGCGGTGCTCAGGGTTCCGGTCGTCGGGCCGATCACCACCGGGTCGGGGGAGAACGCGGCCAGCAGATCGGTCAGGAACGGTCGATTCTCCGGCGACGCCTTCACGTCGCCGGAGACCACGGCGACCAGGCGCGACCCCTGGACCACCGCCAACGCGGCGCGGCCGTGCCGCTGCGCGATGGTGTGCACCGTGCCGACCACCGAGACGCCCTGGTCCGGCGGCGGGGTGCCGACCAGGACGGTGGCCGGCGCGTTGGCGTCCCAGTTCAGCGTCGCGGCGCGGGAGAGCATGTCGGGTCCGCTGTCGCCGCGCACCACTGCATCCACCACCAGTGCCTCGAGCCGGGTGTCCCAGGCGCCGCGCGACTCGGCGGCGCTGGCATACACCGATGCCGCCGTGAATCCGAGCTCGCGCCCGTACCTCAGCACCGCCTCGGTCAACGCGATCAGCTGCTGGTCGTTGCGGGCGAGCGCGGGCAGCCACTGCTCGAAGAACTCCATCGCCACCCGCACCATGTCGACCGTCTGACGCAGCGTCAGGCGCCGGGCCAGGTCCTGGGGGATCACCTGGAAGGCATCGAGGCTGAACCGGACGTCGCTGTCCTCCGGGTTCCGCAGCCACTCGAGGAAGTTGACGATGGCGGTCTGCACCAGCAGCTGGACGCTGGCGCGCTGGTCCGCGTCCAGGTCGGCGAAGAACGGCAACTGCGTCTGCATCGACGAGACCGCCTCGGTGGAGAGCCGGCCCGAGAACTGCTTCACCCGGCGCAGCAGTGCGTCCGGCAGCGGCGCCCGCGGTTCACGCCGGTGGGCGAAGGGGGTCGGAATCATCGGTGGCGGCGACGTCGGGTCCGTGCCACGCGGGGCGCCGGCCGGTGCCGACGCATCCGCCCCCTCGACACGGGGCGTGGTCGCGGCTCCCGACTCTCCGGCTCCTGATTCTCCGGACCCGGGCTCGCCGGATTCCTGTGCACCCATGACTCCGAAACCTACGCCACGGCGCAGGTCCGGGCGCGATGCACGGGTGCGGCGACCCGGTGAGGGTCGGGACGGCGAACGCCCCGGCACCGAGTCGGTGCCGGGGCGCTGGCCGGGGGTGCCGGGGATCTAGGCGCTGCCCGGATCCTTCATCGACGTCGGTGCGGCGAGCACGTCGTCGATCCGGTACTGCCGGGCGGCCGCCGCCGGGGTGTTGTGCTCGACCTTGCCCGCGCGGGCGAGACCGGCCAGCACCGCGACCGCAATCGACTCGGCGTCGACGTTGAAGAAACGTCGCGCCGCCGTGCGGGTGTCGGAGAAGCCGAACCCGTCGGTGCCGAGGGTGGTGTAGTCGCCGGGCACCCACTGCCGGATCTGGTCCGGAACCGAGCGCATCCAGTCGGAGGCCGCGACGAACGGGCCCTCCGCGCCGGAGAGGGCGGTGGCCACGTACGGCAGCGGGGGAGCGACGTCCGGGTTGTGCAGCGCCTGCCGGTCGCACTCGATGCCCTCACGGCGCAGCTCGCCCCACGAGGTCACCGACCACACGTCGGCCGACACACCCCAGTCGTCGGCCAGCAGCTGCGCGGCCCGCAGGCCCTCCGGCATCGCAACACCGGACACCAGAATCTGCGCCTTCGGGCCGAGTCCCGTGCCGCGGTGGTACAGGTAGATGCCCTTGAGCAGGCCCTCGACGTCGAGGTTCTCGGGCTCCGCCGGCTGCACGTACGGCTCGTTGTAGATCGTCAGGTAGTAGAAGATGTTCTCGCCGCCGAACCCGGCCTCGCCTTCGGTACCGCCGTACATCCGCCGGATACCGTCCCGGACGATGTGGGCGATCTCGTAGGAGAACGCCGGGTCGTAGGTGACCGCGGCGGGGTTCGTCGACGCCAGCAGCAGCGAGTGCCCGTCCGCGTGCTGCAGGCCCTCACCGGTGAGGGTGGTGCGGCCGGCGGTGGCGCCGAGCACGAAGCCGCGGGCCATCTGGTCGGCCGCAGCCCACAACCCGTCGCCGGTGCGCTGGAACCCGAACATCGAATAGAAGATGTACAGCGGGATCATCGGCTCGCCGTGGGTGGCGTAGGAGGTGCCGACCGCGGTGAACGACGCCGTCGAGCCCGCCTCGTTGATGCCCTCGTGCAGGATCTGGCCGACGCTGGACTCCTTGTACGCCAACATCAGTTCGGCGTCGACGGAGGTGTACAGCTGACCGTTGCGGTTGTAGATCTTCAGCGACGGGAACCACGAGTCCATGCCGAACGTGCGGGCCTCGTCGGGGATGATCGGCACGATCCGCTTGCCGATCTCCTTGTCGCGCAACAGTTCCTTGATGACGCGCACCAGCGCCATCGTGGTCGCGACCTCCTGCTTGCCCGAGCCCTTGCGGATCGGGTCGAGGGCGGAGATGTCCGGCACCTGCAGCGGCGCGGCGTCGGTGCGTCGCGACGGCAGGAACCCGCCGAGCTGCTTGCGGCGGTCGAGCATGTACTGGATCTCCGGGGCGTCCGGCCCGGGGTGGTAGTACGGCGGCAGGTAGGGATCCTTCTCCAGTTCCGCATCGGAGATCGGGATCCGCTGCAGGTCGCGGAACGCCTTGAGATCGTCCAGGGTGAGCTTCTTCATCTGGTGCGTGGCGTTGCGGCCCTCGAAGTGCTTGCCGAGGGTGTAGCCCTTGATGGTGTGCGCCAGGATCACCGTCGGCTGGCCCTTGTGCGCCATCGCCGCGGCGTAGGCGGCATGGATCTTGCGGTAGTCGTGGCCGCCGCGCTTGAGGTTCCAGATCTCCTGGTCGGTGAGGTCCTTGACCAGTTCCTTGGTGCGCGGGTCGCGGCCGAAGAAGTGCTCGCGGACGTAGCCGCCGTCGTTCGCCTTGTAGGTCTGGTAGTCACCGTCCGGGGTGACGTTCATCAGGTTGACCAGCGCGCCGTCCTTGTCGGCGTGCAGCAGGGAGTCCCACTCGCGGCCCCACACGACCTTGATCACGTTCCAGCCGGCACCGCGGAAGAAGGACTCCAGCTCCTGGATGATCTTGCCGTTGCCGCGGACCGGACCGTCGAGGCGCTGCAGGTTGCAGTTGACGACGAAGGTGAGGTTGTCGAGGCCCTCGGTGGCCGCGACGTGCGCCAGGCCACGCGACTCGGGCTCGTCCATCTCGCCGTCGCCGAGGAACGCCCACACGTGCTGCTGCGAGGTGTCCTTGATGCCGCGGTCGTGCAGGTAGTGGTTGAATCGTGCCTGGTAGATGGCATTCATCGGGCCCAGACCCATTGACACGGTGGGGAATTCCCAGAAGTCCGGCAGCAGGCGCGGATGCGGGTACGACGGCAGGCCGCCCTCGGCGTGGCTGGCCTCCTGGCGGAAACCGTCCATCTGCTCGGCCGGGATCCGGCCCTCGAGGAACGCGCGAGCGTAGATGCCGGGCGAGGCGTGGCCCTGGACGAAGATGTGGTCGCCGCCGCCCGGGTGATCCTTGCCACGGAAGAAGTGGTTGAACCCGACCTCGTACAGAGCCGCCGAAGACGCGTACGTCGAGATGTGGCCACCGACGCCGACACCCGGGCGCTGTGCGCGGTGCACCATGATCGCAGCGTTCCACCGGATCCAGGCACGGTAGCGACGCTCGACCTCCTCGTCACCGGGGAACCAGGGTTCGTTCTCGGTGGGAATGGTGTTGACGAAGTCGGTGGAGGTCAGGGCGGGGATGGCGACGTGGTTTTCGCCGGCGCGCTCGAGCAGTCGCAGCATCAGGTAGCGTGCGCGCGTCGGCCCCGAACGCTCCAACAGGTCGTCGAAGCTCTCGATCCACTCGCCGGTCTCGTCGGGATCGATGTCGGGAAGGTAGGACGCGACGCCCTCACGGATGACGCGCACACGGCCGTCGGAACCGGGGGTGGGACTGGGCGCCAGGGGAGATACCGGGTCCTGGGTCTGCTCGGACAACATTTGCTCCTCATCGCGGTGGACGCTCGGTGTGGCGTCCTATCCATCCGCGTCGCCAACTGTGACGGCAACACGGTTTGTTCATGATGGTGATCTGAATCCAATCCTGCCAAACCGCGTCGGCAATGGTGCGGGCGAGTCTCATTCGTCCACCGTCGAAATATTTGTTCGCGCGATTCGGCCCGGTCCGCTTGCGCGGAAGGCTTCGAGCATGTTCGCTTTCACTACCGATCACCACCGATCGGAAGCTGGAGGTTCAGCTCGAACACTTAGGAGGACACCACCGTGGTCGCCGCGGCCGACGCCCAGAACTACGTCCAGAAACTGGGCATCACCCAAGACATGTCTGTACAGGAACTGGGTTGGGACGAGGACACCGACGACGACCTGCGGGCGGCCGTCGAAGAGACCATCGGCGGTGAGCTCCTCGACGAGGACTCCGACGAGGTGATCGACGTGGTCCTGCTGTGGTGGCGGGACGGCGACGGTGACCTGGTCGACGCGCTGATGGACGCGATCGGGCCGCTCGCCGACGAGGGCTTCGTGTGGGTGCTAACCCCGAAGACCGGTCAGCCCGGGCACGTCGAGCCAAGCGAGATCGCCGAATCGGCACCGACCGCGGGGCTGACGCAGACCTCCGCCGCCAATCTGGGATCCTGGTCCGGTAGCCGGCTGGTGCAGCCGAAGGCACGTCCCGCCAAGCGCTGACCGCCGAACCTGGGGAGCGGCGCCTCCGCGGCGCTCCCCAGACCGTCGAGACCTAGGAGTTCGTCATGCCGTTGGCCGTGGGCACCGTCGCGCCCGACTTCACGCTCAAGGACCAGAACAACCAGGACGTGTCGCTCTCCGACTACCGGGGGCGCAAGAACGTCCTGATCGTGTTCTACCCGCTCGCCTTCACCGGCACCTGCCAGGGCGAGCTGTGCCGCGTCCGGGACACCCTGCCGACGTTCGAGAACGACGACACCGCCGTCGTCGCGATCTCGGTCGGCCCGCCGCCCACCCACAAGATCTGGTCGGCGGAACAGGGCTACACCTTCCCGCTGCTGTCCGACTTCTGGCCGCACGGGGAGATCACCCAGGCGTACGGGGTGTTCAACGAGAAGGCCGGCTACCCCAACCGCGGCACCTTCGTCGTCGACAAGGCGGGAATCATCCGGTTCGCCGAGATGAACGGTCCCGGAGAGGCCCGTGACCAGGGAGCTTGGGAGAAAGCGCTCGCCGCGCTAGATTCCTGAGTGCAATTCGGCGAACGAATTCTCGTTCGCCGAATTCCGGGCGTGTAGCTCAGTGGTAGAGCTCTGGTTTTACACACCAGCGGTCGGGGGTTCGAAACCCTCCGCGCCCACCAAGTCCACGAATCCGATCGGATCCGTGGTCTGCGAGGTCGCTTTGAAGCAACTTCTGGCCGTCCGGCGATGTCGGTGCTGCGGCCTACGGTGCGCGCATGGATATCGGGCTGTGGTTCGGTTGGATCTGTTCGTTGTTCGTCCTGATGTATCTTGCGTCGTTTGCGCTTGCCGGTGCGGCTGCATTTCGCTCGCCCGCGTGGAATCCGACGCTCCATCGTGCTGCCGGTGTCGAGTTGACCCGCCGAGGGTACTTTGCGAGGCCTACGTCGACCGTCGAGGACGCCGCCGCGGCCGGTATGTGCGGGACAGCGGTGCAGTCCGCCGACGAGGATGAGGATTCGGGGATCGTCGATCTCATCCGTCTTCTGGGCTGCGGGAGTGACGACGACGAGATGGTCGATGATCTCGATTCTCGGCGCGATGCCTTTCTGGAAACTGCGGTGCGGCGTCAGTTCGCGCGAGTGGAGAACGTCGCCGATCTGCGGCTCGCCAGTCGTCTGTGGCGATTCCAGCGCTTCCTGAACGAACTGGAGATCGGTGCTCGAGGCGCCTGGTGGCTCGGCCGGCTCAGTCTCGACAAGCAATCAGCGGCGATCCGGAATTACGCGACGCAGGTTGCATTCGGTGCGACATTGCTCGGAGTCGTCTGGTGGACGGTGGGTACGGCGCTCGACGCCTCGGACAGGGATCTCCTGACGACCGTCGCGAAGTTCACCGGGTGTGGCGCTTTTCTGGGTGCACTGTTCGCGATTGCGCAGTTCTGGCGCAGTCTCCTCGTCTTACGGTGGGGCCCGATTTCTCGGTGGACCGGTCGAGGTGTCCTCACCGGTGCCGGACTCGTCGCTGTGGTGTCCGCCTTGTTTCTGAGTGGAGTTTCAGGTGCCGCCGCGGGCGTGGCGGAGTACCTGGCGAGGGCAACGGATCGTTTCACTTCCACCGGGCTTTCCGTCAGCATCGGTGGTGTTCTGCTGATCGCGGCACTGCTGTGGGTGGTGTGGCGATCCGTATCGGCAATCCGTCGCGGGCGCGGAACGCCGAGCGACCGACTCGGGACGGCGGCCGTTGCTGTCTTCTTGATGGCGATGACCGTGCCAGTGGCGCTCATGGTTCTCCGGCTACCGCTCGAGTCGGCATTCACGGCATCGGCTTGGGTGGCGGTTGTCGGGGGCGGATTGTTGGGTGGCGCGGCGATGCTGGCCTGGTGTCGTGAGTGGTGGGTGCGGTATCGAACACTCGTGGACTCGGGTTATCCGTTGCGTCGGTACGGATTCCGTTGGTCGATGCTGTTGACGTGGTCAGTTGCCTTCGCGGTGTTCGCGGTTCTCGCCGGCACTGCGGACGGCAGCAACCACCGATCGAGTCCGGGCGTCGAGGTGGTTGTCGAGTGTGCTCTCGCCGTGCTCGCAATTGTTGTGGTTCTTCTGCTTCCGCCGGGACTGGTCGTGACGTACTTGTTCGTTCGCCGGGTGAATGCGCAATACCAGCGTCGCGAGATGGAGCGGCACAGCACCTTCTTCGACGCAGGCACCGTGACGCGCGCTCTGATGGAGAGCCGGGAACGAGGTTCGGTGGCCGACCCTGCACGCGAAAGTCACTTGTAGAAGCCGTCGCGCAGGTTGATTCCGTGCTCGACCCACACCTTGAGCGCCGCGAGCATGCCGGTCCAGCCCTGGCAGTTGCCGAAGGCGCTCTTCGCGCCCTCCTCGGTGGGTTGCCACGCCGACTCGGTGATCGTGACCAGGGTCCGGGTGTCGTCGTCGACGGGTTCGAACTCGAATGTGGTGGTGGTCCTGCCCGTGTCGGATGTGGTGGCCGTGCCGGCCCACTCGATGACGATGCGGCGCGGCGGTTCGGCCGCGACGACGGTGACGGGGAAGGCGCCGGGGAAGTCGGCGAAGTCCCACGTGACCTCGGAGTTCGACTCCAGCCGGCCGCGCGCGCCGCCGGTGGTGAAGTACTTCGACAGTTGCTCGGGGTCGGCGACGGCCTCGTACACCTCGGCGCAGGGCCGCGAGACGTGACCGGAGACGGTGAATGTCAGTGCGGTGAGGGTGTTCTGCTCAGACATGTTGTAATTTTACAACATGTCTGTGGGTGGCCGCGAGGAATCGGACGACGACCGGGTGTTCAAGGCGCTGGCGTCCGGGACGCGGCGGCGGATGCTCGACGTGCTGCGGGAGTCGTCGTGCACGACCGGCGAGCTGTGCGCGCGATTCCCCGAACTCGACCGCACCACCGTCCTCCAGCACCTGAAGGTGCTCGAGCGCGCCGAACTGGTGACCGGTCGCAGCGTGGGGCGGGAGCGACGCCTGACGCTCGCACCCCTGCCGATCAAACGCATCCACGACCGCTGGATCGGCGAGTACGCCCGCGCCGCCATCGACCTGCTGGATAGGCTGGGGCGCGAATGAACGCGCCGCCGGGCCGACGGTGGTGCGGTCAGCGGTTGCTGGTCACTGCATGAGGTACATCAGCAGCGTGAGGACGAGGGCGACGACCGCGGCGACAAGGAGCATGCCGGGCCAGATTCTCGGTTCCGAACTGTCGAAGTGATCGTGCATCACGGCACCTCTTGACGTGGTGGGCGATGGAAGCCGGGCTGCCCCGGCCGATCCGGGTCGGGTCGACCGGGGCGGACGCGACCCGACCCGGAGGGATGGGTACGGGTGCTCCAGCGCCGACTCTAGGTATGGTCCGGCGTGCGTGAGTGCGACTTTCCCCGGCGTTCACCTGGTGTTCGGCGACGCGCCGTCCAGGGCGCGTGGGTGGGTGGTGTCTACGGGGTGGCGGGCGCTGTCGTGGCCGCGCCGGCCTCCCCGCGGAAGGTCCGGCGGTACGCGGACGGGGGGACCCCCAGCTGTGCTGCCATGTGCTGTCGCAGGGAGGCGGCGCTGCCGAAGCCGACGTCGGCGGCGATGGTGTCCACCGGCAGGTCGGTCGTCTCGAGGAGCTGGCGCGCCCGGTCGACGCGGCGGGTGATCAGCCACTGCGCCGGAGTGGTTCCCACCTCCTCGCCGAACCGCCGGGTGAAGGTGCGCACGCTCATGTTGGCGTGCCGCGCGAGCCGGGAGAGTTGCAGCGGCTCGTCCAGCCGTTGCAGGGCCCAGTCCCGCGTCGCCGCCGTCGATTCCGCGGTGTGTGCCGGGATCGGCCGCTCGATGAACTGGGCCTGCCCGCCGTCCCGCCACGCCGGCACGACGGAGCGTTTCGCGACGCGGGTGGCGACGTCCGACCCGTGGTCGCGGCGCACGATGTGCAGGCACAGGTCGATGCCCGCTGCGACGCCGGCCGAGGTGAGCACGTGGCCCTCGTCGACGAACAGGACGTCGGGGTCGACGCGGACCTGCGGATAGGTGCGCTGGAAGTGCTCGGCGTGCCGCCAGTGGGTGGTGGCCCGCAACCCGTCGAGCAGGCCCGCGGCGGCGAGGACGTACGACGCGATGCAGATCGACACGTACCGGGTGCCCGGGCGGATGAAGCCGAACGCCTTCTCCAGGTGCTCGGGCAGGTGGCCGTCGCGGGTGGCACCGAGTTCGTACGTCGCCGGGATCACCACGGTGTCTGCGGTCGCCAGCAGCTCCGGGCCGTGGTCGACCGACACTGTGAAGTCGACCTCCGTGCGGACCGGGGCGCCGTCCGCGGTGCATGTGAGCACCTCGTACAGCGGCGCGCCGTCCCTGTCCTCGGCCATCCCGAACACCCGCGAGGGAATACCCAGCTCGAACGGGACGACTCCGTCCAGCGCGAGAACCACCACCCGATGCACCATGGCTGGATTCTTTCACATGTTGGCGTTCACGCCAGTGGTTCGCGAGGGTCACCATCGCGCAGACTGGTCGCCGTGACTTCTGAGCTCGTACGCCCCGCCGCTGCCGGTACGCCCCCGCGAGTGCACTACGCCTGGCTGGTGGCCGCGGTCGCGTTCCTCGCGCTCGTCGGTGCGGCGGCGTTCCGGGCGGCACCGTCGATCCTGATCGACCCACTGCACGACGACTTCGGCTGGTCCCGGGCCTCGATCTCCTCGGCGGTGTCGATCAACCTGGTCCTGTACGGGCTGACGGCACCCTTCGCGGCGGCACTGATGGAGCGGTTCGGCCTGCGCGCGGTGGTGTCGGCGGCGCTGCTGCTCGTCGCAGCGGGCAGCGGGCTGACGGTCTTCATGACCACCCAGTGGCAACTCGTCCTGCTGTGGGGCGTCCTCGTCGGGCTCGGCACCGGATCGATGGCGCTGGCGTTCGTCGCGACCGTCGTCGACCGCTGGTTCGTCGCCCGCCGTGGCCTGGTCACCGGCATCCTCACCGCCGGCGGCGCCGCCGGGCAACTGGTGTTCCTACCGGTCCTCGCCGCCGTCTCCGAGGCCCACTCCTGGCGGACGGTCGCGCTGACGGTGTCGTTCGCGGCGCTGGCCGTCGTGCCCCTGGTGCTGCTGTTCCTGCGCAATCGCCCCTCGGACGTCGGAACCGTTCCGTACGGCGCCGCCCCCGACTTCGTGGAGCCGGAACCGGCGGCGCAGTCCGGCGGAGCGGTGCGCCGCGCGCTCGCGGTGCTGGCCGCGGCGGCGAGGACCCGCGTGTTCTGGCTCCTCGCCGGGACATTCGCGATCTGCGGTGCGAGCACCAACGGGCTCGTCGGGACCCACTTCGTGCCCGCCGCCCACGACCACGGCATGCCAACCACGGCCGCCGCGAGCCTGCTCGCGGTGATCGGCATCTTCGACGTCGCCGGCACCATCGCGTCCGGCTGGTTCACCGACCGCTTCGACTCGCGCAAGCTCCTCGGCGCCTACTACCTGCTCCGCGGCCTCTCGCTGATCTTCCTACCGATCCTGTTCGCGGAGACCGTGCACCCGCCGATGATCGCCTTCGTCATCTTCTACGGTCTCGACTGGGTCGCGACCGTCCCGCCTACGGTTGCGCTGTGCCGCAAGCATTTCGGTGCCGACGCCCCGATCGTGTTCGGATGGGTGCTCGCCTCGCACCAGATCGGCGCCGGGCTGGTCGCATTCCTCGCGGGCCTGGTGCGCGACCGGTTCGGCGGCTACGACGCCGCGTTCTACGTGGCGGGCGGACTGTGCGCGATCGCGGCCGTCATGTCGCTGGCCATCGTCGGGCGGGGCCGCGAGCCGGTCACCGTCTGACGCGGCGAGTCCGAGGTCGTTCGAGGCGCCGACCGATCAGCGCGGCGCGGCGGCCGACTCGTTTGCCTGGTCGTGCCACACGGCGGTCGCGCCGCTGTCGCCGATCCGATAGACCTGGACCACCGATCCGACGGCCACGGCGATGCCCAGGACCGTCAGTGCGATTGCCACGATCTGGGATGCCCGCCCCTGCGACGATCCGGTGCGCGCGCTCCACCACTGCCGTACCCGCGGCCGATGTAGCGCCCACCATGCCGCCGCGACAGCGAAGACGCCGACCGACCAGACCAGGAGTTGGTCACCGAGTTCGGCGTGGATCCGCACCAGCGGATCGCGGGGGACCCGGTGCTCGAGCCACTCGCCGGCGTGGGTGGTGAGCGGGACCAGCACCAGCGTCACGAACGCCACCACGGGGGTGACGGCCCCGAGACGCCGCCGGGCTGCCGGCCAACACAGTGAGAGGAGCAGGAGCAGTGCGGAAAGCGGGACCAGGACCACCACGAAGTGCACGAGCAGTGGATGGATCGGCAGGCCGTTGAACGTTGTGGGCCCCATGTTGTGACTCGCCTCCGTCGGATGTGTGTGTGACCGTCGCCAGACTAGGTCCGGATTCTTGGAGTCTGCTGGGAGTTCGCGGGCAGGACGAGGGTGAACGTGGAGCCCTGTCCCTCGACGGAATCCACGAGCACCTCACCGTCGTGTGCTTGCGCGACCTCGCGGACGAGTGCGAGGCCGATCCCGTGCGCGCGCCGACCGGAGGGCTGGTCGGGCCCGTGCGCGAATCTCGCGAACAGCCGGGGCAACTGCTGGGGCGAGACGCCGACACCGGTGTCGGTCACCGCGATACGGACGAGTCCGGCGCCGACCCCGATGCGGACGATCACCCGTCCACCCGGCCGGACGTGAGTGACGGCATTGTCCACCAGGCCGTGCACCGCGCGGCGGAGCGCCGGCCGCGAGCCGGACACGAAGGCCGGGTCGGCATCCGACTCGACGTCGATTGCGACTCCGAGGGATCGGGCGTGGGCCGTCATGCTTTCGCCGATCTGCTCGCACAGGACGGCCACGTCGACCGGCTCGCGGGCGGCCGGACCGGAGTCCAGCGAAGCCGAGAGCAGAAGATCCTCGACGAGTTCGGTCAACGCCCGGGTGTCGTCGACGATGCCGTCGAGCTGCTTCGAGAGCTCGGCCGGTTCGATCCGTTGCGCCCGCCTGGCGAGCAGTTGCGCCCGGGTGTGCAGGACGGTCAGCGGTGCCCGCAGTTCGTGCGAGGCATCCGCGACGAATCGGCGCTGCAGCGTCAACGCCTGCGCCAATGGTCGAATCGATCTGCGGGACAACAGGATCACGACCAGCGTCGAGGCCGCGATACCGGTGATCTCGGCGAGGAGCAGGGCCGACAGCAGCCGGTCCCGGCCGGCGTGGAACGGTTCGAGGTCCACGAGCGCGACTGCGCGTCCGCCGTGGATGTCGGCGACGAGCCCGCGATAGTCCCGGTCGCCGTCGCGGACGTCCACGAAACCGGGCGGACCGTCGAGGAGCTGCACGGCCCGGGACGGTGCGCCCGCGCTGACCGCTGTCGCCCCGTCCGGGCCGCGGAGTGCGAGTGCCGTTCCCGGTGGCGGATCGTCGACGTCCTCGGCGGTCTCGACGACGGACCGCAACTGCGACTCCACCTGTCTGGACTGGGCGCGGCCGTCGACCAGGAACGCGACGACGCCCACCACCATCAGGACGAGGGCGAGGGCGACCGCCGCTTGCAGCGACACGACGCGACCGGCGCGCCGCAGCAGCAGTTCGTCGCCGATCACCGCGGCCGGGCGGGTAGCGAGGGCGGGCCTGCGACGGAACGAACGGGTGGTCAACGGGAGCCGATCCGGTACCCGACGCCCCGGACGGTGCGCACCACGTCGCGCCCGAGCTTTCGGCGCAGGTAGTGCACGTACGTGTCGACGGTTCCCGGCGTGCCTGCCGCGCCGAACGCGGCGTCGAGCAGTTGTCCGCGGGTGAACACCTGGCCGGGCGACCGGGCGAGTACCACCAACAGTGCGCACTCGCTCGCCGACAGCTCGACCCTGCCGTCCTCGCCGACCACCGTCCGGCTCGCCGGCTCCAGTTGTCGCCCCGCGACCGGCAGCAGTTCGGCGGCGTCGAACCGGCGGCGGCGCAGCGCGCGCAGCCGGGCAAGCAGCTCCGGGATCTCGAACGGCTTGACGAGGTAGTCCTCGGCACCGGCGTCGAGTCCTTCGACCCGGTCGAGGAGCATGCCCCGGGCGGTGAGCACGAGAACCGGGGTGTCGATGCCGTGTCGCCGGAGTGCGCGGAGCACCTCGATGCCGTCACGTCCGGGCAGGCCGCGGTCGAGAACCACGACGTCGTAGCGACGTGTGAGGCCCAGGTGCAGCCCGGTCGGGCCGTCCCCTGCGGTCTCCACGCGGTACCCCTCGTCGGTGAGCAGTTCGACGAGTAGGTCGGTCAGGTGGGTGTCGTCCTCGACGAGCAGGACGGCTGGGAGCTCGGGGACAGGTGCGGGCACGGTTCGAGGGTGCCACCGCCCGGCTCGCACGTCCGGTGGGATGGCCGGTCCCGGTCCGCATCCGTACCCGTCCCGGTCCGCCCCTCCCGCCACCGGGAGGACATCCGACGATGCGCTGGAGGACCTGGACAGCGGCCGAATCGCCTGGAGATCCCGGGGACGCTGTCTCGGTGATCGTCCGCAGCGACTGCCACCGGGCGGCCCGACAATCGTGCCGGACGTCACAGTGAGAGTTCACCTTCCCTTCACCGGCGCCGCGACGGATCTCACTACCGTGGTCAGGGACCGAGGCGTCCGGTCGACGGCATCTCGGTCCGCGAAACTGCGTGAGCTCGAAGAACACTCCGTCCGCCTGCCCAGGGAGGTGTACTCATGGAACTCCTCGCAGCCCTGACCCTCGTCGCCGCTCCGATTGTGGTGCTCGCCGTCTACCTCACCTTGAGTGCGGTGTTCCTGCTCGAACTTCGCAAACGTGAGCGTCACGAGGACGAACCGCCCGTGGACCGTCCGAAACCCGCGCCGCCCGCTCGGAGCCCGCGCCCTCAGCCGTGTCGTGTCCCGAGATCGTGGCGATCGAGGAAGTCCAGCGCCAGGTCCGCGACCTCGCGCCACCCGTTGTCGGCGGTGAGGGAGTGCCCCCGGTCGGGCAGCACCGAGTACTCGGTGGCACCGGTGTTGCGACGCTGAATGTTGTACTGCGACCGGACCAGTGACTCGGGAACGGTCCGGTCCGCACCGCCGGCGACCAGCAGCAGCGGGCCTCGGGCGGTGCGGGTGTCGACCTTGGTGGGGCCGCCCGCGATGTTCGCCAGCGCCGCCTGGAACAGCGGCCGCGCCGGACCCGGGATGGTGTAGGTCTCGAACAGGTGGTCCGACTCCTCCCGCGGCACCGCGCTGGCGTACCCGCGGTGATACGTCTCCGGCGTGTGCGACCACGTCTTCTTCCGCAGGCCCGGTCGGCTCAGGATCGGCAGGACGGTCTGCACCTGCGTGCGCGGCAGCCGCAGCACCCCCTTGAACTGGGCCGGTGCGATCGCGACCGCGCCGCGCACCAGTCCGTCGCCGAGCAGCTTCTGCGCGATCAGCCCGCCGAACGAGTGCCCCACCACGATCGGCTGTGTCGGCATCGCCTCGACGACGGTCCGATAGTGCCGGGCGACCTCCCCGATCCCGACCCCGTTCAGCTCGTCGGGGTTCTCCCTGGTGGCCGCCACGGTGTCGCCGTCGCCGGGCCAGCCGGGGGTGATCGGTACGTACCCCCGGGCGGCGAACAGGTCGCGCCACGGCTGCCAGCTGCTCGAGTGCATCCACAGACCGTGCACGAACACGACGGGAATCGGGTCGGGTTCCATCACGATCTCCTCAGGGGTCTCGGCAATCTGTGCTCCGGCGGGGGATGTCTCGGCAGGACGCTGCGGCGTCAAGCGTAGAGCGCGCGCGGCTATCGTGACGCGATGCGCCTGATCACGATCATCCAGTCCTCCCCGTTCGTGCCGGTGTGGCTGCGGATCCTGTTGCTGCTCGCCGCGGGTGCGCGGGTATGGGGCGCGGGCATCTATGCGGGATGCCACTTCGGTGGCAAGGACATTCGGATGGGGGTGGGGACCTTCGTCAACCGCGGGGTGCTGTTCGACGGGACCGCGCCGATCACGCTCGGCCGGCAGGTGGCTGTCGGGCACGGTGCCAAGTTCATCACCAGTAGCCACGAGATCGGTCCGGAGGACGGGCGCGGGGGCCGGGTGTTCCACCGGCCGATCACCATCGGCGACGGCAGCTGGATCGGCGCGGGCGCGATCGTGCTGCCCGGGGTGACAGTCGGTCCCGGTTGCATCGTCGGGGCGGGTGCCGTCGTCACCCGCGACTGCGAATCCAACGGCCTCTACGCGGGCAACCCGGCGCGGCGGGTGCGGGACCTGCCGGTCGGTGCGTCGCGATCCGGCATCCCGGGGTGACGGGAGCTCGACTCGTCGGTGCGGCCGGATCACGAAGTCTGCTGCCTGAGCCTGGATCGCCGCTCGGAGGATGATGGTCTTCGGGCTCGGCTTGGTTGGTCCCTCGTTCGTTGGAGCGGACCGGTGTGAGGTTTGTCTGGGGCTATTCGTGTGGGGGTTCGCCGGTGACGACGTGGTCGGCGTGGTTCATGCCCTCGCGGACGAGGCGGGTGAGGTGGCCGTCGCGGATGCTGTAGATGACGCGGCGGCCGTCTTTGCGGGTGTCGACCAAACCGGTGAAGCGGAGTTTGGCGAGGTGTTGGCTGACGGCGGTGCGGGAGGCGCCGCAGGCGTCGGTCAGGGCGGTGACGTCGGCGTCGGTTTCGGTGAGGATCCAGAGGATGTGCAGGCGGGTGGGGTCGGAGAGCATCCGGAAGGTGCTCGTCGCGGCGTCGAGGCGCGGCTGATCCGGTGCGGTGGCGTGGGTGAGGCTGGCCACGGTGGTGGCCGGTGTGGCGCCGGTGTTCGTGCTGTCCGCAGCCATCGTTGTCACCTTCCGGCCGTCACCATCTCTGGCACTGCGAGGCCGACGCTTTTCGGCCATGCCCGCGTTGCTGTTGTTGTTGCGAGTGTAGCGATCGCGGTCAGGACCGCTGCGGCGGTGAATTGGCTGGTCTGGGCGCCGACCCATCCTGCGATCGGGTAGGTGAGCATGAAACACGCGTGGGAGAGGGAGAACTGGGCGGTGAACACCGAGGCGCGTGTGTCGAGGGTCGACTCGGCTCGAAGCAGTCGGGCCGAGGGGGTGTTGATCATCGACGTTCCGGCGCCGAGCACGATCCAGAGCACGGTGAGCGCCGCCCACCCCACGCCGGGTGACGGGTCGATGGCCAGGACAGCGGTGACCGCGGCCAACCCGATGGGGAGGATCACGGCACCGGTCAGCATGACGGTCCGGTCGTCGACGCGGGTGAGCAGCCTGGGGATGAGGAGGGCGACGAGCATGGAGCCGCCGCCGTAGCAGCCGAGGGCGAGCGCGACGCCGGTGTTGGTGCCGCCGAGGAGGTCTCGGACGTAGACGACGGTGTTGACGACGACGAGGCCGGTGGCAGCGGCGACGGCGAGGTTCATCGCCAGCAGTCCGCGCAGGACGGGACGGGAGAGCATCACGCGTGCACCGCCGGTGATGCGGTGGACGAGCGGGATCGACCGGTCGGCGGGGATCAGGCGCGGCAGGGATGTCGAGACGACCAGGGCGGCGGAGGCGACGAATCCGGCGACGGTGCCGAGGAAGAGCAGGTTGTAGGAGATCACCGTCAGCAGGGCGGCGGCCAGCACGGGGCTGAGCAGGGATTCGAGGTCGTATGCGAGGCGGGAGAGGGAGAGGCCGCGGGTGTAGTCGTCCTCGTCGTCGAGGATGGAGGGGATCACCGACTGGAACGTCGGGGTGAAGGTCGCCGAGGCCGCTTGCAGCAGGAAGAGCAGCAGGTAGATCTGCCACACCTGCTCGACGAACGGCAACAGCAGCGCGATCGCCGCGCGCACCACATCCGCGGACACGAGGAGCAACTTCCGCGGCACCCGGTCGGTGGCCGCGGTGATCACCGGGGCGACCGCGACGTAGGCGACCATCTTGATCGCCAGCGCCGTCCCGAGCACCGCTCCGGCCTGACTGCCTGCGATGTCGTAGGCCAGCAGTCCGAGTGCGACCGTCAGCAGGCCTGTGCCGACCAGTGCGACGACCTGCGCGGTGAACAGCCGACGGTATTCGCGGTGACGCAGCACGCTCATCAACACGGGACCTCCGGGATCGTTCGACTGTCGAATCGATCCAAAGATATCCTTTATGTGCGCACCTGTGCACCTATGCACCTATGCATGGTCAGGTCTGATCCCGCTGCCGTCGAGACCGGAAGGCCTTCCGTGCGTCAGTCGCCCGGAGGAGGACACACGCCATCGCCGCCGGCATCGACTTCCGACCCGTCGGGGGTGGGCATGCCGCTCGGAAACGGACTCTCGGGGGGAGTGCCGCCGGAGCTTGCTGCCGGCGCTGTGAACGGCAGGCTGAGCGGCCATCGAATGCCGAACGTGCCTATTTGCGGTGAAGCGCCCGGGAAAAGGCGAGAATTGGGAACCAGGGGTCCTGGCCGGAACGAACGAGAGAAGTGAAATGGGGGAAATTGCGCGGAGTGGGGTTTCCGCCCGAACGAGGGGCTCGCGGTCACGGCCGCCTCGCCCGGTGGTGTCGAGTGCAGCTTCCGCTCACGCGGCAGCGGCACTCGACATCGACCGCAGCTGCTATCCGAGCAGTTCGCTCACGGTTTCGGCGGAACCGGTGAAGAAGCTCAGCGCCCCGAACAGATCGCTCGTTGCGCCGGCGAAGTCGGCGACGAGGTCGAGGAACGGAACGATCTCGGCGGAACCCATGCGTGCTCTCCTTTTCTCGTGCGGCAATGGCCGCGTAAATACCCGAGGAAGCATCCACTAATTCGAGGTGATTTGTAAACAAGTGTGACGAGAGTCAATTTATTTCCATATTCGCACGTCCGCATACGCGTTCACATATTCGCGAATGTTTATTTCCGAATGTGGAACTCGCAGGCCGACCGGCGACGACGGAGGTTCCGTGCCGCAACGCGGGCGGGGTCGGACGAACCGGCGACGACGGCCCGTGAGGCCAGGATCACCGGGTCTTCTTCTTCCGCTTCTTTCGCTTCTTCCGCGCCTGGGCCCGGGACCCTCGCTTGCGCTTCTCGGCCGAATGCGTGGCCGCATCGCCGCTCTCGGTGACCTGCTCTTCGGGGGCAGGCGCAAGCGAGCGGGCCATCTCCCTCCGCAGGCTCTCCATCAGCTCCGGTGAGCGGAGCAGGAAGTTCGCCTCCTGCAGCGCGGTGTACCGCGCAAGCGAGATGAGTACGGCGCTGTTGCTCTTGCCGGCGATCTCCACCGCGACCGTGTTCTCGTTGACGTCCCGGATGAGCGATGCCAACCGTTTGCGCGCGGACTTCACCGTCGCCACCACCGCCGTCGACTCCATTCGCCGCTGAACTGACTCCGGCATCCTTCCACCACCGAGCGGTGAATCGGACACGGACACGACAATCTCGTCGAACCGGTGTGGGACCGGGGAGGGACGAAGCGTCCGGGCGTGCGACGGGCACCACCGGCCCGGGTGACCACGATTGGTACAACTACCGGTGTGACTCGACCCAGGATCTCTGCCCGCGCGACCGGCATCGTCCTGGGCGCTCTCGCCGACCTAGCCTTCGCCGATCCGGTGCGCCGGCATCCGGTCGCCGGCTTCGGGACGGCCGCGGCGGCCCTCGAGCGGTTCACCCACCGCGACTCGCGTGCGGCCGGGGCGCTGCACACCGGACTCCTCGTCGGTGCCGTCGTCGGTGGCTCGGCGCTCGGGTCTCGCGTGGCGCGCCGGCTCGGCTGGGCGGGGGAGACGGCCGCGGTCGCGGCGGCGACCTGGACCGCGCTCGGCGGCACGTCGCTGACCCGGGTCGGGAACCGGATGGCCGACCGGCTCGCGGCCGACGACCTCGCCGGGGCACGTGAGCTGGTGCCGTCACTGTGCGCCCGGGACCCGCAGTCCCTCGACGCCGACGGCATCGCCCGCGCCACCGTCGAATCGCTCGCCGAGAACACCTCCGACGCGACCGTCGCCCCGCTCGTGTGGGCGGCGGTCGCCGGGGTGCCGGGGGCGCTCGGGTACCGGGCGATCAACACCCTCGACGCGATGATCGGCTACCGGTCGCCGCGGTACCTGCACTTCGGCTGGGCGGCGGCCCGCCTCGACGACGTGGTGAACCTGGTGCCCGCCCGGGTGACCGGACTACTCGCGGTCGCCGCCGCCCCGGTCGTCGGGGGCTCACCGCGGTCGGCGGCGCGCGCGTGGCACCGGGATGCGGCCGCTCACCCGAGCCCGAACGCCGGGGTCGCGGAGGCGTCGATGGCCGGAGCGCTGGGAGTGCGGCTCGGCGGCCGCACCGAATACCCGTACGGCGTCGAGGAACGGCCGACCCTCGGTGACGGCCCGGCCCCGCGAGTCACCGACATCGCGCGGGTCGCGCGGCTGTCGACGGCGGTGCAGGCCGGTGCGGCGCTCGGGTCAGCGGCGCTTGCCGTAGCGGTCGGCGAGCTTCGCCTCCGTCGCCGTCATCGTCTCGGGCTCCGCCGGCGCTGAGCGGCCGAACCGGCGCCGCGGGAGGACGATGTCGTCGTCGTGCTCCGCGGTGTCGGCGGTGGTAACGGTGACCGCGACCGTCCGGGCCGGGTCCTCGGCGGGGGCGGGGACCTCGTCGGCCGGAGCCGCGGGCTCGACGACCGTGCGTTCGCGTTCGCGTCGCCGTTCCCGCAGTTCGGCGCGCACGAAGTAGGCCAACCCGAGCGGCGCCATGACGCCGAACGCGAGCCACTGCAGCCCGTACGACAGGTACGGCCCGGCGTCGAGCTGCGGCAGCGGGATCGGGGTCAGCGACCCGGGCTGGTCGGATGCGAGCTGGAACCAGCCCTCCACGAGCGGCAGACCGACGGCAGCGCCGACCTGCCCGGCGTCGACGTAGTAGACCTGGATGACGCCGTTCTCGGTGAGGGGCTCCTTGCCTGCGATGGTGCCCTCCGACGCGCGGGCACGGGCGGTGACCGTCACCTCTCCGGCCGGGGGCGGGTCGATCGGCGGTGCGAGCGTGCCCTGCACGGGGCGGACGTAGCCGCGGTTGACCAGGATCACCGGGCCGCTGGACAACCGCATCGGCGTGAGCACCTCGTAGGCGGGGTCACCCTCGATGGACCGCAGCCGCACGAGCGCCTCGTGGTCGGGCAGATAGGTGCCGGTCGCGGTGACCTGTCGCCACTCGTCGTCCGCCGGGATCGGGCCCGAGATGGGCAGGATCGACTCGACCGGAACGGGGTCGGCGTCGATCGACTCCTCGATCAGGGTGTTGCGGTGCGAGGTGTTGGTGTTCTTGCCGAGCTGCCACGGCGCCAGCACCGTGAAGCACATGTAGGCGAATCCGGCGACGACGACAGCCAACGCGACCCAGCCCGGACGCAGCAGAAACTTCAGCCTTCCCACGACACCACGGTACTGGGCAGGGATGGAGACCCCGAAATGTGCGTGTGCGGGATCACAGCCGTTCCCGCACCCAGTCCAGCAGTCCCGGAATCGCGGCCTCGATCTGCTCACGCACCAACTCGAAGTCGTCGAGGTCGCCGTAGTACGGGTCCGGCACCGAGTCGCCGTCGGCGTCCGGGTCGAAACTGCGCAGCAACCTGCGCCGGTCGGTCGGTACGCCCAGGTGCGCGAGCGCCCGCTCGTGGCCGCGGTCGAGAGCGACCACGAGGTCCGCGCCCAGGTGATCGCGTCCGACCTGCGCGGCGCGGTGCCCGGTCGGATACCCGTGCGCCGCGAGCACCTCGGTGGTCCGGTGGTCGGCGTCGTCGCCGACGTGCCAGTCGCCGGTCCCTGCGCTCGACACCCGCACCGCGTCGGCGAGCCCGGCATCGATCAGGTACCCGAGCAGGATCTTCTCCGCCATCGGGGAGCGGCAGATGTTCCCGGTGCACACGAAGGTGACGTGGAGTCTTTCAGCTCGCATGGAGGATCGCCCCCAGCTCGGCGACGGTCGCCGCGGACCACGCGGCGTCCGCGGCCTCCGAGTCCGCCCCGTATCCCCAGTGCACGAACACCGTCGGGATGCCCCAGTGCGCGGCGCCGTGCACGTCGTGGACACGGTCGCCGACCATCACCACCCCGGCGGTGCCTCCGGCGACCGGTGCGACGCCGAGTCCGCGCAGCGCGTGCTCGATGACATCCGCCTTCGCCCGCCGGGTGCCGTCCGCGGACGCGCCCGCGATCACCTCGAAATGGTCGGCGAGACCGAAGTGGTCGAGGATGCGGACCGCGAACCGCTCCGACTTCGACGTCGCCACCGCCAGCCGGGTGTCGGTCCGCGACAACGCGGAGAGCAGGTCCGCGATCCCGTCGAACACCTCGTTCTCCGCCCACCCGACGCTGTCGTAGCGGTCGAAGTAGGCGGCCAGCGCCCGGTCCGCGGTCGCGTCGTCGAGACCGACCGTGCGCAAGGTGTCCGCCATCGGCGGGCCGAGGATCAGCCGGGCCAGGTCGCCGTCCGGTTCCGGCGCGCCGACCGACGCCAACGCGTGCCGGAATCCGGACACGATGCCGGGCGCGGAATCGGTGAGGGTGCCGTCGAGGTCGAACAGGGTGATCGCGGGGGAACTCACCCGTCCATCCTGCCTGCCTCGATCGGCGAGCACCGGACCGCCATAGACTGCCGGTCGTGGACACCCCAGCTTCCGGCGGCATCGACCTGCGCCACCACGGCGACGTCGATGCGGTGCCCGGGCTGTCGGACTTCGCCGTCAACGTCCGCGGGGACGGCCCCCCGGACTGGCTCGCGGCCCGCCTCGCCGCGGCGCTGCCGACCCTCGGGCGGTATCCGTCGGCCGCCGCGGACCACGCCGCCCGCGCGCAGGTCGCCGCCCGGCACGGCCGGCACCCGGACGAGGTGCTACTGCTGTCCGGCGGCGCGGAGGGGTTCGCGATGCTGCCGCGCCTCGGGTCGCGGCTGGCGGCGCTGATCCACCCGTCGTTCACCGAACCCGAGTGGGCGCTGCGGGAGGCCGGGGTCCCGGTGCGCCAGGTGGTGCTGCCGCCGCCGTATCGGCTCGGCGCCGCCGCGGTTCCGGACGACGCGGACCTCGTGGTGCTCGGCAACCCGACCAACCCGACGTCGGTGCTGCACCCGGCGGACGAGGTGCTGGCGCTGCGCCGCCCCGGTCGAATCCTGGTGGTGGACGAGGCGTTCGGAGACGCGGTGCCGGGCGAGCCGGAGTCGCTGGCCGGCCGGTCGTTGCCCGACGTACTGGTGCTGCGGTCACTGACGAAGACCTTCGCGCTCGCCGGGCTGCGCTGCGGCTACGTGCTCGGTCCGCCGGAGTTGCTGGCGCGGCTGCAGGTCGGTCGGGCGCACTGGCCGTTGGGCAGCCTGCAGCTCGAGGCGATCCGGGCGTGCAGCGAACCGGAGGCGGTCGCGTGGTCGGAACGTGAGGCGCGGCTGATCGAGGACGAACGCGCCGCGATGGTCGAGATGCTCGGCGCCGCCGGGGTGGACGTGGTCGGGCCGGCGCGGGCCCCGTTCCTGCTGCTCCGGGTTCCCGATGCCGACCTGGTTCGGAAGAAACTGCAGGAGAAGGGGATCGCGGTCCGGCGTTGCGACACCTTCCCCGGACTGGATCCGAACCACATTCGTGTCGCCGTCCGCGCCGCCGGGCCGGCGCACGCCCTGGTGACCGCACTGACGGAGGTTCTGGCATGAGTGTTGTCCTGGCCGAGGTGATCTCGGCGCTCGAGGAGGCGTACCCGCCCGCGCTCGCGGCGAGCTGGGACTCCGTCGGGCTGGTGTGCGGTGACCCCGCCGACCGGGTGAGCCGCGTGATGGTCGCCGTCGACGCGACCGCGGCCGTCGTCGACGAGGCCCTCGCCTGGGGTGCACAGCTGCTGCTCGTGCACCACCCGCTGCTGCTGCGCGGAGTCGACACCGTCGGCGCGCACACCCCGAAAGGCGCTCTGCTGCACCGGCTGATCCGCGGCGGGTGCGCGCTGTACACCGCGCACACCAACGCCGACTCCGCCGACCCGGGGGTGTCCGACGCGCTCGCGCACGCGCTCGGGCTGACCGTGACCGGCCCGTTGGACCCGGCGCCGTCCGAGCCGCTCGACAAATGGGTGGTGATGGTGCCCGGCACCGACACCGCCGTCGTGCGCGAGGCGCTGTTCGCGGCGGGAGCGGGGCAGGTCGGCGACTACAGCTGCTGCAGCTGGACCGTCACCGGCACCGGCCAGTTCCTGCCCGGCGCCGACGCCAACCCCGCGCTCGGGACCGTCGGACGCGTCGAACGGGTCGCCGAGGATCGGGTGGAGGTCGTCGCGCGGCGGGCGCTGCGGTCGCGGGTGCTTGCCGCGTTGCGGTCGGCGCACCCGTACGAGGAGCCGGCGTTCGACGTCCTCGAACTCGCCGACACCGGCTCCGCGCTCGGCATCGGCCGGGTCGGGGAGCTCCCGCAACCCGAGTCGCTGCGGGAGTTCGCTGCGCGTGTGCGCCGCGCGCTGCCGGAGACGGCCTGGGGTGTCCGTGCCGCCGGCGACCCGGACACGGTCGTGCGCACCGTCGCGGTGTGCGGCGGCTCCGGCGACTCCTACCTGGGGGTGGCCCGGGCCCGCGGCGTCGACGCCTACGTGACGGCGG
This sequence comes from Rhodococcus sp. NPDC004095, assembly GCF_053604015.1. Lineage (NCBI taxonomy): Bacteria > Bacillati > Actinomycetota > Actinomycetes > Mycobacteriales > Nocardiaceae > Rhodococcus > Rhodococcus sp. NPDC004095. Next base: position 272,975 of record NZ_JBSGGS010000010.1, read on the forward strand.
ACCTGCGGCACCATCCCGCCGACGAACACCTGCGCGGCGGGGGACCGGTCCTCGTCGACGTCGCGCACTGGGCCAGCGAGCAGCCCTGGTGCGCGCAGGCCCGCGATCTCCTCGAGGCCCGCTTCGGCGGCGGCGACGGCTGGGCCGCCACCGTCTCCACCGTCCGCACCGACCCCTGGACCCTCGGCGGCTGACCCCGCCGCAGACCGGGTGAAGGGCACCTGCGTTCGGGTGAACCGGACAGAGGTGCCCTTCACCCGTTCGGGGAGGGGCTCTGCGGGCGGTACGGTATGCGATACCCACCACCGCCGAACACCAAGCAGGAGCGAAGCCCGCGTGAACGTCGAACCCCGGATCCAGGCCAAGCTGCTCGACCTCGCCGCGGTCGACACCGAGCTGACCCGGATCGCGCACCGCAGGCGCACCCTTCCCGAGCAGGAGGAGGTGCAGCGCCTCGAAGCCGACCGGGTGGGACGCAAGGACGCCGCGGTCGCCGTACAGATCGTGCTCGACGACCTGGACCGCGACATCGCCAAGCTCGAGGGCGAGGTCGAGGCGGTCCGCAAGCGTGAGGACCGGGACCGGCAGCTGCTCCAGAGCGGTACCGTCGGCGCCAAGCAGCTCACCGAACTCGAGCACGAGCTCGCCAGCCTCACCCGCAGGCAGGAGGCCCTCGAGGAGGACCTGCTCGAGGTGATGGAGCGGCGTGAGGCCACCCAGGCCGACTACGAGCACGCCGGCGGCCAGGTCGACCAGATCGACGACGCCCTCGTCGACGCCGGACGCCGCCGCGACGACGCGCTCGCCGACCTCGACGCCGCGCAGCAGCGCTGCGAGGCGGACCGGACCACGCTCGTCGGCGAATTCCCCGAGGACCTGCTCGCCGTGTACGAGCGTCAGCGCTCCGGCGGCGGGGCCGGGGCGGCGTTGCTGCAGGCTCGCCGCTGCGGGGCATGCCGCATCGAGATCGACCGTGGCGAGGTCGCCCGGATCGCGGCCACCGCTCCCGACGTCGTCGTCCGGTGCCCCGAGTGCAGCGCAATCATGGTGCGCACCAAGGAATCCGGTCTGTGACTGCGCCGGATGCTCGTTCCGCGGGCTCCACTCGTGTCATCGTCGAAGCGGACGGGGGATCGCGGGGCAACCCGGGCCCGGCCGGCTACGGCGCCGTCGTCTTCGACGCCGGCCGCGAGCGGGTGCTCGCCGAACGCAACGAGGACATCGGCATCGCGACGAACAACGTCGCCGAGTACAACGGCCTGATCGCCGGGCTGACCGCCGCGGCTGATCTCGGTGCCGACGTCGTCGACGTGCGGATGGACTCCAAGCTCGTCGTCGAACAGATGTCGGGCCGCTGGAAGGTCAAGCATCCGGACATGATTCCGCTCGCGCGGCGCGCAGGGGAGCTGGCCGCGGGGTTCGACGTCGTCACCTACACCTGGATCCCGCGCGCCGAGAACTCGCACGCGGACCGGCTCGCGAACGAGGCGATGGACGGCGCCGCCGGTGTGCCCGCCGACGTCCCCGAGGTGGCGCCGGTGCCCGCGGCGACCGAGAAGACGCCGACCGCTCCCGGCTGGACCGGCGCGGTCGGCAAACCGACTCGCCTGCTGCTGTTGCGGCACGGACAGACCGAGCTGTCGGTGGAGCGGCGGTACTCCGGTCGCGGCAACCCGGAGCTGACCGACGTCGGGCGGGCGCAGGCGGCGGCCGCCGCGACGCGCCTCGGGTCCCGCGGCGGGATCGAGGCGGTGGTGTCGTCGCCGCTCGGCCGGGCCCGGCAGACCGCGCAGGCGGCCGCGGATGCGCTCGGTCTCGAGGTCGTGGTTCACGAGGGTCTGACCGAGACCGACTTCGGCGCGTGGGAGGGTCTGACGTTCCGGGAGGCGAGCGAGCGCGATCCCGACCTGCACCGCCGCTGGCTCGGCGACACGTCGGTGCGTCCGCCGGGCGGGGAGAGCTTCGACGAGGTCCGCGTCCGCGTCGACGCCGTCCGCGACGACCTGACCCGCGAGCATCCCGGCCGGAACGTGCTGGTCGTCTCGCACGTGACGCCGATCAAGACGCTGCTGCAGCTCGCCCTGGACGCCGGACCGGCGCTGCTGTACCGGCTGCACCTGGACCTCGCGTCGCTCTCGATCGCCGAGTTCTACCCCGACGGCGGCGCCTCCGTCCGTCTCGTCAACGACACCTCGCACCTGTAGGCGGCTGCGTCCCCCGCAAGCGGGAGGTGTCCCCAGCCTGTGCGCCTTTCAGGTGGCTCCGGTCACCGGAAAGGCGCACGGGCGCGAAGCGCATTCTTTAGCGGGGGTAACATGTCGCGGGTGACCCCGCTGCTGACCTGCCGACGCTTCGTCGACAACTGTCTGCAGTCGAACGCCGTCTGTACCCGCTGACCCCGGTCGACGCACACGTCCCGGGACGGCCGCCAGTTCGCCGCGGCCGTCGGATTCCACTCCAATGTCAGCCTCCCCCGCGCACACCTGTGATCCGTGCTGCGCGCCCGCAGAAAGGTCCGTCGAATGTCGGCCCCCTCCAGCGCCCCGACCGGGCGCCGCCTACCCGCGTGGGCAACCTCCTTCGGTACCCAGATCGTGATCGGTCTGGTCGCCGGAGTCCTGATCGGCCTGCTCGCCCGCTCGATGCCCAAAGCGGACGACGGCAACCCGAACTGGCTGGTCGGCACGATCACCACCATCGGGTCCAGCTACGTCGCGCTGCTCACCGTCGCGGTGATCCCGCTCGTGTTCACCGCGATCGTCAGCTCCATCGCGAACCTGCGACAGGTCGCCAACGCCGCGCGCCTGGCCGTGCAGACCCTGCTGTGGTTCGCGATCACCGCGCTGATCGCCGTCGTCATCGGCATCGTCGTCGGCCTGATCGTCCAGCCCGGTGCCAACACCACCGTGGACGCGGCCGCCGCCGCAGCGCCGAAGTCGTCCGGGTCGTGGTGGGCGTTCCTCACCGGCCTCGTCCCGCAGAACTTCCTCGCCCTCGGCGCCAAGACCACCGTCACCGACGGCGTCGCGAGCACGTCGCTGAGCTTCAACGTGCTGCAGCTGCTGGTGATCGCGATCGCGATCGGTGTCGCAGCGCTGAAGGTGGGGGAGAAGGCGCAGCCGTTCCTCGACTTCAACGCGGCGCTGCTGGCGATCGTGCAGAAGGTGCTGTGGTGGATCATCCGCCTGGCCCCGATCGGCACCGCCGCGCTGATCGCGAAGGCCGTCGCCACCTACGGCTGGGACGCACTGGGCCAGCTCGGCTGGTTCACCGCCGCCGTCTACCTGGGCCTGGCCCTGGTGTTCTTCGTGGTCTACCCGGTGCTGATCCGGGTGCACGGGCTGTCGGTGCGCCGGTTCTTCTCCGGGGTGTGGCCTGCCACCCAGCTCGGGTTCGTGTCCCGTTCCTCGATCGGCACCCTGCCGCTGACCGAGCGGGTCACCGAACGCAACCTCGGGGTGCCCCGTGAATACGCGTCTTTCGCGGTGCCGCTCGGCGCGACCACCAAGATGGACGGCTGCGCCGCGATCTACCCGGCGATCGCCGCGATCTTCGTCGCCCAGTTCTACGGTCTCGACCTGACCCTGACGGACTACCTGCTGATCGTCGTCGTCGCGGTGATCGGCTCCGCGGCCACCGCCGGGACCACCGGGGCCACGGTGATGCTCACCCTGACCCTCTCGACGCTCGGGCTGCCGCTCGCCGGTGTCGGCCTGCTGCTGGCGGTCGAACCGATCGTCGACATGGGCCGCACCGCTCTCAACGTCACCGGGCAGGCTCTGGTGCCGACGATCGTCGCGAAGCGCGAGGGCATCCTCGACGGGGAGTTGTACAACGCCGAGCGGAACGGCGACCCGTTCGCGGACGAGGACGCCGCATCCGCGACACCGTCGAGCGACCGGGAACCCGTTCACGCCTGACCGGTGGAGCCGCGAGCGCACCTACAGCAGTTTGCGGAGGGTGCGCAGGTTTCGGTTCGTGGTGGTGGACTTGTACCTCGCCCTGCCGGTGAGCTTGCCGAACGGGCTCGTCAGCGTCTGGCCGCGTTCGACATGCCAGTACAGCACCCCGTCGCCGAGCTGCAGAGCCTCGTCCCCGAGGTCGAGGGCGTCGGCGGCGGCGACCAGGTCGTCGAGCACCGCCGGGTCGGACGAGAGCAGCACGTAGGGATGCCAGCCCTCGCGGTCGGCATCGAACGGGAAGCGCTCGACGATCCTCGCCAGGGTCGGCTGATCCACCAGCACGATCCAGGCCTCGTAGCCGAACCGGTCGCGCAGTGCCGCCTCGATGTCGGACTTGATGCCCGCAGCGTCGGTGCGGTCGGAGTCGAACAGGACGTTGCCCGATGCCAGCACCGTCTTCACCTTCGCGAACCCGGCGCCGGAGATCGTGTCCGACAGGTCGGCCATCTTGATGTTGATCCCGCCGACGTTCACACCCCGCAACAGGGCCACGTACCGTGTCATGCCCAGACCCTAGTGCCGGGTAGTCTGTACGGGCGGACGAGTTGGTCGGGCGGCCGCGGCGAGGGGAACCGTACGCAGCCAGCGTGCAGGCCCGGCGCCGAGGAAAGTCCGGACTCCACAGAGCAGGGCGGTTGCTAACGGCAACCCGGGGTGACCCGCGGGACAGTGCCACAGAAAACAGACCGCCGGCCCATGGCCTTTCGAGGCCATGGCGTCGGTGAGGGTGAAACGGTGCGGTAAGAGCGCACCAGCACCCCGGGTGACCGGGGTGGCTAGGTAAACCCCGCCCGGAGCAAGGTCGAAGGCCGCACCTTCACAGGTGCGGCTGCGCAGGTGTTCGAGGGCTGCTCGCCCGAGCCTGCGGGTGGACCGCTCGAGGTACCCGGCAACGGTGTGCCCAGATGGATGGTCGCCGCCCGGCGTTTCGGCGCCGGGAACAGGATCCGGCTTACAGGCCAACTCGTCCGCCCACACCGGTCCGTCGGCGCGAACGCCCCGACGCATTGATGCCGCCCACGCGAAGAGCGGAGGATTCCGGCGGTGTCGAATGGCGGAGATTCCGGCCGTGCCGAAAACGCGAAAATGCCCCCGTCCGTGGACGAGGGCACTGTCGACGCGGGAAATCTAGACCGGGTTGATCACGAGAAGGGTCGCCCAGTGCTTCGCTTCCTTCTCGCCCAGGTGCGGAAGCAGTGCGTCGAAGAGCAGGTAGGACATCGGCTCCATGGTTGGGGGGTTCTCCGTTCGGGGTCGTTGCAGCGCAGCTGATCCAGGACAGATCAAAAGGCCACGATCCGCCGAGGGAAGTCGACGATCCGTGGCCCGCTACGGCGTAAGAATCTCATGCTTGTCACTTCCGCTCAAGGCTTGTCCCGGATTTGTTGCGGCCGGGACTCGAATTCACACGCGCGTCACCTGATGGCCGGACGACGGGAGATGGCGCACACTGGACCGATGAGCGACGACGAGCAGTGGTACTACTGCGTTTCCGACGGTTCGGTGCGACAGGGCAAGGACGCACGCGGGCTCGATCGGATGGGACCGTATCCGGACCGGGCGACCGCGGAACGGGCGCTGGAGATCGCGGCCGAACGGAACAAGGCCGCGGACAAGGCCGATCACGACTGGGATGACTGACGGCCGAACCGCCGGCTGAACGGTGGTGTCTCGCGCGGACCGTTGCCTGTCGAAGGCGTATCGGCACGGGGCACTAGGCTCGGTTCGTGACCATGCGAATCTCCGCCCGCGGCATCGACTTCGAAGCGGTCAGGGAAGCCTTCTCCCTGCCGGGTGACTTCCCCACCGCGGCGTCCGTCGAGGCCGAGTCGGCGCGGGACCGGTTCGCCTCCGACCGGGTCGACCACACCGACCTGCCGCTGGTCACGATCGACCCGCCGGGGTCGATGGATCTCGACCAGGCACTGCATCTGGAGCGGACCGCGGCCGGGTTCGTCCTGCACTACGCGATCGCGGACGTCGCCGCGGTGGTCGAGCCGAACGGTCACCTCGACCACGAGACCCGGCGCCGCGGGCAGACCTACTACCTTCCCGACGGTTCGTTGCCGCTGCACCCGCGGGTGCTGTCGGAGGACGCTGCGAGCCTGCTTCCCGACCGGGTGCGGCCGGCGGCGCTGTGGCGCATCGAACTCGACGATCGCGCGGAGCCGGTGACGTTCGGGGTGAGCCGGGCGTTGGTCCGGTCGGTGGCACGTTTCGACTATGCGGGGGTACAGGCGGATTCGGCTACCGGGTCGCTGCATCCCTCGATCGCGGCGCTGCCGGAATTCGGCAAGCTGCGGCTGGCGTCAGCGGTGGACCGCGGGGCGATCGAGCTGAAGCTTCCGGAGCAGACGGTGGTGTCCGACGGCGACGGCGGCTGGCGGCTGGACATCGAGCCGCGCACCGAGGTCGACGACTGGAACGCCGAGGCGTCCTTGCTGACCGGGATGTGCGCGGCGCGACTGATGCTGGACGCGGGGGTCGGGCTGCTGCGGACGCTGCCGCCCGCCCCGGCCGACGCGGTGCTCGCGTTGCGCCGCTCGGCGCGGGCACTCGGAGTGGACTGGCCGGCGGCGATGCCGGTCGGCGAGATGCTCGCCGGTCTGGAGGCGAACGCACCCGACACGCTGGCGATGATGAGCGACGCGACGGCTCTGCTGCGCGGCGCCGACTACGCGGCGTTCGACGGCGAGGTCCCGGAGCTGACGGTGCACGCCGGAATCGGTGCCCCGTACGCGCACGTCACCGCCCCGCTGCGGCGCCTCTCGGACCGGTTCAGTACCGAGATCTGCCTCGCGGTCACCGCGGGAGACGAAGTGCCGCAGTGGGTTCGGCGGGTGCTGCCCCTGCTGCCGGAGTTGATGCGCGGATCGGACCAACTGGCGGGCAGGGTGGAACGCGCCTGTCTGGATCTGACGGAGGCCAACGTGCTCGCCGGCCGCGAGGGGGAGCGGTTCGACGCGGTCGTGCTGCGGGGCGCCGACGGCAAACGGGACGCCGAGGTGTTCGTCGAGGATCCTGCGGTGATCGCCCGGTGCGCAGGCAATCCCCCGGAGGGTGAGCGGGTGTCGGTGCGGCTGGATCAGGCGGACACCGAGGAGCGGACGGTCCGCTTCGCCTACGACGCCTGAGCGTCCGCACTCACAGGTCCCGGCGGCGATCCTTGATCGCAGCCACTTCCGCCCGCGCGCCCTGCGCCGACCGGTCGGCGCGCGCCGTCTCCTCGGCGGCGACCACCCCGTAGGTGAAGGTGTCCTCGCCCGCCGCCCGGGCGCGGTCCGCGGCCGCAATCACCTCCGCCCGCGCGACCACCGCGTCCTGGTGTTCGCCGAGCACCGTCTGCAGTCGTTCCGCCGCCACCGCTATGCGTTCGGCCCGTGGGCGGGACGCGGTGAACGCCTCCGCCGCGTAGCGCAGGGCCTTCGCTCGTTTGCGGGTGGTGTGCAGGGCATCCGGCGGGCCCGGCACCTCGTCCCGATCGCGCAGTCCGGCCTTCCGGCTCGCCTTCATGACCCGTCGGTGAGCCCGGCGCAGCTCGGCGCGTGGGCGACCGGTGCTCGCGGGGTCGGCGCACAGGGCGTCCAGGGCAGCGACGAGGTCGCGGTGTCTCGGTCCGGCCAGCGCCGCCACGGCGTCGGCATGGGCGGCGGCATACCCCGCGCGGTGCGCGTCGACCAGCCGGTACCGCACCGGGCCGCGCAGCACGTCCGGCGGCAGGGCGTCGAGGACCGTCGCGAAGTGGTCGGCAACCACCTCGGCGTCGCGTGCGCGGCCGAGTACCGATCCGAGCCACCGCAATTCGTCCCGCACCGGATCGGCGGCGTCCGCCGGGAAGATCGACCCGTACGTTCCGATCACACTCCGCAGCCGCCGCGCCGCCACCCGCATCCGGTGCACGGCGTCCGGCTCGTCCGCCCGCACCGCGTCGGTCAGCCCGGTGAGCCGGTCCCGCTGCTCACGGACGTACTCCAGCACCGCCGCGCGGTCCGCTTGCCTGTGCTTGCCCACAGCACAGGTCTACCGCACCTGCGCGGGCGCCGCATGCCCCCGCGGTGCGTGTCACCGGTTCCGGAACGAGTCCGTCGCCTCGACCAGGTGATGGGTGATGCCGGGTTCGCCGGCGGCATGGCCGGCGTCGTCGACGATGTGCAGTTGCGCGGACGGCCAGGCCCGGTGCAGCGCCCACGCCGTCGTCACCGGGCACACCACGTCGTAGCGGCCCTGCACGATCACCGCGGGGATGTGGGTGATCGCGTCCACGCCGTCGAGCAGCTGGTTCTCGGCGAGGAATCCGTCGTTGACGAAGTAGTGGTTCTCGATCCGCGCGAACGCCAACGCGAACCGCTCCTCCGAATTCCGCTCCACGTGATCGGTCTTCGGCACCAACTCGCTGGTCGCGCCCTCCCAGGTCGACCACGCGACCGCGGCGGCCGCCGCGACGTCCGGGTCCGGGTCGTGCAGCAGCCGGTGATACGCCTGCACCAGGTCGCCGTCGCGTTCGGCTTCCGGTACCGGGGCGAGGAACTCCTCCCACCGGTCCGGATAGATCGCGCTCGCGCCGCCGTTGTAGTACCAGTCGATCTCGCTGCGGCGCAGCAGGAAGATGCCGCGCAGCACCAACTCGGTGACCCGGTCCGGGTAGGCCTGCGCGTACGCCAGTGCCAGCGTCGACCCCCACGAGCCGCCGAACACCTGCCAGCTTTCGACCCCGAGGTGCTCGCGCAGCTTCTCGATGTCGGCGATCAGGTGGGCGGTGGTGTTGACCGACAGGTCGGCGCCGTCCGCGACATGCGGGGTGGACCCACCACACCCGCGCTGGTCGAACAGCACGATGCGGTAGGCGGCCGGGTCGAAGAACCGCCGATGGTCGGGGGTGGTGCCGCCGCCGGGGCCGCCGTGCAGGAACACCACCGGCTTACCGTCCGGATTGCCGCTCTGCTCCCAGCGGATGCGCTGCCCGTCCCCGACGTCGAGCATCCCGGTCAGGTGCGGTTCGATCGGCGGGTACGGACCGCGCAACGTCTGGGCGGCACCGCCGCCGCGCATCGCCCGGGCGGCATCGCCACCGTGCTCCATCAGAAGCCGATCAGGCCGGAGGCGAGGTCGGGGATCTCGAGCGCGGACATCGCGCCCTCCCGCACGTCCGGGCACTGTGCGGAGGTGATCACGTCGACCCGGGCCTTGTGTGCGACCAGGTCGATCATGTTGATGCCGTTCTGCGCTGCCCAGGTGCCCACGACGGTGTTCAGACCGCCCTTGCCGATCGTCGGGGTGTAGGTGCGCCAGTTCTGCAGCTGGGCGGCCATGTCCGAGCACAGCTTCTCGGCCTGCGTGGTCGTGACCCCGCCGGAATCACCCGGGATCACCGTGCCCGGCGCCGCGGCGGCGCCGGTGCCCGGAGCCGGAGCGGCGGAGGTCGGGCCGGGGGCCGGTGTCGTCTCGGTCGCGCACCCCGCGGTCAGGCCGAGGATGGCGGCGGCACCGGCGACGGCGAAAGCGTAACGGCGGAAGGACATGTGGTGACCCCAGTCTGTCGAAGAGGAACCCGTCGAGCAGTCAACGGACGCGGACGGCGCCCGGTTCCCCGGGTGGCGGCCACACCGTAGTGTGCCACCGCCCGGAGAGCCCGGGACCGGGCCGCGCCGACCGGGGGAGGCCGTGTCGGTCAGAAGCTGTGTTCGGCGGCGGGGAACGTGCCGGCCCGCACCTCGTCGGCGTACGCGGCGGCCGCGCCGCGCAGCGTCTCACCGACCGTGGCGAACTTCTTCACGAACTTCGCGGTCTTGCCGCTGGTGTAGCCGGCCATGTCCTGCCAGACCAGCACCTGGGCGTCACATTCGACGCCGGCACCGATGCCGACCGTCGGGATGGTCAGCTTGCGGGTGACCTGCCCGGCGAGCTCGGCGGGCACCATCTCCATCACCACGGAGAACGCGCCCGCCTCCTGGACCGCGATCGCGTCGGCGACGAGCTGCTCGGCACCGTCGCCGCGGCCCTGCACCCGGAACCCGCCGAGGCTGTTCACGGACTGCGGGGTGAAGCCGATGTGCGCCTGGACCGGGATGCCGGCGGAGGTCAGTGCCGCGATCTGCGGGGCCACGCGCTCGCCACCCTCGAGCTTCACGGCGTGCGCCTGTCCCTCCTTCATGAAGCGGAAGGCGGTCTCGAGCGCCTGCTGCGGCGACGCCTCGTAGCTGCCGAACGGCAGGTCGGCGATCACCAGGGCGTGCGGGGCGCCGCGGACCACGCCGCGGACCAGGGGGAGCATCTCGTCGACGGTGACCGGGACCGTGGTGTCGTAGCCATAGACGACGTTTGCGGCGGAATCGCCGACCAGCAGAACCGGGATGCCGGCCTCGTCGAAGATTCGGGCCGTGGAGTAGTCGTAGGCGGTCAGTTCCGCCCAGCGCTGTCCCTCGGCCTTCATCGCCTGCAGGTGGTGGGTGCGGATCTTGGTGCGCTTGGCCGGTTGGGCCGGTGCGCCGCCGTACACGGGAGCGTTCTCGGACGCAGAGTTCGCGGACGCAGGATTCTCGGACATCAGTGTCCCTTTCGTGCCTCGAGGCCCAGTGCGGGTCCCCGGGTTGTGGGTGATGACAAGCACAGTCTGCCATCGTCGGACCCCGCCGCGACCGTGCGGTTCGTCACACCGACGTTCGGCAGGTCCTGGACCCGCCGAACGGCGAGGAACTGGGCGTTCGCTGGTGCGTGGCACCATCGAGGCCATGCGTATGAGGACTCCCGCGGCGCTGGTCGCGGGTATTGCGGTGGCCGCACTCGTCGCCGGCTGCGCCGGGGGCGGGACCGAGACCGGGACGCCGACTCCTGTCGAGTCGGCGGCTCCGACGTCGGGCGCGGGCGTGGTCCCGGTCGGGCTCGAGCGGTTCTACACCCAGGACGTGCACTGGGAGTCCTGCACCGACTACGAGACGGACGGTCCGCTCGCGAGCGGCCTCGAGTGCGCCCGTGTCACGGTGCCGGTGGACTACGACAACCCGACCGGCGACACCGCGCAGGTCGCGATCTCGCGTAGCGCCGCAACCGGGGACCGGATCGGCTCGCTGCTGGTCAACCCGGGCGGGCCCGGGGCGTCGGGACTGTCGATGGCGACCGCAGCGGACGGCACCGACCTCGCCGAGCGGTTCGACGTGATCGGGTTCGACCCGCGCGGGATCGGGGCGTCCACCCCACAGATCCGCTGCCTGACCGACGCCGAGTTCGACGCCGACCGCGCCGATCCGCGGGTGGACATGAGTCCCGAGGGGATTGCGCACTCCGAGTCGGTGAACGCCGACTACGCCGCCAAGTGCGCGCAGCGCACCGGAACCGAGTTCCTCGCCCACGTCGGTACCCGTGAGGTGGTCCGCGACATGGACGTCATCCGGTCGGTGCTCGGCGACGAACAGTTGAACTTCCTGGGCTACTCGTACGGCACCCGGTTGGGTTCGACCTACGCGGAGACCTTCCCCGGCAACGTGCGGGCCATGGTGCTCGACGGTGCGGTCGACCCGCAGCAGGATCCGGTCGAGGAAACGGTGTTGCAGGCGGCCGGGTTCCAGCGGGCGTTCGAGGACTTCGCCGCCGACTGCGCGACGAAGGCGAACTGCCCGCTCGGCTCGGACCCGGGACAGGCGGTGCCGCGGTTCCGGGCGCTGGTGGACCCGCTGATCACCCGGCCGGCCGAGACGACGGACCCGCGCGGGCTGGGGTATCAGGACGCGATCACCGGTGTGCAGCAGGCGCTGTACTCGCCGCAGTTGTGGGGTGCGCTGCGCAGCGGCCTGTCCGCGCTGGAACAGGGGCGCGGGGACTCGCTGCTGCTACTCGCCGATCAGTACCAGGGCCGCAGTGACGGTGGCAGCTACAGCAACATCAACGACGCGTTCAACGCGGTCCGCTGCGTCGACGATCCCGCGGTCACCGACCGCGCGGTGGCGGCGGCCGGTGACGACGCCTACCGGCGGGCGGCGCCGTTCCTCGACGACGGTCGCGGCACCGGGAACGCCCCCCTCGACGCGTGTGCCTTCTGGCCGGTGCCGTCGACCTCCACGCCGCACGCCGTCGACGCGGCGGGACTGCCGCAGGTCGTGGTCGTGTCCACCACGGAGGACCCGGCGACGCCCTACCAGGCGGGTGTGGACCTGGCCAAGCAGCTCGGCGCGGCGCTGATCACCTACCGCGGCACCCAGCACACGGTGGCGTTGAACGGGGTCTCCTGTGTGGACGATCCGGTGGTCGCGTACCTGATCGACCTGGCCGCTCCCGGCGCCGACCTCACGTGTTCGTAACCACTCCTGCGATGTAACACAGATTTAACGCGCGATGCCTACTCTCGCGTGCATGGATCGCCAAAAGGAATTCGTGCTCCGCACTCTCGAAGAGCGCGACATTCGTTTCGTCCGACTGTGGTTCACCGACGTGCTCGGCTACCTCAAGTCCGTGGCGATCGCCCCGGCCGAGCTCGAGGGTGCCTTCAGTGAGGGCATCGGCTTCGACGGTTCGGCCATCGAGGGCTTCTCCCGCGTCTCGGAGGCCGACACCGTCGCCAAGCCGGACCCGTCGACGTTCCAGGTGCTGCCGTGGGAACACAAGGACGGGCGGCAGCACTCGGCCCGGATGTTCTGCGACATCGCGATGCCGGACGGGACGCCCTCGTGGGCGGATCCGCGGCACGTGCTGCGCAGGCAGCTGAGCAAGGCCGGCGACCTCGGGTTCAGCTGCTACGTCCACCCGGAGATCGAGTTCTTCCTGCTCGAGAACGGTCCGATGGACGGCACCCGGCCCGTCCCCGCCGACAGCGGCGGCTACTTCGACCAGGCCGTGCACGACTCGGCGCCGAACTTCCGCAGGCACGCCATCGACGCGCTCGAGCAGATGGGCATCTCCGTCGAGTTCAGCCACCACGAGACCGCGCCGGGTCAGCAGGAGATCGACCTGCGCTACGCGGACGCGCTGTCGATGGCGGACAACGTGATGACCTTCCGCTACGTCGTCAAGGAGGTCGCGCGGAACGAGGGCGTGCGCGCCAGCTTCATGCCGAAGCCGTTCGCCGAGCACGCGGGCTCCGCGATGCACACGCACATGAGCCTGTTCGAGGGCGAGAACAACGCCTTCCACAACCCCGACGACCCGAACCAGCTGTCGGAGACCGGCAAGGCGTTCATCGCCGGCATTCTCGAGCACGCCAACGAGATCAGCGCCGTCACCAACCAGTGGGTGAACTCCTACAAGCGGCTCGTGCACGGCGGCGAGGCGCCGACCGCCGCGTCGTGGGGGCCGTCGAACCGGTCCGCGCTGGTGCGGGTGCCGATGTACACGCCGAACAAGGCGTCGTCGCGGCGTGTCGAGATCCGCAGCCCCGACTCCGCCTGCAACCCGTACCTGACGTTCGCGGTGCTGCTCGCGGCCGGTCTGCGCGGCATCGAGAAGGGCTACGAGCTGCCGCCGGAGGCCGAGGACGACGTGTGGTCGCTGACCGCGGCCGAGCGCCGTGCGATGGGCTACAAGGAACTGCCCGGCAGCCTCGGGGAAGCTCTCGCGGAGATGGAGCGTTCGGAACTCGTCGCGGAGACACTGGGCGAGCACGTGTTCGACTTCTTCCTGCGCAACAAGCGGCGGGAGTGGGAGGACTACCGCAGCCAGGTGACGCCGTTCGAGCTGCAGAGCTACCTGGGGCTGTAATCCGACGATGGTCAAGCCACCCACGGCCCGGTCCACGATCCCCGGCGTCGGTCGACTCGGTCTCGTCGAGGCCACCGCGCCCGGCGAACTGGCGGCACTGGACTGGGTGAACACCGACAGCGTCGAACTGCTGTGGTCGCTCTCGCGTGCGGCGAACGCGGACCTGGCGCTGCGCACCCTGGTCCGGATGCGCGAGGGCCTCGGTGAGGGCTGGGCCGAACTCGACGCCGCCCTGCGCGCCGACACCGGCCTGCGGGGCCGGCTGTTCGGGGTGATCGGCGCGTCGAGTGCGCTCGGCGACCATCTGGCCTCGGACCCCGAGAAGTGGCGGCTGCTGCGCGGGGACGTGTTGCTGCCGACCCACAAGGAACTGACCGACGAACTGCTAGCCGCGGTCCAGGCCGTCCCCGACGCGTCCGCGTCCGAGACCAACCTGGTGTATCGCGCCGGAATCACCGGACCGGACGCCGTCCTTGCGCTCCGCAGGACGTATCGCGACCAGCTGATGGTGCTCGCGGCGATGGACCTGGCGGCGGTCGTCGAGAACGAGCCGGTGCTGCCGTACCAGGCGGTCGGGCGCCAGCTGTCGGACATGGCGGACGCCGCCCTCACCGCGGCCCTTGCGGTCGCCGTCGCGACCATCTTCCCGGACGGCCCGTGCCCGTCCCGGCTCGCGGTCATTGCGATGGGCAAGTGCGGTGCGCGCGAACTGAACTACGTCAGCGACGTCGATGTCGTGTTCGTCGCCGAGCCGGCCGACTCCACGACCAGCCGGCTGGCCGGAGAGCTGATGCGGATCGGCACCTCCGCGTTCTTCGAGGTCGACGCCGCGCTGCGCCCGGAGGGCAAACGCGGTGAGCTGGTCCGCACCCTGGACTCGCACATCGCCTACTACAAGCGCTGGGCCAAGACGTGGGAGTTCCAGGCGCTGCTCAAGGCTCGCCCGGCCACCGGTGACCTCGAGCTCGGCCAGCGCTACTTCGACGCGCTGAACCCGATGGTGTGGACTGCCGCCGAACGTGAGGACTTCGTCCCCGAGGTGCAGGCGATGCGCCGGCGGGTGGAGGAGATGGTCCCGCCCGAGCTGCGCGAGCGGGAGATCAAGCTCGGCCGCGGCAGCCTGCGCGACGTCGAGTTCGCGGTGCAGCTGCTGCAGTTGGTGCACGGCCGGGCGGACGAGTCGCTGCGGGTGCAGAGCACCATCGACGCGCTGACCGCCCTCGCCGGCGGCGGCTACATCGGCCGTGACGACGCCGCCAACCTCACCGCCTCCTACGAGTTCCTGCGGCTGATCGAGCACCGGCTGCAGCTGCAGAAGCTCAAGCGCACGCACACCCTGCCGCCGGCCGAGGACGAAGAGGCGTTGCGCTGGCTGGCGCGGGCGGCGCACATGCGTCCCGACGGACGTCTCGACTCGCTCGGAGTGCTGAACGCGGAGGTCAAGCGCAACGCGCACCGCATCCGGCGCCTGCACGTCAAGCTGTTCTACCGCCCGCTGCTCGAATCCGTTGCGCGCCTGGACAAGGAGGCGCTGGTGCTCAGCCCGGATGCCGCCGTCCGTCAGCTCGCCGCACTCGGATACGTGGCGCCGGAGAACGCCCTCGGACACCTCAAGGCGCTCACCTCCGGCGCGTCGCGCAAGGGCCGGATCCAGGCCCTGCTGCTGCCGACGCTCCTCGAATGGCTCAGCGACACACCGGATCCCGATGCCGGGCTGCTCGCGTACCGGCGGTTGTCGGACGCGATGGTCGACGCCGACTGGTATCTGCGGGTGCTGCGTGACGAGGGCGCGGTCGCACAGCGGCTGATGATCGTGCTCGGCTCGTCGGCCTACATCCCGGACCTGTTGATCAAGGCGCCGGACGTGCTGCGGCTCTTCGCCGACGGCCCGACGGGGCCCCGGCTGCTCGACGCCGCGCCCGAAGAGGTGGCGCGCGGGATCCTCGCTTCGTCCGCGCGGTACGACGATCCGGTCCGCGCGGTCAATGCGGCCCGGTCGTTGCGCCGGCACGAACTGGCCCGGGTGGCGTCCGCGGACGTGCTCGGCATGCTCGACGTCCAGCAGGTGTGCCACGCGCTGTCGTCGGTGTGGGTTGCGGTGCTCGGTGCCGCACTCGACGCGGTGATCCGCGCGAGCGAGGCGGAGCTGGGGGAGCCGGCGCCCGCGTCGCTCGCGGTGATCGGCATGGGCCGGCTCGGCGGCGGCGAACTGGGTTACGGCTCGGACGCCGACGTGCTCTTCGTCTGCGAGCCGCGGATCGGCATCGACGAGACGCGGGCCGTCAAGTGGGCGAACCTGGTCGCCGACCGGGTCCGCCAACTGCTCGGGGCCCCGAGCACCGATCCGCCGCTCGAGGTCGACACCGGTCTGCGTCCGGAAGGCCGGAACGGTCCGGTCGTGCGCACGCTCGCGTCGTACCAGGCGTACTACCGGCAGTGGGCGCAGGCATGGGAGATCCAGGCGCTGCTCCGGGCTCACGCGGTCACCGGCGACGAGGACCTGGGGCTGCGGTTCCTGCACATGATCGACGAGTTCCGCTACCCGGAGGGCGGCGTCTCGGAGACCGCGGTGCGCGAGATCCGGCGGATCAAGGCCCGGGTCGACTCCGAACGGCTGCCGCGCGGCGCCGACCCGGCGACGCACACCAAGCTCGGGCGCGGCGGGCTCGCCGACATCGAGTGGACGGTGCAGCTGATCCAGCTCCGCCACGCGCACGAGGTTTCCTCGTTGCACAACACCTCGACCCTCGAGACCCTCGACGCGATCGGGGCGGCGGAACTGCTCGCCGAGACCGATGTCGAGTTGCTGCGCGAGTCGTGGCTGACCGCCACGCAGGCCCGCAACGCGCTGGTGCTGGTACGTGGAAAGCCCACCGATCAGCTGCCCGGGCCCGGGCGTGTGCTCTCCGCGGTCGCGCAGGTCGCCGGATTCGACGGCGGTGACGCCAACGAGTTCCTCGACAACTATCTGCGGGTGACCCGGCGGGCGAAAGCCGTGGTGGAACGGGTTTTCGGGGCCTGACATTCCGCGTTGTCGACGGCGTACGACGCTACGCGGCGACTCCGTGTTTTCCGCTTTACGGGTATACGCATAGGTATTTCCACGGTCGTCCGACTTTCGGGCCCCCTGGATTCTTCGTTGGCAGAGCCGGCACCGTGTCGGCGGGAGAATCCCGGAGGACCAGCGAAGATGTCGAAGCACCGCATGCCAAGCACCCGGCGAACCTCACGATCCGTTCGTGGCCTGGTTGTGGCCGCCGCGATCGCCGGTGGGGTGCTGGCGCTGCCGGCCGTCCCGGCCGCCGCACAGCCGATCACGATCCCCGGAGTGGGAACCGTCGAGATCCCCGGCCCCGGTTCGGCGCCCCTCCCGGCGCCGATGGCGACCAACGGTCAGCGTGCGCTCGACGCCGCGCTGTCCAAGCTGGGATCCCCCTACGTGTGGGGCGCGACCGGCCCGAATGCCTTCGACTGCTCGGGCCTGGTGCAGTGGGCGTACCGGCAGGCCGGCGTCTCCGTGCCGCGCACCACGTACGACCAGGTGAACGGCGGCAGCCCGGTCGGGCGCGGAAACCTGCAGCCCGGTGACGTGGTGCTGTTCAACGGCGCCGAGCACGTCGGCCTGTACGCCGGCGGCGGCATGGTCGTGCACGCCCCGACCACCGGTCAGCCGGTGAAGAAGGCGCCGCTGGACTCGATGCCGTTCTACGCCGCTCGCCGGTACTGAGGCGGCTGCGCCGCTCGTGCGCGGTTTGCGGGTCCCCACACCCGCAAACCGCGCACGAGCGCGTAGCGCTACTCGCCGGCGAAGAGGCGGATGCGCTGCTCGCGGCTGCGCTCGAGGTGGGTGCGCATGTGCTCGCGGGCGGCGCGCTCGTCGCGGGCGCGCAGCGCGTCGAGGATCAGGTCGTGCTCGGAATTGAGCAGATCCGGCTCGCCGTAGTTCGACGGCGGGCCGCTGTCGTAGATCCGCAGTTGGGTGGTCAGGCGGACGAGCAGCGTCATGATCGTCGTGTTGTGCGCGGCCTGCCACAGCGCCTCGTGGAAGCGGAAGTTGCCGGTGCGGACCGCTGCGTCGTCGTCGGCGTCGCAGCACGACCGGTGCAGCCGTTCGAGCCGGGCCATGTCGAGGTCGGTGTGCCGGATCGCGGCGGCTCCCGCGGCCTCGGATTCGAGAGCGACGCGGGCGGCGTAGATCTCGATCACGTCCTCGGGTGTGCCGGACCGGACCCGGAACCCGCGCGCCGCTCGTTCCAGGAGCCCGTCGTGGGCGAGCCAGTTCAGTGCTTCGCGGATGGGGGTGCGCGAGGCGCCGTACGTCTCGCTGAGCTGCGTCTCGTGCAGCGGCGCGCCCTGCGGGAACTTGCCGTCGAGGATGTCCGCGCGCAGCCGTAGGTACTGCTTCGAGGTCTGATCCGACCGGCCCGCCGCACCGGTGAGCATCAGGGTGCCCAGGTCGTCGTCCTCGCGCGTCATCGTGTCCTCCCTCGTTTTCGGTCGCGGTCCGCGGCCGCCGCGATGATTATGCCAGGGAAGACATTCGAATACTTGCGTATACGCTTGTCCTCATTTAGGTTCGGTTCGTTCGAACTTTCAGGAAGGCGTGAGCGTGCACAACCCACCGTTGATCGGGGTCGACGAGCTGTCCGACGCGATCGGTCGCGGCGACACTCCCGTCGTCCTGGACGTCACCGTCCTCCTCGCCCCCCCGCGCTTCGACGGCGACTACCGGCCGGAGTCCGGCGGAGCGCTCTGGCGTGATGCCCACGTTCCCGGCTCGCGGCACGTCGATCTCCTCAGCGCGTTCTCGGACACCGCCAATACCCTGCACTTCAGTCGGCCCCCGGTCCGACAGCTCGCGGACGAGCTTGCGGCACTGGGTATCTCGGCGGGTATCGATGTCGTGGTCTACGACCAGGGCTCGATGACCTGGGCCTCGCGGGTGTGGTGGCTGCTGCGCAGTGTCGGTGTCGAGGCACGCGTCCTCGATGGGGGTCTGGCCCGGTGGACGGAACTCGGCCTGCCGGTCGAGACCGGCGACGCGGCGCCGTCGACCGCGGTCGCCACCGATCCCGGGCTGCACTACCGGCCGCTCTGGGTGGACCGTGCCGACGTGTCCGCGATCGTAGAGGGCGACGCGCCCGGCACCCTGGTGTGCGCGCTGGCCCCCGCGCAATTCTCGGGTGCCGAGCAGACCCGGTACAGCCGGCGCGGGCACCTCCCCGGCAGCCGCAACCTGTCCGCGAAGAGCCTGCTCGACGACGATGGACTCGTTCGCGGCGTCGACGAGGTGCGGGCGCTCGCCGAGGACGCCCTCGCAGGCGCCGAGCGGCCGGTCGTCCTCTACTGCGGTGGCGGCGTGTCGGCGTGCCTGACCGCGCTCGGTCTCGTCCTCGCCGGCCACGACGACCTGCAGGTGTACGACGGGTCGATCGAAGAGTGGTCCGCTGACCCGGCACTGCCGATGGTCACGACCGCAGGTGGTGACGAATGAAGCGATGTCACCGGCGCCGATAGTCCCGAACCCTCGAAACCCTCTCTGCCACAGGAATTCTCCATGACCACTGCCCTGACCTCCGACGACCTCGGTCGCGCCCTCGACGCCCTCCGCGCCGGGGTCCCGCTCGTCCACTCCCTGACCAACGTCGTGTCGGCGAACTTCCTGACCAACGTGCTGCTCGCGGCCGGCGCCAGCAACGCGCACATCGACAACGCCCACGAGGCCGGTGACTTCGCGCGGATCGCGGGAGGTGTGCTGGTCAACCTCGGCACCCCCGACGACGGCACCGCAGCGGCATTCACCGCGGCCGCGGAGGCCGCGCACGACGCGGGCACCCCCTGGGTGCTCGACCCCGTCGGCGTCGGCGGCCTCGCGTGGCGCAGCGGCCTCGCCGTGGACCTGCTGAAGTACCGGCCCACCGCGATCCGGGGCAACGCGTCCGAGATCATCGCGCTGGCCGGGCTCGGCGGCGACACCCGCGGCGTGGACAGCTCCGACGACCCGGCCGCCGCCGTGCCCGCGGCCCTCGCCCTGCTCGACCACGCCGAGGTTGTCTCGGCCTCCGGACCCGTCGACCACCTGGTGGGACGGGCCGCCGACGGCAGTGTCGTCGGGGTCCGGATCGGCGGCGGCAGCGCGATGCTGCCGCGCGTCACCTCCACCGGCTGCTCGCTCGGCGGTCTCGTCGCCGCGTACCTCGCGGTGGCACCGACCCCGCTGATCGGGCTCGCCGCCGCGCACGCGCACGTCGCGGTCGCGTCGGAGATCGCCGAGGCGAACTCGTCCGGCCCGGGATCGTTCGCCGTCGCCTACCTCGACGCGCTGTACACCGTCGACGCCACGACGCTCGCCGATCGCGCCCGGGTCGAGACCTTCGACGCGACCGAGAAGGCCGGGAACCTGTGAGCATCAAGACCTTCTGGTACCTGACCCAGGCCGACGGCGACTTCCCGTGGAGCCCGGGCGGGCTGTACCCCGTCGACGGGCAGCGGCAGATCGAACTCGCCAAGACCATCGACGAGGGCGGCTTCGACGGTGCCCTCGTGGCGACCTGGTCGAACGATCCGTTCCTGTCGGCGACGTGGGCGGCCTCGCACACCTCGCGGATGAAGTTCCTGGTCGCGGTGTACGCCAACATGACTCCCGCCCGGCTGCTCGCCGAGAAGGCCCTGACCTTCGACGCGTTCAGCGGTGGCCGGCTGATGATCAACTCCGTCAACGGCCGCGACAACATCCTCACCAAGTACGACATGAACGTCGAGCACGACCGGCGGTACGAACTGGGGGAGCAGTACTGGGCCGACTTCCGGCGCTACTACCGCGAGGGCACCGAGTCCAACTTCCCGAACACCCCGCTGCGCGTCGACTCGGCCGAGGGGCACACGGTTCCGCTGTGGGGCACCGGTGATTCGCCTGCGGGACTGGCGAACTCGGGCAAGGTCCTCGACGCCTACCTGGCGATGCTGCGGGAGACGGCGTTCATCGAGGAGAAGTTCGCCGGTGCGCGGGCGGCGGCCGCAGCGGCCGGTCGCGAGTTCAGCGACTTCGGTGCGCTGTCCGGCGTGATCGTGCGCCCCACCCGGGACGAGGCCATGGACCGCTTCCGGTCGCTGTTCGAGAAGGCCGGCATCGACCAGATCACCGACGTCCTCGACAAGGCGGTCCGCAGGCGGACCGGCGGCGCGCAGGATCTCAAGACGTTCACCGCCCGCGACGCCCAGCGGCAGGGCTGGGTGAACACCATCGTCTCCGGGAAGATCCCGGAACCGGAGGACCTGTACCTCGGTGACGGCCTGTACGCCGGCATCACCGCCTGGTCCCCGCTGGACATCTTCGCGACCGGCTCGTCCGCCGTCTACTACGTGGGCGATCCCGACGAGATCACGGGGCACGTGCGGACCCTGCGCGACCGCACCGGCCTGACGTCGCTCATCCTCGCCGGCTGGCCGCTGATCGACGAGGCGAAGCAGGTCGCCGAGCACCTGATCCCGCGCTTCCGCGCGCTGTAGGCGGCTCCGTCACTGTGCACGACGTGCCTAGGGAATGGTGACGAAGCCCTTGTCTGCCAGCCAGTTCCGGGCGACGTCGGCGGGCTCGCGGCCGTCGACGTCGACCTGGCGGTTGAGTTCGCTGATCTCCTCGTTGGTCAGCGCCGCGGAGATCGGGGCCATCACCTCGGCGATCTCGGGGTGCTCGCGGGCGAACTCCTCCCGCATCGTGATCGCCGGGTTGTACTTCGGGAAGAACGACCGGTCGTCCTCGAGCAGAACCAGATCGAGGGCGACGATCCGGCCGTCCGTGGTGAACACCTCGCCGAACTTGCACTGCGTGCCGTCCGCGGTCGCCTGGTAGATGATGCCGGTCTGCAGCAGGCGCTTGTCCGCCTTGGTGGGATCGAAC
Organism: Rhodococcus sp. NPDC004095; assembly: GCF_053604015.1. Lineage (NCBI taxonomy): Bacteria > Bacillati > Actinomycetota > Actinomycetes > Mycobacteriales > Nocardiaceae > Rhodococcus > Rhodococcus sp. NPDC004095. The sequence continues at coordinate 294,521 of NZ_JBSGGS010000010.1, forward strand.
CCGTACGCGGCGGCCATGCCCGGGTAGCCGTCCTGCCGCACGTTGAACTCGGTCTCCACGCACGTGGTCGCGGCCGCCGGGTCGCGTTCCACCAGCGCCGCGTAGTCCGAGAGGGTGCGCACCCCGGTCGCGTCCGCGGTGGCCCGGTTGGTGGCCAGGGCATAGGTGTTGTTCATCGGTGCGGGATCGGTCCACACCATGCCGTTGCGTTCGAGGTCCTCGTCCCGGACCGCCTCGAACTGCGCGGTCGGGTCGGGGATCGGCTGCTCGTGACCGAGATAGTTGATCCAGCCGGTGCCGGTGTACTCGTAGGTGACGTCGATCTGCCCGGCGAGCTGCGCGTCCCGGGTGCTGTTCGACCCCTGGATGTTCGTCAGGTCGCGCACGTCCGCCCCGGCTGCGGACAGGGCGAACTCGATGATGTAGCCGAGGATGATCTGCTCGGTGAAGTCCTTGGATCCCACGGTCACCGGGACGCTCTCGAGTTCCTCGACCGGGGTGATGCTGCCCGGCCCGACCTCCAGTGGCACGGCGCCGCCGGACTCGAGACCGCACGCCGACAGGGTGGCCACCACCGCGGCCACCGCGACCATCGCGCGCAGGGTTCTCATGACAGGGCAGCTTTCATGTCAACGCAACCCCTTCGGGCCGAGGTACACCTCGGCGAGCGCACCGAGCCAATCGACGAACAGTGCCAGCGCGACGGCGAGCACCGCGCCGACCACCAGGGTGACGTTGTCGCGCAACTTGTAGCCGGTGTCGATGAGGATCCCGAGCCCCCCGGCGCTGACCAGGAAGCACAGTGTCGCGGTGCCGACCGCGAGCACCAGCGACGTCCGCAGTCCGGCGAGGATGTAGGGCACCGCCATCGGGAACTCCACCCGGCGCAGCACCGTCACCGCGGACATGCCCTGGCCGCGGCCCGCGTCGATCAGCGCGGGGTCGACCTCCTGGTAGCCGAGGATCGTGTTGCGCAGCACCGGAAGCAGCGAGTAGAAGGCGATCGGCAGCACCCCGATCCAGAACCCGGTGGTGCGGGTGGCGAGGTAGAACAGCACCAGTAGACCGATCGCGGGCGCCGCAGCCCCGACGTTCGCGATGCCGACGAAGAAGGGCGCCACCCGGTTCCAGCCGGGACGGGTGAGCAGGGTGCCCAACGGCACCGCGAGCACCAGCACGATCGCGACGACCGCGACCGTGATCAGCACGTGCTCCCACGTCAGGTTCGCGATGTTCGAGATGCTGATGCTGGCCTGCTGGGTGGCGGTGAGCTCCCGGTTGAACGCCCAGAACAGCACTCCCGCAACCAGTATCAGCACCAGCACCGGCTGGACCAGCAGCCGGGCCCGTTCCGATCGGCCCTCGGCGACGGTGCTCACGGCGTCGCCTCCTCCGCGGGGACCGCCTGCGCCCCGGGGACGGCAGGCCGGGATCCGCCGTGCCGGCCCGTCGGCTCGATCCAGCTGGCGTCCGTGTGCTCGTCGTCGTGGTCGCCCGCGTGCTCCTCGCGCAGTTCGCGCAGGGCCGCGACGAGGATGTCGATGGTGATCAGGCCCGCGTACTCGCCCCGCCGGCCGGTGACGACCGTCGACGCGCTCGACTCCGCCAGCAGCGCCTCGAGCGCGTCCTGCAGCGTCGACTGCACCGAGACGAGCTCGCCGACCGGATCACCCACTCCGCGGAGCGACGTCGCGTGCGCCAGATGCGGGGGCGAGACCCACCGCAGCGGCCGGTTCCGGTGGTCGAGGACCAGTCCCCACCGGCGCTTGCGGGCCAGCAGCGCGTCCCGGAACTCCTCGACGGATCCGTCCTCGTGGACGGTGGGACAGTGCAGCAGCCGAACGTCCCGCACCCGGGTCAACGTCAACTGCTTGAGGGAGGCGTCGCCGCCGACGAATCCGGCGACCGTCTCGTCCGCCGGATTGGCCAGGATCGCCTCCGGGGTGTCGTACTGCAGGATGCGGGACTGGTTGCCCAGCACCGCGATCCGGTCACCGAGCTTGACGGCCTCGTTGAAGTCGTGGGTGACGAACACGATCGTCTTCCCGAGTTCGGACTGCAGACGCAGCAACTCGTCCTGCAGCAGGCCGCGGGTGATCGGATCGACCGCGCCGAACGGCTCGTCCATCAGCAGCACCGGGGGATCGGCGGCCAGCGCCCGGGCCACCCCGACGCGTTGCTGCTGACCGCCGGACAGTTGCCGCGGGTAGCGGTTCCGGTACGTGTCGGGGTCGAGGCCGACCAGGTCGAGCATCTCGTCGACGCGGGCCGCGATGCGCTTGCGGTCCCACCCGACCAGGCCGGGCACGGTCGCGATGTTCTTGCCGACGGTGACGTGGGGGAACAGGCCCGCCTGCTGGATGGAGTACCCGATTCCCCGCCGCAGCTTGTCCGCGTCGATGGACAGCGCGTCCCGGCCGCCGATGGTGATGGTGCCCGACGTCGGTTCGATGAGCCGGTTGATCATCCGCATCGTGGTGGTCTTGCCGCAGCCGGACGGGCCGACGAACACCACGGTCTCGCCGGCGGGGATCGTCATCGAGACACCAGCGACGGCGGGCGTGGGCGCGTTCGGGTACCGCTTGACGACCTCGTCCAGGACGATCTCGACACCGTGGGCCCCGGCGCCTGCGCCGCCGTGATTGTCGTGCTGGTCGGCGGCGCTCATCGGATTCCCTTCGACGTGGTCAGCTTGCCGATCACGACGTAGATGCCGTCGAGGATCAGCGCGAGGATGACGATGAGCACGGTGCCGGTCAGCGCCTGCGGGACGGCGTTCGGGCTGCCGACGCGGGAGAGGCCGGAGAAGATGAGGTTGCCCAGCCCAGGGCCCTTCGCGTAGGCGGCGATCGCGAGGATGCCCATCAGCATCTGGGTGCTCACGCGCATGCCGGTCAGGATCGACGGCCAGGCCAGCGGCAGTTCGATCCGGCCGAGGATTCGCAACCGGCTCATCCCGACTCCGCGAGCCGCGTCGCTGACCGCCGGGTCGACCGACGCCAGGCCGATGATGGTGTTCCGGATGATCGGCAGCAGTGCGTACAGGACCAGGGCCGTCACGGTCGGGCGCACCCCGAGCCCCATGATCGGGATCAGCAGGCCCAACAGCGCGAACGAGGGAACCGTCAGGATGGTGCTGGCCAACCCGGTCGCGACGGTGGAGCCGAATGGACTGCGGTAGACGGCGATGCCGATCCCGACGGCGAGGATCGTCGCGAGGATCACCGACTGGACGACGGCGCTGACGTGCAGGAACGAGTCGGTGACCAGTTGCTGGCGACGGACGCTGACGAATTCCCACCAGGTCTGCAGATCCACCGCGCGCTCACCTCCCACTGTTCCGTTGGTCACAGATCACCTTGCTCCCGGGAGAGTGCCCGTGCAACGTTCGGGGAATCGTGGCGTGTCCCGTTGGGGTGGATCGTCCGGAAACGGGTCGAGGCCCGTCCACCCCGGGAAGGGGCGGACGGGCCTCGGTGACCGAGCCGCGTGGTGTGACTCAGATTTCGGTGGCGACCTTCCACGCGGAGTGCATCGCACCCTCGATGTAGTCGACGGAGCCTGCGTCGCCGACCACGCGGACGTTCACACCGGACGCGCCGAGGGCATCGGCCAGCGGAGCTGCGGCCGACACCCCGGTGGCCACCACGACCAGCGACGCCGGCACGGTGAGGGTCTCGCCGCCGGCGGTGAACTCGACGGTCTTGCGGGTGATGCGCTTGACCGTCGCCTTGCGGTAGATGTTCACGCCCACCTCACGCGAGTGCTTGACGGCGGTCCAGCGCCGCGGCATCGCCATCGGCACACCGAGCTGCTGGCCCTCTTCGATCAGGGTGACGCGGCTGCCCCGCTCGGCGAGGAACTCGGCGAGCTCGAGGCCGACCAGCGAGCCGCCGATCACGACGACGTTGCGGGTCATCGGAAGGAACTTGAGGAATCGGCGGCTCAGGTCACGAATCCTGCCCGGGCTCTTGGTGATTCCGGTCAGCCCTGCCAACTTGCCCAGTGCACGGAAGAGCGCGGACTGGTCGGAGACGTCACCCGATCCGCTCATCAGTGCGCGCATCGTGTCGCCGGTCTGCACGTGCGGCAGATTGCCGCCGGGTACGTTCGGGCGTTCGCGCACCGCGCCGGTCGCGACGACGACCTCGTCCGGGTTGAGGGCACGCACCGACGCGGCGGTGGCCGTGGTGTTCAGCCGCACCTCGACGCCGAGCCGTGTCACCTCGCTCGTCAGCCAGTTCAGCAGCCGTTCGTTGTCTGGGGTGGTCAGCGTGGAGAACCACAGCGTGCCGCCGACGCGGTCGGACTTCTCCAGGATCGTGACGCGGTGGCCCCGCTCGGCGGCGACGCGCGCGGACTCGAGTCCGCCCGGGCCGGAGCCGACCACGACGACGTGCTTGCGAGCCTTGACCGCGGGGAACGGCAGCAGGGCCTCGTTGCCGAGTGCGGGGTTGACCGCGCACAGCGGCGTCTCGTCCCAGAAGTTCTCCTGCACACAGACGTAGCAGTTGATGCAGGGCCGGACCTGCTCGGCCCGCCCGGCCTTGAGCTTGCCGACCAGACCGGGGTCGGCGAGCAGTTGACGGCCCATTGCGACGAAGTCGGTCTTGCCCTCGGAGATCATCTTCTCGCTGACCTCGGGGAGCATCCGGCCGACGGTGATCACGGGAATCGACACCGCGCGCTTCACGATCGCCGCATTGTCGGTGTAATAGCCGACCTTGTTGGGCAGCGGACCGTCGGTGAAGTTCGCGAAGGCGTTCAGCGCGGTGCCGGTGACGTGGATGGCGTCCGCGCCCGCCTTCTCGAACAGGGCCGCCGCGGCGGCCGCCTCGTCGGCGGTCAGGCCGTCGGACTCGCCGTACTCCTGCCCGGCCAGGCGCACGATGATCGCCAGGCCGTCACCCACCTTCTCCTTGACCGCGCTGATCACCTCGCACGCGAGCCGGGCTCGGTTCTCCAGTGACCCGCCGTACTCGTCGGTGCGCTGGTTCGAGTAGCGGCTCAGGAATCCGCCGAGGACGTAGTTGTGGGCGCAGTGGATCTCGACCGCGTCACCACCGGCGGCCAGGACGCGGCCCGCGGCCTCGGCGAACATCCGCACCAGCCAGTCGAGGTCCTCCTGGGTGGCCTCGTGGTGGGTGGCCCGCTTGCCCTCCTGGATGGCGGCCATCTTCCCGAGTTCCTCGGGGGTGCAGTCGGCCATCGCGCTCATGTCACCGGGCGGCTTCGGAATGGACGGCACCAGCTGCGGGCGGCCGTCGAGGGTGTCGATGCGAGCCACCTTGCCGTGGTGCACCATCTGCACGCACAGCTTGCTCCCGGCGGCATGGATCGCGTCGGCGAGCGCCTTCAGGCCCGGGATGAACCGGTCCTCGGACAGGCCCGGCTCCTTACGGCTGGTGCAGCCCGCCGGGTAGGCCACCGCGGCGCAGCCGGTGATGATCAGAGCGGTACCGCCCTCGGCGCGGGCAACGAAGTGATCGATGTCGCCCTGGTGGATCTCGCCGTCCTCGCAGAGGTTCATGTCCATAGCGGGCAGAACGACGCGGTTGTCCAGCGTCATCGGACCGATGGTGCCGGGAGCGAGGAGGTGCGGAAATGTCTGGATGCCGGTGGTCACGAATCGAAGCTATTGCGGAGGGTGCCGTGGATGTGGCAACTTCTCGCTGATCGGGACCGGACACCCCGCAGCCGGTGCTCGCCGGGCAGGAGTCAGGCGAGGTTCGGCAGATGCTCCACACGACGGGCGGTGTGGAGAACGGTGCCGAAATGGCGCCGCACCCGGTGGTCCGGTCGGTCCTCGATGCGTCGGCGGATCTCGCCGTGGAGACGCTCCCGCTGCCACCCCGCCATCGCGATGTGGCTCGAGAAGGTGTCCAGAAGCGCGAGGTAGCCGTCCGCGTCGTAGCCGACCTCCCAGTCGAAATGACTCACCGTGACGCCCTCGAAGAGCCCGGTCGATTCGATCTCCGCCCGATGATCGGCGAGTTCGCCGGGGCGGGGCCAGACCGTTCCGGGCGGCATTCCTTCGCCGATCTCGTCGTAGATCGGCTGCATGTCCTGGAAGAAGGGGTCGCCCTCGTCGGGCACGACGTGCAGTGCCGTCCAGAACGCAAGATGCCCGTGTGGGCGAAGGAGCCTGGCGGCCTTGGCGTATCGCATCGCGGGGTCGATCCAGTGCCACGCCGTCGCAGCGAACACGAGGTCGAAGGACGCCGAGGGCGCCGGCTCCCAGGTTTCGAAGTCGGCGCAGACCACCTCGGCGTGCGCGAACGGCGCGAGGTTCTCCCGCGCGACCGCGGCCAGGGCTGGGCCCAGTTCCACCGACGTGACGGCGAAACCGCGTCGTGCCAGTTCGACCGTCGCCTTGCCGGTTCCGCCGCCGATCTCCAGCAGGGAATCGCCCGGAGTCACCCCGGTCGCGCGGACGAGTTCGTCGAAGAGCGCAGGCGGGTACTCGGGCCGGGCCCCGTCATAGGCCCGCGCGGCGCGGTCGAACGTGCTCCGGCGGTCGGTGCGGCGAGCGGCTGGCATGCGGTCGATCATCCCGGACAGCCGTGCGGCCCAGCGACACGAGTGGCGGGCGGCACCCCTGGGCGACCGGGTGGGCGCCCAGGGGTGCCGCCACCTTCCTAGGACGATGCCATGGAAGTTGCCCAGCGGTAGTCGGCCTTGCCGGCCGGGGTCCGCTTGACTTCATCCACGAGGACCACCGAACGCGGGATCTTGTACCCGGCGAGGGACTTTCGGCAATGTTCCTGGACTTCGTCGAGCGTGAGCTCGGACGAGTCTGGATAGGTCGCGATCACCGCTGCGACCTGCTGGCCCATACGTTCGTCAGGGATCGGCACAACGAGTGCATCCGAAATCGACGGATGCGCATGCAGCGCGGCCTCGACCTCTTCGGCGAAGACCTTTTCACCACCGGTGTTGATGCATTGCGAGCCGCGCCCGAGGAAGACGATGGTGCCGTCCGCTTCGACCCTGCCCATGTCGCCGAGCACCGACATCCGGACACCGTCAGCGCGGGTCGGGAAAGTTCGAGCTGTCTTCTCCTCGTCCTTGTAGTAGCCGAGCGGGACGTTGCCGATCCGAGCGATGTAGCCGATGTCATCGGAGCCTGCGGGGATCTGCTCGAATCGCTCGTCGACGACGATCATGTTCGGCGACGGCGGCATCCGCAGGTTGCCGGCTTCGTCGATGGTGAACGCCCCGTCGTTGCCCGACTCGGAAGCGCCGAAGTTGTCGCGCAGCAGCAGGTCCGGCTTCACCGCGAGCATCCGGTCGCGGACGCTGGTCGACCAGATCGCGCCGCCGGAGGTGATCGAGAACAGCGAGCTCATGTCGACCTCGCCTTTACGGCGTTCCATCTCGTCGACGAGCGGCAGGCCCATGCCGTCGCCGACGATGAGAATCACCTGGACGCGGTCCGTCTCGATCGACTCGACGACCTTCTCCGGGTTGAAGTCCCGGCGCAGCACGACGCGCGCGCCGAGTGTGAAGAAGGTGAACAACGAGTACAGCGCGGCGCCGTGCATGAGCGGCGCCGCGATCAGGAACGCCAGGTCGGGGAACTCCTTCGCCGCGGCCGCGACCTCCGCGAGATCCTGCCGGGCGCCCTCGCCGTACGGGTTGCCGCCGGAGAGCGGCTTGCGGAAGAAATCGTCCTGACGCCACATGACGCCCTTCGGGTACCCGGTGGTACCACCGGTGTACAGCACGTACAGGTCGTCGCCGGAACGAGTCGCGAAGTCGCCGGTCGCCGGCTGGTTGCGAGTGTCGGCGAAGTCGACGAGGGCGACGCCGCGCGCTGCGGCGGCGGCCCGAAGTTCGTCGGTTGTGTCGCCGACCACGACCACGGTCCGGATCAGCGGGCAGGACTCGAGCAGACCGGCGAGGGTTACCTGATGTTCGGGAAGCTCGACGACGACGGCGGCGGAGTCGGAGTTGGTGAAGATGTACTCCAGCTCCGCGGGTGTGTACCGGTAGTTGACGTTGATCGGCACGGCGCGGAGCTTGACGAGGCCGAGGATGCTCGTGACGTGCTCAACGCTGTTCTTCAGGAACAGGGCGACGTGATCACCCGCCGAGACACCCGCCGCGGTGAGCATCGCGGCGGTCTTGTTCGCCTCCCCATCCAGCTCGGCGTAGGAGAGGTTCTCGCCCTCATAGCTCAGTGCGACACGATCGGGCACTGCGGAAGCGACCGTTTCGAAGACGTCCGCAAGGTTGAACTGCATCGGGTTTCCTTTCGCGACACCATGGCGACCGTCCCAACCTAGAACATGTTCCATCGGCGTACAGGCAAAAGGAATCACCTTGTGTTGGTGAACGGCTGTCCTTGGCTCGAGCAGTCACCCGAGGAACACCGGTGATCCACCGGTGGACGTCCACGCGCACATGTGGCCGGATGCAGACGAGTCGGCCCGCCTGGCGATCGGTTCAGTGATCGCCGGGCGGGCCGACTCGAAATCTACTGCGGACGAACCGCGGACGGAATCAGGCGCTCCAAAATGATTTGCCAGGTCAGAGCCCTGATTCCAGTGCCGACTCTTTACACGTCGTAGTAGAGCTGGAACTCGTAGGGGTGCGGCCGCAGGTTCACGGGCGCGATCTCCTGCTCACGCTTGATGGAGATCCAGGTCTCGATCAGGTCGGTGGTGAACACGCCACCCTCGGTGAGGTAGTCGTGATCCTGCTCGAGCCGGTCGATGACGGCAGACAGGCTGGTGGGGGCCTGCGGGATGTTGCGGGCCTCCTCCGGCGGGAGCTCGTAGAGGTCCTTGTCGACCGGAGCCATCGGCTCGATCTTGTTCTTGATGCCGTCCAGGCCGGCCATCATCTGCGCGGCGAAGTTCAGGTACGGGTTGCCCGAGGAGTCCGGCGCGCGGAACTCGAGGCGCTTGGCCTTCGGGTTGTTGCCCGTGATCGGGATGCGGACGGCCGCGGAGCGGTTGCGCTGGCTGTAGACCAGGTTGATCGGGGCCTCGTAGCCCGGAACCAGGCGGTGGTACGAGTTGATCGTCGGGTTGGTGAACGCGAGCAGCGACGGCGCGTGGTGCAGGATGCCGCCGATGTACCAGCGGGCCAGGTCGGACAGACCCGCGTAGCCGGCCTCGTCGTGGAACAGCGGCTTGCCGTCCTTCCACAGCGACTGGTGGACGTGCATGCCCGAGCCGTTGTCACCGAAGAGCGGCTTCGGCATGAAGGTGGCGGACTTGCCGTGCTGCCAGCAGGTGTTCTTGACGATGTACTTGAACAGCTGCAGGTCGTCGGCCGCGGCGAGGAGGGTGTTGAACTTGTAGTTGATCTCCTGCTGGCCGCCGGTGCCGACCTCGTGGTGGCCGCGCTCGAGCTCGAAGCCCGCGTTGGTCAGGTTGGTGGAGATCTCGTCACGCAGGTCGACGTAGTGGTCGTACGGGGCGACGGGGAAGTAGCCACCCTTCGCGCGGACCTTGTAGCCGAGGTTCGGGCTGCCGTCGGCGTTGCGCTCGTTGCCGGTGTTCCAGGCGCCGGAGACGGCGTCGAGCTTGTAGAACGCGCCGTTCATGTTCGACTCGTAGGAGACGTTGTCGAAGATGTAGAACTCGGCCTCGGCACCGAAGAAGGCGGTGTCGGCGATGCCGGTCGACTTCAGGTACTCCTCGGCCTTCCGGGCGACGTTGCGGGGGTCGCGGCTGTAGGACTCACGGGTGAACGGGTCGTGGACGAAGAAGTTGATGTTCAGCGTCTTGGCGGCACGGAACGGGTCGATCTGCGCGGTCGAGACGTCGGGCAGCAGCATCATGTCCGACTCGTGGATGGACTGGAAGCCGCGGACGGACGAGCCGTCGAACGCGAGGCCGTCCTCGAAGACATCCTTGTTGAACGCCGAAGCCGGGATCGAGAAGTGCTGCTGGACGCCGGGCAGGTCGCTGAATCGGATGTCGACGTACTCGACCTGCTCGTCGGCGATGTACTTGATGACCTCTTCGGCCGTGCTGAACGCCACGCTTGTGCTCCTTCAGTTGGGTCCCAGCCAGTGTTGATTGCGGCGGGTTCGTCGAGGCGACGGTATGGACTCGGTGTTGCCCAACAATCAAGTCCGTGTTTCGCCAGTGTTACACGTCGCGATTTACGACGTAGGTCACATCGTGTACGCGACCGTTGTGAGGTGCCGGGGTGCGCTTATCCTGGACACATGGCTCGTATGACTGGATCCTGGCTCTCCGGCCCGACGGCCGCACTCCCGATCGACGACGACGGTACCCCGAAGTACCGGGGAGAGCGGATCGGGCTACCCGAGAGCGGCCCGGGGTCGCTGGTCGGTTCCGGCCGCCGCCTCGCCGCGCTGATGATCGACTGGCTGATGGCCGGCGGCGTGTCGATCCTGCTCCTCGGCGGCGACGCCCTCGACAGCCGGCTGTCCAGCGTCGTGCTGATGGTGTGGTTCGTGGTCGGTGTCGTGACCGTGACGCTGTTCTCGTTCACGCCCGGCCAGTACTGCGTCGGACTGCAGGTCGCGCGCATCGACAAGCCGGTCCCGGTCGGCATCGTGCGGGCGCTGGCCCGTCAGGTGCTGCTGGTGTTCATGGTCCCGCCGCTGATCACCGACACCGACGGTCGCGGCATGCACGACCGCGCCACCGGCACCGCGCTGGTCCGGTCGCGCTAGACACTTCCGCTGGGGTGAGGCTCCGGACCCCGGGTGCGTGGTTTCGGCCCCGAACGCACAGAACGCTCACGACCACGTCGCTCGAATCGAGAGATTCGGCGAGAGGCGGTCGTGAGCGTTCTGTGCATCAGGTGAGATGACCAGGGGAGCGGCCGAAGACACGCACCTGCGCGAAGCGCTAGCGGCGGCGGATCGTGCGCTGCACGCCCTTCATCTTCGCTCCGCCGGGGACCGGGCCCTTCGGCATCGCCGGGCCGCCACGGTTGCCGAGTGCGGCGAGCCGCCCCTCGATGGAGTCCATCCGCTTGGTGTCGATGTTCTTCGGCAGCTTCATCAGGTACTTCTGCAGCTGTGAGAGCGGCACCTGGCCCTCGTCGTTGCCGACCACGATGTCGTAGATCGGGGTGTCGCCGACCAGGCGGGCGGTCTTCTTCTTCTCCTGCGCGAGAAGCGATTTGACGCGCTGCGGGGCGCCCTCGGCGACCAGGATGACGCCCGGGCGGCCGATCACGCGGTGCACCGCGTCGAGCTGGGTGGTGCCGGCGATGGTGTTGGTCACCCGCCAGCCGCCCTGCAGGTTGTCCAGCGCCCACGCCGCCGCACCGGCCTGACCGTCGGCCTTGCCGTAGACGGTCTTCTGGACGCGACGACCGAAGATAACGAACGCGGCCAGCACGCCGAGCAGGATGCCGACAGGCAGCAGGAACCACTGGAGCCCGAAGATGAGACCGACCAGGAAGAACACGACGGCGAGGCCGACGACGGCGCCGATCATCAGCGGCAGCAGCAGCTTGTCTTCCTTGCGCTGCAGATTGAACGCCTGCCACAGCTGGCTGCGCCGTTCCTTCGACGCCGCCCTGCGGGCCGCTTTCGCAGCGGCCTTCGCTTCCTTGCTTGCCTTGCCCGTTTTTCCGGACTTACTGCCGTTCGCCATACCTCACAGGATACGACCCGGGCCCGCCGCCGATCGCACCCGACCAGGGATGTCGGGTCGGGGCGGCGGGACGCCGGGTTCGGCGGTCAGGCGCGGGCGAGGCGCTCGATCAGCGAGCCCGCCTCCTGGGAGGCACTGCCCTCCTCGGCGAGGTGGGCCTGTCCGGCGGGGAGGGGACGGCCGTGATGGGCCATGGCTTGGGCGTAGAGACGGCCGGCGCGGTAGGAGGAGCGGACCAGCGGTCCGGCCATGACACCGGCGAAGCCGAGTTCGGTGGCGAACTCGGAGTGCTCGACGAATTCCTCCGGCTTGACCCAGCGTTCGACGGGGTGGTGGCGCGGCGACGGGCGCAGGTACTGGGTGATGGTGATGATGTCGCAGCCGGCCTCGTGCAGGTCCACCATGGCCTCGCGGACCTCGTCGGGGGTCTCGCCCATGCCGAGGATCAGGTTCGACTTGGTGACCAGGCCGAAGTCGCGGGCGGCGGTGATCACCGCGAGGGAACGCTCGTAGCGGAACGCGGGCCGGATGCGCTTGAAGATCCGGGGGACGGTCTCGAGGTTGTGCGCGAGGACCTCGGGGCGGGCGTCGAAGACCTCGGCGAGCAGATCGGGGTGGGCGTGGAAGTCGGGGATGAGGTTCTCGACGCCGGTGGTGGGGTTCAGTTCGTGGATCTGGCGGACGGTCTCGGCGTAGAGCCAGGCGCCCTCGTCGGGGAGGTCGTCGCGGGCGACGCCGGTGATGGTCGAGTAGCGCAGGCCCATCGACTGGACCGACTCGGCGACGCGGCGGGGTTCGTCGCGGTCGAGGGCGGCGGGCTTGCCGGTGTCGATCTGGCAGAAGTCGCACCGCCGGGTGCACTGGTCGCCGCCGATGAGGAAGGTGGCCTCGCGGTCTTCCCAGCACTCGTAGATGTTGGGGCAGCCGGCTTCCTCGCACACGGTGTGCAGGCCCTCGCTGCGAACCAGCGTCTTGAGCTCGGTGTACTCCGGGCCCATCTTCGCGCGGGTCTTGATCCAGTTGGGTTTCCGCTCGATCGGGGTCTCGGCGTTGCGGACCTCGATGCGAAGGAGCTTGCGCCCTTGTGGGGCGGCGGCCGGGGAGTTTTCGGGTGCCACAGTCACGATGCGATGCTACGCCGGTCGCTTCGGTCGCCCGCGCTCAGCCGAAGCGGTGGGTGGTGAATGCGGGTTCGGGGGTCGTCGCGTCCTCGAAAGTGACGCGTTCGATGTCGCGTTCGGTGACCGGCATCGTGCCGTCGAACGCGGCGGTGACAGCGGCGACGACGGCCGGAAGCACATCGGCGGTCGTCACCGTCGCGCCGAGTTCACCCGACAGTGACGCCACGCCGGCATCGCGGATACCGCAGGGGACGATGTCGTCGAACCGGTCGAGCGCAGCATCGCAGTTGAGCGCGAAGCCGTGCAGGGCCACCCCGCGCTGAACTCGCACGCCGATCGCGGCGATCTTGCGTTCGGGCAGCCACACACCGTCCCTCAGGCCGGCGGGCAGCCACACCCCGGACCGGCCCTCGACGCGGCCGCAGGTGAGCCCGAGATCGACGCAGACGGCGATCAGTGCCTCTTCGATGCGGCGCACGTAGTTGACCACGTCCACCGGCTCGGCGAGCTTGACGATCGGGTAGCCGACCAGCTGGCCGGGTCCGTGCCAGGTGATCTTGCCGCCGCGGTCGACGTCGATCACGGGTGTGCCGTCGGTGGGCCGGTCCTCCGGCTGGGTGCGGCGGCCCGCGGTGTACACCGAGGGATGCTCGAGCAGGAGGAGTGTGTCGCGGCCGCGGTCCTCGGCGCGCTCACCGGCAAGGCTCCGCTGCAGTTCCCACGCCTCCAGGTAGTCGACGAGTCCGAGGGGTCGGACATCGAGCGGCTCGGCGCTGAAACGGACGGAGGCGGTGGCGCTGCTCATTGTCGACACGTTACGCCTGGACGGAGGAGGAGGGCGCCCGGCACCCGCGTCAGCGCGCGAGGGCGGCGGTGAGCGCCTCGTCGATCGTGTTGTGGCGGAACGTGAATCCGGCCGACTCGAGTGCGGCGGGCAGTGCGCGCTGACCGTGCAGCACCGCCTCGTCCGCGAACTCGCCGACCGCGGCGCGCAGCGCGAACCCCGGCACCACCCAGGGGGTGGGGCGACGCAGCGCGTGGCCGAGGGCCTTCGTGAACCCGGCGTTGGTGACCGGGTTCGGGGCGGTGGCGTTCACCGGACCGGCGAGAGCACCGGACGTCAGCGCGAACCGGATCACCGCGACCTCGTCGTCGAGGGAGATCCACGACAGATACTGCCGTCCGCTGCCGAGCCGTCCGCCGAGGCCGAACCGGAACAGCGGGCGCAGGCGACCGAGCAGGCCACCGTTCGGCGAGATCACCGTGCCGGTGCGCAGCAGCACCGTCCGGGCCCCGGCGTCCCGGGCGGGCTCGGTGGCGCGTTCCCAGTCCCGGCACAAACCGGAGAGGAAACCCGCACCCGCCGGGGCATTTTCGTCCACCACGCCGTCGCCGGTGTCGCCGTAGAAGCCGACGGCGCTCGCGTTGACCAGAACCGGCACGCCCCGGTCCGCGACGGCGTGTGCGAGCACGTCCGTGGGCGCGACGCGGCTGTCGCGCAGCAGTTGCTTGTATGCGCCGGACCAGCGCTGGTCGCCGATCCCGGCGCCGCAGAGATTCACCACCGCGTCGACGCCGTCCAGTGCCCGGGAGTCGAGCACGCCCCGCTCCGGCGCCCACCGGAACTCATCGCGCCCGGCGACGGGCCGGCGCACCAGGCGCCGCACCTCGTGGCCGTCCGCGTTCAGCGCGGCAATCAGAGTCGTCCCGATCAGTCCCGACGATCCGGCGATCGTCACCTTCATCGTTGTTTCGCCTCCTGGTGTCGACGGTCGAGCGGGGGCACCGCGTCACCGGCCGTCCGCCGCTGGGGTGTCCCGCACCCGGAAACGGGCGGGGGCACCACCGAATTCGATGGTGCCCCCGCCCGCGTGGGTTTCCGCGACCTACAGGCCGAGGTCGGCCTCGAAGGCCGCTTCCTCGAGCCGCTGCTTGATCGTGGTCAGGAACCGACCGGCGTCGGCACCGTCGATCAGGCGGTGATCGTAGGTGAGCGGCAGGTAGCACATCGACCGGACACCGATGGACTCGTTGCCGTTGTCGTCGGTGACCACCATCGGGCGCTTGACGATCGCGCCGGTGCCGAGCATGGCGGCCTGCGGCGGCACCAGGATCGGGGTGTCGAACAGCGCGCCCTGGCTGCCGATGTTGGTGATCGTGAAGGTGCCACCGGCCAGCTCGTCCGGCTTCAGGCCGCCGGAGCGGGCGCGGGCCGCGATGTCGGCGATCGCGCGGGCCAGGCCGGCCAGCGACAGGTCGCCGGCGTTGTGGATCACCGGGGAGAGGAGACCCTGCTCGGTGTCGACCGCGATGCCGAGGTGCACGGCCGCGTGGTAGGTGATCTCCTTGGCGTCCTCGTTGTAGCTCGCGTTGACGTTCGGGTGCGCCCCGAGCGCCTCGACGACGGCCTTGGCGAAGAACGGCAGGAACGTCAGGTTCACGCCCTCGCGGTCGGAGAACCCGGCCTTGGCCTGCGACCGCAGTGCCGCGACCTTGGTGACGTCGACCTCGAAGGTCTGGGTCAGCTGCGCGGTGGTCTGCAGCGACTCCCGGGTCTTGACCGCCGTGATCTGGCGGATCCGGTTCACCTTCTGGGTGGTGCCGCGCAGGTGCGCGAGCTCCGGGCGGACGCCGGCCGGGGTGGTGGCGGCGGCCGGTGCAGCTGCGGCGGGTGCTGCCGGGGCTGCGGCCGGAGCCTTCTTGGCCTCGGCGGCCGCGAGGACGTCCTGCTTGCGGATGCGGCCACCGACACCGGTGCCGGTCACGGTCGCGAGGTCGACACCGTTCTCGGTGGCGAGCTTGCGGACCAGCGGGGTGACGTACGGGGTTGCATCGGCGGCCGGAGCGGCGGGCGCCGGAGCCGGGGCGGGCGCGGGAGCCGGAGCGGCAGGCGCCGGAGCCGGGGCGGGCGCGGGAGCCGGAGCAGCAGGCGCCGGAGCCGCGGGCTCGACGACCGTGCGTTCGCGTTCGCGTCGCCGTTCCCGCAGTTCGGCGCGCACGAAGTAGGCCAACCCGAGCGGCGCTCGTATGTCCGTCCGGGTCGGATCGTCACCTGACGCCCTGGCGTCACACCGCAGCGAG
>NZ_JBSGGS010000011.1:0-211178 GCF_053604015.1 Rhodococcus sp. NPDC004095
CGCGCACAAGGCCGGTACCGTGACCGGTCTGGCCGTCGAGCCGGGTGCCGCGATCACGCAGGGCACCGTCCTCGCCGAACTCAAGTAAGACGCTCACGCCGAATGCCCCCGACCCCGAGGTCGGGGGCATTCGGCGTTTCAACGCAGTCGTTAGTCTGTCGACATGGCCGAACCACCGGAGATTCGCATCGGGACCGCCGAACGCGAGCAGGCGCTCGAACAACTCAGCCGGCACTTCAGCGACGGCCGGTTGTCGGTGACCGAGTTCGACGAGCGCAGCGGGCTGATCACCGCCGCGACCACCCGCGGACAGCTCGAGCAGGTGTTTGCGGATCTCCCCACGCCGACGGCAGCGACCGCCGCGCCCCCGGACGCCTCCACCCCGGACCGCCGCTTCTCCCCCGACTGGCAGGGCCGGATCATGGCGCTGATCCCGCTCGTCGCCCTTCTGCTCTTCTTCGTCACCGGCAGCTGGCTGTGGTTCCTCGCGATCCCCGCCGCCGGCATCCTGCTGTTCGGCACCGATCGCGAACGCAAGCAGCGCAGGCACCGGGACCACCGCCGCCGCGAGCTCGGGGACGGAGACGAGGGCTGATGGAACCGATCGAGATCAACGCCGGTTCCTGGTATCTGCGTGCACTGCGGGAGGACGAGCGCGTCGACGACCGTCCCGCCCTCGCCGACGGCGGTGTCACCGACCCGGATTACATCGCCAACCGCACCGCGCAGTGGGCGGCGGAGGAGCACTACTCGTGGGCGGTGTGCGAACCCACCACCGGCGAACTGCTCGCCGAGGTCGGCCTGACGCCGCGCGGTGACGTCGGCGAGCTCGGCGGCTGGGCACGACACGGCCACGACGACGCACTGGCGAGCGCGAGCGATGCCGTCCGGCGTTTCGCCGAGGGAGCGCTCGGGCTCACCGTAGCCGACCGCTGAGGGCGACCGCCGGGCGACGGCGCGGGCACTCGGTGCACGGGTAGCCTTTTTCCGTGTCCCAGATCGTGGTCCTGACCGGTGCCGGCATCTCCGCAGAGAGCGGAGTGCCGACCTTTCGCGACGCCGACGGCCTGTGGGAGAGCCACCGGATCGAGGACGTGGCCACGCCGGAGGGGTTCGAGCGTGACCGGCTCACGGTGCAGCGGTTCTACGACGCCCGCCGCGACGCGCTGCGCACCGTCGAACCGAATCACGCCCACCGGGCGCTGGCCGAGTTGGAAGAGACACTCGGAACGAGGCTACTGGTCGTCACCCAGAACATCGACGACCTGCACGAGCGGGCCGGCTCGCGCAACGTGATCCACATGCACGGCGAGCTCCGCAAGGCCCTGTGCCGCGCGTGCGGCGTCGCCTCGCCGTGGGACGACGGTTTGATCGACGGGCCGCCCTGCCCCCGCTGCGGAGTCGCCGACCTGCGGCCCGACGTGGTGTGGTTCGGCGAGATCCCGTACGAGATGGAGCGCATCGCCGACGCCCTCACCGAGGCCACCCACTTCGTGTCCATCGGCACCTCCGGTGCGGTCTACCCCGCGGCCGGGTTCGTCCGGCACGCCCGGCAGCACGGTGCCCGGACCCTCGAGCTCAACCTCGAGCCCAGTGAGGGCAGCCACCTGTTTCACGAGACACGGCAGGGCCGGGCCGGCGACCTGGTACCGGCCTGGGTCCGCGAGATGCTGGAGTCGCGGCGCTGACCACCCGTGCGCCCCGGCACGCAACCCGGGCGTGCGTTTCAGCCCTCGAGCAGATGCGAACGAATGGCCTGCTGCGCGGCCCCGTCGATCCCGAGACCGTCGGCGAAGTATCCCTCCACCGTCCCGAACTTCTCCCGCATCTGCCCCAGAGCCGTCTGCAGATATTCGGGACGGACGCCGAGCACCAGCTCGAGAAGTTTCGGGTCGCCACCCCCTGCGGTGAACTTGTCGAAGACGGCCTGGAACGACGGCAGCAGCTGGTCGTTGGTCAGCAGGTAGTCGTGGAACACGTCGTCCTCGTCGACACCGAGCAGGAGCAGCAGCGACGCGGTGGCCCAGCCGGTACGGTCCTTGCCCGTCGTGCAGTGCACGAGGGCGGGCAGGGCGTCGGGCGCCGCGAGGTCGACGAACATCGCCCGGTACGACGCGAGCGCGCTCGGCAGGGTGACCAGGTCGCGATAGACCTCGAGGAACAGGTCCATCGCGTGGGTGTCGCCGAGATACTTCTCGAGGATCGCCGGTTCCTCCAGCACGGACTGCATCTGGGCGGCCATCGACGCCTGCACCTGGTCGGCCAGCACGTCCAGCGGCACCTCCCGAACCGATGCCGGCGCCCGATCGGGCGCCGCGTCGCGCTCGGCCGCGGTGCGCAGGTCGAACACCGTCACGAGACCGAGGTCGGCGAGCCTGATCGCATCGTCGACGGTGACCTTGCTCAGATCCGTCGAACGGTAGAAGCGACCGAAGCGGACCGTCGCGCCGTCACGGGTGCGATACCCGCCGATCTCGCGCAGGTTCGGGACGGACAGGATCGGGATGCTCGTGCCGGGCGTGATCGTCATCTGCCCAAAGTAGGCGAATCCGACACCGGTGGCTCCCCAACCGTCTCGGGGACCGGTTCGTGTCGCGTGGGACGCTGCGGCCGTCAGTCCCGGGTGAGGAGCCGGGCCCGCAACGCGTCGACATCCTCGGTGCCGAGCCCGAGACCCCGCACGAAGTAGCCCTCGATGTCGCCGAAGTCGGTGTGCATCTGGTCTAGCGCGGCCTCCAGGTACTCGCGGCGCACGCCGAGCAGCGGCAGGAGGATGTCGGGGTTGCCGCCGGCGCTGCGGAACCGGTCGAACACCGGCGCGAGCGCGGGCAGCAGCTGCTCGTTGGTCAGCAGGTACTCCTCGAACACCTGGTTCTCGTCGACGCCGAGGACCAGCAGCAGCGCGGCCACGGCCCACCCGGTGCGGTCCTTGCCGGTGGTGCAGTGAATCAGGACCGGCGTGTCCTCGCGGCGGGCCAGGTCGGTGTACAGCGCCCGGTACGCGGCGACCGCGGACGGCATGGACACGAACTCGCGGTAGCTGCCGAGCAGGTGCGAGTTGGTGCCGCCGGTGTCGCCGCCGAGCAGCTGCTCCGCGAGGACGGGATCGCCGATGAGCTTCTGCATCATCGCCGGGGCGGCGGACGGGTCACGGTCGGCGAGCACGTCGAGCGCGACCTCCTTCGCGCCGGTCGGCACGCGGTCCGGGCGGTGCTCGCGTTCGGCGAGTGTCCGCAGGTCGAACACCGTCGCGACGCCGAGGGCGTCGAGCGCGGACCGGTCCGAGTCCGCGACCGCGCCCAGATCGGTGGAGCGGTAGACCCGGCCGCTGCGCACCACCGCGCCGTCCGTGGTGCGGTACCCGCCCGCATCCCGCAGGTTGGGGACGGAGGCGACTGGAATCGGCGACCCGACCGGGCGCGAGATGCTCATGCCTGCACGGTAAACCACGCCGCGGACACCGTCTGCGCCCATCCCCCGCCGCTCCGCTCACCTCACTGCCCGGTCGACACTTCGACGGTGCGCGCAGGCTGCGGCCACGGCGCACAGGGCGCCCCCGCGCTCGGTGCGGCGGCCTCGGTCATGACGACGCCGATCGCCATGCCGAGCACCAGCGCGGCGGCGACACCGATCACCCAGGTCGCCTTCGAGACGGCCGGATCGGGATGTGTGGTCGGATCGAACTCGTTCAAGTGCTGGTTCCTCGGGTGCAGGTTCGGGGCGGGACCGGCACGCGGACGAGGCTGTCGCACAGCCTCGTTCACGCGGGTCCTCGCCGCTCCACCGCGGAGCCGACCAGAATGACAGGGGGCACCGACACGTTCTCCCGAAGCCCCGCCCGGTCAGGCCCCCGGCACCCCGTCCGCCGCGAGCACCCGGTCCAGCGCGGCGACGGCGTCCGACAGTTCGGTGGCGGTGACGGTCAGCGGCGGCCGGAACCGGATCCCCCGTTCCCCGGTGCCGAGAACCAGTACCCGCTCGCACTCGCGCAGGGCGGCGACGGCGGCGTCGCGGCGCCCCGCGGTGTCGAGGGTGATCGCGCACATCAGGCCGCGGCCACGCGGGTCGCTCACCCCGTCGTGCCTGCGTGCGAGCGCCGTCAATTCGGTGAGCAGGTGCGAGCCGAGGAGCCGGGCCCGGTCGATGAGCCGGTCGCGCTCGATCACCTCGAGGATGCGCCGGGCGCGCACCATGTCCGTGAGGTTGCCGCCCCACGTGGAGTTGATCCGTGAACTCACCGCGAAGACGTTGTCGGGGATCTCGTCGACGCGGCCGCCGGCCATGATCCCGCACACCTGGGTCTTCTTCCCGAACGCGACGACGTCCGGTCGCAACCCCAGTTGCTGGTAGGCCCAGGCGGTGCCGGTGAGCCCGGCGCCGGTCTGCACCTCGTCGAGGACGAACAGCGCGTCGTGCTCGCGGCACAGGTCGGCCATCGCCAGCAGGAACTCCGCCCGCAGGTGCCGGTCACCCCCCTCCCCCTGGATGGGTTCGGCAACGAAACAGGCTATGTCGTAAGGGTTCTCGACGAAAGCGCACCGAGCCTGGTCGAGTGCGCGGGCCTCGGCCGCGGCGATGTCCGTCCCGGCTTCGATCGCGGGGGCGTCGATCCGCGGCCACGCGAACAGCGGGAACCGTGCGACCTTGACCGGATCGGTGTTGGTCAGCGACAGGGTGTAGCCGCTGCGACCGTGGAAGGCGTGCCGCAGGTGCAGCACCTGGGAACCGAGCGCGCGGTCCCGGCCGGCCGCCTCGTTGCGGCGGCTCTTCCAGTCGAACGCGACCTTGAGCGCGTTCTCGACCGCGAGCGCGCCGCCGTCGACGAGGAACAGGTGCGGCAGCGCGGGATCGCCGAGGACCCGCTCGAATGCCTGCACGAAGCGTGCCATCTCGACGGTGTAGACGTCGGAGTTGCTCGGCTTGTTCACTGCGACCTCGGCGAGTTCGGCGAGGAACTCCCCGTCGTCGGCGAGCGCGGGATGGTTCATGCCGAGCGCGTTCGAGGCGAAGAACCCGAACATGTCGAGATATTCGGTGCCGTCGCGCTGGTCGACCAGCGTGCGACCGCGGGATCGGGCGAGGTCGAGGACGAGGTCGAATCCGTCGACCAGCATGTGCGCACCCAGCACGCCGAGAACCTCGCCGGGTCCGATGTCCCCGACTCCGTGTCGCTGGTCGACCGCGCCACTCATATTCCGAGGTTAGGCCAAAACTTCCCGTTCAGACACGATATTCAGTAACATTTCCGGCCCTATCTACGCCCTGTCGTAAAATGTCTGCAGAATGATGGTGCTGCGGGTACGGACGTTGGCTGTGGTCCGGATCAGCTGCAGTAGCCGCTCGAGCGCCCGCGGAGACTCCACCCGCACCAGCAGGACGTAGCTCTCCTCCCCCGCGACCGAGTGGCAGGCCCGGATCTCCGGAATGTGCGCCAGGCGAGCAGGCGCATCGTCGGGACCCGACGGATCGAAGGGAGTGATCGCCACGAAAGCGGACAGTTCCTCACCGAGCGCTTCGGGGTCGACGCGCGCACCGTATCCGCGGATCACGCCGCGCGCCTCGAGCCGGCGCACCCGGGTCTGGACCGCCGACACCGACAAACCGGCCTTTTCCGCGAGCGTGGCGAGCGTCGCCCGTCCGTCGTCGACGAGTTCGCGCACGAGCAGCGTGTCGATCTCGTCCAGTGGCTCCGACATGGAGGCAGGCTAGCCCAGTAGGTTCCCATCCGCCGCGACCGCAAGAGGTGCATCCGATGTCCCCCACTTCCCCACGCGAACTCGCCGCCCGGGCCCTGCAGGCGTGCGGTGTCCCCACGCCACCCGACGACGGGGACCTGCCCGCCCGCACGCCGATCGATGGATCGACACTGTTCCGGCTGCCGTCCTCCACCCCCGAGCAGGTGGACGCCGCGATCACCGACTCCCGGCACGCCTTCGAGCGGTGGCGGATCGTGCCCGCACCGCAGCGGGGCGCGCTCGTGCGCCGGCTCGGGGAACTGCTCACCGAACACAAGCAGGACCTCGCAACACTGGTGACGATCGAGGCGGGCAAGATCGCATCCGAGGCCCTCGGTGAGGTGCAGGAGATGATCGACGTCTGCGAGTTCGCGGTCGGACTGTCCCGCCAGTTGTACGGCCGGACAATGCCTTCCGAGCGGCCCGGGCACAGATTGATGGAGACGTGGCACCCACTCGGCGTCGTCGCGGTGATCTCGGCGTTCAACTTTCCGGTCGCGGTGTGGTCGTGGAACGCCGCCGTGGCGCTCGTGTGCGGGGACCCGGTGGTGTGGAAGCCGTCCGAACTGACCCCGCTGACCGCGCTCGCCTGCGACGCGCTGGTCCGGCGCGCGGCGGCGGACACCGGCGCCCCCGACGGCGTGCACCGGGTGCTGCTCGGGACCGGTCCGGTGGGCGAGCGGCTCGTCGACGATCCACGGGTGGCTCTCGTCAGCGCCACCGGCTCCGTCCGCATGGGCCGGGAGGTGGGCCCGCGGGTCGCGGCCCGGTTCGGCCGCTGCCTGCTCGAACTGGGCGGCAACAACGCCGCGGTCGTCGCCCCCTCCGCCGACCTGGATCTCGCGGTCCGGGCGATCGTGTTCGCAGGCGCGGGTACCGCCGGGCAGCGCTGCACCACACTGCGCAGGCTGATCGTGCACTCGTCGATCGTGGACACCGTCGTCGACCGGGTGGCGGCCGCCTACCGGAAGTTGCCGGTGGGCAGCCCCCTCGACGACGGCGTCCTGGTCGGTCCACTGGTCCGCGAACAGGCTTGGGACGGCATGGTTTCCGCACTGGACCGGGCCCGCGCCGACGGCGGCACGGTGGTCTGCGGCGGCGACCGGGTCGAGCGGGCCGGGGTGTACGTCTCGCCCGCCCTCGTCCGGATGCCCGCACAGACCGCGGTGGTCCGCGAGGAGACCTTCGCGCCGGTCCTCTACGTCCTGACCTACGAGGACCTCGACGAGGCGATCGCGCTCCACAACGCGGTCCCGCAGGGGTTGTCGTCGGCGATCTTCACCCTCGACCAGCGCGAGGCCGAGCGGTTCCTCGCCGCCGACGGGTCGGACTGCGGCATCGCGAACGTCAACATCGGCACCTCGGGCGCCGAGATCGGCGGCGCGTTCGGCGGCGAGAAGCACACCGGCGGCGGTCGCGAGTCGGGCTCCGACTCGTGGAAGGCGTACATGCGCCGGGCCACCAACACCGTCAACCACTCCGACCAGCTGCCCCTGGCACAGGGCGTCGAGTTCGGGCGCTGACGCATCGTGAGTCCTTCCGGTCCGGTGGCGGGCCGGAAGGACTCACCGGCGGCGGAGCCGCCTCGCACCGATGCCGTCTCCGGGCCCTTACCCTGAGGGCGTGACGCACTGGTCCGAGCTCGCTCACGAAGTCGCCGAGGACGTGCTGTTCCCGGCCGCCGACAGCGTGGACGCCGACGGCGAGATCCCGTCGAGCCACTTCGCCGCACTGGCCGAGGCCGGGTTCTACGGGCTCGCCGCGCCCCCGGACCGGGGCGGCCCGGCACTCGACACCGGCGAGCTGGTCGCGGTGGTCGAGATCCTCTGCGGCGGCTGCCTGGCCACCGCATTCACCTGGATGCAGCACCACGGTGTCGTCAGCTCGCTCGCCTCGAGCCCGAATCACGATCTCCGTGAACGACTCTGGGACGGCCTGGTCAACGGGTCGGTCCGCGGCGGGGTGGCGTTCGCCGGCGCGATCCCGCAGCCGCCACTGCTCTACGCGCGACGGGTGGACGGCGGATACGTGCTCGACGGGGTCGCGCCGTTCGTCACCGGCTGGGACATCGTCGACGTCCTGCAACTGTCCGCCCGTGACGAGTTCGACGACTCGATCGTCCACCTGGTGGTGGACGCCACCGCCACCGAGGCGGTCGTCGTCGAAGAACTTCCGCTGATCGCGGCCCGCGGCAGCAACACGGTGCGGCTGCGGCTCGACGGGTTCGAGGTTCCGGACGCCCGGGTCGCGAATGTCACCTCGCCCGAGGTGTTCGCGGCCGGTCAGCTGTTCGGGTCGTGGTTGAACGGCTGCATGGCAACCGGCGTGGCACGGCGCTGCCGGACCGAGCTCGCGGAGCGGGGAGTCGACGTCGATCCGTTCGAGTCGGCCGCCGACACGGTCCGCGAGCGTCTGGACAAGGCGCTGACCGTGGCCGGCGACTTGTACGACGCCCGCGCCGCCGCATCGGAACTGGCCATCGTGACCGCGGCCGCGCTGGTGACCGCCACGGGAAGTGCGGCGTCGATCGGCGGCAGCACCGCCGAACGGCTGATGCGGGAGGCGACGTTGACCCTGGTCGCCGCGTCGCGGCCGCAGATCCGCTCGGCGCTGTTGGACCGACTCGGCAGCGGCTAACGCGCGATCGGACGTTCGACGGCGGCCGTCACGTGCCCGCGGATCGTCTCGGCGACCAGCGCCGGATTCTCCAGCATCGGGATGTGCCCGACCCCGGGCAGAACCACCCGGCCTGCGGTGGCGGGCAGCTCGTCGAGGAATCGCCGGCCGTACGTCTCGATCGGCAGCAGCGTGTCGTGCTCGCACAGCACCAGCAGTGTCGAGACCCGAACCCGGCCGATGCCGCGGATTCCGCCGTCCCGCAAGCCCATCCATTCGGTCGGCAGGAACGCGCCGCAGTGCGTCGCGGCCTTGATGACCAGCCGGAGGTCGTCGGCGGGCACCGCGGCGTCGTCGTGGGAGAGCAGCCACAGCACCAGTCGCCGCACCAGTGGCATCCTCCACGCCTGGTCACCGATCAGGCGCCCGATCCCGATGAACGGCGCCAGCGCCAGGAAGATCGCCCCGAGTCGCAGTTCGGACGGCGAGAGGTCCGACCAGCCGCCGGCCGGGGCGATCGCCGTCAGGGAACGTGCGCGGCCGCGCCGCTCGAGTTCGAAGCCGACCCAGCCGCCGAGGGAGTTGCCGACGATGTGGCAGGTGTCCCAGCCGAGCTCGTCGACGATCCGCTCCACACCGTCGGCGTAGTTGTCGATACTGACGTCGAAGGGCCGGACGCGTTCCCCGGCCCAGTGTCCCGGCATCGAGACCGCCAGCACGTCGTGGTCGGCGGCCAGCAGGTCGGCGGTTCGTCGCCACACGTGATGAGACAGCGCGAACGGGTGAATCAGCAAGACCGGTTCGCCGGCGCCCACCCGCCGGAACCGAGCTTCCGCAGTGGTCATCCGGGCAGGCTACGACACCTGTCGAGGGACCGCGCCGTTTCGACACCCACTCGTGATGTCGGGGGCGCGAGGCAGGATGGACCCATGGATGCCGTGCAGGATGGGCGCAGCGACGCCGTGCGGGATGGGCGCAGGGACGCCGTGCTCGACAGGTTCTCGGCGCCCACCCGCGAGTGGTTCGCGGGTGCCTTCCCTGCGCCGACGTCCGCACAGCTCGGTGCGTGGGAGGCGATCGCGGACGGTTCGCACGCCCTCGTCGTCGCACCGACCGGCTCCGGAAAGACCCTCTCGGCGTTCCTGTGGGCCCTCGACCAGCTGGCCACCCGCCCGCACCGGCTCGCCGACACGACGGAGGAGCAGCCCACCGGGACGACGGTCGTCTACGTCTCGCCGCTCAAGGCACTGGCGGTGGACGTCGAACGCAACCTGCGCGCCCCACTCGTCGGGATCACCCAGACCGCGAAGCGACTCGGCCTGACGCCGCCGGAGATCACCGTCGGCGTCCGGTCGGGCGACACCGCCCCGGCCACGCGGCGCGCGATGCTGCGCACCCCGCCGGACATCCTGATCACCACCCCCGAGTCGCTGTTCCTGATGCTCACCTCCGCGGCCCGCGAGACCCTGGCGACGGTGCGGACGGTGATCGTCGACGAGGTGCACGCCGTCGCCGCCACCAAACGCGGCGCGCACCTGGCCCTCTCGCTCGAGCGGCTGGACATGCTGCTTGACCGGCCGGCGCAGCGGATCGGGCTCTCCGCCACCGTCCGCCCGCACGAGGAGGTGGCCCGGTTCCTGGCCGGCTCGGCGCCGGTGCACGTCGTCGCACCGCCCGCACCGAAGACGTTCGACCTGACGGTCCGGGTCCCGGTCGAGGACATGACCGAGCTCGGTGTCACCGACCCGGACCCGACCTCGGAATCACCGGCGCCGCAGCAGGGTTCGATCTGGCCGCACGTCGAGGAACAGATCGTCGACCTGGTGCTCGAGCACTCCTCGTCGATCGTGTTCGCCAATTCGCGCCGCCTCGCCGAACGCCTGACCGCACGACTGAACGAGGTGTACGCGGCGCGACTCGGCGACCCGGTCACCACCCTGCACGCGCCGCCTGCGCAGATCGGCGCGCCGACCGAGGTGAACCACGGCGCCGAGCCGCTGCTGGCGCGCGCCCACCACGGATCGGTCAGCAAGGACCAACGCGCACTGATCGAGGACGACCTCAAGTCCGGCCGGCTGCGGTGCGTGGTCGCCACGTCCAGTCTCGAACTCGGCATCGACATGGGTGCGGTGGACCTGGTGATCCAGGTCGAGGCACCGCCGTCGGTGGCCAGCGGGCTGCAGCGCGTCGGCCGGGCGGGGCACCAGGTCGGGGAGATCTCCCGCGGCGTGCTCTTCCCGAAGCACCGCACCGACCTGATCCACTGTGCCGTCACGGTGGAGCGGATGACCACCGGGAAGATCGAAGCCCTTGCGGTACCGGCGAACCCGCTCGACATCCTGGCGCAGCACACCGTCGCGGTGTGCGCGCTCGACCCGATCGACGCGGGGGCGTGGTTCGACGCGGTCCGGCGCACCGGGAACTTCGCGACCCTGCCCCGGTCCGCCTACGACGCCACCCTGGACCTGCTCGCCGGCCGCTACCCGTCCGACGAGTTCGCCGAACTGCGACCGCGGCTGGTGTGGGACCGCGACGCCGACGTGCTGACCGGCAGGCCCGGATCACAGCGCCTCGCCGTCACCTCGGGCGGCGCGATCCCCGACCGTGGGCTGTTCACCGTCTACATGGTGGGTGAGCGCAACGCGCGGGTCGGTGAGCTCGACGAGGAGATGGTCTACGAGTCCCGGGTCGGGGACGTGTTCGCGCTCGGCGCGACCAGCTGGCGGATCGAGGAGATCACCCACGACCGGGTGCTGGTCTCCCCCGCCTACGGGATGCCGGGCCGGTTGCCGTTCTGGCACGGCGACGGCCTCGGCCGGCCCGCCGAGCTCGGCGCCGCGCTCGGCGGGTTCCTGCGCGAGACCGCGCTCGGCGACCCGGCGGAGCTGCGGCCGCGGCTGACCGCCCAGGGCCTCGACGAGAACGCGACGAACAACCTGCTGGCGCTGGTCGACGAGCAGCGTTCCGCGACCGGGCAGGTGCCCAGCGACCGCACCCTGGTGCTGGAACGGTTCCGCGACGAACTCGGCGACTGGCGGCTGGTGCTGCACTCCCCGTACGGGCTGCCGGTGCACGCACCGTGGGCTCTGGCGATCGGCGCCCGACTGCAAGAGCGGTACGGGATCGATTCCGCGCCAACCGCATCCGACGACGGCATCATCGTCCGGCTGCCGGACACCGAGGACGCGGCGCCCGGTGCGGAGCTGTTCGTCTTCGACCACGACGAGATCGAGGACGTCGTCACCGAGCAGGTCGGGGCGTCGGCGCTGTTCGCGTCGCGGTTCCGCGAGTGTGCGGCCCGCGCCCTGCTGCTGCCGCGCCGCAACCCGGGTCGCCGCGCCCCGCTGTGGCAGCAGCGGCAGCGGTCCGCGCAACTGCTGGACGTGGCCCGCAAGTACCCGACGTTCCCGATCCTGCTCGAGACGGTCCGCGAGTGCCTGCAGGACGTGTACGACCTGCCGTCCCTGATCCGGCTGCTGACCGACGTGGGCCGCCGCCGGATCCGGATCGTGGAGGTGGAGACGCCGTCGCCGTCCCCGTTCGCCACGGCGCTACTGTTCGACTACGTCGGCGCGTTCATGTACGAGGGCGACAGTCCACTCGCCGAACGCCGCGCCGCCGCACTGTCGTTGGACTCGACGCTGCTCGCCGAGCTGCTCGGCCGGGTGGAGTTGAGGGAACTCCTCGACGAGGCGGTGATCGAGCAGACCGAACGCGAACTGCAGCGGCTCGCCGAGGACCGCCGCGCGAAGGACGCCGAGGGTGTCGCCGACCTGTTGCGGCTGCTCGGACCGCTGACCGAAACGGAGGTGGCCGCCCGCGCCACGGCGGATCCGCGGGAGTGGCTGGCCGGGCTCGAAGCCCACAAGCGTGCGATGCGGGTCGCGTTCGCCGGGCAGCAGTGGTGGGTCGCGATCGAGGACGCCTCGCGAATGCGCGACGCACTCGGGGTACCGCTGCCGATCGGCACCCCGGCCGCGTTCATCGAGCCGGTCGACGACCCGCTCGGTGACCTGATCGGCCGCTACGCCCGCACCCACGGTCCGTTCACGCTCGCCGAGTGTGCCTCCCGGTTCGGGCTCGGCACCTCGGTGGTCCGGGACGTACTGTTGCGGCTGGCGCAGGACAAGCGGGTCGTCGAGGGCGAGTTCCGTCCCGCGGCAACGGGTTCGGAGTGGTGCGACGCCGAAGTGCTGCGCCGGATCCGGCGCAGGTCCCTGGCCGCGGCCCGACGCGACGTCGAACCGGTCGAACCGGAGGCGCTCGGCCGCTTCCTCCCCGACTGGCAGCACGTCGGCGGCGGACTGCGCGGCGTGGACGGGGTCGCGGCGGTGATCGACCAACTCGCCGGGGTGCCGATCCCGGCGTCCGCCTGGGAGTCGATGGTGCTGCCGTCGCGGGTGCGCGACTACCGGCCGTCGATGCTGGACGAACTGACCACCACCGGAGAGGTGCTGTGGTCCGGAGCCGGGCAGATCTCCGGCAGCGACGGCTGGGTCCGCCTGCACCTGGCGGACACCGCGCCGCTGACGCTACCGCCACCGCAGGACATCGAGCTGTCCGATCTGCACCGCACGATCCTCGACACCCTGGCGCCGGGCGGGGCGTACTTCTTCCGCACCCTGTCGGACCAGGTCGGGTCCACCGACGACCCGGCGCTCGTCGACGCGCTGTGGCAACTGGTGTGGGCCGGGCACCTGTCGGGCGACACGTTCGCGCCGCTGCGGGCGCTGCTGTCGGGCACCACCCGAGCGACCCCGAGCCACCGGCCTCCGCGCCGCGCACCCCGGACCCGCGCGTACCGGGCGTTGCCGCGGCCGGCACTGCCGTCCCGCACCGGTCCCCCGACTGTGGGCGGCCGGTGGTCGCTGCTGCCCGATCCGGAGCCGGACCCGACGATCCGTGCGCACGCCCGCGCCGACCTGCTGCTTGACCGGTACGGGGTGCTCACCCGAGGCTCGGTGGTCGCGGAGGACGTGCCCGGCGGGTTCGCGCTGATGTACAAGGTGCTGCGCGGGTTCGAGGACGGCGGCCGGTGCCGGCGCGGCTACTTCGTGAACGGTCTCGGTGCGGCCCAGTTCTCGACGTCCGAGGTGGTGGACCGGCTCCGCGGCTTCGCGGAGCCGGGAGCCGAGCCCGCCCGCGCCGCGGTCGCGCTCGCCGCGACCGACCCGGTGAACCCGTACGGCGGCGCGCTGCCGTGGCCCGCCACCGACGGCGGTCATCGCCCGGGGCGCAAGGCCGGAGCGATGGTCGTCCTCGTCGACGGCGAGCTCGCGCTCTACGTCGAGCGGGGCGGCAAGACGCTGCTCACGTTCACCGACGACCCGGGGACCCGGCACAGTGCCGCGATCGCCCTGGCCGAACTCGTCGACCGCGGAGGCGTCGACAAGATCGTCATCGAGAAGGTCGACGGCGAGTCGGTGCACACCAGCCCGCTGTCCCCCGCGCTGGTCGAGGCGGGGTTCTCGGCGACGCCCCGCGGGCTGCGCAAACGGACCTCGTATGGGCACTGACCGGATGCGCCCGGCGCGAGGCGGTGCCGATGCCCGAGGGTGACACCGTCTGGCAGGCCGCGAGCAGGCTGCGCCGCGCGCTGGTCGGCGCGCCGCTGACGGTCTGCGACATCCGGGTGCCTCGGTTCGCGACGGTGGATCTGACGCCCGGACCGGTCGACGAGGTGCTCAGCCGCGGCAAGCACCTGCTGATCCGGGTCGGCGAGGCGACAGTGCACTCCCACCTGAAGATGGAGGGCGAGTGGCACGTGTACCCGGCGGGCGCGCGGTGGCGTCGGCCCGCCTGGCAGGCCCGAATCCTGCTCGGCACCGAGGATTTCCTCGCCGTCGGGTTCCAGCTCGGCATCGTCGAGGTGCTCGCGCGCGCCGAGGAGGAGCGCGCGGTCGGGCACTTGGGGCCGGATCTACTCGGCCCCGACTGGGACACCGGCCGCGCCGCGGCGAACCTCGGCGCCGAGCCGGGCCGCCCGATCGGCGTGGCCCTGCTCGATCAGCGCGTGATGGCCGGGGTGGGCAACGTCTACCGCAGCGAACTGTGCTTCCTGCGCGGCGTGCACCCGGCGACACCCGTCGCGGACGCCGGGGAACCGCGAGCGTGGGCGGATCTCGCGCACCGCCTGCTGACCGCGAACCGCGACCGCACCGTCCGCATCACCACCGGCGACCGCCGTCGCGGTCGCACCACGTGGGTGTACGGCCGCGCGGGCAAGCCGTGCCTGCGCTGCGGCACCCTCGTCGCGGCCGGCATGCTCGGTGACGGCACACCCGATCGTGAGCGGCAGATCTTCTGGTGCCCGAACTGCCAGCCGCAGACCGCTACCGTCACCACATGACGATTCTCCAGGTGGGCGACGCGCAGGAACGACTGCCCGAACTGATCGCGGCAACCACCCGAGGAAAGGAACGGTTCGACATCATCGCGGGCGGAGCGCGCGCGGCGGTTCTCCTCGGCGCGAACCACTACGACGGGCTGCGCGAGACGATCGCCCTGCTGTCCGACCCGCCGATGCTGGCTGCGCACGAGCTCGGTGTCGCCGAGATCGCCGCCGGGGACGTCGTCGACGCTGCCGCCCTCGGTCGGGCCATGCACGACGCCGACCGCGGTCCCGGGGAAGCAACCCCGCCGACTTCGGTGGAATCGCGCCATCGACTGGCCGTCGCACGATCGGCGGCGCTCGCCCTCACCGGAACGGTCCGCGCCCCCGACGCACTCGCGCTGTTCGGCGTCCTCACCGGCCCCCTGCTCGACGACCCGCGCGCCATCGGCGCCGAACTGGACGCGCCTGCGCTGTCACTCCTCTACTCGTTCCCGCGGGGCGCCAATCGGGTGGTCTTCCGGATCGACGAGATCCGGCGGATCGTCGAGGTCACGGCGATCGGCCCGCGCGCCGACGCGTACACGGACTTCCGGTAGCGCAACGCACCCGAGGCCGGGAGTCTCACGACTCGACCGTCACAGCCACCACGTTGTCGTCGGGATCGAGTCGGACCGCGGGCCAGTAGCCGTCCATGAAGTGGTCGCCACACGTGTCCGCCAGGTGCAGCACCACGTCGCCGCCGGGGTGGGTCTCGACGGTGTCGAGCACGAGATCGTCGTGGGCGTCGGCGAGTTCCTCGACGGACGGTGGGTCGTCGCCGAATTGCCGGACCACGGCCTCGACGGCGCTGCGGACCAACCGATCGTGATCGTGCACGACCCGGCGGAGCCTGGGCAGCAGCGAACGGGCCTCGTCGGGGTCGACGGCGGCGGCGAGGAATGCGACGTCCCGCCCGCCGAGTTCGAGTGTCAGGCTGAAATGCCGGTCGTCGAGGCGGGTTCCGTCGGTGAGGTCGAGGTGACCACGGACGAAGGTGCCGAGAGCCTCGTCGACGATCTCCCGATCCGGGGTTGTGGACATGCTCGCCAATCTAGACATCCCCGGGACGGGTCCCCGCGTCAGAGCCTGCTCGCCCGCTCGAGCAGGCCGAGGCAGTGCCGGATCAGGGTCTCGCGCGGCACGGTGACGGTGCCGTCGAGGTAGCCGATGAACAGGCTCGTCAGGGCACCGACGAGGCCGAGGGCGCGCAGGGCCCGTTCGTCGGGATCGGCGATGTCCTTCAGTTGATCTGCCACCAGGACAACGAAACTCGGGGCGAGCGCGAGGCCGCGGCCGCCGAGCGCGGGTTCGCGCAGCGGCGCCAGCAGCAGCACCCGGCCCGCCTCCGGGTGGTCGAGGACGAGTTCGACGAACGCCCGCACCGCGTGTTCGGCGACCTCCGCGGGGCCGTCGGCCTTCGCGACCGCCGCCACCAGCGCGGCACGGGCCCGCTCGCCCACCTCCGCGTACACCTCCCGGATGTAGGTGTCGCGGTCGGCGAAGCTCTCGTAGAAGTACCGCTCGGTGAGGCCGGCCGCGCGGCAGGCGGCGCGCACGTTGACGCCCGGAGCGTCGGCCGTCCCCAGCAGGTCCACGCCGACCTCGAGCAGACGCGTGCGTCGCTGCAGGCGGCGCTGGTCGAGGTCGGGGCGGTCGGTGGCACTCATCGCGCCCGAGTCTAGGAGACAGGCAGCTCCGCTGCTCGTGCGCGGTTTGCGGGTGTGGGGACCCGCAAACCACTCACGAGCGCCGGAGGCGCCTGCGTCACATGTGGGTGCCGCCGTCGATGCGAATCTCGGTGCCGGTGACGAACTTTCCGTCATCGGACGCGAGCATCGCGATCACGCCGGCGACGTCCTCCGGCGGCGCGAACCCGTCGCCGATCCACGGGTACAGCTTGCCGATCAGGCTCGGGTCGACGCCCTCCTCCGGGAAGCCGGGGTTGCTGGTCATCCCGGACGCGATGGAGCCGGGCTCGACGGCGACCGCACGCAGGCCCTGCTTGGCGTACTCGAGCGCGATCGCGTGCGTGAAGGACCGGATGCCGCCCTTCGTCGCGGCGTAGGCGGCCATGTACGGGTGCGCGAACGACGCCGAGGTGGAACTGAAGTTCACCACAACACCCTTCCCCGATTCGAGCAGGGCGGGCAGTGCCTGACGCGTCACGAGGAACGTGCCGGTGAGGTTGACCCCGATCATCGTGTTCCAGAACTCGAGAGTGGTCTCCGCGGTGTGCGAGGACCGCAGGATGCCGGCCGCGTTTACGAGGACCTGCAGGCCGCCGAGGCCCTCGATGGCCCCGCCGATGGCCTCACGCACCGAGTCCTCGCTGGAGATGTCGACGACGGCGGTGGTGAGGCGGTCCGCGACGCCGGCCTCCTCCGCACGCCTGCGGGTCTCGGCGAGGCCCTGCTCGGACACGTCGGCGGCCGCGACGACGCCACCCTCGGACAGCAGCCGAGCCACGGTGGCCTGACCGATGCCCGATCCCGCGCCGGTGACGAGCACCTTGCGTCCCTCGAAGCGATTCATGAGCAGCACTCCTTCTGGTCTCCCGCAGCACTCCTGGTCTGCAGACTGCGTACTTGCACGCTACGCCGGAGTGGCACAACGTGCCATGATGGTGACCATGGCCGACCCGATCGCGCAAGCCCCCCGCTCACTGACCGAGCGCCGCAAGGCCCAGACCCAGCTCGAGATCGCCCGCTGCGCGGCCGAGCTGTTCGCCGCCCGCGGCGCGGCCGCCGTCACCGCGGAGGACATCGCCACCGCGGCGGGCATCGGACTGCGCACCTTCTACCGGTACTTCCCCACCAAGGAGGCGGCGGTCACCCCCCTGCTCGCGGGAGGTGTCGCGGACTGGATCGCCGACCTCGCGGCCACCGCGCCGGGGACGCCGCCGGTCGAGGCCCTCACGAGCTCCGCGCACCGGGCCCTGTCCCGGTCCGACCGGTTCGGCAGCGACTCCCTGCGCCTGAGCCGGGGCCTGCTCCGCGCCGTCCCGGGCGATCCGGGCCTGGAATCGGTCTGGTTCCGCGTCGTCCACGACACCGAGGAAGCCCTCGTCACCGTCCTGGCACCCCTGATGGGCCCGGACGCGGACCCCGTCGACGTTCGGCTGATGGCGGTGGCGGGCAACACCGCGATGCGCCTGGCGATCCAGACGTGGGCCGGCACCGGCGATGCGGACGACGGCGACAGCAACGGCAACGGCAACGGCGCCGGGCCGAGCCCCGCCGACATCGCCGTCCGCTGCATCCGCACCCTGACCGCCGGCCTCGCGGCGCCGGGTTCGGATCCGTCCCGGGGCTGACCCGACATCCGACTTCCCGCCAGCACACTCTCAGCAAATCCATACCTCGCTCCGAGGTGCACCACGGCTACGTACCGCAGTCTGGAACCTGTCCGGAAAACATCCGCACAGGAAGGCTCGACCATGGCCACCGCATCCATCGCCGTCCTCGTCCTGATCGTCATGGCGATCTCCGGGCTGGCCGCCCGGTCGGCCCCCGGCACCGTCGTGCGGACACGCTGAGTGCGCGAGAGCGGCGCCGAGCCGACTGCGCCGACCGCGCATGCCAAGCTGTACCCCATGACGCGCGAGCCCCTGTCCACCGAGGACTACGCCAGCCGGATCAGTGCCTACGTCTACGGCAACATCCTGGTGCTGGCCGCTCTCGTGCCACTGAACAACGCGAGCGTCACGCATGCGGCACTGGTGATCATCGGGACCGGGATCTCCACCTTCATCGCGCACGCCTTCGCCGAATCCCTCGGGCGCAGCACCCGAACCGGCCATGCCCTGACCTGGTCGGAACGACTCGACGAGCTCCGCGACTCGGTGCCGGTCCTGACGTCGGCACTGATCCCGGCGGTGCTGGTGTGGTTGGGCAGCGGACTCGGCTGGATCGAACTGACCACGGCGCTACTGCTCGCCGAGGTCTGGGTGGTCACCCGTATCGCGGGCATCGCCTACGTCATCACCCGGTTGCGCGGTGAACGCCCGACTCGGAACACCCTCGTCTCA
Organism: Rhodococcus sp. NPDC004095; assembly: GCF_053604015.1. Taxonomy (NCBI): domain Bacteria; kingdom Bacillati; phylum Actinomycetota; class Actinomycetes; order Mycobacteriales; family Nocardiaceae; genus Rhodococcus; species Rhodococcus sp. NPDC004095. The sequence continues at coordinate 18,752 of NZ_JBSGGS010000011.1, forward strand.
TCGTTCGTACTCGGGTTCGTCGCGGTGCTGATCGTCGCGATCAAGCTGGTCCTCACCCACTGAGCCCGACGCTGCCCCTGCCGCGGCAGCGCCGGGGCAGCGTCCGCCGTCACCGCGAGATCGGCACCGGCTCCAGGATTTCCGCACGGGCCTCGGGTGCGGCCGCCCGCAGCGCGTCGGCGGACTCGTCGTCGGGCCTGCGCTGCGACTCGACCTCCGCCTCGACCCGCGCCCGATAGGTCTCGACCTCGCGATCGACCGCCGCCGCGTCCCAGCCCAGCACGGGCGCCACCAGGTGCGCGACCTGCTCGGCGCAGTTCACGCCGCGGTGCGGGTACTCGATCGCGATCCGGGTCCGGCGGGCGAGGATGTCCTCGAGGTGCAGTGCCCCCTCCGCCGCCGCCGCGTACACCGCCTCGACCTGCAGGTAGTCCGGGGCGTCGGTGATCGGTTGCAGCAGTTCGGGTGTCGCCGCGCCGAGTTGGAGCACGTCGTCGATCAGCGAACCGTAGCGGTCGAGCAGGTGCTTGACCCGGTACGGGTGCAGCCCGTACAGCTCACCGAGGTGCACCGCCTGGTTCACCAGCGCGAAGTACCCGTCCGCGCCGACCAGCGGCACCTTCTCGGTGATCGACGACGCGATCCGCGCCGGAATGTCCTCGGACGCAATGTCGACGGCATCCTCGGCCATCACCCGGTAGGTCGTGTACTTGCCTCCCGCGATCGCGACCAGCCCGGGCGCCACCCGCGCGACCGCATGCTCCCGGGAGAGTTTCGAGGTCTCGTCGGACTCCCCCGCGAGCAGCGGGCGCAGTCCGGCGTAGACGCCGTCGATGTCGTCGTGGGTGAGCGGGGTGACGAGCACATTGTTCACGTGCCCGAGGATGTAGTCGATGTCGGCCTTCGTCGCCGCCGGATGTGCGAGGTCGAGATTCCAGTCGGTGTCGGTGGTCCCGATGATCCAGTGCCCGCCCCACGGGATCACGAACAGCACCGACTTCTCCGTGCGCAGGATGATCGCGGCGTCGCTGACGATCCGGTCCCGGGGCACCACGATGTGCACGCCCTTGCTGGCCCGGACCCGGAACCGGCCCCGCTGGTGCGACAGCGCCTGGATCTCGTCGGTCCACACTCCGGTCGCGTTGATCACGACGTGACCGCGCACCTCCGTGGTGCTGCCGTCCTCCGAATCCCGCACGCGCACACCGGAAACCCGATCCGCCTCGCGCATGAACCCGACCACCTGCGTCGAGGTGCGCACCACCGCACCGTAGTGCGCGGCCGTGCGCGCCACCGTCATCGTGTGCCGCGCGTCGTCGACCACCGTGTCGTAGTAGCGGATTCCGCCGACGAGCGCGTTCCGCTTGAGCCCCGGCGCCATCCGCAGCGCACCCGCCCGCGTCAGATGCTTCTGCGCGGGAACGGACTTCGCGCCGCCCATCCGGTCGTAGAGCATGAACCCGGCCGCCATGTACGGGCGTTCCCACACCCGGTGCGTCAGCGGGAAGAGGAACTTCAGCGGTTTCACCAGGTGCGGCGCCAGCGTCGACATCGACAGTTCCCGCTCGTGCAGCGCCTCCGCGACCAGACCGAACTCGAGCTGTTCGAGGTAGCGCAGACCGCCGTGGAACATCTTCGACGACCGAGACGAGGTACCCGAGGCGAAGTCCCGCGCCTCCACCAGCGCCACCTTCAGTCCCCGCGTCGCGGCGTCAAGCGCGGCGCCGGCGCCGACGACCCCGCCGCCCACCACCACCACGTCGAACTGTTCGGTCCCCAACTGCTCCCAGGCCAGCTTCCGCTGATCCGGGCCGAGGAACTGCACACCAGGTTGCTTGTCCAACTCGAGCTCCAGAGGTTGTCGGCAAATCTCGCTCCAGGCTAGTAGCTTCGTGCCGAGACCGCCCGAGAGACGAGGACGCCCGTGACCAAGTACATCGCCGCGATCGATCAGGGCACCACGTCGAGCCGCTGCATGATCTTCGATCACGGTGGCCGCGTCGTGACCTCCGCCCAGCAGGAACACCGCCAGATCTTCCCGCAGGCCGGGTGGGTCGAACACGACGCGGCCGAGATCTGGCGCACCACCCGCGAGGTGGCCGCCGCCGCGCTCGCCAAGAAAGACCTCACCCGCGACGACATCGCCGCGGTCGGCATCACGAACCAGCGCGAGACGACCGTCGTCTGGGACCGCGCCACCGGCGAACCGGTGTACAACGCGATCGTCTGGCAGGACACGCGCACCGACCGGCTGTGCGAAGAGATCGCCGACGGGCACGGCCCCGACCGCTACCGGCAGACCACCGGACTGCCGCTGTCCACGTACTTCTCCGGGCCGAAACTGCGGTGGATCCTGGACAACGTCGACGGTGTCCGGGCCCGCGCCGAGGCCGGCGACCTGTGCTTCGGCACCATGGACAGCTGGATCCTGTGGAACCTCACCGGCGGACCGGACGGCGGCGTGCACGCCACCGACGTCACCAACGCGTCCCGGACACTCCTGATGGACCTGACAACCCTGGACTGGGACGAACAGATCTGCGCGGACATGCGGATCCCGACGTCGATGCTGCCGCAGATCCGCAGCTCCTCCGGCCCGTTCGGCACCTGCCGGGAACGCGGCCCGCTCGCCGGCGTCCCGATCGCCGGCATCCTCGGCGACCAGCAGGCCGCCATGTTCGGGCAGGCCTGCCTGTCCCCCGGCGAGGCGAAGAACACCTACGGCACCGGGAACTTCCTGCTGGTCAACACCGGCACCACCCCGGTGCACAGCAAGCACGGACTGCTGACGACGCTGTGCTACCGGATCGGTGAGAGCGCACCGGTGTACGCGCTGGAGGGCTCGGTGGCGGTCACCGGGTCGCTCGTGCAGTGGCTGCGCGACAACCTGGGGATCATCAACTCCGCCAAGGAGGTCGAACTGCTCGCGTCCGCGGTCCCGGACAACGGCGGCACCTACTTCGTGCCCGCGTTCTCCGGACTGTTCGCGCCGCGGTGGCGACCGGACGCCCGCGGAGCGATCGTCGGGCTGACCCGCTTCGTGAACAAGGGCCACCTCGCCCGGGCCGCGCTCGAGGCCACCGCCTTCCAGTCCCGCGAGGTGATCGAGGCCGCCGAGGCCGACTCCGGTGTCGCCCTCACCTCGCTGAAGGTCGACGGCGGGATGGTGCTCAACGAGACCCTCATGCAGTTCCAGGCCGACATCCTCGACGTCCCGGTGATCCGGCCGGTCGTGAACGAGACCACCGCACTCGGTGCGGCCTACGCCGCCGGACTCGCCGTCGGATTCTGGAGCTCCGAGGACGACATCCGCGCGAACTGGGAGATCGGCCACACCTGGACGCCGAACATGCCTGCCGAGCAACGGGATCGGCTGTACCGGGAGTGGAACAAGGCCGTCGAGCGCACCTACGACTGGGTCGACTGACCACCCGTTGGTTCCCTGATGTCACATTGGCTCACTTGCCGACAGCAAATGTCACATTGGGGAACCTCACCGCAGGGACCGGTGGGCCGCGGCGAGGCGGGTCAGCCCCTCGGCCAGCCGGTCGGGTGTGTTCGTCGTGAAGCACACCCGGGCGCTGTGCCGGGCGCCGTCCGTGACGGCGAACGCCGATCCGGGGACGAACGCCACCCCGTGGTCCAACGCGGCCGACAGCAGCGCCTCGGTGTCGGTGCCGTCGCCGAATTCGAGCCAGCCGAACATGCCACCGTCGATCGGTCCGAGCGTCGCAACCCCGGCGAGCTCCCGGTCGACCGCGGCGCGGAGTGCGGCGGCCCGGCGTCCGTACTCGGCGCGCAGGCCCGCCAGGTGCGCCGTGTACCAGGCGTCGTCGGCGAGCAGGTCGGCAGCGACCTGGTGCGTGAGCCGCGACCCGCACAGGTCCGCGCCCTGCTTGAGCAGTTCGACGGCCGCGCAGATCTCCGGCTCCGCGACCATCCAGCCGACGCGCAACGCGGGCGCGAGGGTTTTCGAGGCACTGGACAGCCGGATCACCCGGTCCGAGTGCGCGGCAACCGGTTCCGGTGGCGCATCGCGGAAGTACAGCTCGCCGTACGGGTCGTCCTCGACGATCCGGAAGTCGTAACGCTCGGCGAGGGCGGCCAGTGACCGGCGCCGGTCGGCGGACATGGTCACGCCGCGCGGATTGTGGAAGGTACTGACGGTGTGCACGAGGGCCGGCCGCTCCCCCGCGGCGAGGAGTTCGGCGAGCCGGTCCACCCGCATGCCGTCCGCGTCGAGGGGCACGGTGACGATGCGGGCCTCGGCGGTCCGCAGCACCTGCAGCGCCCCGGTGTAGGCGGGCTCCTCGACCACCACGGTGGCGCCGGGATCGAGCAGCGCCTGCGCGAGCAGGCTCAGCGCCTGCTGGGAGCCGTGGGTGATCACCACCCGCGATGCGTCGACCGGCCCCTGCCGTCGCGCCGACTCGCGCGCGGCCACCACCTCACGCAGTCGGGCCAGCCCGGTGGTCTCGGTGTACTGCAGCGCGGCCGGCGACCCCAGCACCCGCTCGGTGGTGTCCCGGATCCGGTCCAGCGGGACCAGGTTCGGATCGGGAAGCCCGCCCGCGAGACCGATGACGTCGGGGCGAGCGGTGACCGCGAGCAGATCGCGGATTGCGGAGGAACGGAGCGCGGACATGCGTCGCGCGAGAACTGGGGACATGACGACTCCCGGTGGAAGTGGACGAGGTTCGAGGCGACCTGGCGCTCGGATCCACGGGCGGGAGGTACAGAAGGGGCGACCGGGGTTCCCGGCCGCCCCTCATTGTTCCAGAGAGGTTCGGCATGTGGAACGGGGGGCCCACATGCCGGGATCCTCCTAGTCCAGGTCGTCGTGCCGCATCAGCTGACGGGCGGCCTCGGTGATCGAACCGGACAGCGACGGGTACACCGAGAACGTCTGCGCGAGATCGTTCACCGACAGGTTGTTCTGCACCGCGATCGCGATCGGCAGGATCAGCTCGGACGCGGTCGGAGCGACCACCACGCCACCGATCACCACGCCGGTCGCCGGGCGGCAGAAGATCTTCACGAAGCCGCGGCGCAGGCTCGACATCTTGGCGCGCGGATTCGTGTTCAGCGGCAGCATGACGGTGCGGGCGGGCACCTCGCCGTTGTCGATCGAGGCCTGGCTCACGCCGACGTTCGCGATCTCCGGGCGGGTGAACACGGCCGACGCGACGGTCTTGAGCTTGATCGGGCTCACACCCTCGCCGAGGGCGTGGTACATCGCGATCCGGCCCTGCATCGCCGCGACCGAGGCGAGCGGGAACAGTCCCGTACAGTCGCCGGCCGCGTAGATCCCGGACACGGCGGTGCGCGAAACCCGGTCGACCCGCAGGTAACCGCCCTGGTCGAGTTCGATGCCGACCTTCTCCAGGCCCAGACCCGACGTGTTCGGGGTGGAGCCGACCGTCATCAGGGCATGACTGCCGGTGACCGTGCGACCGTCGGACAGCCGGACGATGATCCCGTCCTCGGTGCGCTCGACGGCGTCGGCGCGGGCGTGCTTGACGAGGGTGACACCGCGCTCGGACAGCGCTTCCTCGAGCACCATCGCCGCATCGGCGTCCTCGTGCGGCAGCACCCGGTCCCGGCTGGAGACCATCGTGACCCGCACACCCATCTCGGTGTAGGCGGAGACGAACTCGGCGCCGGTGACACCCGAGCCGACGACGACGAGATGCTCCGGCAGCGAGTCGAGGTCGTAGAGCTGGCGCCAGTTGAGGATGCGGTCGCCGTCCGGCTCCGCGCCCCGCAGGACCCGAGGAGACGCACCGGTCGCGATCAGCACCACGTCGGCCTCGAGCACCCGCTCTCCGCCCTCGGCCAGGATGGCCTTGATCTTGTGGGAGGCCATCCCGATCACCGGGTCGATCAGCTCGCCGGTGCCGGAGAGCAGCTCGACGCCTGCGGTCTGCAGCTTGTCGCGGATGTCGGCGGACTGGGCCTGCGCGAGGCTCTTGACCCGGGAGTGAATCTGCGGCAGCGAGATCGTCGCCTGGGACGGGTCGAGCGCGATGCCCAGGTCGGTGGCCCGGCGCATGTCGGTGCGGACACCGGTCGAGGCGATGAACGTCTTCGAGGGAACGCAGTCCCACAGCACGCACGCGCCGCCCACACCATCGGAATCGATCAAGGAGACTGCCGCCCCATGCTGCGCCGCGACCAACGCCGCCTCGTAGCCGGCGGGTCCGCCGCCAATGATCACGATCCGGGTCATCCGTCCTCCATGTTTCGGCAGGTGCTGTTTCAGCAGCGTGTGCACACTTCTCGGTGCGTCCACGCTATTCCACCCGCCCGTCCGCGCGCACATCGACAGGGCCGCCGTGCGCCGAGCGGAGCGAATTGTGCTGTGTACGGTTCGATGGCCGTCGGCTCACGGTCTACGCTTTCCGCGTGCCGATTTACGCCGCGTACGGATCCAACATGCACCCGGAGCAGATGCTCCAACGCTGCCCGCACTCGCCGATGGCGGGTACCGGCTGGTTGAACGGTTGGCGGCTGACCTTCAGCGGCGGGGACATCGGTTGGGAGGGCGCGCTCGCGACCGTCGTCGAGGACCCCGACTCCCGGGTGTTCGTGGTGCTCTACGACGTGCCCGACGAGGACGAGGCCAGCCTGGACCGGTGGGAGGGTTCCGAGCTCGGCATCCACCGCAAGATCCGGTTGCGCGTCGACACCGACACCGGCGACTCGGTCCTGGCGTGGCTGTATGTGCTCGACGCCTACGAGGGTGGCCTGCCCTCGGCCCGCTACCTCGGCGTGATGGCCGACGCCGCGGAGATCGCGGGAGCTCCCGCGGAGTACGTCCGCGAGCTGCGCACCCGCAACAGCCGCAACGTCGGCCCCGGCACGCCGGGCTACGGCAGCTAGCCCCGGCACGCCGGGTTACGGCAGCCAGCCCCGGCACGCCGGGCTACGGCAGCCAGCCCCGGCACGCCGGGCTACGGCAGCTGGCCCCGGCACGCCGGGTTACGGCAGCCAGGACCCGCCCCGGGGCCCCGCCGCCGTCACGGCACCGTGGGCTCGCCGGACACGGCGAGATTCGCCATCACCCGCACGCCCACCGAGAGGGCCCGCTCGTCGAGGTCGAAGGTCGGCTGGTGGATGTCGAGCTGCTCCCCGATGCCGGACCACACCCCGAGCCGGGCCATCGCGCCCGGCACCTCCTCGAGATACCAGGAGAAGTCCTCGCCGCCGCCGGACTGCGGCGTGTCCGACAGGGCGTCGGGGCCAAGCTGTGAGATCGCGTGCTCGAACATCCGGGTGGAGACCTCGTCGTTGACGACGGGCGGGACGCCCCGGCGATAGTTCAGCTCGTACCGAACCCCGGTCGGCGCGAGCAGGCCGTGCACGATCTCCCGGACCAGCGGCTCGAGCAGCGCCCAGGTGTCGTGGTCACCGGTGCGGACGGTGCCGACCAGCCTGCCCGTCTGCGGGATTGCGTTCGGTGCCTGCCCGGCGCTGACCGCACCCCACACCATCACCGTGCTGGTCCGCGGGTCGATCCTCCGGCTGAGCATGCCGGGCAGCCCGGTGATGACCGTGCCGAGCGCGTACACCAGGTCGGTGGTCAGGTGCGGGCGCGAGGTGTGACCGCCGGGCGAGTCGAGCAGGAGCTCGACGGTGTCGGCGGCCGAGGTGATGGCCCCGAGCCGCACCCCCACGCGACCCGCCGCCAGTCGCGGATCACAGTGCAGCGCAAAGATTCTCGACACATCCTTCATCCCACCGCTCGCGACGACGTCGAGTGCGCCGCCCGGCATCACCTCCTCCGCGGGCTGGAACACCAGCCGCACCCCGTACGGCAGCGGCTCCGGCGACTGCGCGAGCGCGAGACCCGCCCCGAGCAGGATCGTCGTGTGCGCGTCGTGCCCGCACGCGTGGGAGATGCCGGGAACGGTGGACGCGTACGGCGCGCCGGTGTCCTCCTGCAGCGGCAACGCATCCATGTCCGCCCGCAGCGCCACCCGCGGGCCGTCCGGCCCGATGTCACAGGTCAGCCCGGTTCCGCCGGGCAGGATCTTCGGCTCGAGGCCGGCCGCGGCCAGCTTGCGCGCCACGAACTCGGTGGTGGCGAACTCCTGGCGGGCGAGTTCGGGGTGGGCGTGGATGTGCCTGCGCCAGGCCGACAACTCGGCGGTGTGCGTCTCGACCCAGTGATCGATCCAGCTGCTCACGACCGGGCCCCCTTCTCCGACGCGGAGCGCCGGCCGGCCAGGCCCGTCCGCTTCTCGACCCCGGCCAGCAACCGGTCCCTCTGCACCGGATCGGCCGCAGCCGCGACAGCGGTACCCGCCAGCGCGCGGGCACCGTCGAGCACCGCGCGGTCGGCGGAGGCCGTCACGCAGGCCGCCGCGAACTCCGGCTGGTGCGTCACCGCGCCGCCGGACTCGATCCCGATCACCGGGTGGATCCCCGGAATCACATGTGTCACGTTTCCCATGTCGGTGCTGCCCAGCGGGCGCGATCCTTCCCGGTCGGGGGGCAGCGGACTGCGTCCCATCGTCTCGATCAGTTCCCGGTACGCCCCGACCAACCAGGGGTCCGGCCGAAGCTCCGCGTAATTCGGTGACACCGTGCGGATGTCGTGAGTGCAGCCGGCGGCGAGCGCCCCGGCCTCGAAGCATGCGAAGGCCCGCTCGGTGAGCTCGGCGAGCGACTGCGACGTGCGGGCGCGCAGGTAGTACAGCATCTCGGTGCGGGCGGGCACGATGTTCGGCGCCGCGCCGCCGTCGCTGACTATCCCGTGCATCTGCTGATCGGGTTCGAGATGCTGACGCAGCAGACCCAGACCGACCTGCGCAACCGTCGCGGCATCGGCGGCGTTGCGACCGTGCTGCGGCGCGGCCGACGCGTGCGCCTCCCGCCCGCTGAAGGTGACCGCGACGTCCGCCATCGCCAGCGAACTCGCACCGGCGATGTCCTCGGGACCCGGATGCACCATCAGCGCCGCCGCGAGGTCGTCGAACGCGCCGCGTTCGAGCATGAGGACCTTGCCGCCACCACTCTCCTCGGCCGGTGTGCCGATCACCCGGACCGTGATGCCGAGGCGGTCCGCGACCGGAGCGAGCGCGATCCCCGCGCCGACGGCGGCAGCGGCGATGATGTTGTGCCCGCACGCATGACCGATCTCGGGCAGCGCGTCGTACTCGGCGAGGATCCCTACCACCAGATCGCCGCTGCCGTACTCGGCGCACAGCGCCGTCGGAAGGTCGGCGTACGGTGTGGTGACCTCGAACCCGTACCGGGACAGCAGTTCCGAGGTCTTCGCGGCACTACGGTGCTCGGCGAAGGCGAGTTCCGGCTCCGCATGGATGGAATGGGACAGCGCGATCAGATCCGCCTGCGCGCCGGCGAGCGCGTCGTCCACTTCCGAGGTCACACCATCCAGTGTCTCACCCCGCCGCGGCGGCGCTCATCCACGCCGCGGCAAGACTCGTCCGACGCGGCACCCGCCCATGTACTGGCGGGTGCCGCGGTGTCGGTCGACGAGTCAGTTCTGACCGAACGGCAGGTTGCCCGCGTCGGTCTTCGTCGCCAGCGCGGCGAGGATCGACGCGTGGATGTCCGCCTTGATCCGACCGAGGTTGGCACCGCGCACGTTCGCGGTCGCGCCGGCGCGGGCGACCGCGGCCGCGAGCACCCCGTCGCCCTCGACGATCTCGTTGACGATCCCGGCGGCGAGCGCGTCCGGGCCGGCGTAGCGACGGCTGGTGGTCATCGCCTCGACCGCGGTCGGGCGCGGCAGCTGCGTCGTCATGAGCGCGTTCATCCCGATCGTGAACGGCATGTTGAGGTTGGCCTCGGGCAGGCACCAGAACCCGCGGTCGGCGCGCATCACCCGCTGGTCGCAGGAGGCGGCGAGCATCGCACCGGCACCGAACGCGTGGCCGCCGATCGCGGCGACGGTGGTCATCGGGAGGGTCAGCAGTCGGGTGAAGATCGTGTGGACCCGGTCCAGGTAGCCGTGGATCTTGTCGAGGTTGCCGAACAGCCAGTCGGTGTCGAGGCCGTTGGTGAAGAACTTCCCGTCCGCGGTCACGACCAGCGCGGCCGGACCCTCCACCGCTTCGACCTGGTCGAGCGCGGCGTGGAACCGGTCGATCCAGTCCGGGTGGAAGCGGTTCTCGCTGTCCGTCACACCCTCGTCGCCGAGGTGGAGGATGTGGACGTCGCCGTTGCGCTCGAGATAAGGCATGCCCGGATACTACCTGCGGGTAACTTCCGCTGTCGCCAGTACTGTGTGCCTTCATGGGAACCCTCGAGCAGCAGGCCGCGCAGGTTCTGGCCGAGCGCACCGGCGTCGCGAAGCACGACGTCGCGATCGTCCTCGGCTCCGGCTGGCGGGCCGCCGCCGACGCGTTCGGCACGCCCGCGGCGACGGTGCCGATGACCGACCTCCCCGGTTTCGCGGCCCCGTCGGCGTCCGGGCACGCGGGTACCGCACTGTCGGTGTCCGTCGACGACGCCCGGGTCCTGATACTGCTCGGCCGCACCCATGCCTACGAGGGCCACGACCTCGCGCAGGTGGTGCACCCGGTGCGGACCGCCGTCGCCGCCGGCGCCCGCACGGTGGTCCTGACCAACGCCGCAGGCGGCATCAGGGAGGGCATGCGCGTCGGGCAACCCGTCCTGATCAGCGACCACCTCAACCTCACCGCCCGCTCCCCGCTCGTCGGCGCCCAGTTCGTCGACCTGACCGACGCCTACTCCCCACGGCTGCGGGACCTGGCCCGGTCGATCGACCCGGGTCTCGAGGAGGGCGTGTACGCGGGGCTGCCCGGCCCGCACTACGAGACGCCCGCCGAGATCCGGATGCTGCGGACCCTCGGCGCCGATCTGGTGGGCATGTCCACCGTGCACGAGACCATCGCGGCCCGCGCGGCAGGCGCGGAGGTCCTCGGCATCTCCCTGGTCACCAACCTCGCGGCGGGCATCACCGGCGAACCCCTCGACCACGCGGAGGTGCTCGCGGCGGGTGCGGCCGCGGCCGGACACATCGGCGGCCTGCTGCGGAAGCTGGTGTCGTCGCTGTGACCGACGACCTGCGCGGCCGGGTCGAGCGGTGGCTCGCCGGGGACCCCGACCCCGACGCGCGGGCCGAGCTCGCCGCGCTGCCGGAGGGCGAACTGGCGGAACGCTTCTCCGCCCCGCTGACCTTCGGCACCGCCGGGTTGCGCGGGCCGGTGCGGGCCGGACCCAACGGGATGAACGTCGCCGTCGTCACCCGCACCACCGCCGGGATCGCGGCGTGGCTGCAGGCGAAGTGTCTGGGCGGCTCGACGGTCGTGGTCGGGCGCGACGGGCGCCACGGCAGTGCAGTGTTCGCCACCACGGCAGCGGAAGTGCTTGCCGGCGCAGGTTTCTCGGTGGTGTTGCTGCCGGGGCCGACACCGACCCCGGTGGTCGCATACGCGGTGCGGAAGCTGGGCGCGCAGCTCGGCGTGCAGATCACCGCCTCGCACAACCCCGCCGCCGACAACGGCTACAAGGTGTATCTCGACGGCGGCGCGCAGCTGATCTCGCCGTCCGACCGGGAGATCGAGGACGCGATCGCCGCGGTCGGCCCGGCCGTCGCGGTGCCCCGCTCCCCCGTCCGTCCCGCCGAGGACACCCCACTGATGCGGGATTACCTCGCCCGCATCGCAACACTGACCCGATCCACCGAGCGAGACCTGCGCATCGCTCTGACGCCCCTGCACGGTGTCGGCGGCAAACTCGCCGTCGAGGCGCTGCAGGCGGCGGGATTCGCAGAGATCCACACGGTCGCGAGCCAGTACGCCCCGGACCCGGACTTCCCGACCGTCGCGTTCCCGAACCCGGAGGAGCCGGGGGCGACCGACGCGCTGCTGGAACTGGCCGCGCGGGTCGACGCCGATCTGGCGATCGCGCTCGATCCGGACGCCGACCGCTGCGCGGTGGGCGTCCCATCGGCGGACGGCTGGCGGATGCTCACCGGCGACGAGACCGGCGCGCTGCTCGGCGACCACCTGCTCTCGCGGCAACCGGAGGGCACGGATCCGCTCGTCGCGACCACCATCGTCTCTTCGCAGTTGCTCGGCCGGATCGCCGCGGCACGCGGAGCCCGGTTCGCCCGGACGCTGACCGGGTTCAAGTGGCTGGTCCGGGCGGGCAGTGGGCTGGTGTACGCGTACGAGGAGGCGATCGGGCACTGCGTGGACCCGGATGCGGTCCGGGACAAGGACGGGATCTCGGCCGCCGTCGTCGTCGCCGACCTCGCGGCGGGCCTGAAGGCGCGGGGGCGGACCCTTCTCGACGTTCTCGACGACCTGGCGGTCGAGTTCGGGGTGCACGCGACGGCGCAGGTGTCACTGCGTTTCGAGCACCTCGACCGGATCGCCGACGCGATGGCGGGGCTGCGCGCGGCCGTGCCCACCGAACTGGCCGGCCTGCCCGTCACGGCCGAGGACCTGCTGGACCGGCGCGGGCAGGCTCGCACCGACGCGGTGATCCTCACCGGCGAGCGGGTGCGGGTTGTGGTGCGTCCGTCGGGAACCGAGCCGAAGCTCAAGTGCTACCTGGAGGCGTTCGAGCCGGTCACGAGCCGCGCCGACCTGCCCCGCGCCCGCGCCGCCGCCGACGAGGCGCTTCGCGCGTGTGAGCGGTTCTCGACCCGGCTGGGGTGAAGCTCACTCCCGGCGGCGCGGCCGCGCCCAGATGTTGCCGGGCCCAGATGTTGCCGGGCCTAGATGTTGCGGGGCCCGAACTGCCGGTCGCCTGCGTCGCCGAGGCCGGGGACGATGTACGCGTCCTCGTTCAGTCCCTCGTCGATGCTCGCGGTGACCAGACGCACAGGCAGGCCCGAGTCGGCGAGCGCGGCGACGCCCTGCGGTGCGGCGACCACGCAGACGGCGGTGATGTCGGTGGCGCCGCGCTCGACGAGAAGTTCGAGGGTCCGCACCATCGACCCGCCGGTGGCGAGCATCGGGTCGAGGACGTAGACGGGGATCCCGGCCAGGTCGGCGGGGAGCGATTCCAGGTACGGCACCGGCTGGTGCGTCTGTTCGTCCCGCGCCATCCCGACGAATCCGACCTGGGACTGCGGGATGGTCAGACTGGCCTGCTCGACCATGCCGAGCCCGGCGCGCAGCACCGGCACCAGCAGCGGCGGCGCGGCCAACCGGACGCCGCGCGCGGGCGAGACGGGCGTGGCGATCTCGAATTCCTCGATCTCGGCGTCGCGGATCGCCTCGTAGATCAGCATCTGCGTCAGTTCGCGCAGTGCCGCGCGGAACGCCGGATTGCTGCTGTGTTCGTCGCGCATCGTGGTCAATCGTGCGGCTGCCAACGGGTGATCGACCACGTGCGTATCCATGGGCCTCAGGATATGCAGCGGAGGTCGGGCACGCGAAACCGGCGGGAACCGGATGGTGCACCTCTGCGTCCAATCTCGTGACGGTTCGGCTCAGACCGACCGGGCGCAGGGATCGAACGAAACGGGGGAATCGGGCTATGACCGAGTTTTCAGCGGTGACCGACGGGATCCGCGCATACGGCGCGACGGCCACGGTGATGGCGGCCGGTGTGCGCCAGGCCGCGGCGGGGGTAGCCACGGTCGGGCCGGGCCTGTTGACGCCGGTGTTCGGGCTGATCGGCGGCGACTTCCTGGCCGCGTTCGCGACGGCACACGGCTCGCACACCGCCGCGCTCGACGCGCTCGCGGACACCCTCGACAGCATGGGCGCGGCCGCGCACGCGACGGCCACCGTCTACGACGGCGCGGACCGGTCGGTGGCGGGCGGGCTCGCCGACACGGGCTCCGGACTGGAGGTGTGAGAATGATCGCCGTCGACCTGCTGACCCGTCCCCTGACCGACCTGCTCGACACGTTCGGCACCGGCGTGCTGCCGCCCGACGGACCGCCGGAGGCGCTGGCGATTGCATCCGCGGCGCTCGACTCCGCCTATGCCGTCGGCAAGCTCGGGCTCGCCGAGCTCGGCGGCGCCTGGTCGGGAGCGGCCGCCGACGCCGCGGCCGCCAAGGGGCAGCAGGCCCAGGTCCAGCAGGTGAAACTCTCGGAGCGTGGAACGGAGATCGCCGCCGTGCTGACGTCGGCGTCCGGCGACGTCGGCGCGGGCATGGCCGAACTCCAGGCGATCGTCGGCTCGTTCGTCTCGACCGCCGTCGCGGCCGGTCCCGCCCTGACCACGCCCGCCGGGCAGATCATGATCGTCGCGTCCGCCATCGACCACCTGTCGCGCGGCCTGGCCGTGGTCGCCCGGGTCCGTGGCCAGCTCGACGTGCACACAGCCGCGATGACGGAGCTGACCGCTCCCGCCCCGGCGGTGGCGCAGGCAGACACCGGTGCCGTGCAGGCGGTCGTCCGCCCGTCGGCGGCGGGCCGTGAGGTCCCGCTGTCGGGCCTGCAGCAGCGGGGCGACGCGTTCAGTGGCTTCGCACGCGGCTTCACCGATTCGGCGTCCTTCCAGCCCGCGTCGACCTACTCGGGGTTCTCGGGGGCGATGTCTCCGATCTCACGTTCGGGCGGCGCCTCGGCCCCGTCCCCCGGCGGTCCCGCTCCCGCGATCCGCGGTGGGAGCAGTTCGGACCTGTTCGGCTCGAGTGGCGGCGTCGAGGTGTTCCTGCCGGACGGCAGCAGCGCGATGGCACCGAACAAGGAGGCCGCCGACGCGGTGCGCAACGCCCTCAGCCAGCAGGGTGTGCCGTACTCGTGGGGCGGGACGACGCCCGGGCAGGGCCTGGACTGCTCCGGACTGACCCAGTGGGCGTACGGCGAGGCGGGTGTGGACATTCCCCGCCTCGCGCAGGAGCAGAACGTGGGCTGCCAGGTGGATCCGTCCGACCTTCGACCGGGTGATCTCGCCGTCTGGGACGGCCATGTGGCGATGGTGATCGGCAACGGCCAGATGGTCGAAGCAGGCGACCCCGTCCAGGTCAGCGCGGTCCGCACCGACAACATCGGTATGAGCTTCCACGGCTTCTACCGGCCCACCGCATGAACACACCGTTCGACGCCCCCGACGCCCGGTTCGGCCCCGGCATCCCGGTTGCCGCGGTGCTCGGCGCGACCGCTACCCCGGCCCCGGCCCCGGCCTCGGCCCCGATGGCCATACCGGGCCCCGAGCCGGAGCCGGTGCAACTCCCGGAGGACGCCGCCGTCGCCACGACGAGCAACCGTGCGGGCACCGTCACCGTCACCGCGACCGATCGCGGTCAACCGCTCGACGTGCGGGTCGACCCGCGGGAACTGCGCTACAGCGGAGCCGGGCTGGCGGCGGCGATCCTGGAGATGTGCCGGGCGTCGGCGGCGGAGGCCGGGGCCCGCCGCCGCGAGGACCTGGCTGCCGCGGGCGTCCCGGAGGACGTCCTCGACCAGCTCGGATTGCCCACCCGCGACGATCTCGCCGACGCGCAGGCGCGACGGGAGGCGGACGAGGCCACCCCGGCGACGTGGATGAGGCCGGTGTGAGCGAAGCGAACAGGGTCGTTGGTATGAGCGGAACGAACGGGTGGTTGCTGTGAGCGGGGCGATGGATGCGGTCGTCGCTCGCGCGGGCGCCGGGCTCCAATCACTCGAGGACGCGCTGCATCAGCTGTCGTCGGCGCGGGCTCGCGTCAGCCACGGTTCCGGGTTGGTGAGTGTGGAGGTGGACCAGCACGGCGGCATGTGTGGGCTGTGGCTGCCCGAATCGCTGGACGGGGTCGACGCCCGTGACCTGGGGCGCGCGATTGTCGAGACGGCGGGTCGGGCCGCCGGACTGGTCGCGCAGCGGCGGGAGGCGATCCTGGCATCGCTTGCACGTGCGCTGACCGATTAGGCTTCGCGCCATGGCTGGAGACATCGTCCCGATCCAACTCGGTCTGACCGACGGCGACCTCGTCACTCTGTGGGCTCCGCGGTGGCGTGAGGGGGACGACGAGTGGGAGGCGTTCCTCGGCCACGGTGACGATCTGTACGGGTTCGCCTCCGCCGCCGAGCTGGCGGCGTTCGTGCGCGCGAACTCCGAGCACGACCTGATCGAGCACCCGTCCTGGCGGATCGTCGCGGCACTGTCGGCGGCGGAGTTCGAACCCGACGAGTCGCATGTCTTCGATCTCGTCGGCGTCCTGGAACTCGTCGCGGGCGACCCGGACGCGGACACGCTCGGCGAACTCGAGGACACCTTCGAGATCACGCGCTCGATCGGCGAGGTCTGCGAACTGGACGCCGTCACCCGCTATTTCAGCGCGCACCCGGTCCTCGGGTCCGTCGGGGCCGGACCGAGCGCCTTCTTCGGGCGTGAGGGGGCGGAACGGTGGGATCAGGTCGGTGCCGCCGTCGCGGCCGGCTGGGATCGGGTGATCGACGCGATCGACGCGATCGTCCAGTCACCGGCGGTCGATGCGGCCGCGGTCGAGGAGGCCGAGGCCGAAATCGTTGCGGCCGAGGAGAACGTCGTCGACGCCGACGATCTCGCCGAGGAGGGTGACGACGAGGGCGACGACATCGAGTACGTGACGCTCGGCGACACCGACGAGACCGATGGCGAGGAGGAGGAGACGTTCTGGACGTCGGTCGGGATCGACCCCGTCAAGATCATCACGTCCTCGGCGACGTATTTCACGTTGCGCTGCTATCTCGACGACGAACCGGTCTTCCTCGGCCGGGGCGGCAAGATCCTGGTCTTCACGTCCGAGCGCGCACTGGCCCGCTACCTGGCCGACCACAACGACCACGCCCTCGCCCACGTCAGCACGTATTCCGACGTGGCGGCGGCCGCGGTGGACGGTTCGCTCGAGATCGAGGTCACCGACGAGAACGTGTACGTCCTGCCGGGTCTGGCCGACGACCTGGCCGAAGGGCCGCGGGCGGTGGACGCCGACCAGCTCGATCTGGCGGTGGAACTGTTCACCGACGCGGCGGCGTTCGCCGACGACGACTCCACCGAGCAGGCGCTGGCGCCGTCCACGCCGCTCGGCTGGTACGTCTCCTACACGCTCAACCCCGACCCGACGCGCCTGGCGCCGAGTGCCCCGTTCACCGCGGAGTCGCAGTCCTGGCGCGAGCTCGAGCAGGAGTTCGAGTCCCGGCTGCGGGTGGAGTGACGACGGGGACCCCAGTCCGCGAGGCCCCCGTTCACGACGTCACTGCCCGCGCAGCCGCGCGTACCCCGGTTTGACCACGTCCTCGATCAGCGCCAGCCGCTCCGGGAACGGGATGAACGCGGACTTGAGCGCGTTGATGGTGAACCGCTCGAGGTCGTTCCAGTCGTAGTCGAAGGTCTCGGCGAGCTTGATCATCTCTCGGCTCATCGTGGTCGCGCTCATCAGCCGGTTGTCGGTGTTGACGGTGACCCGGAAGCGGAGCCGGGCGAGCAGGTCGAAGGGGTGCCGTTCCAGGCTGGGGACGGCGCCTGTCTGCACATTCGAGCTCGGGCACAGCTCCAGCGGAATCCGCTTGTCCCGCACGTAGTTGGCGAGTCGGCCGAGGCGGGCGTCCCCGTCGTCGTCGACGGCGATGTCGTCGGTGATCCGCACGCCGTGCCCGAGCCGGTCGGCGCCGCAGAAGGCGATCGCCTCGTGGATCGACGGCAGTCCGAACGCCTCGCCTGCGTGAATCGTGAAGTGTGCGTTGTTCGCCCGCATGTGTTCGAAGGCGTCGAGGTGCCGGCTCGGTGGGTGCCCGGCCTCGGCGCCTGCGATGTCGAACCCGACGACTCCGCGCTCCCGGAAGCGGACGGCCAGGTCCGCGATCTCCCGGGAGCGTGCGGCATGCCGCATCGCGGTGAGCAGGCAGCCGACCCGGATCTCGTGTCCGGCGTCCCGCGCCTGCGCCGTCCCGTCCTCGAACCCGAGCAGGGTGTGGTGCACCACCTCGTCGAGGGTCAGGCCCCGCTCGAGGTGCTGTTCGGGCGCGAACCGGACCTCCGCGTACACGACGCCGTCCGCGGCGAGGTCGGCGACGCATTCGCGCGCGACCCGCTGCAGACCCTCGGGGGTCTGCATCACCGCGACGGTGTGGGCGAACGTCTCCAGATACTGCTCCAGTGAGCCGCTGCTCGCCGCCGAGGAGAACCAGTCCGCGAGGGTGTCGGCGTCGTCGGCGGGCAACCCGTCGTAGCCGCAGTGGTGGG
The DNA here is from genome assembly GCF_053604015.1 of Rhodococcus sp. NPDC004095. Classification (NCBI taxonomy): domain Bacteria; kingdom Bacillati; phylum Actinomycetota; class Actinomycetes; order Mycobacteriales; family Nocardiaceae; genus Rhodococcus; species Rhodococcus sp. NPDC004095. The sequence continues at coordinate 36,859 of NZ_JBSGGS010000011.1, forward strand.
CGAGTTCGAGCACGGTGGCCGGCCGGAGTCCGCCGTCGAGATGGTCGTGCAGCAGTGCCTTCGGCGCGGTGCGCACCGTGTCGAGGTCGAGAGGGGCCGGGCCGGGGCCGGTCGGGGTGATGTTCCAGCTCGGTGGCGTGCTCATATCCCGAAACTAGACCCGGACCAGGCCGATGCGGTCGATCACGAGCGGCTCGTCGGGTGGCGTGTCGCCGATGTCCCAGGCTCCGTCGAGGGCGGCGCGGGCGTGTTCGAACCGGTGCGGGGTGTCGGTGTGCAAGGTCAGCAGCGGTGCGCCGGCGACGACGGTGTCGCCCGGACGGGCGTGCCACTGCACGCCGGCGCCGGGCTGGACTGCCTGTCCCTGTCGTTCACGGCCCGCGCCGAGCCGCCACGCGGCGACGCCGACGGCCATCGCGTCGAGCCGGGTGAGCGCTCCGGAGCTGTTTGCGTACAACACTTCTCGCTCCCTCGCGACAGGCAGCGGTGCCGCCGGGTCCCCGCCCTGCGCACGCACCATCGCCCGCCACCGGTCCATCGCCCGCCCGTCCCGCAGGACGTCGGCCGGATCGACGGTGTCCAGCCCGGCCGCCGCGAGCATCTCCCGCGCCAGGGTGACGGTCAGCTCCACCACGTCCGCCGGTCCCCCGCCGGCGAGCACCTCGACCGCCTCCGCGACCTCGAGGGCGTTGCCCGCGGTGTATCCGAGCGGGGTGTCCATCGCCGTCAGCAGCGCGACCGTGTGCACCCCGGCGTCGTGACCGAGTTCGACCATCGCCGTGGCCAATTCGCGCGCCTGCGGAACCGATTTCATGAAGGCACCGGAGCCGACCTTCACGTCGAGGACGAGCGACTGTGAGCCCTCCGCGATCTTCTTGCTCATGATCGAACTGGCGATCAGCGGGATGGACTCGACGGTGCCGGTGACGTCGCGCAGTGCGTACAGCTTGCGGTCCGCCGGGGCGAGATCCGCACTCGCCGCGCACACCACCGCGCCGACCCGTGGGTCCGCGAGCGTCCGCAGGATCTCGTCCGCGTCCAGATCCGCGCGCCATCCGCGGATCGCCTCGAGCTTGTCGAGAGTGCCTCCGGTGTGGCCGAGCCCGCGCCCGGACAGCTGCGGGACCGCGGCTCCGCAGGCGGCCACCAGCGGCGCGAGCGGCAGGGTGATCTTGTCCCCCACCCCGCCCGTCGAGTGCTTATCCACGGTGGGCCGCGGCAGCGACGTCAGGTCCATCCGACGGCCGGACGCGATCATCGCGCGGGTCCAGGCCGCGGTCTCGCGGCGACCCAGGCCGCGGAAGACGATCGCCATCGCGAGCGCGGACATCTGCTCGTCGGCGACGTCGCCGCGGGTGTAGGCGTCGACGACCCACTCGATCTGTGCGTCGGTGAGCTCGCGCCCGTCCCGCTTGGCGGTGATGACGGAGACTGCGTCAAAACCTCCCGAGGCTGCGCCCGAGACTGCGTCAAAACCCCCCGAGGCTGCGCCCGAGCCTGCGTCAAAACCCCCCGAGGCTGCGCCCGAGACTGCGTCAAAACCCCCCGAGGCTGCGCCCGAGGCGACGTCAAAACCCCCCGAGGCTGCGCCCGAGCTGACGTGCGCGCTCATCGGGTCCCGTCCTCGCCGGTGTGCACCCGCGCCAGGTCATCAGGCCCGAAGGGCGCAGGCAGAAGCGTCGACAGTGGCACCGGACCCACCCCGGTGTCGACCAGCAGTCCCCCGCCGCCATGCTCGTGCAGCAGCTGCCTGCAGCGCCCGCACGGCGTCAGTACCTGGGAATTCGCATCACGGCAGCTGAACGCGACCAGGCGCCCGCCTCCGGTGGCGTGCAAGTTACCGACGAGTCCACATTCGGCGCACAGACTCAGCCCGTATGAGACATTTTCCACATTGCATCCGACGACAATTCGGCCATCGTCGACCAGCGCGGCCGCACCCACCGGATAGTGCGAATACGGCGCATATGCCCCCTCGCGGACACGATCTGCGTTGTCGCGCAACAGTTTCCAATCGATTTCGACCACAATTCCCCATCCTCGCACGAGCGGGGCACCACCGCAGCGCGCCGCGCCGACCCACGCTGACCATTGGAAAGGCAAACCTAAGTAGCGTTCCCTGGTCTCGTACGAACCGCCCGTCGAATTAGTTCCCACTTCCGGGGAGGATTACAGTGCAGTGAGTCGGTTCAGGTTCTCGTCGCGCCATAGGCTGAAAACTGCAGGGTGGTCCCCGAAAACAGCCGAAATCCCCGGTGCGACGCGTCCACCAAAGACGTTGGAGGCACAGCACTCGATGAGTAGCACGACTGAAGCCGCTCCGGCACAGGAGCGCACGCGGTCGCTATACCGGGGCGACCCCGGAATGTGGTCTTGGGTTCTACACCGGATCACCGGCGTCGCGACCTTTTTCTTTCTCTTCGTTCACGTTCTCGACACCGCGCTCGTGCGGGTCAACGCGGACACCTACGACCGGGTCATCGAGACCTACAAGAACCCCATCGTGGGGCTCCTGGAGCTCGGACTGGTCGCGATGGTCCTCTACCACGCACTCAACGGTATCCGCGTGATGCTCGTGGACTTCTGGTCGAAGGGCCCCCAGTACCAGCGCGTCATGCTCTGGGTCATCCTCGCGATCTGGTTCGTCGTGATGATTCCGGGCGCCGGACGCATCTTCTACAACATGTTTGCGGGGCACTGACATGAGCGAAGCCAAGACTCTGGGCAAGTCGTACGACCGCCCGGCCAGCCTGGACGCCCCGCGCTCGCCGCGCCGTCAGGCCAAGAACAACTTCGAGCTCTACGCCTGGTTGTTCATGCGCCTGTCCGGCCTCGCACTGGTCATCCTGGTGCTCGGCCACATGTTCATCATGCTGATGATGGATGACGGCGTGCACCGCATCAACTTCGCGTTCGTCGCCGGCCGCTGGTCCAGCCCGTTCTGGCAGATCTGGGACCTCGCGATGCTCTGGCTCGCGATGCTGCACGGCGGCAACGGTCTGCGCACCGTGATCGCGGACTACTCGCGCAAGGATTCCACGCGCTTCTGGCTGAACACGATCCTCGCTGTCGCGGTGATCCTGATCATCCTGACCGGCACGTACGTCATCTTCACCTTCGACCCGACCTTCGTCCCGGGGAGCTAATCTTCATGCTGGAACATCGTTACGACGTGGTCATCGTCGGCGCCGGCGGCGCCGGCATGCGCGCAGCCATCGAATCTGGCCCGCGCACCCGCACCGCGGTCCTGACCAAGCTCTACCCCACCCGCTCCCACACCGGTGCGGCGCAGGGCGGCATGTGCGCCGCACTGGCGAACGTGGAGGAAGACAACTGGGAGTGGCACACCTTCGACACCGTCAAGGGTGGCGACTACCTCGCCGACCAGGACGCGGTCGAGATCATGGCCAAGGAGGCCATCGACGCGGTGCTCGACCTGGAGAAGATGGGTCTGCCGTTCAACCGCACACCCGAGGGCAAGATCGACCAGCGTCGTTTCGGTGGCCACACCCGCGACCACGGCAAGGCCCCGGTCCGCCGGGCCTGTTACGCCGCGGACCGCACCGGTCACATGATCCTGCAGACGCTGTACCAGAACTGCGTCAAGCACGACGTCGAGTTCTTCAACGAGTTCTACGCCCTCGACATCGCGCTCACCGAGACCGAGGAAGGCCCGGTCGCGACCGGCGTCATCGCCTACGAGCTGGCCACCGGCGAGATCCACGTCTTCCACGCGAAGTCGATCGTCTTCGCGACCGGCGGTTCGGGCCGCATGTACAAGACGACGTCCAACGCGCACACCCTCACCGGTGACGGCATGGGCATCATCTTCCGCAAGGGCCTGCCGCTCGAGGACATGGAATTCCACCAGTTCCATCCGACAGGCCTCGCCGGCCTGGGCATCCTCATCTCGGAGGCCGTCCGAGGCGAGGGCGGCATCCTCCGCAACGCCGACGGCGAGCGCTTCATGGAGCGCTACGCCCCCACCATCAAGGACCTCGCGCCGCGCGACATCGTCGCCCGCTCGATGGTGCTCGAGGTGCTCGAGGGTCGCGGTGCCGGTCCGAACAAGGACTACGTCTACATCGACGTCACGCACCTCGGCGAGGACGTGCTCGAGGAGAAGCTCCCCGACATCACCGAGTTCGCCCGCACCTACCTGGGTGTCGACCCGGTCACCGAGCTGGTGCCGGTCTACCCGACCTGCCACTACGTGATGGGCGGCATCCCCACCAAAATCAACGGTGAGGTGCTGCGCAACAACGAGGACCACGTTCCCGGCCTGTACGCCGCCGGTGAGTGCGCGTGCGTCTCGGTGCACGGTGCGAACCGCCTCGGCACCAACTCGCTGCTCGACATCAACGTGTTCGGCCGTCGCGCCGGCATCGCCGCCGCCGAGCACGCGCTGGCCACCGAGTTCGTGCCGCTGCCGGACGAGCCCGCGAAGATGGTCGAGGAATGGCTCGCGGTCATCCTCTCCGAGCACGGTCACGAGCGCGTCGCGGACATCCGCACCGAGCTGCAGCAGTCCATGGACAACAACGCGTCCGTGTTCCGCACCGAGGACACCCTCACGCAGGCGCTCAAGGACATCAAGGCGCTCAAGGAGCGGTACAACCACATCACCGTGCAGGACAAGGGCAAGCGCTACAACAGCGACCTGCTCGAGGCCGTCGAACTCGGCTTCCTGCTCGAGATGGCGGAGGTCACCGTCGTCGGCGCACTGAACCGCAAGGAGTCGCGTGGCGGCCACGCCCGCGAGGACTACCCGGACCGCAACGACGCCGAGTACATGCAGCACACCATGGCGTACAAGGTCGGCAAGGACCTCATCTCCGACATCCGTCTGGACTACAAGCCGGTTGTCCAGACCCGCTACGAGCCGATGGAGCGTAAGTACTGATGTCCGCACCAGTTCTCGACAAGGACGCGACCGCGCTGCCGCCCGTGCCCGAGGGAGCCGTCATGGTCACCCTCAAGATCGCCCGGTTCAACCCGGAGGACGGCAAGGGTCAGCACTGGGACTCCTTCCAGGTTCCGTGCCTGCCGACCGACCGCCTGCTGAACCTGCTGCTGTACGTGAAGGGTTACCTCGACGGAACGCTGACGTTCCGCCGCTCCTGCGCACACGGCGTCTGCGGCTCGGATGCGATGCGGATCAACGGTGTCAACCGGCTGGCCTGCAAGGTGCTGATGCGCGACATGCTGCCCAAGGACGGCAAGTCGCTCACCATCACGATCGAGCCGATCAAGGGCCTGCCGGTCGAGAAGGACCTGCTCGTCGACATGGAGCCGTTCTTCGACGCGTTCCGTGCCGTCAAGCCGTTCCTGATGACCTCGGGCAACGAGCCGACCCGTGAGCGGATCCAGTCGCAGGCCGACCGCGCCCGGTTCGACGACACCACCAAGTGCATCCTGTGCGCCTGCTGCACCACCTCGTGCCCGGTGTACTGGAGCGACGGCAGCTACTTCGGCCCGGCCGCGATCGTGAACGCACACCGCTTCATCTTCGACAGCCGTGACGAGGGAGCCGCCGAGCGGCTCGACATCCTCAACGACAAGGAAGGCGTGTGGCGTTGCCGCACGACCTTCAACTGCACCGACGCGTGCCCCCGCGGCATTCAGGTGACGAAGGCGATCCAGGAAGTCAAGCGCGCCCTGCTCTTCTCGCGCTAGATCGCCGAGCACGACATCAGCTAAAGGCGCGGACCCGACAGGGTCCGCGCCTTTAGCTGCCTGTCGCCAGGTCAAACGTTAATTCCATATTTCCAGCCACGAACCCATGTAACGTCCGCTACCAATCCGTTACCATGTGCTCGCAGACTGCGCGAGACCCCAATTCAGGGGTCGACACACGAAGGGATCGGGACCTACGGCAATGGAGTCAGACTTCGCATCTCGGTTGAACAAACTGTTCGACACGGTACATCCACCCGGCCGCAAGCCACACACGAACACCGAGGTTGCCGAGGCCCTCAATTCGGCCGGCCATCGCATCTCCAAGCCGTACATCTCCCAACTGAGGAACGGCCAGCGCACCAACCCGTCGCCGGAAACCGTTGCCGCTCTTGCCCAGTTCTTCAAGGTCAAGTCCGACTACTTCTTCGACGACATCTACGCCGCTCGCATCGACCACGACCTGGAGCTGCTCTCCCAGCTGCGCGGCTACGGCCTTCGTCGACTGTCGGCGCGCGCGTTCGACCTGTCCAGCGAGTCACAGGAACTGCTCACCGCAATGGCCGAAAAGCTGCGGCGCAGCGAGGGATTGCCGGCTACCCCACCGGACTCCACCGAGTAGCGGGGTGCGCACCACCACCCCACGAGTAAGGCGCTGGCGGGTCCTGACCGCCAGCGCCTTGCTGGGTTCGCTCCTGATCCTGCCGGGTCTCGCCTCTGCGGCGAACGGCGATGGCAGGTCCGACCCCACGCCCTCCGCACAGGAACGTGGCCAGGGCAATGGCAACGGCGGTCAGGGCAACGGCAACGGCAACGGCGGTCAGGGCAACGGCAACGGCGGCCAGGGCAACGGCGGCGGCTGGTGCGACCACGACGGAGGCAACGGACCCGGCGGCAACTGCGGCAACGGCAATGGCAATGGCAACGGCGGCTGGTGCGACCACGACCGGCACGGAAACCATTGCGGTGGGCCCACACCCACCACGACGGCCGCCCATCCGACCACCACCAGGGTCGAGCCCACAACCACTGCTGAACCGACGACGACCGTGGAACCCACGACCACCACCGTCGAACCCACCACGACAACGGTCGAGCCCACCACCACGACCACCAGCGTGGAACCCACCACGACCACCACCGTCGAACCCACCACGACAACGGTCGAGCCCACCACGACCACCGTCGAGCCCACCACGACCACCGTCGAGCCCACCACCACGACCACCGTCGAGCCCACCACCACGACGGTCGAGCCCACCACGACGACCGTCGACCCCACGACCACCACCGTGGAACCCACCACCACGACGGTCGAGCCCACCACGACGACCGTCGACCCCACGACCACCACCGTGGAACCCACCACGACGACCGTCGACCCCACGACCACCGTCGAGCCCACCACCACGACCGTGGAACCCACCACCACGACGGTCGAGCCCACCACCACGACCGTCGACCCCACGACCACCACGGTCGACCAGACGACCACCACCGTGGAACCCACCACCACGATCGCGCCCACCACCACGGTCGAGCCCACGACGACCGCGGAACCCACGACCACCACCGTGGAACCGACGACCTCGCTGGCCGCGGCGACCACGACCTCGAGCGCTGTTGCGGTCCCCGGGGTCGGACCTTCGGGTGACGGGGACGGCACGGGTGGCGGCGATGCCGATCAGCGGGTGCCGCCACCGGCCGCGGAGTCGAACGAGCAGCCCGCCTCACTCGCGGATGCACCCGAGGCGGCACCTGCCGCGGACGCACCGTCGAACCCGGCTGCACAGGCTAATCCTGCGGACGGGCCCGCGGCGGACGCTCTTTCGCAGGCAGCGGACGAGCGGGCGCGGGCGGCAGCCGTGGCTCCCGGGCACGAAACGTTGATCGCGAACGCGGCGCCGCAGGCACCGCACCGCGATGCGCGCCCGGTCGCCGCGCATCATGCGGCGGGTTCACCCAACCCGAATGTCGCGCTGGCGTCGGAGTCCCGGCCGGGCGGCGACATCGGTGCCGCCACGGCCGGCGTCACGGCGGTGCTGTTCGCGGCTGGCGCGACCGGGTTCATGAGCTTCCGCAGCGCCCGCGCCGCGCGAACCCGATTGAACCTCGCGCGCGCCGAGTTCCTGGAGCCACTGCGGTGACGGCTCCGAGGGACCCCGGCTCGCGGCCGGTCCGCAATCACCGTCGTGTCCTGGCCGCGGTGGACGCGGTGCTCGACATGGCCGCGCAGACCCACGCGGTCACCATCGAGGACATCGTCCAGTCGCTGGCCGACACCCGCCGGCGTCCGATTGAGATCGCGTTCGAGGACCTCGGGCCGGGGGTGTGGGGGCAACGCCGTGAGTTCCCGGATCATGACCGGATCGTGCTCGCGCGTAGCCTTCCCAGTGTGACCAGGACCCTCGCCCACGAGATCGGGCACATCGTCTTCCGACATCCGGGCGCCGCGATCGCCGAGACGACGCTCGCGGCCGACGACGATCTGATCGCGTACATGCTCAGTCAGCGGTCCGCCGGGTCCGCGGACCTCACGCACGAGGCGTTGCACGAGTGGGAGGCGGAGGCGTTCGCCGTCCGTCTCCTCCAGCGCCTCGGCCAGTTCGAACGTGACGAGAACTGGCGGCCTCTGCTGTGCTTCGACGAGGCTCTCGGGTGATCACCTGGGCTGTCGCCCTACTGTGCTCCACCGCGGTGGGAGCACGGATCGGGCGTCTGACGGTGCGCCCTCCGTCGTTGGCCCGGGTGGCCATCGCGCTGGCAGCGATCTCGCTGACCGTGGCGGCGACCGTGCGTACCAGCACGGTGTCGGAGGTGCTCGACGGATACGGCGACCATGTCGCCGCCACGGTGTTCGAGCTGTGCCTGATCGCGTTCGGGACGACGACGGCGCTGATCGCCGCGGCGTCGACGACGGTTCTCAGCGCCCGTCCGCAGTGGCAGCTGGTCACCGTTTCCGCGGTCGCCACGGCGGTGGTCACCGGCCTCGAACTCTCGGCTGCGGAGCACAGCCCGGTCACGTCGGTGTACCTGGTGGTGACCGCCCTGTTCGCGACCGCCGTCGCGATCCGGTACGCGCGGTGGAATCCGCTGGGACGGGCCATCGGGCTGTACTGCGCGGGTCTGGTCGTGATCGCGGCAGGTTGCGCGGTCGACCTGTTCACCGACGCGCGAAGCCATTTCTCACCCTCGTCCGGCCTGTGGTCGCTGGCGGTGATCCTCGTCAGCGCAGGATGTTCGTCGGTGATGATCGAGGCGTGGGGTCGGGCGCAGCTGGACCTGCGTCGCACTCGCGGCCTCTGGACGGCGCTGACCTCGGCGCACCCCGAACTGCTCGACAGCGACTACCGGTCGGTGACCTCGACGCTCACGGCCGGCGACCGGATCTCGCAGATCCTCGACGGACTGTATCTGCACGACGGCGGTGGTCTGCTCGGCCCGGGTTGGTCGCCGCCGCCCGCCGATCCGGCGGAGCAGGCCGACGCGGTCGCGCAGTGGTTGCATCGCACGGCCGTCGAGATCGAGCCGATCGACCCGGGCTGGCTCGGCACCCCGGACGGGCTCACCGATCGGCAGTGGATTCTGGCGGTGAGCGCGGCATACGATCGACCCCGGCGGCGGGCAGACGCGACCGTCGCCTGACAGCACCCATGGGTGCGCTACCCTGCCTCCTCGATGAACACGCTCGGTAAGGCCCGGAACTGTGCGATCGCCGTCGCCGCGATCGGCATGATCGGTGTGCCCGCGGCAGCACAACCCCTCCCCGCCGAGCCGGGCTCCACCCCAGGCGCGGTGACCAGCACGCCGTTCACCGCTCCGAACACCGACGGATGCCCGAACCGCGCCGTGCCGCCGCCCGCGATCGACCTGTCCGAGGTACCCGCGCCGGGTGACCCGACGCCCACCCCGCTGCCGGTGCCTGCGCGCCCCGTCGGCGGCGAGAACCTGGGCGCCTGCGGAGTGGTGACGGCCGACGGCTCTCCTCCGCTGCCGGCCGACATCTCGGCCACCGCGTGGGTCCTGTCCGACCTCGACACCGGTGCTGTTCTCGCGGCGAAGGACCCGCACGGCCGATACCGCCCGGCGAGCACGATCAAGATGCTGCTGGCCCTCGTGGCTTTGCACGAGCTGGACCTCGACGAGACGGTGACCGCGACCGCGGAGGACGCGAACGTCGAGGGCAGCGCGGTCGGGTTGGGCAAGGACGGCCGGTACACCAACCGGCAGCTACTGCAGGGCCTGGTGATGGCGTCGGGCAACGACGCCGCGCACGCGTTGTCCACGCAGCTCGGCGGCGACGCGGAAACCGTGCGGAAGATGAACGAGCTGGCCCGCCACCTCGGCGCGCTCGACACCCGGACGGCGACGCCATCGGGGCTCGACGGACCCGGAATGTCCAGTTCCGCATACGATCTCGCCCTGGTCTACCGGGAGGCGATGCGCAACCCGACCTTCGCCGAACTGATCCACACCGAGCGGGTCGAGTTCCCCGGATTCCCCAAGAACCCCGACGATCCCCTCGACGTGGACCATCCCGGGTTCACCCTCGCCAACGACAACAAGCTGCTCTACAACTACGACGGTGCACTCGGCGGCAAGACCGGCTACACCGACGACGCACGGCAGACGTTCGTCGGGGGCGCCGAACGCGGCGGCAGGCGTCTGGCGGTGACCCTGATGGCCGGGGACGTCCTGCCGATCCGCCCGTGGGAGCAGGCCGCCCGACTGCTCGACCACGGTTTCGCGCTGCCGCGCTCGACCTCGGTGGGTGAGCTCGTCGACCCCGGCGAGACCGATCACGCCGACGCCGCTCCGGTCACCGTGGCCGCGCCGCCGGAGTCGTCCACCGCGGGCGACGTCTCTGCCGTGAGCACCGCCGGTGGCGGCGACGTCCCCCGTAACGCGGTCCTGGCGGTGGGCGGCGCGATCATCGCCGTCCTCATCGGCGGCGCGGCGCGTCTGCAACGCCGGCGACACTGACGCGGCAGCTTCGAAAGCACCGCCGCGCTGCGCCTTCGGGAGCGCTCCCGCGCTACGACTTCGGGAACGCTCCCGCGCTACGGCTTCGGGAGCGCTCCCGCGCTGCAGCTTCGAGAAACCCGGACGCCGCGCGGCTGCGGTCAGCGACGGTGGCGCCTGAGCCAGCCACCGAGGCCCAGCGCGGCGGCCGCGCCGGTCGCGACCAGCACGGCGGCCTCGACGAGCGTGGCGCTGCGCGCCGGCGGGGGCGCGGCCACCTCGATGACGGCAGGCTGGGGCGGCGGCACGTGTGCGAGTTCCTCGTTCTCACGAGTGGTGGCCGCCCAGGCGGTGGAGACAAGCAGCAGCCGTGCAGTGAAGTAGATGAACACCAGCAGACCGATGATCGGACCGAAGGTCGACCCGGCCGGCCCCCCGGTCACGGACTGCAGGTAGATCACGCCGACCCGTTTGAACACCTCGAACCCGAGGGCGGCGATCAGCGCGGCGCGGGCCGCGCTCCGCAGCGTCACCGGCTCCCGCGGCAACCGGGCGATCACCCAGGTGAACAGCGCCCACGTGATCACGGCCGCGAGCAGTGACGTGCCGATCTGCACCAACGTCTGCACCCAGCCCAGGTCGTCGATGCCGAGGAACTCGAGGACGGTACCCGTCACTCCCCCCTCGGCCAGGACCGAGAGCCCCACCGACAACACCAGTGCCAGGAACAGGCCGAGCAGCTTCGACAGGTCCCGCAGCTTGGTCGCCACGAATCCCGTCGGCGGATGCCGCTGCGCCCACATCGCGGACAGCGCCTCGCGCACGTTCGCCATCCAGCCCAGTCCGGCGTAGGCGGCGAAGATCAGACCGAACACACCGACGGTCGCGCGGGCGGCGATCGCCGCGTCGATCAGCTCGTTGATCTGGTCGCCCAGGTCGCCGGGCATCGCCTTGGTGACGGTGGTGTGGATCGAGTCCAGCAGGTTGGGGTTCTGAACCAGAACGAAGCCGAGGATCGCGAACGCGACCATCAGCATGGGGAACAGCGCGAACACGCTGAAGTAGGTGATCCCGGCCGCGAAGTAGTCGCCCTTGTTCTCCTGGTACCGGCCGGCGGCGCGGATGACGTGGTCGAGCCACGGCCAGGCGGCGCGCCGGCGCTCGAGCAGTCCCTTGAAGTCCGGCACCGGCGCTCACCCCTGTCGCTGAATCAGCCCTGCCGGCTCATCCCTTCTGCGGCAGGAATCCCACCTTGTCATAGACGGTGGCCAGAACCTTGGCGGACACTTCGCGTGCCCGCTCCGCGCCCGCGTCGAGGATTCGGTCCAGCTCGGCCTCGTCTGCGAGGAACTCGTCGACCTTCGCGCGCAGCGGCGTCACGAACTCCACCAGTGCGTCGGCAGTGCCTACCTTTAGGTCGCCGTATCCCTTTCCGGCGTAACCCTTCTCGAGGTCCTCGACGCTGGTCCCGGACAGTGCGGACTGGATGGTCAGCAGATTGGAGACACCCGGCTTGTTCTCCCGGTCGAACCGGATCTCGCGCTCGTTGTCGGTGACCGCGGACTTGATCTTCTTGGCCGAGATCTTCGGGTCGTCGAGCAGGTTGATCAGACCGGCGTCGGTGGCGGCGGACTTGCTCATCTTCGACGTCGGGTCCTGCAGGTCGTAGATCTTCGAGGTGCCCTTGATCATCTGCGCCTCGGGCACCACGAACGTCTTGCCGAAGCGGGTGTTGAACCGCTGCGCGAGGTCGCGGGCCATCTCCAGGTGCTGACGCTGGTCCTCCCCGACCGGCACCCGCTGCGGGCGATACAGCAGGATGTCGGCGGCCATCAGCACCGGGTAGGTGAACAGGCCGACGGTCGCGGCCTCGGCGCCCTGCTTGGCGGACTTGTCCTTGAACTGCGTCATCCGGCTGGCCTCACCGAAACCGGTGATGCAGTTCAGGACCCACGCGAGCTGCGCGTGCTCGGGCACCTGGCTCTGCACGAACAGCGTCGACCGTTCCGGGTCGATGCCGAGCGCCAGCAGCTGCGCCGCCGCGACCTTCGTCCGCTTGCGCAGCTCCTTCGGGTTCTGCGGGACGGTGATCGCGTGCAGGTCGGGAATGAAGTAGAAGGCGTCGAAGTCGTCCTGCAGCTGCACCCACTGGGCCAGGGCGCCGAGGTAGTTGCCGAGGTGGAAGGAGTCGGCGGTCGGCTGGATACCGGAGAGCACCCGCTGGCGGGGAGCTGAATCGGGGGTGGACGATGCGGAACTCGACATGGTCCCGATCCTTTCATGCCCGCCCCGGTACGCCGGTGTCCACCCTGCGCCGACGGGTCTTCTCGGCGCCGGGGTCTTGTCGGCGCCGGCGGCTTCTCAGCGCCGGCTCAGTCGTCGAGCCGAACGATCGCGACCCCGACCGTCGTCCACCGCCGCGCCAGGGCGGCGGAATCCAGTGCGGCGACCTGCGCCACCACCCGGATGCCGGCGTCCTGCAGCGCCGACAGCAGCCAGGGCACCTCCCCCGGCTGGTCGCCAAGCAGCGCGCCGGCGTCGCGGACGATCACGATCAGGTCGGGTGCGGCGCCGAGCCAGTCCTGCCAGTCCCGCAGGCACTCGTCGAAGGCGTCCTTGTTCGCGCCGAAGTAGTACGGGAACTGCAGCGCGGCCGCGAACTCGTCGTAGACGGCAGGCACCGTCGGCATCCGGGTGCCGCGGACACGGCGTACGGCGTAGCCGCTCTCGGACAGCGCGTAGGCCGCGTTGTCGGCGTCCCTGGGCGCCCCGGCGAGCAGCCCGACACGCACGGGGCCGGTTGCGAACTGGTGCAGCGTCGTCATCAGCGCATCCTCGTGAAAGATTCGTAGTGGTCACCGGTGTACCAGGCGCTGGTGTCGCTGCCGGTGACGATGCGCTCCGCGTCGCGCGATTCGCCGCGCCGTTTCGGGTTCACGTCCCATTCGCGATACGCGATCGACGACCCGGCCGTGTCGGTGCGGGGCAGCGTCCCCTCCCGGTTGCGCCAGGTGTCCCCGCCCTTCGTGCCCGGCGCGTTCGCCGACCCCGGCCAGCGGCCCGCGTCGATCTCGGCGAGGGTTGCCCACGCGACGTCGGGCACGGGCACCGGCACGACACCGCGCGGTCCGGCGGTCTGTGCGGCGGCGGTGGTGGTGGCCGGCGCGGGGGGCGGCAGTGCGACAAGGGTCCCGTCCTCGTCAACGGTCAGCCGTTGCACCTCGTCACGGGTCAGCCCTTGCTGCGTGGCGGTGACGGTGGCGATCGAGGGGTTGCCCGCGTGGCTGCGTACAAGTTCCGCGTCCGGGCCGGTCTGGCCACCGGGACCGGTGAGCAGGAACCCGGCGACCACCGCGAGCACCGCGACAAGGACCCCGAGGACGAGGCGGGCCCGCGGCCCCAGCCTGGTCACCGGTAGCGCACCGTGACCGGCGCGTGGTCGGACCAGCGCTGGTCGTAGGACGCCGCACGTTCGACGACGGCTTCCTTGGCACGCTCGGCGAGACCCGGGGTGGCGACCTGGTAGTCGATCCGCCAGCCGGAGTCGTTGTCGAACGCCTTGCCGCGGTAGGACCACCAGCTGTAGGGCCCGGCGAGGTCGGGGTGCAGTCCGCGCACCACGTCCGCCCAGCCGAACTCGCCGAAGACCGAACCCATCCAGGCCCGCTCGTGCGGCAGGAAGCCGGAGTTCTTGACGTTGCCCTTGTGGTTCTTCAGGTCCAGTTCGGTGTGCGCGATGTTCCAGTCGCCGCACACCACCGCGTCGCGTCCGGCCCCGGTCGCGGCCGCGCCGGTGGCGGTCAGGTACGCGCCGAACGAGTCGATGAACCGTTCCTTCTCGACCTGCCGCTCGGTGCCCACCTCACCGGACGGCAGGTACAGGCTGGCGACGGTCAGGTCGTCGAAGTCGGCTTCCAGGTAGCGGCCCGCCTCGGCGAACTCGTCGTCGCCGTGGCCGATCCGCACCGCGTCCGCGGGCCGGCGGGAGAGCACAGCGACCCCGTTGCGGCCCTTGACCGCGGACTGAGCGGTCGCCATGTGCCACCCCGCGTCGAGCGCCGGGGCGAGGGTGGCGTGCAACTGTTTGTCGTCGGCGCGGGTCTCCTGCAGGCAGACCACATCCGCGTCGGTGGCGGCGAGCCACTCGAGCAGACCCTTCTTCGCGGCGGCGCGAACGCCGTTGACATTGACCGTGGAGATGATGTGCGGCACGGGGTGAAACCGTATCGAACCACTCGGACACAGCCGGCCGGCCGGGGTGAACGCCGCGGGCCAGGCGCGTGTCTGACGGCCCCGACCCCGCTCCCCGACAGTGGCTGAAGGTGGCCTTCGTCCGGTTGAACCGAACGAAGGTCACCTTCGTTCGGAGCCGCTGCACCCGGTCAGGCGTGGCTGCCGCGGCGTTCGAGCAGGACCGCGACGCCGAGCACCACGAGCCCGGCGAGGGCGAGGCCCGACGCGACCACGGCGGGGGCCGTGTATCCGAATCCGGCCGCGATCACGACTCCGCCGATCCAGGCACCGAACGCGTTGGCGACATTGAGCGCGGCGTGGTTGAGGGCGGCGGCGAGGGTCTGCGCGTCGGCCGCCACGTCCATCAGCCGTGTCTGCAGTGCGGGCACCATGGCCGCTCCCGCCAGTCCGATCAGGAACACGAACACCAGCGCGGTCACCGGGTTGTGCACGGCGGCGACGAATCCGGCGAGGATCACCGCCAGGGCGGCCATCATCGCGGCGAGGCCAGGGATCAGGGCACGATCTGCGAGATGACCGCCGACCAGGTTGCCCACCACCATGCCGAGGCCGTACAGCATCAGCGCCAGCGGCACGAGTGATCGCGACAGGCCGGACACGTCGGTCAGGGTGGTGCTGATGTAGGTGTAGACCGCGAACATGCCGCCGAATCCGACCATGCCCATGATCAGGGTCATCCACACCTGCACGCGCGTCAGCGCGCCGAGCTCGGTGATCGGGTTGGTCGTCGGCATCGCGTCCAGTCGTGGGATCCACAGCATCAGGGAGACGACGGTGACCACCCCGATGACCGCGACGAGCGCGAACGCGGCCCGCCATCCCAGGTGCTGCCCGAGCCAGGCGGCGACCGGCACCCCGACCACGTTGGCCACGGACAGACCGAGCATGACGGTCGCGACCGCCTTGGCGCGGCGACCGGGCTCGGCGAGGTGGGCGGCGACGAGCGCGGCCACCCCGAAGTAGGCGCCGTGCGGCAGGCCGGCGACGAACCGGGCCACCATCAGGGTGGCGTAGTCGGGAGCGAACACGGACGCGGCGTTGCCGACGGTGAACGCCACCATCAGCGCGATCAGCAGGACGCGGCGCGGCACCCGTGCGGTCAGCGCCGCGATGGTCGGGGCGCCGACGACCACGCCGAGGGCGTAGGCGGAGATGACGTGCCCGGCGGTCGGTTCGCTGACGCCCAGGCCGCCCGACATCTCCGGCAGCAGCCCCATGGCGACGAACTCGGTGGTGCCGATCCCGAAGCCGCCGAGTGCGAGGGCGAGCATCGCGAGCGAGCGGGCGGCGCCGGGCCCCCGGAAACCACGGGACGGACGCTCGATGCGGGACAGTGTCGACGAAACCACTGATCAATTGTGGTCACGGGGGCCGACGGTCCGCCAAGTGAGGGGGCGTGAGTTCGCTCACCCGGCGCCGGATACGCCGAAGGGGCGCCCGGGTTGTCCGGACGCCCCTTCGGGTGTGCTCGTGCGCGGGATTACTTCGCCGCGAACGCCTTCTGCAGGTTCTCGTCGAGCGCGCCGAGGAACTCCTCGGTGGTCAGGTAGCCCTGATCGCCACCGACCAGAAGCGCGAGATCCTTCGTCATCTGACCGCCCTCGACGGTCTTGATGACGACGTCCTCGAGCTGCTGTGCGAAGTCGATCACCTCGGGGGTGTTGTCGAGCTTGCCGCGGTGCTCGAGACCACGGGTCCAGGCGAAGATCGACGCAATCGGGTTGGTCGACGTCGGCTTGCCCTGCTGGTGCTGGCGGTAGTGCCGGGTGACGGTGCCGTGCGCGGCCTCCGCCTCGACGGTCTTGCCGTCCGGGGTCATCAGCACGGAGGTCATCAGACCCAGCGAGCCGTAGCCCTGCGCGACGGTGTCGGACTGGACGTCACCGTCGTAGTTCTTGCAGGCCCAGACGTAGCCACCCTCCCACTTGAGCGAGGAGGCGACCATGTCGTCGATGAGGCGGTGCTCGTAGGTCAGGCCCGCGGCGTCGAACTCGGCCTTGAACTCTTCTTCGAAGATCCGCTGGAACTCGTCCTTGAACATACCGTCGTATGCCTTGAGGATCGTGTTCTTGGTCGACAGGTAGACCGGGTAGTTCTGCTGCAGGCCGTAGGCCAGCGAGGCACGCGCGAAGTCCTGGATGGACTTCTTGTAGTTGTACATCCCCATGACGACGCCGCCGTCCTCGGGAATCTTGCACACCTCGTGCTGGATCGGCTCGGAGCCGTCCTCGGGGGTGTACGTGATGGTGACGGTGCCTGCGCCGGGGACCTTGAAGTCGGTGGCGCGGTACTGGTCACCGAACGCGTGACGTCCGACGATGACCGGCTTGGTCCAGCCCGGAACCAGGCGGGGCACGTTGGAGATCAGGATCGGCGCGCGGAAGATGGTGCCGCCGAGGATGTTGCGGATGGTGCCGTTCGGCGACCGCCACATCTTCTTGAGGCCGAACTCCTCGACCCGGGCCTCGTCCGGCGTGATGGTCGCGCACTTGACGCCGACGCCGTGCTTCTTGATCGCGTTCGCGGCGTCGACGGTGACCTGGTCATCGGTCTTGTCGCGGTATTCGATACCGAGGTCGTAGTACTCGAGATTCACATCGAGGTACGGATGGATCAGCTTGTCCTTGATGAACTGCCAGATGATGCGTGTCATCTCGTCGCCGTCCAGTTCGACGACGGTGCCCTCAACCTTGATTTTGGACATGTGTACTTCGCGTCCTCCTAGGAAGTTTCCCCTGGTCACACGGTTAGCCATCCGCTTCGTGAGCGGTTGGCGAACGACTCAATTCAGTAAACCCAAACGTCGCGGGCACACACCGGGATGCCGCGCCAAACAAGACAAGCGTACTGCTAGCGGCGTGGCGCGCAACGATCGCCCCCGACGGCGACACCCCTACCGCCGGGTAACTTCACCCAGCTCAGACGGCCCACCAGCGAGTCGTTCATCCGCTCCACCGCATATTTCACGTCCGACAACGACTGTGACACCATCCAGACTCTACGTCCGGATGTGAGGGGAGTCACTACCCCGGCCGGCCACACCCGATGCTCCGGCGAGGCCGGCGATACCGTGGGTAGGTGCGCCGGATCAGCAGGGACTCCATCAGCCGGGACACGACGCTGTGCATGTCGCTGTCCGCCCGACCGTCGAACATCGGAACCCGGTTCCACAACCACCTCTACGAGGAACTCGGGCTGGACTTCCTCTACAAGGCGTTCACCACCACCGACCTGGCATCCGCGATCGCCGGCATCCGTGCACTCGGGATCCGCGGCTGCGGTGTCTCGATGCCGTTCAAGGAGGCATGCATCGAGCATGTCGACGTCATGCATCCGTCCGCGGAGGCGATCTCATCGGTGAACACCATCGTCAACGAGGACGGTGTCCTGCACGCGTACAACACCGACTACGAGGCCGTCGTCACCCTTCTCGCCGACCGAGCCGTCGACCCGTCGACACCGGCCGCGGTCGCCGGCAGCGGCGGCATGGCCAAGGCGGTCGTGGCGGCACTGCGCGACCAGGGTTTTCGCTCGGTGACGGTGGTCGCCCGCAACGCCGGGACCGGTCGCGCGCTCGCCGACCGGTACGGCTTCGCGTGGCGCCCTGATCTCGGGGACCTGCGACCGCGACTGCTGGTCAACGCGACCCCGCTCGGCATGTCGGGCGGGCCCGGTGCAGACGCATCGCCGTTCGACGCCGACGCGGTGCAGGCCGCCGAGACCGTCTTCGACGTCGTCGCCATGCCACCCGACACACCGCTGATCCGGGCGGCGCGGGCGGCGGGCAAGACCGTCATCACCGGAGACGAGGTGATCGCGCTGCAGGCGGCGGCCCAGTTCGTGCTGTACACCGGTGTGACACCGACCCGCGACCAGATCCGCCGGGCGTCGGAGTTCTCCCGACGGTGAGCGACCCGGCCGCCGCACGTCCATGAATTTCACCCGGACAGGGGCGAGGATTCACTCACAGAGTGCGCGGCGGCACAGCCGGGCAACCTACGAGGAGGACACATGCTGGGACTGGGCTTCATCGGATGGATCGTCATCGGCGGACTCGCCGGCTGGATCGGCAGCAAGATCCTGCACAACACGGGTCAGGGCGTGATCCTCAACATCGTCGTCGGCGTCTTCGGCGGCCTGATCGGCGGCTTCCTGCTCAACCTGATCGGGGTCGACGTCGAGGGTGCCGGCCTGATCTTCAGCTTCCTGACATGCCTGCTCGGCGCGGTGATTCTCCTGTGGCTGGTGCAGAAGGTCAAAGCCTGAGCACTCCCCCGGAGAGAACGCTTTCCGACGCTTCGCCCGGACGCGAAGGCCCCGATGCCCACTGCATCGGGGCCTTCCCGCGTCACGTGTCGACGCCGCCGACGGTGCCGACCTCAGCGAGTGGGCGAAGCGGTCGGCATCGGTGTCGGCGGTGACGTTCCGCCCGCCGCCGGAGCCGTGTCGGTCAGCCGGTACACGTGGTCCGGGGAGATGATCTCGGTGATCGCCGTGCCCAGCAACGTGCTCGGTTCCTGGCCCTCGTAGCCGGTGTCGGTGTTGATCATGATGACGAGGGTGGTCGCCCGCTCCGGCAGGTACACCGTGACCGTCTGGTACCCGGGCAGGCTGCCGTTGTGGCCGATCCAGCCGGCCGCGTTGAACAGGCCCAGCCCGTACCCGACGTCGGGGGGATACCCGGGCGCGTTGACGGTCTCGAGTCGCTGCTGCTGCGTTTCCGGCGTGAGCAGCGTCCCGGTCGCCAGCGCAGGCCCCCAGATACGCAGGTCGTCGAGCGTGGAGATCATGGCGCCCGCCGCCCAGCCCCACGAGGGGTCCCAGTCGGTGGCCGTCGCCTCCTTGCCGTCGGCGGTCTGGATCGTGTAGCCCTGCGCGTGCGGCTCGGGGAAGGCGTTGTCGGTGGGAAAGCTGGTCTGGTCCATCTTCAGCGGCGCGAGGATCTCGTCGTCGATGTAGTCCGGCAACGACATTCCGCTGACCTTCTCGACCACCAGCCCCAGCAGTGTGGTGTTGGTGTTCGAGTACTGGAAGCCTTCGCCGGGCGGGAACGTCGCGGGCATCGCGAACGCGTAGCCGAGCAGCTGTTCCGGGGTGAACTGCGCTCGGGGATCGGCGAAGAACGTCTTCTGGAACTCCTCGCTCGCCGTGTAGTTGGCGAGCCCGCTCTGCATGCGTGCCAGCTCCCGGATGGTGATCCGATCGCCGTCGGGCACGCCGTCCACGTACTTCACGATCGGGTCGTCCAGTCCGACCTTTCCGTCGTCGACCAGCTGCAGCACGCCGGTGACGGTGAACGTCTTGGTCAGGCTGCCGATCCGGCTGTAGAAGTCGGTCTCCATCGGTGCGCCGGTGGCCTTGTCGGCGACGCCGAATGCCTTGACGTAGGTGCCGCCCGGCCCCCAGATCCCGACCATCGCGCCGGGCACCGATGCCTGTTTCATCGTGTTCTCGATGGCCGAGTCGAGTCGCTGCGAGAGCGACGGGTCCAGCGCTGCCGTCGATTCGGCGGCGGTCGTGCCGGAAGCGGCTGTCGTGTCGGACGCGGCGGGCTCGGTGGTCGAATCGTCGGAGCATCCGGCGGCCAGCAGGAGCGTGACCGCCGCGGCCGCGAGCCGCCCGCGGCGTCGGCGCGGCACGGAAACTGTCGATGGAGTCACGGCCTGTGGGGTCATCCGCCCGGTCCCGTCGTAGAAATACGAAGTCGTAGTAATACAAATAGGAGCGACGTGTGCTTGGAGACGGAACCTACTCCTCACGGCTGCGACCCGCTCGCCGAAGCGCGCGCACGCCGAAATGCGGTCGATGCGGGCACCCCGGCAGGATGACCGGCGTGCCAGGAATCACCGAACCCGACCCGACCGCCACCGAGGTGGGACAGAGCCACCCGATCAGCGCCGGAGTGGTCACCGCCCTCGTCGGGTTCACGAGCTCGTTCGCCGTGGTCCTCACCGGCCTGCGCGCGGTCGGAGCGAGCCCGTCGCAGGCGGCGTCCGGCCTGATGGCGCTGTGCGTCACCCAGGCGGTGGGGATGCTGTGGCTGGCCCGGCGGTACCGGATGCCGATCACGCTGGCGTGGTCGACGCCGGGCGCCGCGCTGCTCGCCGGGACGGGCTCGGTCGCGGGCGGCTGGCCCGCCGCGGTCGGCGCGTTCGTCGGCGTCGGCGCCGCGGTGATCCTCACCGGACTGTGGCCGCGGCTGGGCCGGCTGATCGAATCCATCCCCGTTCCGCTCGCCCAGGCGATGCTCGCCGGGGTGCTGCTCCCCCTGTGCCTCGAGCCGGTCACCGCGCTGCGCGACTCCCCCGCAGCCGTCGCCCCTGTCATTCTGGTGTGGCTTGTGCTGCAACGGTTCTCGACCCGATGGGCGGTCCCCGCCGCGTTCGCGACGGCCGCGGCCGTGATCGTCGTGGACCTGGCCGTCGGTGACGCCACCCTCGACACCTCGGAACTGGTACCTCGATTCGAGGCGACGGTCCCACACTTCTCCTGGCAGGCACTGGTCGGGATCGCGTTGCCCCTGTACATCGTGACGATGGCGTCGCAGAACATCCCGGGCACTGCGGCGATGGGGTCGTTCGGTTACCGGGTGCCGTGGCGGCCGGCGATGACGGTCACCGGCATCGGCACCATCGTCGGCGCGCCGGCCGGTGGGCACGCGATCAACCTCGCCGCGATCAGTGCCGCCCTCGCCGCCGGGCCGACCGCGCACCCCGACCCGCGGCGCCGGTGGATCGCGGCGTTCACGGCCGGGTGGGCGTACCTGGTATTGGCCGTCTGCTCGGCGGCACTGGCCGCGCTGGTGGCCGCGGCCCCGTCCGGGGTCGTCGAAACGGTCGCGGGCCTGGCCCTGCTCGCCACCCTCGCCGGATCTCTCGTGTCGGCACTGTCCGACGAGTCGGATCGGCCGGCCGTTGTGCTGACCTTTCTGATCGCCGCCTCCGGGATCGCATTCGCGGGAATCGGGTCGGCGTTCTGGGCGCTGGCGGCGGGCCTGGCCATCCGGCTGCTCCTACGACCGCGATCGCCGGCGTCGAGACCGTGACCACCGAACCCCGCCGGCTCACCCCCGAAACGCACGTCCGCCCCGCTCTGGGCACGAGCGGGGCGGACGGAACAACGTTGCGGTCGGGGCGCGCCCCGAGCGCGAGACCTACTCCGTGGTGGTGGGGGTCTCGGTGGGCGTCTCCCCCGCGTCGGCGGAGAAGCTGCTGAGGAGGCCGGTGAGCAGGCCGAGAATCTGATCCATGGTGGATACCTTCCAGTTCATGTGATGCACCCATGTCCGGCGGCGCCGGGGTGCAGAGATGACGAACTCCCCCGATCGGAAGTGGTCGTCGGAAACGGCCGTCCGCGAACTGTTGCTACGCGGTGGTTTCGGTCGGCGTCTCGGTGGGCGTCTCCCCCGCGTCGGCGGAGAAGCTGCTGAGGAGGCCGGTGAGCAGGGCGACGATCTGATCCATGACGATCTCCATTCTGTCCTGATGTTCCCGATAGCCGGATTCGGCTGCGAACGAGTGTGCACCGCACTTCCGTACCGCGCGTCCGGTTTCGAGAATCAATTTTGCAAGACCGAAAAGAACACGATTCCGCAACTATCCCGGCGTTGCGTCTGCTAGCGGCTCGTTCAGTGCAGCCCGGCCGAACGCGCCGTGTCCACCGCGCGGGCGACGATGTCGTCGATGATCTTGATCGACGGCGCCCCGACCTCGGCGGTGTTGCGCGGATCCTCGATCGTGCGACGCAGCACGCCCTCTGCGATGATCGCCAGCTTCCACAGGGCCAGCGTGTGCCAGAACCCGAGCGCAGAGCGATCTCGCCCGGTCTCCCGGAAGTACACGTCCGCGAGCTCGGCACGCGTCGGGAAACCCTCCATCGTCGACGCGACGAACGGTCCCGGCAGCTCGTCATCGGCCTGCGACCAGTAGGCGAGCAGGGCGCCGACGTCGGCCATCGGGTCGCCGAGCGTGCACAGCTCCCAGTCGAGGACCGCGACCACCCGACCGTCGTCACGTGCGGTGATGACGTTGCTCAGGTGAAAGTCCCCGTGCACCAGTGTCACTTCACTCTGCTCCGGAATCGAACGTGACAGCAGCGCCGTCAACTCCTCCACTGCCGGCACCTCACGAGTCTTCGACTTCGCCCACTGCCCGGACCACCGCCGAATCTGCCGCTCCGCGAACGGCGAACGACTCGACAGGTCGTCGAGCCCGGCGAGTTCGAGGTCGACGCGGTGAATGCTGGCCAGTGCCTTCGGCATCGACAGGCCGGTGGCACGTCGCCGTTCCGGTGTCAATTCCTTGGCCACACCGATGCTGTCGACGACGACACCGTCGACGTAGCTCATCAGCATCAGCGGCGCGTCGGTCACCGCCGGATCCTCGGTCAAGGCAAGCGCTTTCGGAACCGGAACGCCCGTGCCCTGCAGGGCGGAGATGATCCGGTACTCACGGGCGACGTCGTGCGCGGACGCGAGCAGATGACCGAGCGGGGGCCGACGCAGCACCCAGGCGGAACCGCCCGAGTCGGTCACGATGTACGTCAGGTTGGACTGGCCGTTGCCGATCCGCTTGAAATTCAGCGGCGCGAGGGCACCGACCCCCAGATCCGCGATCCACGCGGAGACCGCACGCTCGTCCAGACCCACGGCGTTGCTCATCGGCTGCTCCCTTCGCTGCTGCTCCAGCGGACCCGTCCGCGCGGACGAGGCCCGACGGTGACGTACCACTGGCTCCGACCCGTCGATGCTAGTGGTTACCCCGCCTGCCTGGGCCGATTCGGCGTCACCGCAACAGGATCGGTAGGGTTCGCACCCTCCGATCCGGGCGGACCGGGTTACGAGGAACTCCCACCCGCCAGCGGGGAGGGGACCGCATCGAACCGAAGCGTCGCCTCGGCGTGATCACCGCCGGGCGGGTCGAAGGTGAATGTGGCCACGTATCGGCCGGGCTCGTGGACCGGCGTCGCAGCGGTCGCCACCCCCAATGTCAGCGGCATCGTGACGGTCCGCTCGTCGCCGTCGGGTTCGGTCACCGTCAGCACGACCGGGGTGGTGGCGTCCGCTCCGGTCGGGACCGGACCGACCGAGACACCGAGAGTCACCAGGTTGTTCGCGTAGACCGTGCCGATCGGCGGCACGGTGGCGATCTGGTAGACGGTCGCGGCGGACGCCGTCGGCGCCAGGGCGAGGGTCACGGCCCCCGCAAGCACTCCCGCGGTCACAAGTCCCTTGCTGCGCAACATGGACAATCCCTCCAGGTCGACTGATCACATTCCGAGTCCGATCACACTCCGAGTCGGGCTCCCGCCAGACTAGGACGGACCGACTCGAAACCTGCGGTACCGAATCGCCCTCGGTGCATCACGAATCGGCAGCAGACTTCCACCGACGACCGCGGGACAATTGCAGCGGGACAACTGCAGACGCACGCGCCACCACGATCCCGAATCGAAGTGAATCGCGATGACCACAACACTCCCGCACCCGCCGCACCGACTCCCGCTTCTCGGCGATCTGCTCACCGCCGACCCGAGCAGACCCTCCCAACATCTGGCCGAACAGGCGCGGGCCCTGGGCCCGATCTTCGACACCCAGGTGTTCCGGCAGCACCTCACGGTGGTGTCCGGCACCGACCTGTACGCGGACCTCTGCGACGACAAGCGGTTCGGCAAACGTATCGGGTTCAGCACGGCGTACACCCGCGAAATGCTCGGCGACGCCCTCTTCTCGGCGTACACGACGGAGCCGAACTGGTCGCGGGCGCACAACATCCTTCAGCCGGCCTTCTCGCTGTCCGCGATGAAGAACTATCACGACACGATGGTCGAGACGACACGTGAACTGATCGCGTACTGGGACGAGAACTCCCGGTCGGGGCCGGTGGACGTGCACACCGACACCAGCAAGATGACGCTGCAGACGATCGGGCGGATCGGCTTCGGCCACGACTTCCACTCGTTCGAGTCCACCGAACCGGATCCGTATGCGGCCGCAGTGATGCGCGTGTTCGCGTACATGGGACGGTCCGGGTACCGGATTCCGGTGCACTGGCTCGACCACCTGGTACATCGTCAGGCGATCGCCGGCGTGGACGCCGACCTCGCGTATGCGCGCGGCGTCGTCGACGACGTCATCCGGACCCGGCGCGCACACCCGGACGATGCGCCCGACGACGACCTGCTGGCGCTGATGCTGACCACTTCCGACCCGGCGACCGGGCGATATCTCAGTGACGAGAACATCCGCAACCAGGTGCTCACCTTCTTCGCGGCAGGACACGAAACGACCTCGGGCACACTGTCGTTCGCCCTGCACATCCTCTCCACCCACCCCGAGGTCGCGACCCGCGCCCGGGCGGAGATCGAGTCGATGTGGCCGGCCGGGACCAATCCCGATCCGGCGTTCTCCGACGTCCACAAGCTCAAGTACCTGCGGCGGGTCGTCGACGAGACGCTGCGCCTGTGGCCGATCGGGCCGGGGTTCCTCCGGGAACCGCTGCAGGACACCCTGCTCGGCGGTCGCTACCTGCTTCGAGCCGGGCAACCGGTGCTCGCGCTCACCTTCGCCGTGCACCGCGACCCGGTGTGGGGGCCGAACCCACTGGCCTTCGACCCCGACCGCTTCCTGCCGGAGCGTTCCCGCACCCGCCCGCCGGGGATCTACAAGCCGTTCGGCACCGGACTGCGGCAGTGCATCGGACGACAACTGGCCCTGCACGAGTCGGTGCTCGCACTGGCGCTGATCCTGCACCGTTACGACCTCGAACCCGACCCCGGCTACTCCCTCGAGGTCGCAGAGGAGTTCACCCTCAAACCCGCGAACCTCCGCCTCGGACTGCGCCGCCGCTGACCCTTGCGCCGCCACGCCAAAAGGGGATGCTGGTGGGTGAGGGCACAGCGCGTCGGGGCCTGTCTCACGAGGACCTCCCCGGCGACAGCACGAGGAGGTCCCGGTGGCCGACAAGAAGGTCTACCCGGTCCAGCTCGTCCAACCGGACGGCAGACGGGTGCACGGTGCACGGTATGCGGAGGTCGTCGCCGACGTCGGCGCACAGCAACTCCGCGCAATGTACGAGGACATGGTGGTGGTCCGGCGCGTCGACGCCGAAGCCACCGCGCTGCAACGGCAGGGCCAGCTCGGGATCTGGGTACCGAGTCTCGGCCAGGAAGCCGCCCAGGTCGGTTCGGCGCACGCGCTCGATCCCGACGACTACGTCTTCACCAGCTACCGCGAGCACGGTCTGGCGTACTGCCGCGGCGTGGATCCGGCGCAGTGGCCACGCCTGTGGCGCGGTGTCGCGCTGTCGTGCTGGGATCCGAACGCGCTCGCGCTGACGAATCCGGCAATCGTCGTCGGCGCGCAGGGCCTGCACGCCACCGGCTACGCGATCGGCGCGCACTTCGACGGCGCCGAGATCGCCACCGTCGCGTACTTCGGCGACGGCGCGACCAGTCAGGGCGACCTGTCGGAGGCACTGGGATTCGCCACGAGCTTCAACGCCGGGGTGGTGTTCTTCTGCCAGAACAACCACTGGGCGATCAGCGAACCCGTTCGACTGCAGAGCCCGAACCCGCTGGCACAGAGGGCAGCCGGCTACGGCATGCCGTCCGTGCAGGTGGACGGGAACGACGTGCTCGCGGTCCTCGCCGTCACTCGGACCGCGGCCCGGCGGGCCAGGGAGGGCAGCGGTCCGAGCTTCGTCGAGGCGCTCACCTACCGGATGGGTCCGCACACCACGTCCGACGACCCGACCCGCTACCGGACCGGCGCCGACCTCGAGCCGTGGCGGGCGCGCGACCCGATCGATCGGATCCGTCGACTCCTCGAACGCGAGGACGCGTGGGACGGCGAGTTCGACGGCCGGGTCCGGGAGAAGGCCGAAGGCGCGGCCGCCGCTTTCCGGGCCGGTACCCTCGCCCTGCCCGACCCGGAACCGCTGCGCCTGTTCGACCACGTCTATGCCCACGGGCACACCGTCCTCGACGAGGAACGGGACAGCTACGCCGCCTACCTGCACGACATGGAGGGGGCGCGCTGATGACCATCATGACCCTGGCCGGTGCGATCAACGCCGGACTGCGGCGCGCACTCGACCACGATCCGAAGGTCGTGTTGATGGGCGAAGACATCGGCGCCCTCGGCGGCGTCTTCCGGGTCACCGACACCCTGCAGAAGGACTTCGGTGACGCCCGCGTCATCGACACCCCCCTCGCCGAATCCGGAATCGTCGGTACGGCATTCGGACTCGCACTGCGCGGCTACCGCCCGGTGTGCGAGATCCAGTTCGACGGCTTCGTCTACCCGGCGTTCGACCAGATCGTCTCGCAGGTCGCCCGGATCCACTACCGCACCGAGGGGCGGGTCCGGGCACCGTTGACCATCCGCATCCCGTTCGGAGGCGGAATCGGTGCGGTGGAACACCATTCGGAATCCCCCGAGGTGTACTTCGCGCACGCCGCCGGACTGCGCGTGGTCAGCCCGTCCACCCCGTCCGACGCCTTCACGATGATCCAGCAGGCGATCGCCGACGACGACCCGGTGGTGTTCTTCGAGCCGAAACGCCGGTACTGGGACCGCGGCGAGGTGGAGTCCGACGCTCCGCCCGCGCTCGACCTGTATTGCGCGCGCGTCGCCCGCCCCGGCACCGACGCCACGCTCGTCGCGTACGGACCGATGGTGGCGACCGCGCTCGCCGCGGCCGCCGAGGCCGAGACAGAGGGGCATTCGCTGGAGGTGATCGACCTGCGGGCACTGTCCCCGATCGACTTCGACACCGTCGAGGCATCGGTCCGCCGCACCGGGCGGCTCGTGATCGTGCACGAGGCGCCGGTGTTCGCCGGACTCGGCGCCGAGATCGCCGCCCGCATCACCGAACGCTGCTTCTACCAACTGGAGGCGCCCGTGCTGCGGGTCGGCGGGTTCGCCACCCCGTACCCGCCGGCGAAACTCGAGAAGTACTACCTGCCCGACCCCGATCGCATCCTCGATGCGGTCGACCGGACGCTCGCCGCCTGACGGGGACCACCGTGACCGGCGAGGTGCACGAGTTCCGCCTGCCCGACCTCGGTGAGGGCCTGACCGAGGCGGAACTCATGTCATGGTCGGTGGCCGTCGGCGACACGGTTGCACTCAACCAGGTGATCGCCGAGGTCGAGACCGCGAAGGCCGCCGTCGAACTGCCGTCGCCGTTCGCGGGCACCGTCCTCGCCCTGCTCGCCGCCCCCGGTGACACGGTTCCGGTCGGTGCGCCACTGATCCGGATCGGGGATGCCGGCGCCACCTCCGAACCCCTTCCTCCCGCACAGGGTTCGGTGCTGGTCGGGTACGGCCCCGCCGCCCAGCCGGCGAGCCGACGACGCACACGACGGCGCGACGGCGGCGCCGTCACCGCGGACACCGACGGCGGCGCCGTCACACCCGGTGGCACCCGGGACGAGGCGGCCCGGCCGGACGCGAAACCGTCCGCTCGTCGACTCGCGCGCGAACTCGGCGTCGACCTGGCGACGGTGCCGGGCACCGGTTCGGGCGGGGCGATCACCGTCACCGATGTCGAAGCCGCCGCGACCGGGGGCGGCCGGGATTCCGCGCCTCAGGCGGGCCGGGAGTCCCGGACCCCGATCCGGGGCGTCCGCAAGCAGACCGCCGCGGCGATGACGCGCAGCGCGTTCACCGCACCACAGGTCACCGTATTCGTCACCGTCGACGTGACGGCGTCGATGGAACTGCTCGACCGGCTACGGAAAACGGCGCCGTTCGCCGGCCTCACCCTGACGCCGCTGTCGCTGGTGGCGAAGGCGATGCTGGTGGCACTGCGGAGTCGCCCGGAACTCAACGCGAGCTGGGACGAGGTCCGCCAGGAGATCGTCACCAAGCACTACGTGAACCTCGGTGTCGCGACCGCGACGGAGCGGGGGCTGCTCGTGCCGACGGTCAAGGACGCGCACGACATGACCCTCGTCGACCTGACCCGCGCGATCGGTGAGTCGACGGCGACCGCCCGAGCCGGGCACGCGACGCCGGCGGACCTGACCGGCGGCACGATCACGATCACCAACGTGGGGGTGTTCGGAGTCGACGCGGGCACGGCGATCCTGACGCCCGGGGAGGCGGCGATCGTGTGCCTCGGCGCGATCGCCCGCCGTCCGTGGGTGGTCGACGACGAGGTGGTCCCCCGCTGGGTGACGACGCTGGGGTTGTCGTTCGACCACCGTCTCGTCGACGGCGAGCAGGGTTCGCAATTCCTCGCCGACGTCGCCGCGATCCTCACCGACCCCCTCACCCTGCTGGCCCGGAGCTGAGCGACTCTCCTGGCCCGCAGCTGAGCGGCTTCGCCGCCCGTGAGTACTTTTGGCCGGCTGGGGACCAAGAGTGCTCACGGGCGGCGGTGCCGCCACAATGGGACCCGATGCTGCTGACCACGCTCGACGCCGCCCGTCTCCGCCGTGCCCGTGCCGCCGTCTTCGGCGTGTTCGCCGTCAACGGTTTCCTGCTCGCCGCGTGGGTGGTGCACATCCCCGCCATCTCGGAGCGGACCGGCATCAGCCACGCCACGCTGGGCTGGTTGCTGCTGGTCCTCGCCGGCGGCGCCCTGATCGGCATGCAGTTCGCCGGACCGCTCGCGGACCGGTGGGGCAGCCGACGCATGATCGCGGCGGCGGGCCTGCTGCTGTCCGCGGGTGCGATCGGTCCGGCGCTGGCCACCGACGCGGTGAGCCTGGGCGTGGCGCTCATCGTCTTCGGACTCGGCAACGGCGCGCTGGACGTGTCGATGAACTCGCAGGCGGTGCACGTCGAGCGGGCCTACGGCCGACCGATCATGTCGGCGTTCCACGCGCTGTTCTCCCTCGGTGGGGTCGCCGGGTCGCTTCTCGGTGCGGCGACGCTGGCCGCAGGCGTGGCGCCGTCGACGGCGCTGCCGGGGGCGGCCGCACTCGGCGCCGTCACCATCCTCGCCTGCCTGCCTGCGCTGCTGCCGCACGAAGTTCACGAACCCGATGAACAGACGGCGGCCACCGGTTCGGCGAGTTCACCCGAGCGACCGGCGACCGCGAAGGTCCTGGCCCTCGGCGCGATCGCGTTCGCCGTGTTCCTCGCCGAAGGGGCCGCGAACGACTGGAGCACGCTGCAGGTCAAGGAACACCTCGGCACGTCCGACGCGACGGCGGCGCTGGCGTTCGGCGCGTTCGCGGTGATGATGACCCTCGGCCGGTTCACCGCCGACCGGGTCGCCGCGGCGCTCGGACCGGTCGCGGTGGTGCGCTACGGCACCCTGATCGCAGCTGTCGGGATGGGCGCGGTGATGGCGTCGAGTTGGGTCCCGCTCACCCTGTTCGGCTGGGCGCTGTTCGGACTCGGGCTCTCGGGCTGCATCCCGCAGATCTTCACCGCCGCGGGCAACCTGAACGCGGGCTCCCCGGGCGTGAACATGTCCCGGGTGGTGGGCATGGGGTATCTCGGGTTGCTGGCCGGTCCGGCGCTGCTGGGATGGTTGACGCAGCTGATGCCGTTGACCGCGACACTCGCTGTCCCACTCCTGTGCGTCCTGCTGGCGTGCCGGTTCGCCGGACTGCTCCGGCCCACACCGTGATCCGGCCCCCCGACGAGGCACGGGCACCCTCGCGCGGTCAGCCGCGCCAGAGTGCCCGTGTCATTGCAGAGCCCGTGTCATTGCAGAGCCGGTGGTGTCACAGCGCCGTTGATGTGACACCACCGGTGGTGTTGCAGCGCCCGTGTTACAGCGCCTTCAGTTCCTCGGTGACCTCGGAGACCATCTTCTTCGCGTCACCGAACAGCATCGAGGTCTGATCCGCCGTGAACAGCGGGTTGTCGATGCCGGCGTAGCCGGACGACATGGACCGCTTGAGCACGATGACGGACTTCGACTGGTCGACGTTGAGGATCGGCATGCCGTAGATCGGGCTCGACGAGTCCTGACGCGCGGCCGGGTTGGTGACGTCGTTGGCGCCGATGACGATGGTGACGTCGGTGCGAGAGAACTCGCCGTTGATGTCGTCCATCTCCTTCATCGCGTCGTACTCGACGTCGGCCTCGGCGAGGAGGACGTTCATGTGACCGGGCATGCGGCCGGCGACCGGGTGGATCGCGTACTTGACCTCGACGCCACGCTCCTCGAGCATGCTGGCCATCTCCTTGACCGCGTGCTGCGCCTGCGCGACCGCCAGACCGTAACCGGGCACGACGATGACCTGGTTGGCGTACGCCATCTGGATCGCCGCATCGGAGGCGGAGGTGGCCTTGACGGTGCCGCCCGCGGCGGAGCCCGCGGCGCCGCCCTCGTCACCGCCACCGAACGAGCCGAAGATGATCGCCGGGATGGACCGGTTCATCGCCTTCGCCATCAGGTTGGTCAGAATCGAGCCGGACGCGCCGACGATCATGCCCGCGACGATCATCGCCTGGTTGTTCAGGGCCAGACCCGCCGCGGCGGCGGACAGGCCGGTCAGGGCGTTGAGCAGCGAGATGACGACGGGCATGTCGGCGCCGCCGATCGGCAGCACCACGAACAGGCCCATCACACCGGCCGCGACGAGCAGCCCGACGATCAGCCACGGCGACTGCGGGTCACCGTCGGCGCCCACACCGATGTAGATCGCGAGACCGATCGACACCACCGCGAGGACGATGTTCGCGAGCTGGAACAGCTTCGCCGAGGCGACGACCTTCTTTTCCAGGTTCTTGTTGAGCAGTTCCTGCAGCTTGGAGAACGCGACCAGCGAACCCCAGAACGACACCGAACCGATGATCGCGGCGAACAGCGACCCGACGATGAACGGCGCAGACGGCACCGCCTCGACAGCGGTGAAGCCGTCGGAGTTGAGGAACTCCGCCCACGCGATCAGCGCGACCGTGCCACCGCCGACGCCGTTGAACAGGGCGACGAGCTGCGGCATCGCGGTCATCTTGGTGCGCAGCGCGGGCGGGACACCGAGGATGACGCCAACGGCCAGGCCGCCGATGATCAGGCCCCAGTTGTCGGTGTCGCGGATGTCGATCAGCACCGCGATCACGGCGACGAGCATGCCGACCGCGGCGATGTAGTTGCCGCGCACCGCGGTCTTCGGGCCGGTCAGACCCGAGAGACCGTAGATGAACATCGAGAACGCGACGATGTACAGGATCGTGACGAGGTAGCCCATCAGGCGTCAGCCCCCTTCTTCTCGACGACCTTCTGGGCGTCCTTCTTGGGCTTGAACATCGCGAGCATGCGGTCGGTGACCACGAAACCGCCGACGACGTTCAGGGTGCCGAACACCAGCGCGACGAACAGGATGATCTTGATCGACCATGGCGCGTCGCCGGGCAGATGCCCGAGCACGACCAGCGCGCCGAGCACGACGATGCCGTGGATGGCGTTGGTGCCCGACATCAGCGGCGTGTGCAGCGTGTTCGGGACCTTGGAGATGACGGCGAATCCGACGAACCCGGCCAGGACCAGGATCGCGATGTTCGCCAGCAGTTCGTTGTACATCAGGCGTTCGCCCCCTCACGGGTGACGCAGGCGGCGGCGAGGATCTCGTCGTCGAAGTCGGGCGCGAGCGCACCGTTCTCGTCGAGCATCAACTCGATGACGGCCTGCAGGTTCTTCGAGTACAGCTCCGAGGCGTGCTCGGGCATCGTCGCGGGCAGGTTCAGCGGCGAGCAGATCGTGACACCGTGCTTGACGACCGTCTGACCGGGCTCGGTCAGCTCGCAGTTGCCACCGGTCTCACCGGCCAGGTCGACCACGACGGAACCGGGCTTCATGCCCTGCACCGCGGCGGCGGTGACCAGACGCGGCGCCGGACGACCCGGAACCAGCGCGGTCGTGACGACCACGTCGAAGCCCTTGATGGCGTCCTCGAGCGCCTGCTGCTGCTGCGCGCGCTCGTCCTCGGTCAGCTCGCGGGCGTAGCCGCCCTCACCGGCGGCGTCGATGCCCAGGTCGAGCCACTGCGCACCGACCGAACGCACCTGGTCCGCGACCTCCGGACGCACGTCGTAACCGGTGGTCCGGCCGCCGAGCCGCTTCGCCGTGGCGAGGGCCTGCAGGCCGGCGACACCGACACCGAGGACCAGCACGGTCGCCGGCTTCACGGTGCCCGCGGCGGTGGTCAGCATCGGGAAGTACCGGGTGGACTCCGATGCCGCGACGACGACGGCCTTGTAGCCGGCGACGTTCGCCTGCGACGACAGCGCGTCCATTACCTGAGCGCGGGAGATGCGCGGAATGGCCTCGACCGCGAACGCGGACACGCCCGCGGCCTTCAGTGCGGCGATCCCGTCGGGGTTGGTGCGCGGCGCCAGGAAACCGATCAGGACGGATCCCGACTTCAGCTTCGCGGTTTCGGCGTCGGTGGGCGGCGCGACCTTGACGACCAGGTCAGCCGACCACGGGTCGCCGATGGTGGCACCGGCCTCCTTATACAGCTCGTCCGGGATCAACGCCCCGAGACCGGCACCGGCTTCGACGACGACGTCGAGGCCCTTGCCGATCAAGGTCGTCACGACCTTCGGGACCAGCGCCACCCGCCGTTCACCGTCGTTCGTCTCTCGAACGACGCCGACCGTCGGGCGCGCCTGGGGCGTGCTCTTCGATGTGTCCAATGTGACTACTTCCTGCGATTGGTGGTTGTCGGGCCGGGACGGGCGGCGGCCCGCGTGCGACGAGCGGACGATGGTCCGGGTAGCACGAAGTAGCCAATGCTGACACGCTTTCGCTCACGGATACATCTCAAAATCCCCAAAACAGGCACTGAATCGAATCCGATCAAGGGCAAGTGGCGTAGATTCCTACGGAATTGTGTCACCGGTCACAGCATTGTCGGGGCGTCAGCGGCGTTCCACGGCGCCCGTGAGGCCCGAATTCCCGCACGCGCCGACTGCCCACCGCTCGTTCATCCCGCCTCGCCGACCGGCCGTCGAACCTAGACTGGGCCACAGGGCCGGGTCACTGCTTCTGCCGCGGAGGTGACGATGACCAGTCGGACGACACCGGACGTCACGGTCGAGCGCGTGTACGACCACCCCGAACCGGAACCGGGCGCGGTCCGCGTCTTCATCGACCGCCTGTGGCCGCGGGGCGTCCGCAAGGACGATTTCCACTACGACGACTGGGCCAAGGACCTGGCACCGTCGACGGAACTGCGGCGCTGGTACAGCCACGACGCCGCGCATTTCCGCGAGTTCCGGGCCCGCTACCGTGCCGAACTCGAATCCGACGAGGGCCGCGAGGCCATCGCCCGCGTCACTGCGCTGGCGAACGGCAGGCCGCTGGTGCTCCTGACCGCCACCCACGATCTGGAACACAGTCACGCGGACGTGCTGGCCGAGGTCCTGAACGAGGCGTGAGCACCCGCCGCGGGAACGACGAGAGCAGCGGCCGGCAAGAACAGTAAGGAGAGACGTGGGCGACGACGTCGGGGGCGACCCGGTCTGCTGGCTGGACCGGGTGTGCCCGAAGTGCGGCGCGTTCCTGCCCGACGGCCCCGACCACGGCTGCCCCCGCTGCGAGTTCGAGCCGAGATCGGCGATCACGAGATCGGCACCTGAGCTCCCCCACGCCTCTACAGTGGCCGAATGAGCGACAGTGGCCGAATGAGCGACAGCGACCGGAAGAGCGAGACCAGGACCCCGACGCTGCTCGACCGGGAGCCGCTGACCGCAGCCCTGATCGAACAGTGGGACGTGATCGGCGCCCTGCTCGCGCGGTTGACGCCGGAGCAGTGGGCTCAGCCGTCGGCGCTGCCGGGCTGGTCGGTGCATGACGTCGTCGCGCACCTCATCGGGACCGAGTCCATGCTCGAGGGCATCGACCCGCCGGTCGAGGCGGACGCCGTCCCCGACTCCCCGCACGTGCACAACCCGATCGGCGCCTTCAACGAACGCTGGATCCACGGCCTGCGGGACCGATCGCCCGCCGAGATGCTGGCCGCGTACCGGGACATCACGGCACGCCGGGCCCGGGCCCTGGGTGCGATGTCGCAGGCCGATTTCGACGCGCCCGCGATGACCCCGGTCGGGCCGGACAGTTACGGGCGGTTCATGCGTACCCGCCTGTTCGACTGCTGGTTCCACGAACACGACATCAGGGACGCGCTCGCCCTGCCCGGCGACGAGGGCGGTCCCCGCGGCGAGTACGCGTTCGCCGAACTACTGAACGGTGTCGGGTTCGCCGTCGGGAAGAAGGGCCGGGCGCCGCAGGGTTCGTCGGTGACGTTCGCACTGTCGGGTCCCCTGGCGTTTGCCGACGACCGTCCGCGGGAGGTCCACGTCGTGGTCGGCGACCCTGCGCACCCGGAGCGCGGCGGCCGCGCGGCGGTGGTGCCGACTCTGCCCGGGCCACCGACCGTCACCCTCGGCCTGGACTCGCGGCTGTTCACCCGGTTGTGCGGCGGCCGGGTCTCGGGCGCCGACCGGATCGACGAGATCACCTTCGCCGGGGACGAGGCCCTGGGCAGGCAGATCGCGACGAACCTCGCGTTCACCATCTGATGCGGCTGTTCCTCGCGTCGTACCGTTTCGGCGCCGACCCCGACCGACTGCTCCGGTTGGTGGGACGCCCGGGCCGCGTCGCCGTGATCGCGAACGCCGCCGACTCGTGGGGATCCGCGCGGAAGTCCGCGGTGGTCTCGGACCTGGTCCCGTTGCGACGGCTGGGTTTCGACCCGCGGGAGGTGGATCTGCGGAAGTTCGTCGGGGCACCGGACCGGCTGCGGGCGGAATTGTCCCGCCACGACCTGGTGTGGGTGCGAGGAGGCAACACCTTCGTGCTGCGCGCCCAGTTCGCGCGCAGCGGCGCGGACGAGGTTCTGACGGATCTGCTGCGCGAGGACGCTCTGGTGTACGCCGGCTACAGCGCGGGGGCGTGTGTGTTGACGCCCAGCCTGCGGGGCCTCGAACGCGTCGACGACCCGGCCGAGGTCGCATCCGCGTGCGGGGTGCCGGTCATCTGGGACGGCCTCGGACTGGTGGACCACGCGATCGTCCCGCACTACCGGTCACCGGGATACACCGCGACCGAGTCCGCCCTGATCGAGGAGATCGCCGACGGCTACCGGCGCGACGGTGTGAAACACCGAACCCTCACCGACGACGAGGTGATCGTTGTCGATGAGGGTTCAGCGGAAGGGTGACTGTTTACCGAGGGTGACTGTGTCCCGAGGGTCCTTCAGCGTGGACTCCGCGTTCCGGCGGAGAACCGGCTCAGCCGAAGACGACCCGGCGGTCGGACCGCAGAGCCGGCAGGAGCGAGAGCCGGCGCGGCGTCTTGAGGCGACGCCGCGAGACCTCGTCGGCTCCGGCAAGGAGGGCGTCCACGAGCAGCTCCGGGTCACGACGCCAGGCTCCGACGATCGCGACCAACGCCTCGTCGGTGAACAGGCCGCTCTCCGAAAGGGCTTCTTTCCACTCGGCCATCTCGCCGTCGCGCACCTGGTCGATGGCGTGGACGTCGATCTCGCCGCCCTCCCATTCACAACACAGCACCGCGTTGACCAGGTCTTTCGTCGGGGATGCCAGATCGTTCATGGTGCCGGTCCCTCCGTCGGGTGCGACTTCTCGCGCCGGTGTAACACTTTGGTGCGCTCGAGCGATTGGAGCCCAACCTAGCCGGAATCGAGGGCGGTGGCGAGGACCAATCACCACAATCAGGTAACAGAGTGACAGTTGTGACTGCTGTGACAAACGAGACGACGAGTGGCGCCCGGATCGGACACCGCGCCGACGTGCTCCGTCACCCCACGGTCAGACCGCGGACACCCGTTCCGCCGCGACAGGCAGGGACGCCACGCGCGAGGCGGTCAGGCGACGGCGGGTGATCTCGTCGACACCGTCGAGGAGGGCATCGACCAGCAGTTCCGGGTCCGCCCGCCAGGCCGACTCGAGGTCGCGGACGGCACCGGCCGACAGCATCCCGGAGTCCGCGACCGCGGACACCCAGTCACCGAGTAGTCCCGCGCGGATCGCGGCGACGGCGGCGGCGCCGTCGGTGTCGAGGTCATCGAATTCGTACGCGAGGATCGCGCGAACCATGCCGTCTGCGGCTGTGGGGTCGCTCATCTCGTAACTCCGTTCACGCATGCCGTGCGCGCACGCCCGGCGGTAACACCCTGTCCGTCACTCGACGGACATGCCCGCTCGACCTGTAACGCCTCCGCGATGTCGAGCGATAGACGCGAATCTAGCCCCTGGCGAGGGATGTTTGTATAGCTAGGAGCGAAACATCGCGTTAACTGGCCTGTGGGTTGCCCCACATTGACGTGCCTGGAAATGTAATCTGCGTCACTACCAGCACCCTTGCGATTCCGCTTCACTCTCGGGCGTGTCGCCACCCGTCCCGCCCCCGGTCCCGCCCAGTGGGACCGGGGGCGGGACGCCACGACACGACCGCGACCCCGAAGCCGGAAACGACCCCGACAGTCAGGGGCCGGGTACAGACTGGGAGCCGACGACCGCGGGCAGTGGACAACCGTAGGGAGTGCGACATGGGCAGCGTTGGCGACACCGGCGGCCAACCCCTGGTTCCACCGAGTGCGGTCGACGTAGACCTGTCCGGGCTCGCGCAGGGCTGGAACCGCACGATGTCGGACCTCGAAGCCGGCATGTGGCGGATGGAAGAGGCACAGCCGAAGCTCCGCTCCCCGATCGTCGCCGTGGACGTCCTCGACGGCCCACCGGACTGGGATCGCCTGGTCCGCGCGCACGAATGGGCTTCGCACATCGTGCCCCGGATCCGCATGCGTGCGGTGGAACCCGTATTCGGACTGGGCAATCCGGTGTGGTCGGTCGACCCCGAGTTCGATCTCGACTACCACCTGCGGCGGGTGCGGTTGCCCGAGCCCGCGACGTTCGACCACGCGCTGCGGATCTGCCGGCACCTGGCGACCGAGCCGTTCGACAAGGCCCGTCCACCGTGGACGGCGATGCTGATCGAGGGCCTCGAGGACGGCCGAGCCGTGTACGTGGTCAAGACGCACCACAGCATGACCGACGGCATGGGCGGCATCGGCCTGATGACGCTGCTGCACAGCCGGCGCCGCGAGCCGACCCCCGACAAGCCGGACCGCCTGCCCGCGCCCCCGGAGAACCTCAACACCGTCACCGCGTTCGGTGAGGAGGTCGCGACGCAGCTGCGCCGGGCCCCGGGCCGGATCGCCGGACTCCTCGGCGGGGCGGTGCGGACCGCCACCGCGACCGTGACGAACCCGCTCGGTGCAGCCACCGAGGCTTTCGAGTACGCGAACTCGCTTCGGCGGGTGGTCACTCCCCCACCCGCGACCGGGTCGCCGTTGCTGCGCGACCGTGGGCTCGGCCGCTGGTTCGGTGCGCTCGAGGTGGGCCTGGACGAGCTGAAGGCCGGCGCGAAGGCGGCGGGCGGGTCTCTCAACGACGCGTACGTCGCGGCGTTGCTCGGCGGCTTCGCGCGCTACCACGACCGGCACGGTCAGCAGATCGGCGCGGTCCCGATGGGGATGCCGGTGAACATGCGGACCGCGTCGGATCCCTCCGGGGGCAACAGGTTCACCGCGGTGCGGTTCGCCGGCCCCGCCGCCGAACGTGATCCGGTCGCGCGGATCGCGAAGGTCCGCACGATCGTCCTCGGGCTGCGGGAGGAGCCTGCGCTGGACGCGCTCGACCTCGCGGCGCCGCTGCTGTCGCGGCTCCCGACGTGGCTGCTGGCGAACTGGTACCTCTCGCAGTCCACCGGACTGGACCTGCAGGCGAGCAATGTCGCCGGGGTGCCGGTCCCGGTGTATCTGGCCGGGGCCCGGATCG
Source organism: Rhodococcus sp. NPDC004095 (assembly GCF_053604015.1). NCBI lineage: Bacteria > Bacillati > Actinomycetota > Actinomycetes > Mycobacteriales > Nocardiaceae > Rhodococcus > Rhodococcus sp. NPDC004095. The sequence goes on from NZ_JBSGGS010000011.1 coordinate 75,524, forward strand.
AGCGGATGTTCCCGTTCGGTCCGGCACCGGGATGTGCGGTGATGGCGACGCTCGTCTCGCACAACGGGGTCTGCTGTATCGGCGTCAATCTCGACACCGCCGCGGTCACCGCGCCGGCGATGTTCATGGAGTGTCTGCAGGAGGGGCTCGACGAGGTGGTGGCCCTGGGCACGGCGAAGGGTTCCGAGTGAGGGTGACGGGCGTGGTCACGGCGAGGATGGGAGTGTCACGATGACGGCGAACACGGCACGGCCCCGGGTGTACCTGACCGAGGCGATGACCGAGACCGAGTCGGGGGTGCTGCACACCTGGCTCGGTGAGCGGATGAGCACCTCCTCCGTGCCTGCGAGCGCGGTGACGATCACCGATCAGACCCTCGCCGAACTGACGACGCGGGAGGACGACCCGCTGCTGACGCCGGTGCGGGTGGTGTGGCTCCCCCGCGACCCGCACGAGCCGGGATCGACACGACTGCGCGAGGCTCTGTCGCCGCGGGATCCGCTGCACCCCGGCCGGGGTGCGCAACGTCGGGTGCTACGTACGGACCCGTCCCGCTGCCGGGTGATCGAGGGCGAACCGGCGCCGCTCAGCGACCTCGAACGCCGTCTCTCCGAGGGCGGTGGCGGGTCGTTGCCGGAGTTCATCCGCCGCCAGGCCGCCCTCGCCCTCGAACGCGCGGAGCGCACCCTGCTCGGCGACCAGTACAAGGTGTCCCGGTTCGTCGTCGACGAGATCACCGACAGCCGGCGCTATCGCGACGGCATCCGAAATCTGGCTTCGGACCTGCGTACCGATGTCACCCAGGTGGACGAGCAGGCCCGTGAGGCACTGGACGAACTGGTCGCCACGCAGAGCCGACGGGCGATCGCGGTGTGGGATCGCCTGGGGCGCTATTTCTCCCGCGCGTACCGGCTCGACGTCGACGCCGCCCGGTTCGACGAGTTGCGCGAACTGAACCGCAGGCACTCGCTGGTGTTCCTGCCCAGCCACCGCTCGTATCTCGACCCGCTGGTGCTGCGGCCTGCGTTGCTGGCCAACGATCTTCCGCTCAACCACGTGATGGGCGGCCTGAACATCAACTTCTGGCCGATCGGCCCGATCAGCAAGCGCAGCGGCACCGTGTTCATCCGCCGCAAGTTCGGCGACGACGAGATCTACAAGTGGACGTTGCGCGAGTACATGCGCTATCTGGTGACCAAGCGGTTCAACCTCGAGTGGTACATCGAGGGTGGCCGCACCCGCACAGGGAAGCTGCGGCCGCCGCGGTTCGGTCTGCTGACGTACCTGGCGCAGGCGTTCCACAGCTCCGTCGCCTCCGACGTGTACCTGGTGCCGGTGTCGATCACGTACGACCAGTTGTACGAGGTGAAGGCGATGGCCGCCGAGGCGCACGGCGAGGTCAAGCAGAAGGAGGGACTGCGCTGGTTGGTCGGATACGTGCGCGCGCAGGGCAACCGGCGTGGAGTCGCGCACGTGACGATCGGCCGGCCGTTGTCGCTGGCACAGGCGCTCGCCCAGGATCCCGACCAGCGCCTGGCTATCCAGAAGACGGCCTTCGAGGTGTGCCACCGGATCAACGAGGTCACTCCGGTCACCGCGTCGTCGCTGGTGATGCTCGCGTTCCTCGGCATCGAGGACCGCGCGCTCACGGTCAATGAGCTCGAGTTCATCCTCACCCCGCTGATCGAGTACATCCTGGTGCGCAAGCTGCCGACCGCAGGCGACGTCGACCTGACCAACCCGCAGGTGATCCGCACGGCACTGCAGACGCATCTGGACTCGGGAGTGCTACGCCGCTTCGACAAGGGCGACGAACGCGTCTACTACCTCGGTTCCGACCAGCATCTCGTCGCGGCGTTCTACCGCAACAACAGCATTCATTTCCTGATCGTGAGGGCGATCGCCGAACTGGTTCTCGAAGCGGCGGTCGAGGAGCGGTTCACCGACCCGGTAGCGGACGGATGGGCGGAGGCGCAGCGGATCCGGGACCTGCTCAAGTTCGAGTTCTTCTTCTCGGACAAGGACACCTTCCGGCAGCAGCTGCGGGACGAGCTGCAACTGATCTGCCCCGGATGGGAGGACCTGCTGAAGGACCCTCACCAGGTGGAAACCATTCTCGGCGCCGTGCGGCCATACCTCGCGCACCGGGTGCTGCAGCCGTTCCTGGAGTCCTACGAGGTGGTCGCCGACCGGTTGATTCTCGCCCCCGTCTCACCCACCTTCAACGAGAAGTCGTTCGTGACGGACTGTCTCGCGATCGCCAAGCAGCGCCGGTTGCGACAGCAGATCTCGAGCAGTGAATCCATCTCGGGTGAACTGTTCGGCACCGCGCTGGCCCTGGCGCGCAACCGCGGTCTGGTGGAGGCCGACGACGGCGACGTCGCGCAGCGCCGGGCACGGTTCGCCGCGGAGATCGGGGTCCTGGTCCGCCGGGTGCGACGCATCCGCGATCTTGCCCACGACCGCCTCGACAGCCTCGCCGAACCGGTCATCGAACAGAAGGGCCCAGAGCAGTGAACGCCCTCGACGCGCTGTACCGGTCCATCGCGGAGGCGCCGCCGGGACCCGGCACCCTCGCCGCGTTCGACCTCGACGGCACCCTGATCGCCGGGTACTCGGCGACGGTCGTGTACCGGAACCGGTTGCGCACCCTCGACATCAGCGTCGGCGAACTGCTGAGGACGACCGGCGCGGTGATAGACACCCAGTTCCGCGGCGCCGATGTCGGCGGGCTGATGGACATCGCGGTGCGGGCGCTCGCCGGGCGCCAGGACGACGAGCTGCGCGAGTGGGGTCTGCGCCTGTTCCGCCAGGAGATCGCGGGCATGATCTACCGCGACGCACGCGCCATCCTCGCCGCGCACCGCCGGGCGGGGCACACGGTGGTGATGGCGACATCCGCGACGCCCTATCAGGCCCAGTTCGTCGCCGACGACCTCGACATCACCGACGTACTCTGCACCCAGCCGGAGGTCCGCGACGGCATGCTCACAGGGAAGCTCGCGACCCCGCCGCTGTGGGGCGCGGAGAAGGCGAAGGCACTCGCCGCGTACGCGACCGAGCGTGGCGCGGATCTGGCCGACGCGTTCGCGTACTCCAATGGCGCCGAGGACGTTCCGATGCTCGAGTCGGTGGGGTACCCGGTGGCACTGAACCCGGACGGTGAACTGACCAAGCAGGCGCGCAGACGCGGATGGCCCGTGGTGACCCTGCCGAAACCGCAGCGGGGCGCCACCCCGCTGTCGACCGCGCGGACGGCGACCGCGATCGGCGCGCTGATGACCACGGCGGCGGCCGGGGTGGGTGCGGGACTGCTCACCCGGAACCGGCAGACGGCCGCGAACCTGGTGGGCTCGGTGGGTCCGGACGTCGCGTTGGCGATCTGCGGGATCACCGTCGATGTGCAGGGCCGGGAGAACGCGTGGCGCCAGCGACCGGCGGTATTCATGTTCAATCACCAGAGTTCTCTCGACGTCCTCGTGCTCGGCAACGTGATTCGCCGCGACGTGACCGGGGTCGCGAAGCAGGAGGCCTCGCACGATCCCCGGTTCGTCCCGGTCGGTGCGTTGCTGGACGTGGCGTACATCGACCGGTCGAACACGGTGAAGGCGAAGGCCGCGCTGGCGCCGGCGGTCGAGAAGCTGCAGTCGGGGACGTCGCTGGCGATCGCGCCGGAGGGCACCCGGTCCCCGACCCCGAAGCTCGGCCGGTTCAAGAAGGGCGGGTTCCACCTGGCGTTGCAGGGTCAGGTGCCGATCGTCCCGATCGTCATCCACGACACCGGCGAGCTGATGTGGCGCAATTCCCTTGTCGCGCACCCGGGCACGGTGCACGTCGACGTGCTGGAACCGGTGCCGACGGACGGCTGGACCGTCGAGACGCTGGACAAGCACGTGCAGGAGGTGCGCGAACTGTTCGAGGCGTGCCTGCACCGGGGGCCGCAGTGACGCGAACGCTCCGGACGTGGCCTGTGCTGGTGACGGTGGGCGCTGCGGCGATGCTCGCGGCGTGCGGTTCCCCCGGCGTCCCCGACTCGCCGACCACGGTGTCGCCGCCGACCGCGACGACGGCAGGGCCGACTACCGGGGGCGCCGCGTCCGGAGACACCACATCCGGAGACACCGCGGCTCCGGTGGCCGACCAGGACCGGTGCACCACGACCGAGCTGTCGGTGAACGAGGGCCGGGTGGAAGGTTCGGCGGGATCGGTGACGATTCCGCTGGTGTTCACCAACACCGGGAGCCGCACCTGCACCCTGTACGGGTTCCCGGGGGTCTCGTACGTCGACGGTGCGGACGGCATCGAGGTCGGAGCTGCCGCGACCCGGGCCGGCGGCAGTGGCGAACCGGTCGTCCTGGCACCGGGCGGACGCGCGACTGCCACGGTCCGGGCGGTCCAGGTGCTGAACTATCCGGCGGAGCAGTGCAACCCGACACCGGTCGCGGGTCTGCGGGTGTACCCGCCGAACGACACCGCAACCCTCTTCGTGTCCCGCGCGGGCACCGGCTGCGCGCAGCACGGGGTGGACCAACTCGAGGTGACCGCGGTCGACGGTCGATGAAAGGATCATCATGGCAGCCGATTTCGAGTCAGTGGACGCCTATCTGGAGACGTTCTCCGGGGAGACGCGCGCCGTCCTGGACAAGGTGCGGACCACCCTTCACGACGCGATTCCCGGGGCAGGCGAGAAGATCAGCTACCAGATTCCCACCCTCACACTCGACGGCAGGAACATCGTGCATTTCGCCGGGTGGGCGAAGCACGTCAGCGTGTATCCCCTTCCCGCGGGCGACGAGCAGTTCACCGCGGACCTCGCGCCCTACCGGTCCGGGCCGGGCACCGCGAAGTTCCCGCTGAACAAGCCGATCCCGTACGAGCTGATCGGACGCATCGCGTCCTTCCTCGTCGCCGAGCGGGCGTGACGGTGGCACGTGGGCCCTGGCCCGCACGACGGATCCATCGGCCGGGCGCGCTCGATCCGTGCGCCGTCCACTCGACGACAACTCCCGGTCGGAGGCTTCCCCGCCTCTCCCCATCTCCTCCGCGCATGTGGGACAGCGCTCCCGACAGTGCGTGCCCGGTCAACACTGCGGACCTCGGGTTCCGCTGCGTCGATGGGCTGAATTCTCCAGCAGGTTGACGGCGGTCGTGGGCGGTCAGCCCAGAGGGTCCGCCCTCACGCATTCGGCTCGATCTGGATCGGCTTGGTGTGTCGTGGCCGTCTCAGCGAATGAGTTGATCGCTTCGACGAGCCGGCCGGTGAAGCTGCCGCCGCCGTGGCCCGCATCCTCGATGACAACGAGGCGGCTGCCTTCCCACCGGCGTGAGAGTTCCCACGCGGTGTCGAGCGGACCGGAGATGTCGTATCGACCGTGAACGAGAATCGCTGGGATTCCCGCGAGGCGATTCATGCCGTCGAGCAGTTGGTTTTCGGCTAGGAAGTGGTCGTTGCCCCAGTAGTGGGTGACCAGGCGCGCGAACACCATCCGGAACGTAGGGTCCTGGTATCTGCGGGAGGGCGCCCATCCGGGAACGAGCGAGACGTGGGTGTCTTCCCACTCGCACCAACGTAGTGCCGCGTTCTCACGGACAGCGGCGTCGGGGTGTGCGAGTAGGCGTGCGTATGCCGCCGCCAGGTTTCCGTCGCGCTCCGCTTCCGGCACCGGTTCGACGAACCGCTCCCACTCGCGTGGAAATATGCGCCGCATGTCGCGGGTGATCCACTCCACTTCCATGCGGCGACCGGATGTGATCGCACCCAAAGCCATCCCGACAACCCTGTCAGGGTGCGCTTGCGCGTAGGCCAAGCCGAGACACACGCCCCAGGACACACCAGCCACGACCCATCTTTCGATTCCGAGGTGTTCTCGAAGGCGCTCGATGTCGGCGATGAGGTGGCCGGTCGTGTTCGTGGAAAGGTCGGTGGCCGGATCATCAGCGCGGGGCGTGCTGCGCCCGCAACCACGCTGATCGAACAACACAGCGCGGAATACGCTTGGGTCGAAGAACCGACGCATGCCCAAGGTGCAACCCGACCCCGGGCCTCCGTGGAGATACACGACAGGAAGGCCCGTCGGGGTACCGATGGTCTCCCAGTACAGGGTGTTTCCGTCAGATACCGCGAGATGGCCCGAGTCGTACGGTTCGATCACTGGAAACAGATCCATTCGGGTGAGTTTGTCACGGCCACACCCACCCCATCGAGAGACCGGCAAGCAACGGTCATCAATAAGCGAGAGATCCCGGCGGTCTTGGATGAATCGGGCTGATGCGGTCCTGGGGAGCTGTCGCGACGACCCGTGTCCGCCGACAGCAATGTTCAGCTCGGTGCATGCGGCCATGACGCTGGTGACACCGGTCGGGTCGCTGACGGCCGGTTCCCGGCGGCAGTGGGCTGCCGTCTCGCCATCGAACGCCAGGCGATCCTGGACGGAGGTGCTGGATTCGAGGGTTCCGGGCGTCTTCGATGATGTCGGTGGATGCACGCGAGCGTGTGGGGTTGTTCTCGGCTTACTCGCTCGGCACCGCCGAGCGAGTACGCGACATTTCAAAGGGACCAGTCGAGGGCTGTTCGGCGGTTGCGGTAGGCGTCATCCATCAGCTCGAGAAGACGTTCCGGCGTGACCTCGGTGCGGATGCGGCTGGCGATGTCGGTGATCTGAACGCTGTTCCGTGCGATTTCGGTCGGACCGATGGCCGCGATGAGGTGGTCTCTCGCTTTACGGGCGTTTCGAACGCGCGCTCCCAATGACCCATCGTGGTCGACTCGGCTGCGAAGTCCTAGGTGGCGAGCCCTTTCGGCGAGTGTGCGCGCTGCTCCGTCCTGGTCGGGACTTACGGGCAGGACTGTGATGTGGATCGGAGAGAGCCAGAACGGGAGGCGGCCTGCATAGCGTTCGAGTAGTGCTGCAGTGACGCGCTCCATCGACCCCACCGTCCCTCGATGGATCATGACGGGGCGGTGTTCGCCGCCATCTGCGCCGACATAGGTGAGCCCGAATCGTTGGGGCTGGTTGAAGTCGAGTTGCACGGTGGCAATGGTTTCCTCACGGCCGCGTCCGTCCTGAACTTGCAGATCGAACTTGGGGCCGTAAAACGCGGCTTCCCCCGGGGCTTCGACCAATTTCAGTCCGCGCTCGGCGAGGACGGACTGCCCGGCGGCGCGAAGGTTCTCCTGGGCCTGCTGCCACTGTGCGTCGGTGCCGAGCCATGTCGAGGAGTTGTCTCTCGTCGACAGTCGGACGTAGTCGACGGGAAGCCCCAAGATTTCCTGAGCACGCAGTGCTGCACGCAGCCCAAGTTCAGCTTCGTGCAGGACCTGGTCCGGTCTGCAGAAGACGTGAGTGTCGTCGAGGTTGATCTGCCGGACGCGACTCAAACCAGAGACAACACCGGAACGTTCGGCCCGGAACATGGAGGCGAGTTCGTTGAATCTAAGAGGCAGTTCACGATATGAGCGTTGAGTCGATGCGTAGATCAACGCGTGATGAGGACAGTTCGCTGGCCGCAGCATCAGCTCGTCGTCGCCCATGCGCATGGCGGGGAACATGTCCTGGCTGAACTTGCTCAGATGACCGGAACGCTCGTACAGTGCCCGCTTCCCGAGCACCGGCGAGAACACACCGAGGCAGCCATCAGCTGAGGCGAGCTCCTTGGCCAGCTTCTGCAACTCCTCCCGAATTACGGCCCCGGCGGGGAGCCACATCGGAAGACCGGAACCGGCAAGCGGATCGGTGGCGAATATGTCCATGTCGAGATTGAGATCCCGGTGGTCGGCGACCATAGGTGTCTGCTCCTGTTGGTTTGTACCGGAACAGACGGGGAAAGAACGAAGCCCCGGAAACTGTTCCGGGGCTTGAGATGTCTGAGGGAGGTCAGTCCATCGCGAACTCGCCGGAAGTGTCCGGCGTCGTCGTGGAGATGCGGCGGCCCTGCATGGGGCAGGAGTCTACCTGATGGGCGCATGATTGCGCGTTCAGTGCATCGATAAGCCAAGCCCTTCAACATCTGAATACAACGTCATGACCCGCAACAGCAAGGCACGGTTATCGCTATGTGCACGTTTCAGCGAGCGGGCACGCAGGGACCCGGCAGGGTGGTGACCAGCATTTGCTGTGAATGACACACTGCGGCGTCACGGGACGTCGTCGCCCGACACTCCCGTTCCGCGCACTTTGCCGTGGCTCGCTTTCGCTCCCTTGCGGCTACGGCTGCCGCCGAAGGTGGGATCCCACTTCGTCCGCCACTCATGCAGTTCTCGTTCGTCGCGGGCGCGGATCATGCCGTGCAGGATCCCGAACAACTCGTCCAGGTGATGGCGGTGATTGATCCGCGGCGTGCGGGTGGGGTCGATATGCGCTGGCGGCGTCCACTCGGTCCGACCGGCATGCTCCAAACCTTCAGGGACGGCGGCGGTTTTCCAGCCACCGGGCCCGTCATGGATCAGGGAATGACAGCTGTCACACGCCAGATCCAGGCCGGCGATGTCGGTGCGGCCTCCCTTGTCCCACTCACGAATGTGATGGACCGCAGTCATACTTGCCGGCGCGTCGCAGCCCGGGCGGGTACAGCCCTTCGACGCCGCGATCAGCGCGAGACGCTGGTCAGCACTGGCGAGCCGTTTGGCACGACCGAGATGCAGGGGCCGCCCGCGATGGTCGAACACGACCAACACCGGATGCGCCCGCTGCGCCAGGCGAAGTGCGTCGCCGATCGGAACGATCCCACCGGACGCCGTCGTCACTACACCGGAAGCCTCTTCGAGCTGGGACAAAGTCATGGTGATGATGGCCGTCACCGGCAAACCCCGATGCGAACCGAGGACCCCGGAGCCCAGCAGGTGCCGAAGACCGACCTTGAGCGCATCATGGTTACGCTGCGCCGCCGTGCGGGTGTCACGGGCCGCGGCCTTCGCCAACGCGTCTCGATCGACGGCCGCGGATTCGCAGTCACCCGACGGCGATTCCGGATCATCCGGGTTGTTCATCCCCGGCCGCGCCATCTTCGCCAACAACGGCTCCAACAGCGCCCGCGTCTCCGGATCCAGCAACCCCGACACCGGCGACATGAGATCCGCCCGCTGGCGGCCGATCCGTAAACCCCGCTGCCTCCGCCGATCCGACTCCGAGTAGTCGCCGTCCGGATTCAGGTACGCCAACAGGTCGAGGCCGGCGTTGATCACGTACTTCGGATCCGCGTGCCGAGCCAACAACGCCAGGATCGACTCCGCCGTCTCCCGCTGAGCGTTGTCGACGTGGGCGGGGATCTGCCGCATGATCTCCCGAACCGCCTCCACATGCTTGAGCCCGATCGCGCCCTCCCGCAAGGCTTTCGCGGTGTGGCCATAGTCCGCGGGCAGATCCTCACCACGAAAGTCGTGCCACGTGCCGGTCCGCTTCGCCGACCGCAACCGTGACTGCGCCTGCGCCTCCGAAATCCGCACCGTCTTCACCAGGAACTCGACCGGCGACCTCAGATCGAACACCCCGTGCAACGACCGCTCCACGGATTCGACGACCACTTGCTGGTCGACCGCCACCAGCTTCCGCATCGAGCACTCGAGGCGCTGCAACACCTCCACCACGTCGTCGTTCGACAGCCCGCCGAGCCGATCCGAAAGCAGGGCATCGACGGCAGCATCCAGGGCGGTCAGGTGCTCGTCCACCAGCGTCATACCCGCCGCTGCCGCATGACCCATCCCCGTCACCCCCGTCGCATCCTCAGTCACCCCAACTTCGAATGTTTGTTCGAATCCTACTACCAGCCGCCGACAAGTTTCGGGGAATTGGGATCTCAGGATGAGTCGTGGCCCACCCACCGCTCGCACCATCTACACCGGGTGGCCACCCACCCTCACCGCAGTCGCCGATCCGTCAGCGGCGCGCGCCGCCAGCGCCTGAAGGTGGGACAGAAATCGGACGTCGTGAGATCTTGAGACAAGCACCTGGCCTGTGCGGACGCCAGGACCTCGCACTGGCTCGACGATCACCACGGTGCTGTTCGTGTTGGGCGCCTGCCGGCATTCGGCCAGGATCATTCGAACCTACTGCAGGGACACCTCCGATGCCCTGAACCAGATCTTTGCAACCCGATCGTCATCGATCTCGGAAACCGCTCCCTCCATCCCTCGGCCGATCGTCAAACAGGACAAGCCCGAGGGAACATCCGGTCTCGCTGGTCGCCGAACGTCGACCTTCTCCTTCAGTCGGAGTGGACAAACTCATCGGTATGCTCGGGGACATGGGTGGGGACCTGGCACTTCTGCTCGTTACGGTCGGACCGCTGATGGTGTTCGGGTGGGCGGCTCTCCGGGCGAAGCACCGTGGGCTCGGGGGGTCGTTCGTCGGGCCGTTTCAGGAAATGTTTGATCCCGGTGGGGCGCGCGCACAGATCGTCATCGAGGAGATGGCGGAACTGCCGGATCCTTCGGATTCCGGCGATCCGGATAACGACGACGATGTGCCCTATGTCGTGGTGTACGACGCCGTTCGGCTGTACATCAGTCCTGGCAAGAATCGACGCGCGGAGGTGGCGGGGCCACCGGCCGTGCCTGAGTGAGCGCCCGCCTGGAAGCCCCGGGCAATACCGACCCTGACGCTCTCACAGTTCTTGAAGACCCCTGCCAGCCTGAACCTCTGTCCTCGACCGCGAACCGTCCAACTCAACGATCCATCAAACAGGACACGCCCTGTATGTCGCGGCAAGCGTCTATCCATGAAGACGAACCGGCCAAGGACTCCGGGAGATCCGCGAACGAGTTCACACATGCAAGCAACGAGCCATGCCCCTGCCTGCAGACAGCCACGTCCACAGCGAATGGTCCTGGGACACCGGCGGCCCGACTTCGTTCGCCGCCGGCCGGATGGAGCTGATGTGTGAACGTGCCGTCGCGATCGGCCTCCCAGCAGTGGTCTTCACCGAACACTTCGACTTCGACGATGCGTGGCGCACCACACCCGACGACCTCATGTCCCACCAACAAGCGATGCTCGATCCCGACGGGTACCTGCGGCCACCACCGCTGGAAGTGGCCGGCTACCTCGCGAGCATCGATCGATGCCGTCATCGGTTCCCTGACCTGACAATCCTCGCCGGAGTCGAGTTCGGCCAACCCCACCTGTTCGGGCATCGGGCATCGATGCTGGTCGACCTGTCAACCCTCGATCGGATCAACGGGTCCCTTCACACCCTGAAGGTCGGTGACGACCGCTACGAGCCCAACACCCTCTTCCGCATGTGGCCTGCCGACGAGGTGATGTGGGCGTACCTCGAGGAGATCCCCCGGATGGTCGCCGGATCCGATCAGTTCGAGGTGTTCGGTCACATCGACTACGCGGTCCGTGCGTGGCCGAGTGTCACGGAAGGCCCGTTCGATCCCCGACGCTTCGAGGAGGGATTTCGAGCGGCGATGCGATCACTCGCCAACAGTGGGCGCGCTCTGGAGATGAATACTCGCAGGTTGTGGCCGTGGATACCTCAGTGGTGGACCGAGGAAGGCGGACGTGGGGTCACTTTCGGTAGCGATGCGCACGTGCCGGAGGCTCTTGCCGAGAACTTCCCCGAAGCTGCAACGATGGTGGAGCACTTCGGGTTCCGGCCCGGACGGCGCCCAGAAGACATCTGGACCCTATAGCGAGATCCGTCCGTCTCAACCATCCTCCTGCAGGACGGATTTCCGGCACTCGGCTCGATACTCGACGGCACGACTCGAGGAGATCCCCGGATGAATCCAGCCTCTCGGGCGATCCGCACCGTCTCCGCCCGTCAGAGGGAGCACCACGTCGGTGGTGGTGTCGGGGCCGAAGGCGCCGTCAGAAAGTTCGGCGGCCGCACCGAGTTCGAGCCGGGGTCGAAGAGGCCACTCCGCCTGACGTGCTTGTCCACCCCCGGCCGTACGCTCCGAGGCCGAGCATCAGCGCGACCATCACCCCGATCACGGTGAACGCAGTCGGTAGGTTGTTAGTCCAGGCACTCGTCTCAGATGTCCACGCCAGCGGCAGCGCGCTGTTCGAATCGCATCAGCCCGACATGAGGTCGCCGAGATCCCCTGTCGGGACGTGGATCCACCCCTCACGCTCGGCGACGTCCCGCTCCGCCGGGTCGGGTCGTGCGGTCAGCCCGAGTGCCGCGGCCCGCGCGATCACGGCTGCGATGACGGCATCGAACGCGTCGTCCGACGCCACACAAAGCCCGTAGTGCACAACGAGGTCGAACCCCGGCGCATCCTCCTCGAATCTCCGCACCAGCGTGGCCAGCCCTGGCGCGTTCACCATTCCCTTGTATCCGCGAAACGGCAGGCCCCACCGCTTCAGGGCCGCCGCGGGGTACACCTCGACCACCGTTCCGTCGACGCGGCCGACGTCGTGACCCGCGTCCCCGAGGTCGGCGAGCAGTCCGGCGCAGCGCAGCGCCACGTGCGCGATCAGGTCCGCCGACACGCTGAGCGGGACCAGACCCGTCGCGGCGTGCACCACCCGATCCGTGTGGCGGCGCACCAGCGGCAGCCGCCCCGGCCTGGTGTCGAGGCCGAGGTTTCGCACGTGGTCGCGCCGATGGTGTGCGGCGATGAAATCGACGAAGGCGTCCGGCCACCCGAACGGGGCGTCGATGCCGACGCGGTCCGCGCCCGCCGCGGCCGCGACGATGTCGGCGTCGGCAGCCCCGAGCCGCAGGTCGACCAGACGGGCCGCGCCGTCGCGCCAGTCCACCGTCGCCACCGCCGTCTTCGCCGGCTCGGCCGCCAGATCGACCCCCACTGTCCGCATTGGTGCACCGTACGTCGCGCGCCTCGTGGTCGCGTGGCGCCGACGGGCGAATGATGGGGGCATGACCGCCGATCTCACCGCGCTCGCCGCCGAACTGCCCGACGGCGCACTGCTCACCGACCCCGACATCGTCGCCGGGTACCGCCACGACTGGGCCGCCGACCCCAACGCGGGCACCCCGCTCGCCGTGGTCCGCGCGACCCGCACCGAAGACGTGCAGGCGGCGCTGCGCTGGGCGAGCGCACACCGGGTTCCGGTGGTGCCGCGCGGCGCCGGGTCCGGGCTGTCGGGCGGCTCGTCGGCGGTGGACGGCGGGATCGTGCTGTCCACCGAGAAGATGCGCGCGATCGACGTCGATCCGGTAACGCGGACCGCGGTCGTGCAACCGGGTCTGTTGAACGCGGAGGTGAAGATGGCCGTCGCCGAGCACGGGCTCTGGTATCCGCCGGATCCTTCGTCGTTCGAGATCTGTTCGATCGGCGGCAATGCCGCCACCAACGCGGGCGGACTGTGCTGCGTCAAGTACGGCGTCACCACCGACTACGTCCTCGGGCTGCAGGTGGTGCTCGCGGACGGCACCGCGGTCCGGCTCGGCGGTCCGCGCCTGAAGGACGTCGCGGGTCTGTCGCTGACGAAGCTGTTCGTCGGTAGCGAGGGCACGCTCGGCGTGATCACGGAGATCACCCTGAAACTGATTCCCACGCAGCCGCCCGCCTCGACGATGGTCGCGTCGTTCACCACGGTCGACGCGGCCGCGGAGGCGGTGCTGGCGATCACCCGGACGATGCGGCCGGCGATGCTTGAGTTCATGGACCAGGCGTCGATCAACGCGGTCGAGGACTCGCTGCGCATGGGTTTGGACCGGGACGCCCGCGCGCTGCTGCTGGCGCAATCCGACGCACCCGGTGCGGCGGCGGAGCAGGAGATCGCGGCAATGGTCGCGGCGTGTGAATCCTGCGGCGCCACCGAGGTGTTCGCCACCGACGATCCCGCCGAGGGCGAGGCGTTCACCGCGGCGCGGCGGGCTGTGTTCCCCGCGGTGCAGGCATTGGGGACGCTGTTGCTCGAGGACGTCGGGGTGCCGATGCAGGCGCTGCCGACGCTGATCTCCGGGGTCGAGAAGATCGCCGCCGACTGCGGGGTGCGCATCTGCGTGGTCGCGCACGCCGGCGACGGCAACACCCATCCGCTGATCGTCTTCGACAAGGACGACGCCGACGAGACGCAACGGGCGCACCGCGCGTTCGGTGCGGTGATGGATCTGGCGATCGGGTTGGGCGGCACCATCACCGGCGAACACGGCGTCGGCCGGCTCAAGCGGGACTGGCTGCCGAATCAGCTCGGCCCGGACGTGATGGAGTTGACCCGCCGGATCAAGACCGCGCTCGATCCAGACGGGATCCTCAACCCCGGCGCCATCCTGGCGGACGTGCCGGCGCCCCCGATGCAGCGGTAACCGTCAGGCCCCGAGGACGGGCGGCGCGACCAGCGGCAGGTTGCCGACCAGGTCGTTGCCGTTGTCGACGTTGACCAGGTAGCCGGGAGTGGCGTGTTCGGTGTCGTCGTCACCGCGACCTCGGGCACCGGCGGGCATCATGCCCGCGCCCGGCATCCCGGGCCGGCCCGCCGCGCCCGTGGCGGCGGCCGGGGTCGCGGCGCTACCCGCCACTGCGGGGCCGCCCGGGACGCCGACCATGCCGGTGCCGCCACCGAACGATCCGCCACCCGTCCCCGATCCGACCCCACCGGAGCCGACGCCTCCCCCACCTACGCCGCCCGACCCGACACCCGCGTGAGCGCCGCCCGATCCCGCCCCAGCGGCCCCCGGTGTTCCCGTTCCGGCGCCGTACCCACCGGATCCGGGCACCGCACCGTCCACACCGGCCCCGGCGGGCCGCGTCCACACCGACGACGGATCCGTTTGCGCGAAAGCAGAATCCGCATCTTGCACGCCAGCAAAGGAGTCGGCGTTGCCGGGATTCGAGGAGGATTCATCGTACGGATCGGATGCGGCGGCATCCGCGGTCTCAGCGCCAGTGCCAGGCGTCGTACCTCCGGCGGGTGCGAACGTTGCCCGGGCGTCGGCTGCACCGGGAGTGCCATAGCCGGTATTGCCGTAACCGGCGGAACCTGTCGTGTCGATGACGTCCCCGCCCGAGTTGCCGGTGGCAGCCCCGTCGGTGACGCTCGTCGGTGACGGCAGCGTCGGCACCTGGGTGTCCGCCTGCCGCATGACGGGGCTGTAGACGGTCTTCATGATCTGCACGGCCTGTTCGCGGGCCTCGTTGCGCTCGTGCAGGAGACCCTTGATCATGGCGGCTTCGGGGCTGACGAAGTTGAACACCTTCTCCGCCAGCGACGTGTGCTCGGGCGGCGGCACCGTCGCCTTCACCTGCGTGATCCCCGTCGCCGCCTCGGCCACCTTGGAACCGACGAGGCTCCCGGCGGCCGCCAGCTGGTCGGACGCCTTCACGTAGGCATCGGTCGCCTTGGCCGCGCTGGCCGCGGCGACGCCTTCCCAGCCGGCCCCGATCTCATTGAGTATCGCGGACTTGAATCCGTCGAGGCCTTCGGCGAGCGCGGACCCGATCGCGGTCCACCCCTGCGCGCTCGCGCTGACGGCTGCGGGATCCATCCGGTCCACCGACGCCATGATCTGCTCGTGGGACATCGAGTCGAAACTCTCCTCGACGAACTGCTGAGCGTCCCAGCCACCGGCGAACCGGCTCCGCAGATCGGCCTGCTCGCCGTAGATGCCCTCACGCTGCTCGTTGCCGAACGCCTGTGCACCGCTGACCCGGCTGCGCTCGGCGAGGTCGTACCCGGTGGATAGTTCGATCACCGAGTTGCCGACATTCAGTGCCGCGTCCCCGAGCCCGTCGGCGATGCTCCCCAACTTCTCCGCGACCTCGTCCAGGCTGATGCCCATCCCGATCCCCCCACGTCATCTCGAAAGTCCAGTCATCCCGACAGTTCAGTCATCCCGGGCACGTCAGAAGCCGGAGCCCACCCTCGTGATCCCCTGCACCGCAGACTCTTCCGCAGCCGCGTACATCGCCTCGATCTTCTCGAACACCTGCTGCATCCGCTGCACCTCCACAATGTGGTCGGCAAGCGCCTGATCCATCGAATACGACCCGCCCGACGCCTTCTGGCCAAACTTCTCCGCCAATGCGATGCCGGACGGGAAGGTCCCGAACCCATCCATCCTCGACAACTGCCTGACCACCATTCGCATGGCGTCGAGCTGTCTCACGAAATCGGCACAGTGCTGCGCACATCGCGTCGCGACGCCGGGCTCAAGGTACAAGCCACCCGATTCAACCTGCGCGCCGAGTTCCGCCCAGCCCATGGCACGTTCGTTCACTGTCGGCCTTCCTACTCGGGAATCATCGCGTTGAGCTCGAGGGCGGTGCCCATTGCTATTTCGCACGGTTCCTGGGCATCACGCGGACTCGTCAACGTGTGAAAACCGATCGAGACCATCACGGCCCCACCTCGGGACGCGACTGCAACATCGCAGCTTTCCCTCTTGAGATCAGCCACCTCGCGATACCGAATTCCGGCGCGACCGTCCACATCGACGTCGGCGAACTCCTCGAACTTCTCATTGGCACGGATGTCGTCGAGGGTATGAGTCGTGGCGAAGACGCTGACCGTATAGCGATCTCCCTGCCATCCACAGACACTCCACCCTGGCTGCTTGACTCCGAGGATGTCCCGCGACTCCGTAGCCGGGTCCACCGCGATCTGCTGCAGCGCCTCGTCCGGAATGTCGTCACACGGACTGAACACCGGCTCCCCCGCCGCCACCCCCTCGGCCCCGGCCTGCCCCGATACCGACTCCGAACCGCATCCCACGACGGACAACGCAGCAACCACGCCCGCCAGCGCCGCCGCGAACCGCACCCCAGTCCTGCTCATCAGAACCCGGCACCCGCGCTCACGATCCCCTGCACCGCAGACTCTTCCGCGGCGCCATACATCGCCTCGATCTTCTCGAACACCTGCTGCATCCGTTGCACCTCCGCAATGTGATCGGCCAGCGCCTGATCCATGGAATACGACCCACCCGACGCCTTCAGCGAGAACTTCTGCGCCAGCGCGATGCCGGACGGGAGCGTCCCCATCCCCTCTACCCTCGTCAGACCGCGCACTTCTGACTGCAGTGCTTTCAAACGCTCGAGAAAGTTCGAACAGTGCTGGGCACAGCGCTGCGCCACACCGGGATCAAGTCGGACCTGCCCCGACTCGACCAGACCCGCAACCCGCGACGAGGACGTCCCCTGCTCGATCATCTACCGCCCCCTTCGTTCGGCATCGCTATCTCGGGATGTACTCGATCAGGCTTTCTGCCCGACGAACAGCAACTGCACACGGATCCTCCGTGATCGGGTCCACCCCGAGATTCGCCACCGAAATCAGGACGGCGCCACCGTCCGATGCGAGCGCCACGTCGCAGTCCCGCCTGCCGCGATCCGACTCCAGCCGATACGTAAACGCCGAACGCCCGCCGACCACCACATCGGAAAACTCGATGTTTCCCTCCTTCGCGCGCACGTCGTCGAGGGTGTAGGTCGTCGAGAAGACGCTCAAGGCAGGTCCGTCGCCCATCCATTTGCAGATGTTCCACCCGGGTTGCTTCACCCCGAGAATCTCCGGCGACTCGGTAGCCGGGTCAACGCCGACGCCGCGCAGCGCGTCGTCCGGAATGTCGTCACACGGGCTGAACGCCGGCTCCCCCGTCGCGGCCCCTTCGGCCCCGGCGTGTCCGGACACCGATCCTGACCCACAACCGGCGACGACCAGCGCCGCGCACGCCATCCCCACCGCAACGCCGACGCGCATGCCACCCCCTACTTTCGCCCGGCTCACCCTGGTTTGGACGCACCGGCCCCGCCGTCGGTTCCACCTCCGACGAATCTTCCCTCGAACACCCCGTCCGGCTCCCAGCTTGTGGGCCTTCTGCGCGCTAGCGTGGAGTCGACAGGCGACACGACGGATTGGGGGGAGTATGTCCGACTTCGAGGACTTCGACGCCGGCGTGGATCGTGCCTGGTCCGAGCACCAGCAGCGGCTGGCGGACGTGATCGCGGCAATGCGGGAGGACGACCTGCTGGCGCTGGAGTTGGGCGAGGAGTCCAGCGTCGACGGGTTCGTGCCGTGTGTGCAGTTCCTGGCCTGGGGTGACGGGCAGATCCGCTGCGAGGTGCCGTCGAACGACTACCTCGATCCGCGGTACCAGCTGTCGGCGTCGGATGAGGCCCGGCTGGTCGGGCTCGGCTGGCAGCGTCCCACCCGAACCCCGGACGACGAACCCGACGCCGGGTCTCCCGCGTTCTTCGTCGACAAGCCCTCGAACTGGGCGGATCAGCTGGCGGCGATGGCGGTCGCGGCGTTCCGCGAGGTGTGGTCGGTGCCCCACCCCACGTTCCTGCGGATCGACGCGTCGGAGGCGAGCACGCACGACACCCTGGCGCCGACGGAAGACGAGGGCGACGACGGGTACAGCCTGGACCTGCAGCGGGCGGTGACGCCCCGCGACGACGCGCACCTGCACGACCTGGTGGCGTCGACCCTGTCGGAGCTGTTCGACGAGCCGAGCGGCGTGGACGACACCGGCGACGAGGACGACGACTTCATGCTGGCGATCGGGCCGCTGGTCGGGTTCGTCGGTCCGCATCTCGACGGCGGCGAGGTGCAGGTGCGGATGCCGCTGCTGCGCGACATCAGCGACCGGACGCGGGCCAGTGAACTGCTCAGCGACCTGAACCGGCGCTGGCCGCACCTGAAGTTCACCCTGGTCGCGGACCGGGTGGACGTGTGGGCGGCGGTGCTCGCCAACCCGTACGTGCCGCAGCACCTGGTCGACACGCTGCAGCAGTTGTTCGCGTTCGTGCGGACCATCGATCCGCGTTTCGCGTCCCGGTTCGGTGGGCATCTCGACGGGTTGGCCGACGACGATCCCGACGTCGTCGAGGTGGAACGCGGCGAGTTGCTGCCGCCCCCGTCGTCGGCGCCGCGGCGCCAGCTGGAGTTGTTCACCGATCCCGGCGAGCAGACGCTGTTCGACGACCCGAGCTGAGCCGCGGGCGCGATCGGGTCGTATTCGAGTAGTCATGCGGAGATCGAAGAGGGCGGACGCCGTCGAGACGCTGGTCGACAGGCTGTACGACCAGCGCGAACGCGCGTGGGCGGCGGCGCTGGTGACGACGCAGACGTTCCTCGACACCTTGGCCGATTCGGTTCTCGAGGGTCAGGATCGGGACCGGTTGAATGCCGAGTCGGCGCGCATCAAGGATCGGGCGCGCACGGTCGACAAGATTCTCCGCAAGGTGGCGTCGGGGCAGATCACCCGACCCACCACGCCGGAGGGGGTCGCCGAGGCGATCCACGATCTGCTTGGCGTCAAGGTGCTCTGCAAGACCCCGAGGGACCTGACGGCGTTCACGGAGAAACTGCAGCGGGCGTGCGTGTCTCCGGCGTGTTCGGTGCGGTTCGCGCATCCGCCCACCGACTACGTGGCCGACCCCAAGGACAGCGGGTATCGCGCCTTCCACGCGGTGCTGCTGGTGAACGTCGCCACCCACGAGGGCGATCTGCCCGTCAAGGTCGAGGTGCAGGTCAAGACGCGGCTGCAGGACGCGTGGGGTGAGCTGACCCACGAGGACATGTACAAGCCGGGCAAGGCCCTCAAGCCGAACGAGTTCCATCGCGACGTGGCGCGGCGGATGGCCGAACTGCTCGACAACGTCGACACGATGGCGGACCTGCTGGCGGCGGAACTCGACCGGCAGACCGCGCCCGAGAACGACATCGGTCCCGGGCCCGACGCGTCGACGGTGTACGCGCGGGTCACCCGGACCGGCCGCCGATACGCGCTCGCGATCGCGCCGGACGGGCGGCAGGGTCTGATTCCGGCGCGCTCGGTGCGGGCGGCGCTGGGGTCCAGCACCCGGATCAACGTCGACGATCATCTGCATGTCGGGGACACCGTGGACGTGCGGATCGAGGAGACCGACTCCGCGCTGTACTTCCACCCGGCGGCGCTGGGGTGAGTGCAACGGCCCGGCCGCGCAGCGGAGCCGCTACCAGCGGCGGGGCGCAGCACCCCGGCCGCCGGGAACGCTCCGTGCCCTCGCCCGTCCGTCGGCGCCGACCCCTGTCCCGAGGCCGCCCCGGTACCGTCGACTCATGAGCTCCGATGCCCATTCCGCGTACACCCTCGCCTCGTTGGCCCGGGTGGTGGGGCAGGCGGCGTTCGAGCGCGGCTCCCGGTACGCGCGGTCGGGGGCGGTCGCGGGCATCGACTGGCACGCGGACGACCTGATGGCCGTCGGGACGGTCGAGGGCACAGAGTCGTACCAGGCGATCGCCCACTTCCAGCAGTTCGGGGAGGAGCTGGAGTTCACGTACGGGCGGTGCTCGTGTCCGGTGCGGATGAACTGCAAGCACGTGGTGGCGTTGACAGTGGTGCTGGTCGAGTCGGCGGCCTCGGACGCGGTGACGGCGCCGCCGAATTGGGAGTCGGTCCTCGACGCGGCGCTGCCTGCCGACACCGAGCCGACCGCCTCGATGCCGTTGGGTGTGCAGTTGTCGCTGCTGCGCGGGCCGCGGTCGGATCGGTGGGGGCTCAGCGCGCGGCTGGTCCGTCCCGGCAAGACCGGCTGGGTGAACGGCAACATGACGTGGTCGAGCCTCGGGCACCAGCCAGGAGCCGACCCGCGGCACCTTCTGCTGCTCTCGGAACTGTGGTCGACATACCAGGTGGGCCGGCGCGGCTACTACGGATACGGCAACGACAAGGACATCGACCTCACGTCGGTCACTCCGGCGCGCCTGTGGTCCCTGCTCGACGAGATACGCGGCGCGGGAATCGAATTCCTCTACGCCCGCAAGGGCATGGGCGCGGTGCCGCGGCCGTCGGAGGCGGAGCTGGTCGTCGATCTGGACCGCACCGACGGCGGTCTGGAGCTCACCCCGACGGTGCACGCGACGGACTCGGAGCGGCCGGTGGTCGTGCTGGGGTTCTTCGGGTCGGACCCGCACGGCGTGCTGTACCTGCGGCCCGAGGACGCCGGCGACGTGGACCCGGACCGGTGGCCGTTCCGGATGGCCAGGCTCTCCGGTGATGCGCCGCGCGCGATGCAGGACCTGCTGATCGCGAACGGGTCGGTGACGGTGCCGCCGCAGGACGGCGATCGCTTCGCCGCCGAGTACTACCCGCGGCTGCAGCGCGCGGCGACGATCCGCTCCGCCGGGGACGGGTTCACCCCGCCGACGGTGGAGGGCCCGGAACTGGTGCTCGAGGTCACCTACTCCCCCGATCACCGCGCCGACCTGGCCTGGTCGCTGCGCTACCGCATCGACCGGGCCGAGCGGTTGTTCCCGCTCGACGGCACGGTCCGGGCCGCGTACCGGGACGCCGACCGCGAGCACGCCCTGTTCGCCGGCCTCGACGCGCCGCTGGAGGACTACGGCCTGCGCGGCGGTCCGGACGGTCGCCCGCACCCGAGGGTGACGCTGCACGGTCTCGACACCGCCCGGCTGACCGGTGAACTGCTGCCGCTGCTGCGCGACCGCGACGACGTGGAGGTGCGGGTGGTCGGCACGCCCGCCGAGTACCGCGACGCCGGCGAGTCGCTGCAGATCGGTGTCGGCACGGACTCGACCGACGACGGCGACTGGTTCGACCTGTCGATCACCGTCCGTGTCGAGGACCGGCCGGTGCCGTTCAAGGACGTCTTCACCGCGCTCAGCGCCGGCGACTCGCACCTGCTGCTGCCCGACGGCGCGTACCTGTCGCTGGACAAGCCGGAGCTGCAGCGTCTCAAGTCGCTCATCTCTGAGGCCCGCGACCTGCACGACCAGGATCCGAACCGGTTGCGGCTGAGCAGGTTCCAGGCCGGGCTGTGGGAGGAGCTGGCGGCGCTCGGGGTGGTGGAGCGGCAGGCCGCGCGGTGGCGCGAACAGGTGCAGGGGCTGCTGGAGCTGACCGAGACCGCCGAACTGAACCCGCCCGCCTCCCTCGGGGCGACGCTGCGGCCGTATCAGCTCGACGGGTTCCGCTGGCTGGCGTTCCTGTGGTCGAACCGGCTCGGCGGCATCCTCGCCGACGACATGGGTCTCGGCAAGACGGTGCAGTCGCTGGCCCTGATCTGTCATGCGCGGCAGGAGAATCCGGCGGACCACCCGGTGCTGATCGTGGCGCCGACGTCGGTGGTGCCGAACTGGGCGTCGGAGGCGGCCCGGTTCGCGCCGCACCTGCGGGTGGTCGCGATGTCGGAGACGGCGATGAAACGCGGCGCGGCGCTGGCGGAGTCGATCGACGGCGCGGATGTCGTCGTGACCTCGTACACCCTGGCCCGCCTCGACGCCGACGAGTACCAGGCGCTGCCGTGGTCGATGCTGCTGCTCGACGAGGCGCAGTTCGTCAAGAACCATCGCTCCAAGGCGTATCAGGCGATGCGGCAGATCGAGGCGCCGACCAAGGTCGCGATCTCCGGCACCCCGATGGAGAACACCCTGATGGAGCTGTGGTCGCTGCTGTCGATCACCGCGCCGGGGCTGTTCCCGAACCCGACGAGGTTCCAGGAGTTCTACCGCACCCCGATCGAGAAGAACGGCGACGCCGACCTTCTCGCGCAGCTGCGCCGCCGGATCCGGCCGTTGATGTTGCGCCGCACCAAGGAGCAGGTCGCCGCGGACCTGCCCGCCAAGCAGGAGCAGGTGCTCGAGGTGGAGCTCTCGCCGCGGCACCGCCAGCTCTACGACACCCGCCTGCAGCGCGAGCGGCAGAAGATCCTCGGCCTGGTCGAGGACCTCGACTCCAACCGGTTCACGATCCTGCGGTCGCTGACGGTGCTGCGCCAGCTGAGTCTGGACCCGGCGCTGGTGGACGACGGGCACGGTGCGGTCGGGTCGGCGAAGGTGGACGCGCTGCTCGAGCAGCTCGAGGACGTCGTCGCCGGCGGGCACCGGGCGCTGGTGTTCAGCCAGTTCACGAGCTTCCTGGACCGGGTGCGCCAGCGGCTGGACGCCGAGGGAATCGGCCACGCCTACCTGGACGGCAGCACCCGCGGCCGCGCGAAGGTGCTCGACGACTTCAAGAACGGGGACGACCCGGTGTTCCTGATCAGTCTGAAGGCGGGCGGGTTCGGGCTCAACCTCACCGAGGCGGACTACTGCTTCCTGATGGACCCGTGGTGGAACCCGGCGACCGAGGCGCAGGCCGTGGACCGCACGCACCGGATCGGGCAGACCCGCAACGTGATGGTGTACCGGCTGATCGCGAAGGACACCATCGAGGAGAAGGTGATGGCGCTCAAGGCCCGCAAGTCGGAACTGTTCTCCTCCGTCGTCGACGACGGCGGCGCGTTCACCACCGGCCTGACCGCGGACGACATCCGCGAACTGCTGGACTGACCGGCCCCGAAACCTGGCGTCCCCACCCGGACGATCAACCTGTTAGCATGCCCTTAGTTCCCGGGCACCCCGCGCGAGAACACCCCGAAAGCCTTGCCGCTCACCGTATTCACGGTGAGCGGTAGCTCTTCATGCGAAGGAGAAGAACATGGGATCGGTCACGGACCTCCTGGAGCAGAGCGAGACCCTGTCGGCGCTCGAGTACCTGCTCGGCGTGCTGTCGGGCGTCTTCGGCAGCTGATCACCGAGCCGCTCCATCGATTGAGCGGCTCGCCGCGGCTCTGACGTCGCGGCACCCGGCCCGACGACCCCACGTCGGGCCACATACTCGCAGGGCTCGCCGTCGCGCCCTGCCACTTCACGGAGGTTTTTCCATGGGTTCCCTCGAGACTCTCGTCATGATCCCCGTCGGCAGCGCCGACCTGGTCGGCGCCGGTGTCGTCAAGTCGATCACCAACACCGTCAACAGCCTGGTGCTGATCGTCGGCGAGCTCGGCCTGAGCTGATCTGATCGAGCGAGAGCCCGTGCGCACCCTGTGCCGCACGGGCTTTCGTCGTATTCGCTTCACCCGGCCGCGCGAGCCCACCCGACCGTGCCGACCCCTCGACGACACCCCCGGGCGGGACAACTCCCGGTCCTCACCCATCCAGGAGGGGCGGAAGCCACTGGCGTCAGAGTGTGTTGACCCAGGCGATGCGGTCGGAGCTCAGGGAGAAGGTGTCCTTGAACAGCACGACGTAGGTTCCGGGTGCGGCGCCGCCCCGGTCCTCGAAGCAGAGGCTGCCCGACGCCTGGCCGCCCGGGGCGAGCTGACCGGAGTTCAGCGCCTCGTGGTCCGGCGCGTAGGTGGCGTCGCGGATCGCGCCGCCGGCGTCCTGCAGGCTCCAATCCACGTAGCCGTTGAAGTCGTTCTGCTTGTCGCCGACGTTCCGGATGGTGACCTCGCTGCACAGGTAGTCCCCGAGCCCGTACTGGGCGCTGAACGGCTGCAGCGGTGTGACGGTGTACTCGAGGTTGTCGCGGGTGATCGTGTCCCCGGCCAGCGCCGCGGTGTCCTTGTCGAGCTTGCCCGGGAACTCGGGCCCGCGACCCGCGGCCGGCGCGCCGTCACCGGATCCGCTTGTGACGGTGGCCTTCTCCTCGCCACCCACACTGGACACCATCGCAATGCTGCACGCACCGAACAGCAGCACGGGCACGCCGATGACGATCCACGGCCAGATCCGCCGCTTCTTCTGCGGCGGCAGCTGCGGCTGGTTCGGGTAGGGCAGCCCGGGGTCCGGCAGGTTCGGGTTGGTCATGTCAGGTCTCCTCGTTTCGGGTCCAGCGTTGCCGAGCCGCTCGTCGACGCGGTCGGGGCGCCGACCGAGCGGGGGTGGTTACAGCTCACCCGACGGACCATGCTCGGCGCCTCGTCCGATCGGGCCGTCCGCCTGGTCCTTTCGGTCGGACCGTGGGGCGAATGGCCGACCATTCGGCGGATGTCGGGGTGTCGGTGTCGCTGCGTAGCCTTCCTTGGGTGACCGCGATATCCGAGACGATCCGTCGCCGAGCCTGGACGACGGGCGCGGTGACGCTGAGCGTGTTCTGCACGCTGATGACACTCGGGCTGTCGGGGACCTCGGGGAACATCCACCCGCTCAATTTCGGGCTCGGCACGGTGCTCAATCTCGTGGCCGCCGCGGCGCTGGTGTGGCGCCACGAACGTCCGTGGCTGGTGCTGGCGATCGCGCTGGCGGGGCCGATGTTCTTCTCGACCGACGCCACGGCGGCGCTGATCGTGCTGTACGCGATCGCAGGCTCCGAGCGCGGCCAGCGTCTCGCGGCGGCGTCGGTCGCGGTGTTCCTGGCGTGCGGGGTGTCGCTGACCTACGACGCGCACCGCACCCGGGACAACTCGGTCCTCACGATGGGGTCGACGAAGCCGGAAGTGGGTGCGCCGAAACCGGACTGGGACATCGCGCTGTGGATCCCGTGGTTGGTCGCGGCGGTGCTGGTCGCGATCGTCGTCGGGGTGGCGTTGCTCAAGCACACCCGCACGGAACTCGCCGCGGCCGAGGACGTCCGGGACCGCGCCACCGAGCAGACCTACGCGATGCGCGACGAGATGATCCGCACCGAGGAGCGCACCCGCATCGCCCGGGACATGCACGACACGCTCGCCGCGAGCCTGAGCCGCATCTCCCTGTTCGCGGGCGCCCTGCAGGTCAACGGCGCGGACAATCCGGAGAAGGTCGCCAACACGGCGTCGATGATCCGGGCCACCGCGCATGGCGCGCTCGACGACCTCAAGCACATCGTGGGCGTGCTGCGCGGCACCGCGGCGCCGGGAGCGGGCCCGAGCGGTCACCAGGGCATCGACGCCATCGCCGAGCTGGTGCAGTCCGCGCGGGCCGCCGGCATCCACGCCACGCTGTTCACCGACCTGCGGCCCGGCGACGTCGGCACCGTGTCGGGGCATGTCGCGTTCCGGGTCGTCCAGGAGTCGCTGACCAACGTGCAGAAGTACGCGAGCGATCAGACCGTTCGGATCTACGTCACGGGCGCCGACTACGACGGCATCCGCATCGGCATCCGTAACGTGCTGAGCGCCCAGCCGGTCACCGTTCCGGAGGGTTCACGTGCCGGTCTGCAGGGGCTGTCCGAACAGGTTCGCGACATCGGCGGCACCTACGACGCGGGCGTTCGCGACGGTGAGTTCGTCGTCGACTGCTGGCTCCCCTGGTTCGCCTGAGCCGCAACGCCTCCCCGATCCACGCTGTCGTACCCGGGGAATAGCCTTGTCTGCACCATGACTGGAGCTGACACCATCACCGTGCTGATCGCCGACGACGACCCGTTCGTCCGGCGGGGCGTCGCGGACATCTTCACGGCCACCGGTGACATCGTCGTCGTCGCCGATGTCGACGACGGCGACCAGGTCCCCGCCGCGGTCGCGGTCCACCGACCGCGGGTCGTGCTGATGGACCTGAAGATGCGCCGCGTCGGCGGGCTCGACGCCACCCGGGCACTGATGGCGCTGCCCGATCCGCCGCGGGTCATCGCGATGACCGCGATGGACGTCGACGACCTCGTCGTCCAGGCGGTCGCCGCGGGTGCGCACAGTTTCCTGTCGAAGGACGAACCGCCGGAGACATTCCAGCAGTCCGTCCGCGCGGTCGCCTCGGGCAACACGCTCTTCAGTCAGGACTCGCTGCGACGCATCGTCGCCAACGCCCCGGCCGCGGCCCCCGGATCCCCGCCGCCGAACCTTCGACTCCTCAGCGCCCGGGAGAGCGACGTGCTGCGGACCCTCGCGACCGGGGCGTCGAACTCCGAGATCGCCGGCACGCTCTACCTCAGCGAGACCACCGTCAAGACGCACATCTCGTCGCTGTTCACCAAGCTCGGCGCCCGCAACCGCGTGGAGGCCGCCCTCGCCGCCTTCCGCGCGGGGCTGGTCACCTAGTTGCAGCCTCGGTCGGCGAGGCGACCAGGCACCTGACAGGGACACTGCGACACGACCATTTCCGCACATCTTGCTCGGACGAACGTCCGCATCGATCGCCACTCAGTGGGTCGCCGAGGCGGCGAGATGACGAGCGTCAGCAGGCCCCGGGCTCGTGCGAATCCGGGGCCCGCGACGGCGTGATTGCTATGCCCCGGCGGAGCCGGTCGCCGCAATCATCATCACGCCAGGCAGCACTGAACTGCCGACCGCAGCGGAGCCGAGCCCGGCTGCGACACCCGCCCCGATGAGGAGCGGAGTGGGATCGACGGGCGGGGGCGGCGGTGCGTCACCGACGCGGGTCCACATGCCGCACCCGTTTGAGGTGCTCACGATGTGGACGTTCCAGCCCACGGTCATCCGAACGCGCTGATTCACACTCTCGTGAAGCCCGATCTGATTGATGTCCGAGTTGTAGAAGCTGACTCGGCAGGTGAGCCAGTCACTGGGAGCCTGTGCCTCGTACACGCCGGTGTAGATGTCCTTGTGGACCTCCCACCACCCGGAGCCAAAGCGGTCCGTGATGGCGTTGGCGGTGCCGGTGTTGGCGAGAGCCAACCCTACGGCGGCCGCCGCGGAGACGGCGGCAACAGCGATCTTGCGCAATTCAGTTCCAATTCGTAGAGGGACTCGGGACCTGCTGGTTGAACTCATGAGTACGGATCTGGCTCCGACGTCGCCGATGTCGGCCGAAGGAACGGCGCTGACAAAGCGGCACTTTGGGTCCGCCGCGCCAGCTGACGGCGCCTCGCCGCACGCCACTGCACGGCGACGCGAGGCAAGCGAACGACACGAGGTCTGGGGCGCCCCGGCAATCCGGAACCCACTGGGTTCTCGATCACTCATGGGACCATCGCAGACGGACGACGGCGCGTCGGCGATCGAGATTTATTGCCCTGCTACATATTTGAGCGACACAACCGCCTTGCCCGCAGCCCCGAACCAGTCGGCAAGATGCCCTGCCACTGAAGATTTCGCAGGGCTGCAGGCAGGCGCACTCCTACAGCGTGTTGATCCAGGCGATGCGATCGGACGAGAGGGAGAATGTGTCTTCGAACAAAACAATGTGGGCTCCAGGCGCTGCGGCGCCACCACGGACTTCGAAGCACACGCTGCCCGACGCGAGACCACCAGGCGCGAGCTGGCCGGATTCCAGGTGCTCGACATCGGGCGCATACGTGGCGTCGCGGATCGCGCCGTTCGGATCCTGCATGCTCCAATCGATGTAACCGTTGAAGTCATTTTGCTTGGCACCGACGTTTCTGATCGTGACGTCGCTGCAGAGGTAGCTCGTCGACCCGTATCGGGGCTCGAAGACCTGCAACGGAGTGACCGTGTACTCCAAATCGTCTCGCGTGATGGTGTCTCCCGCGAGCGCTGCAGTGTCCTTGGCGAGCTTCCCCGGAAAATCGGGCCCAGCGTTCGCGGCGGGCGCTCCGTTGTCGGAGGCTGCTGTGACGGTTGCCTTCTCGTCGCCGCCAACGCTCGACACCGCGGCGACGGTGCACGCACCGAACAAGAGCACCGGAACGCCGATCACGATCCACGGCCAGATCCGTCGCCTCTTCTTCGCCGGCTGCTGCGGAGGGTACGGGTACGACTGCCCAGGAAAGGGCTGATTCGGGTCTGCCATGGTTCCTTCTCTGAAGATTAGCTGGGTAGATCGAGTCGAGGAGTTCAGCAATCACGCTCTCGAGGTGATCAAATCGTAAATCGTTGCCCTAAAGCGCTTTATAGAGGGATTCGAGTAACAGACACTTCATCCGCATTCGCGATGCCCGACCGTGTCCACATCATTGCTCTCAGACCGGTCGGCCACCGGCCGCCTTCAAGACTCCCGTCCCAGGTGACAGGCAAGGCCATACGCCAAACAGCTGTCAGACGAATGAATGACACTGGCACGCAATGGAGCCGAACGAACAGGCGGTGGATCACGAGCGGCGCCGTCGCCACTGCTGCCGTCGCCTCGGTCGCGGGGCGCGGCAGCGAATCGAGCTCAACCGGCGGGTCTTCGACGACCTCCTGCCGAGTCGGCCACGTCGAAGATCGTGTGCCAGCCATGTCAGCAGTCACCACCGTTCCCGCACCGCCGCCCACGTCATCAATCGCGACACTCGAACTCATCGCGGCCCCAGCAGTCGCGGCACCCCCGGTAGTCGCCACGATGCAGAATTCCGCCATGGAGCCGGAGCGGCGCCCTCCGCCGTCAACACCGGCGAACCCAGCCCCTTGGTGATCGCAGCGCAGGCCTGACGCATGCGGCAGGACATCTCGACAGAATCCCCGGCGAGGAACCATGTCGGCGGCATGACGCCCGCTGAGCGGAACTCGGGTCACTGCGCGGCCGGCGTATCGGGGAGGAATAGCGGGCACAGCCGGGCGGTTGGACCGGACAGTGCTTCGCATCGGTAACGTGCGGGGCAATCACGCAGACGAAGGGACACAGGCCGTGGCGCACACCATCGAGCACAAGCCGGAGCAGAATCGTTTCGAGATCCTCGTGGACGGCACCGTCGCCGGGCACGCCGACTACACGGTGATCGGCAAGGTCCGCGACTTCGATCACACCGTCACCGATCCCGCGTTCCGCGGTCAGGGCCTGGCCGGCAAGCTCGTCTCCGCCGCGCTGGACGCCACCCGCGCCGATGGCGTGCAGATCGCCACGTCGTGCTCGTACGTGGAGAAGTTCGTCGCGCAGAACCCCGAGTACCAGGATCTGGTCGCCTAGATTCGACCGCTCGATCCCTTCCGCCGAGCCCCACCGCTGTGGAGAATGGCCGTTAACTACGGCCAGGAGGACAACAGCATGTCGGTAGCGGAACGGATCATCGCGGAGCAGCGCGCGACGGTCGACGAGGCACGCGCCGTGTTCGACGACGCCGCCCCCGCCACCCCGGATTTCATGATCGGGACGTGGCGGGGCGCGGAGCTGCGCACCGGCAACAAGATGGACGGCATGCTCGACGCCAGCGGCTGGTGGGGTAAGCAGTTCGTCGACGCCGAGACCGTGCACCCGCTACTCTTCCCCGCTGCGGGCGGCGCGTCGCTGTGGGCGTTGGATCCGCGGCGGGTCCCGTTCAACCTGCTGATGAGCAGCGTCGTCCCGTCGTTCGAAGGCCGGGATCTGTCCCGCCTCGTCACCGCGGCCCGCCCACTGGTCGCGACACGGAAGCCGAAGGCGCGGCTGCGCAGCACCGCCTTCCGCGGTGTCGACACCGCCACGATGATCTACGACGCCCACCCGATCAACGATGTGTTCCGCCGCATCGACGACGACACCGTCATCGGGTGGATGGACCTGCGCGGCTCGGATCGCCCCTACTTCTTCTCCCTGCGCCGCGACGAGTCGCTGCCCGTCACCGCCGGGGCGCGCTGACCGCTCACCTACTTCTGACCGAGTGTGGGATCCGGTCATTCCGACTGACCGAATCCCACATTCGGTGAGCCCGTGTGGGATCCGGTCGGTCACATCGGGCCCGCGAACGTGGAGTTCAGACGAAGGGCCTGGTCGACCACCCGCACCGCCAGCGCCACCCGTTCCTCCAGCGTGCCGGTGAGCAGCACCCACGACCGCCCGGATCCGGTGAGGGCGTCCTCGAACCAACCGGTCATGTCGGCGCGCAGGTGTTCCCCGTCGCGAATCCCGTCCTGCACGAACGGGACTCCCACGTGGTCGGTCAGCAGATACAGCGCCCGGCGGTCCGGTGCGACAGCATGTCCGTGCGCGGCGCCGAGGTAGCGGCGTTCCCACACCGTGGTCGCGAACGCGTCGGTGTCGCAGATCAGCACCGGTGAGCCAAGCCGTGCGGCCCGCTCCTCCAGCTGTGTCTGCCTGGCCGCAATGGCGGCGAAGTCGGCTCCGGTCCAGACGATGTCGTCCATCTCGGCGTCGGGTCGACGACGACGGAGGGCGTCGAGCCTGTCGACGGTGGCCTGCCTGCCGTACTCGGGCACCCACCGCGTCCGCTCCCACACGCCGCCGCGGTCGCGGTAGTGGTGGGCGACGGCGCGGCTGACGGTGGTGGTGCCGGTGGATTCGGCACCGAGGAACACGATCCGCGTGGTCAACCCGGCGCGGGTGGCGGCTGCGAGGTCGTCCCAGTGGCCGGCGAGGTCGGCGCGGCACGCGGTCCCGGAGACTGGGTGCGCGACGCGCCCGGGGTCGACGCACACATGGATCGCACCCATTCGTTCGGCGAGTTCGTCGCCGTACCTCTCACTGGAGACCACCGCGTCGACGGGGACGTCGGTGACGCGGCGGACGGCGGCCTTCATGCAGGCGACCTGCGCGGCCCACACGGTCTCCGACTCGAGGTCCATCGGCGCGTCGCACGCGACACCGGTCACTGCGACACCGGTGTCGGCGCGGTGAGTCTCCCGCATCCAGGACACCCTGTCCGCCAACGGGATCGACTCGGCCGCCGACGCCATCACGAGGACGGTGACCCGGTCCGCGACCGCGGCCGCCGAGCGCACCAGGTGGTGATGTCCGACGTGCGGTGGGTAGAACTTGCCGATCACCAGGGCATGCCGGTACATCAGATCACCTCCAGGAGAGCCGGTTCGGCGATGAGGCGCGAGCGGCGCCAGGCCAGCAGGCCGCGCACGCACAGCAGCAGGAACGCGGCGTACAGCACCGCCGTCAGCGTCAGGCCCTTGTGCAGGTAGAGCGGGATGTAGATCAGGTCGGCGGCGATCCACAGCAGCCACGACTCCCAGCGCTTCGTCGCCTGCCCCCAGGTGGCGAGCAGTGACAGCACGGTGGTGACGGCGTCCCAGAACGGGACGGTCGAGGAGGTCGCGGTGTCCAGCAGGACGGTCAGCGCGGCGGTTCCAGCGACGCCCGCGGCCGCGAGGCACGCCCATTCGTGCGCGCTGGTTCCGGTGACCGGCAACGTCGCACCGGCCGAATTGCGCACCCAGTTCGACCATCCCCACACGGCGAGGGCGATGTACACGATCTGCAGGCCGGAGTCCGCGTAGAGGCCGGCGGTGGCGAACAGCAGGATCCACACCAGGTTGTTGGCGATGCCGACGGGCCAGTTCCACGCCGACTGCCGGGCCACCAGCCAGACGCACACGGCGCCGGTGACGAAACCGAGGACCTCGGCCCACGTGGTCGGTGCACCGAACGCGGTGAACGCCGTCGAGTTCAAGAAGGTGATCATTGCGGCCCCTTTCCGTTGCGAGCCCGATTAGATCATTAATGCGCTAATTGACGCAATCGGCGAGGCTCAAGCTGGGCGGGGATGCCTCCCCCGGCTGCGGACCCACTCCCCCGCGCCACCGGACCCGCGCGACG
Source organism: Rhodococcus sp. NPDC004095 (assembly GCF_053604015.1). NCBI lineage: Bacteria > Bacillati > Actinomycetota > Actinomycetes > Mycobacteriales > Nocardiaceae > Rhodococcus > Rhodococcus sp. NPDC004095. The sequence goes on from NZ_JBSGGS010000011.1 coordinate 107,503, forward strand.
CGCCCGAGCGACGCCGGTACGTCCGGCCTGCCTGGCACACTTTGCTGATGACCTCTCACTCCGTGACCATCACCGTCACCGGCCACGCCGAACGCGAGTTCGCCCCGAACCGCTGCACGGTGCTGCTGCGGGTGCACGCCGACGGCGCCACCCGCGAGGCGGCGGCCGAGCCGGCCCAGGCGGCGATCACCGCGGTCACCGACCTGATCACCGCGCTGCGCGAACACGAGAACAGCCCCGTCAAGCGGTGGACGCTCGACCAGGTGCAGCACAACCGGCACCGGCCCTACAACCCTGAGGGCAAGAAACGGCCGTGGCTGTACCAGTCGTCGGCGGCGTTCACGGTCACGTTCACCGACTTCCGTGCCGTCGGCCCGTTCGTGAGCCGGGTCTCCGAGGTCGAGGCCGTCAGCGTCGAACACCTGCGGTGGTGGATGAGCCGCAAAGCGGAGGCGAAACGGGTCGCGAAGGTCCGGCACCTCGCCGTGCTCGACGCCATCGCGAAGGCGCAGGGGTACACGGAGAGCCTGGGCTTCACCGTGTTTCAGGCCGTCGCGATCGCCGACCCCGGCATGCTGGGCCCGCCGACCACTCCGACCCCGGTCGGCGGCGGAATGCTGCGGTCGGCGATGCCGATGAAGGCGATGGCCGCCTCCCTCGACGGTGCCGGCCCCGAACTGGTCCTCGAGCCCGATCGGGTGACGATCAGCGCCGACGTGGAGGCACGGTTCGTGGCGTCGTAACCGTAGGGACGCACGCCGCGCCTCCCCGATCCTGTCGACACGCGCTGCCATCATGAGCGGCATGCATTCGTTCGACGAGGGGTTCGAGCCGCCCGAGGACTGCGTGCTGTGGTGCAAGTCCCGGACCTACGACATCCACATCCTCGATGACGGCGCACTCGTCGACCTGGACTGGTGGAACGGGCACCTCGAGGGCGACGAGCAGGAGATCCGGCTCAAGGGGCGCGACCTCGACGGCCGGATCGTCGAAGGCGGCAAGGCGACCGTGCTGCGAAACGACCTGTGCCTGGCCAGCGATCTCGTGGACGCCGACCACGAGGGTCTCGGGCTGCTCTACCTGTGCGCGGCGTGGCGGAGTGGCCACGCGAAGCGTCGTGCGGCGAAACGGTTCCCGGACGTGTCGAACCGGTTCACCGCACCGAACGTGCATCGGCACGCCGCGGTCAAGGCCACCATCGACCAACTCGTGCACGACAAGCGACTCCCCAACTACGACTACACGTCGGGCACCGGATGGCCCGAGCTACCGAACGTCGGGGTCCCGCTGACGACGGTGTTCCTCTGGGCCGTCGGCGTCAAGGTCTCCGGCATACGCGCGCAGATTCTCGACCAGTACGGCGTCTCGACCCTCATCCACCAGGGCTGGCTCGAGGATCCGGCGGTCAGCAGCTTCACCCGCCGGCGATACGACCGCTACCTCGAGCTGATCCAGCACTGGGCGCGGACGGCCGAGACCTCCCCCGAGCTCGTCGAACGCTGGTTGGTGGAGCGCTGGAACGCCCGGGTGGAAGAAGCGCGCAGCGGGGCGCTGGCGGAGCCGACGCTATTTTGACGCAGGGGAATTGCGGTGAACTCAAGTGGGAAGCATGAGTGAAACGGTCATGTTCGGTTCAGAGCACGACAGATTCCGTGAACTGAGCGACTGGCTGCAAGCCTTCACCAGCGACCTGTCCAGTCGCCTCGACTCCGTTCGGCCCGAGGTACTTACAGGGACCGGCAGTTGGGCTGGCGCTGCCTCCAATCCGTTATTGGCGGTGCTGGACAGGTTCGATGCGAGCGGGAGCGCCCTGGTCGAGGTATTGCGATCGCTCGCTGAGACGCTGCGCCAGGCCACCTTGAATCTCGCGGCCCACGACAATTTCGCAGCAATGTCGATGTTCGGATCGTGACCCGGCGAAGTCCTCTTCCCAGGCAACTACCAGCAGCCTGGGCTGCCATCGAACGCCAGTGGTACCCCCTCATACAGTGGCCGAGGGATTGGGATAGTAGCGGGCGCGAGCGCGGGTGACGGCCGCGTCCGCGCCGAGCTCGGACCGGGCGTCCGGGTTGTTCGTGCAGTAGCTGACCAGGCGGTGGAGGAGCACCGGGTCGACAGCGAACCGGCGCGTGTCGACCTCGATCACCCGCAAGAGACCCGACAACCACACCGATCGAATGGACATTCCGTGAGTCGCGAATACAGCACCATCCCCGGCCTGTCTGCGGTCTACCTGGAAGACAGCTTCGTTCTTTCCATCACCGAAGCGCCCCAACAGTTCTCGTTCGAGCTGGAAGCGGTCCTGCGGCCCGAGCACCCCCACTATCATCCCCAGGGCCCAGGCAAATTCATGAGTGATACCCGCTGGACTGCGACTTCAGGGAGAGATGGCGCCCGACAAGACACGTCGGTTGGGGCGGGCACGACCGTCGCGGTGATGATTCAAGTTCCTACACAATCGTCACAACCAGGAACGAGTCGTGCCCGCAGCCCCATCCTCGCCCATGCATGTCCGAGTGTCCGACACCGGGATCCTCGACGCACTCGCCGAGGAAGTTACGAGGTGCCATCAGGGTAGCTCCCCGGCCCGCCTCACCATGCCCTCTTGACAAACGTTCCTACATATCAGCTGAGGCGGCTCATTCGAAGCGTAGGTCGGCGGCGGACGGCGTCGTATCGGCGTCCCACACATGCTCGAAGGATCGCTCGACCAGTGGCCACAGGTGCTGTTCCCCGTCGTACACGGAGTTCACGACGTCAGCCCCGTCACCAAAGACCACGAACTCGTGGGGGATGACTCGTCCCGCTGCGTCTCGTCGCCCCTCCGGGTCCGGGAATCGCACTGCGACCACTTGTCCGTTTCGGCGCCACGCCGCGGGTTCGTCCGTGAGTTCGGCGAATGCACGCTCGTATTCTGGAAGCGGATCGCCCAGGCCTGCATCGAGCAAGAATCGAAAACCCCAGTTCCGGCCCCGAGTCGCCCAGATGAGGTGTGACCGAGACACCCCTCCCACAGTCACTTCTGCTTCCTGAGCACGTTCTCGGTCACCGCTTGGTCGAGGTCGATCTTGAACTGCGTGAGCATGGCCCGCAGGTACAGGTGTTTCGCGCGCGCGTCCTCGTTCATCTCCCTGAGTTTCGGGCCGACGATCGTGATCGCAGCAACGAGCGCCGCAGGGAGAGTTTTGGCCATGAACTCGGCCTTCTGGTTGTTCTTGGTGACCATTCGCAGGAGCTTCTCGAATCCTGCGAACTTGACACCCGTCAAGGCCGCTGCGATCACGTCCGCCCCGTCAGCGAGCGCGTCAGCCACCTTCCGCGGAAGCTCCATCTTCTTCTCCCACAGGACACGGCGCTCCAGCGGCAGAAGTGACGCGATGGGGAGTACAAGGTCAAGGCCGATGCGTTGTTTCAGGTCGATCTCGACCGGCTCTGCGCTTTCTGCCTTGAGTTCGAACTTGGCGGACGAGAGGAGCATGAAGTCCTCGCCGATGGACAGTGCGTCCGGCGTGACGATCATTGTCGCGATTTCCGAGTGAAGCCTCTCGATATCGTCGGCAGCCTTCAGGATGACGAGGTCGCGGAACGTATTCACGTCCCAGTCGGGGAAAAGATCAGCCTTGGACAGCGACAGGATCCAGATTCGAGGGAACTCGATCAGCGGCCCGTCCTCGCCGAGGAGAGGACCCCTGAGTCGAGCCAAGGTCTGGTGGAAGTTGTGAAAGAGGGATTTGAGGTATCGCTCTTCCTCGCCGCGGTGGTCAAGGAGTTTCTGTCCATCCACGAGGAGGAGGGCAACATCCGAACTGAGAAGGGTCCTGAAGGTGTCGATCCGGCGCTGACACTCTTCCTCGCTACTGGGATCGTCCTCGAACCACTCACCCGGGTAGTCGTGCCATGCCAGGTGCAACTCGTCGAATGGACGCTTTTCTTCCTCATCGCTTTCGCCGGCCTTGAGCTTGACCGAAAAGTCGTATGTGGTGTTTGCAACGCGGGTTTGAATGGGCGTCTGTGCGTTGTCTCGCATGCCGAGATAGATCTTGTACAGACGATTTCCCTGCCCGGCCTTGTCGGCAACGAGATCCCAGAGGTCGTTCTTGTAGGAGCCCTCCTGGGTGCGGCCGTAGAACGATGACACCAGCACGGTCTTGCCAGACCCTGACTCACCAAAGACTGCGATGTTCTGTTGCCGAACCTTCGGAAACTTTGCCATGGCCAGAAACGTATCCCACCCGTCCGACGTTATTGGTAGGGACGGGTGTAATTCGCCTGACGCCCAGGGAAAGTCGCATAGCCGCATGAAGCAGGTCTACCGGCCGGTGCGGGTTGCGGCTCTGATGCCGTAGCGCGGCAGCGATGTTGTCGTGACCGGCCAAGCGGAGGACGCTGACGATGGTGTTGCGGATCGTGGCCATCACCTGCGGACCGGTGCCGGTGCGGACGGCGGAGCGGTCCTCGTCGAACGTGACATCCCGAACCCAGTGCAGTCGGTTCTGACCTGCCCGACGCGGTGGGCCAATTCTTAACGAGGCGATCACGACGACCTCACCGCATCACGAACCCGTCAGCGAAACCACGCCTCAGATGTGGGCCGACAACTCGTTGATTCGTCGCGAGAGGACGGCGACCGCCTCGTCGCGCCAGGCCGGATGGCGGAGCTTCTCCCGGACAGCAACGTTCAGCCCCGCCGCGAGGTCTTCCTTGACCGCGAGCGACCGTAGCTGCTGATGGGTGAGTGCGGCCTCGTCGACACCGTCCGGCAGCTCGAGCGTCCACCACCCACTGCTACGCAGCGCGACCCAAGGTTCGGCGGGGTGGGGTGCGGAGTCGGCAACGGCGAAAGGCGCGAGGAGTTCGGCGAGCTCGTCACGGACCTTGGACAGCGCGACCGGTTCACGCTGCGGGTCGGGGCCGCTCACCGCCCACCGCAGCACGACGAACTTGTAGGCCGCGCTCTTGCCGCCCCGCGTGAACACCTTGGTGTTCTCGAGATCCCATAGCAACCCGCCCCTCGCATGCTTCCCACCGTGATCGACGACGAAACCCAGCTGCGTCAGGCAATCCGCGACGGTTGCCAGTCCGCCCGAGAACTCGGCGTTGTCGAGAAATCGGCCGGTCACATAGCCGTGGGCAACACCGACAATCGCCTTCGAGTCGTAGAAGCGTCCGTCGTGCACGAGCCGAAAGTTGCGTGCTTCGGCGAAGCCTCGTCGCCGGAGGAACTCCGCCTGCCCCAAGTCGTCGAACTCGGCGATTGCCTTCAGTACGGCAGGGTGGTTCACCGACGCGAGATTCACCGAGGAGGTCACGACGCGCACTGTAACCGAGCGTCGGACTCGCGCACGCGACGGCGCCGCTCACACCCTGATCAAGTTGGGCCGGCCTTCCCGCGCCGGCCACGTGGTGCTGCACCGGTTCTGATGCGTCGGCGCGTGCACCACTTAGACAAGGGTTCGGTCAGCCTTGGCGGCACTTACGAGCAACACAGGTAGAGCGTCCTGTCCCTTGTCGAGGACACTGCGTCGGCGACACGAAGGAGGTTGTCATACCCATCGGGGACCATCGGGCTGTGCAACCATCTGTCTCCGACTACCTCTCGATATCCGCGATCGCGGTGTCCGTGTTCGCACTGATTCTCAACCTGGAGAATCGGGGCGCATCCGCGACGCTCGACGATGTCACACCCGACCGGTTCATCTGGCGTTCGGCCGGACCGACACCGATACGTCGGTTTCAATTTCGCACACTCGAACCGGTCCATCCCAATCATTTGTGGCCCAGCGGATGGACGAAGCTGGGTGGACCGTACGCAACGGGCGAGCTGTTCGTCGGCACGTACCCGGCGGGCGCCGGTTCGGGACCTCATTCGGTCGAGGTGCGCTACGCACGGTCACGGTATGTCCCGTTCCCGATGAAACGACAGGTCTTCGAGATGCGGTGAACGGCACGACGGCATTCGAGACTCTCCACAAGTCCGAGTGATTGGTTCGGTTAGGGATGCACGTGGCTGGTTGCTCAGAGGCGAAAGACTGCCACCAGTCGGGTGCCGGTCGACAACCGCGTCGGCATACCATGCCGACATGGCACGAATCCGCTCCCTCGACAAGGGAACCCAGTCGATCACCGCGCACACCAGCTTGGTCGACTGCTTTCACAGCACGGTCCTCGATGCAGACGGCGAGCTTCTGCTGCACCTGTCGACGTTCGGGTCGGATCAGCGCAAGTCGAAGCCGAAGAGCAGCCAGTCGATCCAGATCGACGCCGCGATGGCGGCGCAGTTGCTCGAAGTTATCTATGAGGCGTTTCCGGCCCTCTCTCAGAAGACCGGCGGCGCTCACCCGATCCCGTCCGGATCGGGTGAGGCCGGCGATTCCCCCATCTACCATCAGCTCGCCGAGCAGTACGGCGCCGCCGACTGATCAGACCGTCGGCAGCAGTGGCACCAGCTGGTCGGCATCGGTGTCCTCCGCGTTGATCACCGTGTACCCCTCGTCAATGAGCTCGTAGTCCCGGTCCGGATCTTCTCCGTCGACGAGGACGACGCGCACCTCGGGCCACACCGCTTCGACGGGCCAGTAGTTCTTCCCCAGGTCGGTGCCCAGGTCGGGCTTGGCGACACCGCGCAGCGACAGCGCCAGCAGCAGCTCGACGACGGTCTGGGCAGTGTATGCCAGTTCCTCACCCCAGGGACCGTCCACGACCTCCGGCGTCGCCTCGACCTCGAGTTCCGCGAAGATCGACAGCGCACCCTCGCGGGACAGCTGCTCGTGGTGGCGTTCGTTGCGGAACGAGCGCAGGCAGCCGTAGCACGAGGTCTCCTCTCCGCAGTCGCATCGGGTCACCCGGTCGACCGCGAACTGGATGACCTTGTCCAGGTTCTCGGCGATCTTCTTGGCCGCGCCGGCGCCAGCGGGGACGGTGTCGAACAGGACGAGACTGCGTCGGCCGTCCGCCGTCCACGACAGCGTTCCCTCGATGTCGTCGCGGCTGATCTCGAGCGCCTCGGAGGCGCCTTCGAGCAGCGCGTAGAGCACCGACAGCCACCGTCCCACGGAGCCCCTGTCGTAGGCGATCGAGCTGAACGAGAGCTCGGCGATGTCGGTCTCGTAGCGGTGGGCCAGGGAGACGATCCGGGTGGAGCCCTCGCACGGCTTGTCCGTCACCGGGTGCTTGTGCGCGCCCCTGGTCGCCTTGCCGCCCTTCCCGGCGACCGACGTCGCCCACCCACAACGCCCGCACAACAGGAATCCCGGCCCACCACCGTCGGAGATCACCGCCATCCGCGCGCGGGTGCCGGCACGCGCCCGCACCTCCACACCTCCTGTGGAGACCCACGGGAACGGGTCACTGATCTCGCCGAGGCTCTCGACGTAGCTGCTTCCGCCCCAACGCCGTTCGGGTGGCTCGGGTTTGACGTCCTCGACCTTCCGGTCGGCGACGAACCCGAACTCCGGGACGACGAACGTGCGGATCTTGTCGAACTGCTGCTGGCAGCTGGGGCAGACCTCGTCGATGTCGAGTTCGCGTCCGCTCTGGAACTGCCCACAGTCCCGGCATGTCCGGTACTTGAGTTCGACCAGCTCCCGCTTCGGGAGCTTGTGCAGTCCGCGGGAGGTCCACAGCTTGCCGCCGGCCACGATCTGGTTTCCGGGCGCATAGTCGTAGATGGCCTGGCTCAGGTCGCGGGACAGTTCCAGCGACCCGCCGACGTCGCCCTCGCAGTGCACGGTGCGCAGTTCGACGGTGTCGACGGGGAATCCGTACTTGGGCAGGATGTTCTTGTTCGCGAGATAGCCGAACAGTTGACGGGTTTCGATGGTGCGCAATGTCTTCTGAAGGCGGCCACCGAACGCCAGTTTGTCGGCGGCCTTGGCCTCCTCGATCAGCGCACGGTAGGTGTCGAGGTCGGTGCAGATCTCCTGTTCGGCGATCGCCAGCAGATCGCACAGGCGCTCCACCCAGGTGCCGTCGTCGACACCGATCGAGGAAAGGAGCGGGGGTGGCAGCACGTCCCTCAGCGCGGCGTCCACCCGGTCCGGAACCGGGGTGAGGAACTGCCGCACCTGCTGCGCGGGCGAGTCCTGACCATCCTCGGTCGGGGAAAAGAAGTCGCCGGCGTGCTTCCAGCTGAGGCCGTCGTTCTCGTAGCGGTCCCGGAAGTACGCAGCGAGGGCAACGGAGTGTGCGTGCCGTCGGGCGATGCGCTCGTTCTCGATGGGAATCCACGGGATACGCATCTCGCCGGCGATCATCGACACCGGGTTCTGGTACTTGGACAGGTCGTGGGAGCTGCGCTTGGCGTAGGTGAGCACCAATGCGGCGGACGCGGCGCGGCGGCCGGCACGGCCGGCGCGCTGCACGTAGTTCGCGGTCTTCGGCGGCATGTTCCGCAGCACCACCGACTGGAGATCGCCGACGTCGACGCCGAGTTCGAAGGTGGTCGAGCAGGACAGCACATTCACCTTGCCGTCGATGAACTCCTTCTGAATGGACGCCGCCTTCTTCGACGCCCACTGCGCGGTGTGTTCCTTCGCCGACAGTGGCGCCGGATTCATCGTCCGGTACATCGTCCGATAGTGGTGGCTGTCCTGTTCGACGGCGGGAATCTCGAACGGTGTCACCGTTCCTGCGCAGGTGCCCTGCGGGCACACACCGCGAAGGTCGTTGGCGGTCAGTCGTCTGCACACCGAGCACTGGTACCAGGCACAGTCCGCGCCGGAGCGGATGCGAAGCTTCTCGTGATCGACCTGGTAGGTGTCGCCGGCGAACTTGTCCGCTGCGAGCTTGAGGTAGCCGTTCTCGACAAGGAACGTCCAGCACGCCTGGAGCAGGCGATCGGCGGCCATGTCCGATCCCAGCGCTTCCAACACCTTGCGGACCAGCAGGATTCGGTTGTTCGTGGTGCCGGGGCGACCGCCCGGAAGCCAGCTCATGATGTTCTTGGTGGCGTCCGAACCCGTCGAGCGGATCCGGATGTTGGCGTTGCGGGGTGCGAAGATCTCGGCCTTGATGTCGACGTCGTCGAGGAGGGTGATCGCGCCCTGGAGCCGGACTATCTTGAGCAGTTCCTCGAACAACCCCCAGGTCTCGTCGTCGGTCAGGCCGATCTTGGCGAAGCCGGGCGGCAGCTCGGCGCGGCGTGGGCGGAACAGCCGCACGCCCATCAAGCCGAGTCCTTCGAGGGACTGCCGCTGGTCCATCGCGGTCAGCTCGGCCATCACCCACGGGTTGACCGCACGCACGATCTCACCCTTGGTCGCCGATTCCGGGAAGTGGTACGCCTCCCGGGCCTTCTTCGCGGCGTAGCCGGCGAGGTCGTCGGCGGACAGTTCGTCGTCCCGGTATCGCGGGTCGGCGAGGACCAGCGCGAGGTAGCGGCGTTCGAGCATCCGACCGTATGTCTTGTCGAGGTACGGTGCGGCGAACGCTGCCGCCTGCCGGGAGTCCGAGAACATCAGCAGTTTTCGACCCTCGCCGATCTCCTCGACCGTCACGTCGTCGGCGGGGGGCAGGTGCTGGTAGAGCGCGGTGGTGATGACGGCCGGTGCCGCGTTGGTGTCGGTGCGCAGTCGGCGGATCACCTGCCGGGCGCGGGCGCCGCACTCGGTGCACTTGCTCATCACGCTGGTGCGGGTGGCGTGTTGACGGACCCGCAGCACCGGACCGCCGGGGCAGTCGGACTCGGTGCAGGTCTCGCCCCCCAGGGCACCGCATCCGGCACACAGGTGCCGAATGCTCGTTTCGTGCGTCGTATCCTTCTCCTGGGTGAGGGTCGCCTCGTCCTCGTCGATCAGATCGTCGCCGCGGGTGTCGGTGACCACCAGCCAGCGGGCACTCTCCTCCGACTTGACCGGTCGGAAGTACTCTCGCCCCTGGCGGATTTCGGGGTTTCCGGCCAGGTGGACTGCGCCGCACCGCTGACAGGTGCCGAACTCGAACACCGCCCGCCCGGTCTCGGGATCCACTTCGTGACGACCGAGCAGCACCTTCGGCCCCGCGTCGGTGTACACCACATACGCGCCCTCAGTGGCGCGGACGAACATGTGGTACCGCGCGGACAGCACCGGGTTCCCCGCGGTGTCGCGAACCTTGGAGCCAAGAGCGACGAGTGCCTCGAGCTTGCCGCCGCTATCCGGGTCGTCCGGCCACAGCTGCCCTTCCAGACCGCGCACGTCGACGGGCCCGCGGGAGAGGATCGACTGCAGGTTCGCGATGTGCCGCTCGGCGTGGAGGGCGTCGGCCGGGTCACCGCCTTCTCCGTGCTCGGCGAGCGCGGAGAGATTGGCGCCCGACTGCGCGAGCGTCACAAGCTGCTCGTCGTCCAACTCCCAGGTGGGTGCGTCGCGGCGGGTCTGCCGGGTCGCGGTTACCAGGTCCTGCCGGGACTGCTCGCCGTCAACGTACTCGAAGGGCACGTCGAACAGGTTGTGCGCGAACGTGGTTGCCTCGTCCCCCTGCGATGCGGGGGTGCGGCCCGTGAGCGAGGCGGAGGTAGCGATGCACTGCAGCGGTCGGGTGCCACCAACCCGTTCACGCAGGCGGCGTAGCAGCAGCGCGACCTCGGCTCCCTGTGCACCGTCGTAGACATGCGCCTCGTCGAGCGCGATGAACCGCCAGGTGCCGGCGTGGTCGCCGTCGAACAGGTCGAGGTCGGCGGGACGCAGCAGCAGGTACTCCAGCATCGCGTAGTTGGTGAGCAGGATGTGCGGCGGGGTGGCCCGCATCTCCTCGCGGCTGAGCAGCTCGTTGGGCAGCCGCTGCTGCCCGGGATGGGCGGCTCGAAAGGACGATTCCGCGTCCCGCGTGTACTCCTCGGTCTCCCCCGTGTACCGGCCGAAGGTGAGATCCGGCATCCCGGCGAGCAGCGACCGGAGCCGTTTGAGCTGATCGTTGGCGAGGGCGTTCATCGGGTATAGCAGCAACGCCCGCACGCCCGGCCCGAGCGTGCCGCTGGCACGTTCGGTGATGAGCGCGTTGAGGATCGGCAGCATGAAGCTCTCGGTCTTGCCGGAGCCTGTGCCGGTGCTGACCACCAGGTTCCGCCCGGAGACGACCTTGCGAATCGCGGTCTCCTGGTGCCGGTACAGCGGCCGGCCCAGCGGGAGGGCGTCGCTGGCCAGCAGGGGGAAGTCGCGGTGCAGGGTGCCGTCGGCGACGAGGTCGGTGAGGGAGGCACCGGGCGCGTAGGGCGGGGTGAGCTCGAGCATCGGACCCTTCGTCAGCAGCGTCGACTCGTCGACGGCGGTATCGAAGGCGGCGGAGAGCTCGGGGTCGCGCGGCGCGAGCAGCGTCTTGAGATAGCGCTTGTAGCTCGCGTCGATTCCGGCCCCGGCGGCGAGGGGGTCGAGGCGGTCGGTCATGCGGTCTCTCCGATCAGGTCTCCGTGCGCGAGGTGCGCCGCGAGCGCCTCCGCGATCAACAGGTCACCGGCCACCATCGCCGGGAAGTGCTCGGCCATCTTCGCCCAGGCCGCGCGCATGTCGGTGGTCATCGGCGAGTAAGCGAACTCGCCGCGGGCCTCGAGCCGGGCGACGGCGGCGAGGGTGAGCGACTGCACGGACAGCAGCATCCACGGGTGCGCTCCGACGTCCACGCCGTGCAGCGCCTCGTTTCGGGCGGCGACCAAGTCGTACAGTGCCGGGGACGCCTTCTTCACCTCCCGCAGCGCCTTGTTGACGTAACCGGGCAGGTCGCGGCACAGGGGTTCGTCCATCCAGTCGGCGCGACGGTGGAACGCGTCGACGGTGGCGCTGGTGCGGGTATCGATGTCGAGGAGCGCGCCGGGCACGAGCCGGAAGTGCTCGAACAGCTCCTCCACCCGGGCGGGGTCCATCGCGTGCACTGCGAGGACGTTCCGGTCGAACACGCCGGATCGGGGGTCGCCCATCTTCCCGGTACGCAGCAGGTCCATCAGCACCCGCCCGCCCTGGGTTTCGAGGTAGGCGAGTGTTTCCGCCCGCTCCCCCGCCACCGCGCGACCCCGATCTCGCAACGACGGCAGGTCGGAGATCTCGACCATGCAGCCGACCCACGCATTCGGGTGCAGATCGTTGAGGGTGAAGCTGGCCGAGTAGGGGCTGTCGACGAGCTGGGTGCGGATCAGCAGGGACATCATCTGGTCCTGCGGAATGGTGCTGCTGCCCAACGCCTCCAGTGCGGCACGCGGGTGACGTCCGAGCACGCGGATCAGGCCGCCGCGGAGTCGCTCCGACTCGGGGTCGGTACTGTCCCAGGGCAGCAGCGCGAGCGCAGCCCAGGCCGCACCGGTGGCCTCCCGCATCAGCGGCGGCTGCCCGACACCGGAGAGGAATCGGGCAAGCCCATCGCGGGCAGCGTTGTCGTCGCGCACCCACCCGAGCTGGGCCACCCGGAGTGCGTCCCGATCGGGTCGGCTGGGGCGGGTCACGATGGAGAACGGGTCGTCGGCGAACACCTGGGCGATGAGGTCGCCGGCCTCGCGCAGTTCCTCCGGCAGCGTGGCGCGGCCGGAGGTGATGTCGAGGCGGACGAGGGGGCGCCACGGCGCGGTCGCCGCCCACACCCACACCGCCGGATCGTCGATGTCGGCGAGCTGCTCGAAGACCAGGTCGGCGCCGTCGATATGCACGCGCTCGCACAGTCTCGCGGGTCGCACGTCAGCGACGGTGATCCGATGACTGACAGCGGACTCGTCCTCGACGATCGCGACGAGGCTACACACACCGACTCGGCGTGCGGTGTCGACGAAGCGGCGGGTGGACACTTGGAAGACGTTGTCCGACGGTCGTTCCGACGTCTCCTGCTGCACCGGATGATCGTGTTGGTCGACGAGCACGAAGGTGGCACGGGCTGCGCCAGGGACCCGGACCGCGATGATCGCGTGTTCCTCGAGGTCTCGCGGGCTCACCGCCTGCGGCGAGGTCCGCCACTGCGCCGGGGTACCTACCTTGTCGATGCGCGCCTCGGCGTACGGCGGACGCACCACCAGCTTCTGGGCGCGATTCCCGGCACCGACACGGATCTCGCGTTCCCGGTCGGCGACGCCGAAGCTCACCCTTGGCGTGTCGACGGTGAGCCCGTGCGCCGAGATGAGGGTGCTGACGCTGGCTCCGAGGCCGCCGGAGACAGGGAGACGGAACCTGCCGCCGTGGTCCACACCGACGCCCTCGGCCAGGAACAGGGTGGCGCGAAGATCCGCGCCGCCACCGTCGCACGTGACCTCGACCTCGTACAGGCCGAGCAACCCCGCCTCGACACCGTCGAAGGGGTCGAGAGTTGTTTCTTCGGTACCGGATTCCCACTCGCAGTCGACGAGCCACTTTCGGTCACCCGATCGGCGGGCGCGGACCCGCCACAGCACCGGTTCGGACCCGACGTACGGGGGCAGGTCCACACAGGGTCGCTCGGTGTAGACGCGCAGTCCGTTCGGGGTGTACAGGCCGGGGACCGGGTCCGCCGGCACGAACGTCGGCGATCCCAGGGTGCGGATGCCACGCACGGGGCCGTCGTCGCGACCGTTGCGGCGCAGCAGGATCGAGTCGTGTCCGGCGAGATCGAGGGTTTCAACTCGCCAGCCGGTCCACCCGGACGGCACCCGCGGATCGTCCGCGGCCCGCACGGGTGTGTCGGTCGCGGCGTCGATCACCGCGGCGTCCTTCGGGTGCATCGCCAACACGAGTCCGCGCGGGAGTGTGGCGGTGCGCCGCAGCAGTTTGCCGTCGAGTGTGAACAGCAGCAGCGGGTCGGCGGAGTCGAACACGGGGACGGTGTGGTTGGTGCCCGATGCGTCGTGGACGAGCAGCACCTCGCGCGCCGGGGCTGTGACCGCGACAGGCGTCAACGGGTGTTCTCCGTCGTCGACTCCCCACCCGCTCTCCGCATAAACCTCGCGGGTGCTGCCGGCGACGGTCAGCTTCCAGGGCACGTCGGCGTCGACGTCCGGGTACGGCACTCCGACGAGTACCTCGTCGTCCTGTACCGAGTAGCTGATCACCGGGGTGCGGCGCTGACGGATTCCCCGCGACTCCGCCGGTCCGTCGCCTGTTGAGAGGAACGGCCGCTCGTGCAGGTGCTCGATGAGTCCGTTGAGCAGCACTGTCGGGAGGCCGGTGGTGGATGTGTCGAGTTCGAGGTTGTTCCAGACCTCGGGGTTGTCGAGGGTGAACGCGAGGAACTCGATGATCCGGTCGAGGATGTCGACGGCGATCTCACCGCCGTACTTGAGGAAGTTGCGGACCGGCGCGTCGAGGCGATTGAGCCGATACTCCATGCCCGGCGCGGTCATCCATTCGAGAAGCGCCGCGCCCGTCGCGTCACGCCCCTGCCGGACATGCCCCTCGATGGTCTCGATGAGGTCGCCGAGGCAGCGCACCGGAATGCCGGCGTGCATGGCCATCGCCATGACGTAGTTGGGTCCGCGGAACTCGGGGAAATCCCGGAGGCCGAACTTGCGAAGGAGATCGGGCAACGCCTTGCGGAGCGCGTTCTCGAAGTCTTGGTCGCGATCGTGTCCGAGCTCGTCCCAGAAGCTCTCCCAGTACCGACCCTGTTCGTAGGCGAGGCCGGCATGCCCGACGAGGGTGGCGAGCGTAAGTGCGGGGTATCGCTTGATGAGCAGCGTGGAGTCGTCCACGCGCAGGTCGTACACAGCGATGCGCCCGAACAGCTCCTGACAACGCCGCAGCTCGTCCTCGTCGAGGTTGAGCTCGAAGAACAGACCTACCTTCTCGAGGCCCTGACGGATCCGAAACTCCTCGTCACCCGCCTGGTCCTTCAGGAACGATCCCACGCCACTCCTCCCGCTGGTCAGCGCGATTTACTGTGCCACAGCCCACCGACAACCGAACCGTTGAGCTCTCAACTGTCGTCCAATCGAATGACACGTTCGACGGCACGATGAACCTTGCTTACATATCGCCCGGACCAGGCGATAACGTTTCCGAGCACACGTCACCACTCCGGAGGGCTGCACCATTTCCGCACCGACCACAGAACTGAACGTCGCCCCCGGCTCGATCGTGGTGGTTCGCGACGAGGAGTGGCTGGTCACGTCCGCCGAACAGGGCTCGGACGGCTGGCTGGTAAAGGCCCGCGGGCTGACGGAGTTGGTAAAGGACGCCACGGCGACCTTCTACTCGAGCCTCGACGAGATCGTGCCGCAGGACCCGCGGAACGCGGAGGTGGTCGCCGACGCTTCCTCCGGATACCGCGACTCCCGGCTCTGGCTCGAGGCGCTGCTGCGCAAGACCCCGTTCCCCTACGGCGACCAGACGCTGACGGTGTCGACGCAGATGCTCGCCGATTCGCTCGGCTACCAGCGCGCAGCGGTGGCGAAGGCCCTCGACCCGCAGCACATCCGCCCACGCATCCTGATCGCCGACGCGGTGGGCCTGGGCAAGACGCTCGAGATCGGCATGATCCTGTCGGAGCTGGTGCGGCGTGGGCGCGGTGAGCGGATCCTGATCGTCACCCCGAAGCACGTGCTCGAGCAGATGCAGCACGAGCTGTGGTGCCGGTTCGCGTTGCCGTTCGTGCGGCTCGATTCGGCGGGCATCCAGAAGGTGCGCCAGAAGCTGCCGGCCACCCGCAATCCGTTCACCTACTTCAAGCGGGCGATCATCTCGATCGATACTCTCAAGAGCCCCCGCTACAAGGCGCACCTGCAGCGCCAGCACTGGGACGCGGTGGTGATCGACGAGTCGCACAACCTCACCAACGTCGGCACCCAGAACAACGAGCTGGCCCGCGTCCTCGCCCCGAACACCGAGGCGCTGATCCTGGCGTCGGCGACACCGCACAACGGCCGGGAGGAGTCGTTCGCGGAGCTGCTGCGACTGCTCGATCCGACGGCCGTCGCCGCGGACGGCTCGTTCACGAAGGACGACGTCGCCTCGCTGCTGATCCGCCGCCACCGGCACCACCCCGAAGTCGCGGCGGAGGTCGGCAGCGACTGGGCGGAACGCGCCGAGCCGGTCCACAAACTCATCAAGCCGTCGCCCGCGGAAGACGCCGTCGCGCAGGAGCTCTCGCAGACGTGGCTGCACCCGCAGTCGGGCCGCTCCCCGTACTCGGGTGAGACGAAGGCGCTGTTTCCGTGGACCCTGGCGAAGGCGTTCCTGTCCTCCCCCGCCGCGCTCGCCGAGTCGATCAAGCAGCGCCGCGGCAAACTCGACCCGCACGTCCCGGCGCAGGCCACCGAAGTCGCGGCGCTGACCACCCTCGACGAGCTGAACGCGCAGGCGTTGAACGAGTCGGCCGGGAAGCAGGCCGCGCTGGTGCAGCGGCTGAAGGAGATCGGTGTCGGCGCGAAGTCCGGCACCCGGGCGGTGGTGTTCGCCGAACGGGTCGCGACGCTGCGCTGGCTCACCGAGCACCTGCCGAAGGCGTTGGGCCTCAAGGCCGAGAACGTCGCGATGCTGCACGGCGGCCTGTCCGATGTGGAGCAGCAGGAGATCGTGGACAGCTTCAAGCTGGAGACCTCCCCGATCCGGGTGCTGGTGACGGGCGACGTCGCGTCCGAGGGCGTGAACCTGCACGCGCAATGCCACCACCTGATCCACTTCGACATCCCGTGGTCGCTGATCCGGATCGAGCAGCGCAACGGCCGCGTCGACCGGTACGGGCAGAAGCATCCGCCGGTGATCTCGTCGCTGATCCTCGAACCGTCGGATCCGGACTTCTCCGGCGACCTGAGGGTGCTGTCGCGGCTGTTGGAGCGGGAGAACCAGGCGCACGGCACCCTCGGCGATGTCGCATCGTTGATGGGCAAGCACTCGGTGACGGACGAGGAGAACGCGATCCGCGACGTCCTGGTCGGCAAGTCCACCCTCGACGAGCAGATCCGGGACATCGACGACGT
Organism: Rhodococcus sp. NPDC004095; assembly: GCF_053604015.1. Classification (NCBI taxonomy): domain Bacteria; kingdom Bacillati; phylum Actinomycetota; class Actinomycetes; order Mycobacteriales; family Nocardiaceae; genus Rhodococcus; species Rhodococcus sp. NPDC004095. The sequence goes on from NZ_JBSGGS010000011.1 coordinate 124,340, forward strand.
GGCGACCGGCGACGACCTGGACGCGTTCTTCGCGCAGTTCGACCTCGACGAGACCGAGGACGACGCACCGGAGAACGCGCTGCCGCAGGCGCCGCGGCAGAGCCTGTACGCCGACGACCTCACCTTCCTCGACGAGGCGCTCAAAGCTGCGTTCCACGATGTGCCGCACGCGAAGCCGGAGGCCGGTGGCGTCGGATGGACGGTGCACGCCAACCATGCTGTCGCGGAGCTGACGCCACCGCGGGACCTGCGGCAGCGGCTCGGGCAGTTGCCGCAGAACTACTTGCAGCACGGGAGGGTGCTCGAACGCCTCACCCTCGCCACCTCCCCGGAGGTCGGCAACGCGCAGCTCGCCGCCGCCAAGGAGGGCAAGGGCGTCGCGAACACGACGTGGCCGGAAGCGCACTTCCTGGGCCCGCTGCACCCGGTGCTGGACTGGGCGAGCGACCGCGCCCTGAGTGCATTGGGCCGCAACCAGATCTTCGTGATCCGCGGCGACGTGGACTCCCCGACGGTGCTGCTGATGGGCACGTTGATGAACCGCCGTGGGCAGCTGATCTCGCGGGTGTTCTCGACGGCCGAGTTCCCCAATCCGAGCAATCCATCGTTCTGCGTGGTGGAAACCCTCGCCGATCTCGACTTCCTCACCGCCGACACCGGGCTTCGGCCCGGTTCCGCGAACCCCGGACCGGTCGCGGACGCCGAGCGATACCGCGCGCTGGTGCCGATCGCGGTGGACGAGGCGACGACGGCGATGCACCTCGTCCTCGGCGCGCAGGAGCGCACAGCCACCGAGCGGCTCGCGAGCTGGCGGAAGCGCGCCGACCGCTGGCACTCGGGCGCCGAGCAGCTCGAGCTCGTCGCCGGGCAGCGCAAGAAGGTGGACACCCTGTCCCGCCGCATCGCGGAGGAGCAGCGCCTCGCCGAATCCCTAGCCCCCACCCAGCAGTTGGTGCGCCCGCTGCTGCTCATCGTTCCCGGAAAGGACCAGTAGGTCGTGGCGTCTTTCGATTCCATCGTCATCGGCGAGGACTGGATCAGCGAGCACTACTTCACCACCGACTCGGCGAAGGAGTCGTTCCACGGCAAGGTGCTCGAACTGCGCAAGCTGTGGGATGCGGAGAAGAAGGAAGGCCGCGGGACGGTCCGCGACGACCTGCTCGGCGCCACCACGGAGCTGCAGACCGCGCTGGCCGGGCTGGCGGAGAACCCGGACGCCGCACCCGAGGCGCACGCCCTGACGCGGACCACGTTCGGCTACCCGGCGGCACTGTCGACGTTCACCGCCGAGCGGGCCGGCTCCGAGCTGGAGATCCCCGACGCAAAGCTTGATGGCGTCGCGAGTGTGCTTTTCCTGCAGTCGGTTCCGGTCACGTCGATCGAGGACCTCCTCGACCCGGATACGGGCCTGCTGATCGCCCCGGCCGTGGAGGACGGCAAGCTGATCGAGTCGGCGTCGAAGGCGGTGTCGGCGGCGTTCCGGTCGGATGCGCCGCCGGCGTTCGTGGTGGTGCAGGCCGGGCAGTGGCTGCTGCTCGCCGAGGCGGAACGCTGGGCGGAGGGCCGCTACCTGGCCGTCGACCTACTGGTGGTCGCCGAGCGCCGGCACGAGGCGAAGGGCGGCGAGATCGACCGCGTCGCCGCCATGTTCGGCAAGCAGGCGCTGCTGCCCGACGCGGACGGCAACGTCTGGTGGGCAGGGGTGCTGGAGGATTCGGTCAAACACACCGTCGGGGTGTCGAAGGACCTGCGGGAGGGCATCCGGCTGTCCATCGAAATCATCGCCAACGAGGTCGTGAGGCGACGCGGCGCCAAGGGCCTGACGTTGGACGGGATCGACGGACAGGACCTCGCGAAGCATTCACTGCGCTTCCTGTATCGGATCCTGTTCCTGCTGTATGCGGAGGCGTCCCCGGAGATGCGGGTGCTTCCGACCGGTGCCGCGGAGTACGAGGAGGGCTACGGCCTGGACCGGCTGCGCGAGCTGACGCTCACCGAGCTGGTATCGGAGCAGGCCCGCACCGGCACCCACCTGTACGAGTCGCTGGCGACGCTGTTTAGGCTCGTCGACCGCGGCCACACCCCCGCCGTCCGGGACGACAACCCCGACGACCCCGCACCGGGCCTCGAGTTCCAGCCGCTGCGCGCAGACCTGTTCAAGCCTGAGTCGACCGCGCTGATCGACAAGGTGGGCCTCGGCAACGAGGCCACGCAGCGGGTGCTCGAGCACCTGCTGCTGTCGAAGGAGTCGAAGGGACGTCGGGGCGCCGACCGCGGCTTCATCTCGTACGCGGAGCTGGGCATCAACCAGCTGGGCGCGGTGTACGAGGGTCTGATGAGTTACACCGGCTTCTTCGCCGACGAGGATCTGTACGAGGTCGCGAAGAACGGCGACTCAGAGAAGGGCTCCTGGGTGGTCCCGACGAACCGTTCCGATCACCTGGACGAGAAGGACTTCGTCCGTGTGGTCGACGAGGCGACCGGCGAGGAGAAGCCGGTACTGCACCGCAAGGGCACGTTCGTGTTCCGGCTCGCCGGCCGCGAACGCCAGCAGTCGGCGTCTTACTACACCCCCGAGGTGCTGACGAAGTTCGTCGTGTCGGAGGCCCTCGAAGAGCTACTGGATCAGAATGGCGAGCGAACGACCCCCGAGCAGATTCTCGAGCTGACGATCTGCGAGCCCGCCCTCGGGTCGGGCGCGTTCGCGATCGAGGCGGTCCGACAGCTCGCAGCCGAGTATCTCAAGCGGAAGCAGGAGGATCTGGGCGAGCTGATCGACGCCGATCAGTACCCGGTCGAGTTGCAGAAGGTGAAGGCGCACATCGCCCTGCACCAGGTGTACGGCGTGGACCTTAACGCCACCGCCGTCGAGCTCGCGGAGATCTCGCTATGGCTCGACACGATGGTCGCCGGCCTGCAGGCTCCGTGGTTCGGCCTGCACCTGCGCCGCGGCAACTCCCTGATCGGAGCGCGGCGGTCGGTGTATGCGCCGAACCTGTTGGCAAAGAAGCAGTGGCTCAAGACCCCGGCAAAGGATGTGCCGCTGGGTGAGGAGATCGGCGCCGGCATCCACCACTTCCTGTTGCCGTCGGAGGGCTGGGGCGCGGTGATCGACACCACCGAGGCCAAGACCTACGCGCCGGAGAAGCGTGAGGAACTGCGACTGTGGCGCAACGAGATCCGCAAATCTCCGAGCAAAGCGATCGTCAAACGCCTTGCCGCGCTCGCACAGCGGGTGGAGACGTTGTGGGAGTTCACGCTTCGCCGGCTGACGATCGCGGAGTCGGAGATCCGGCGCGACATCCACCTGTGGGGTTCTGAACCGGTCGAGCACACCCCGGCGGTGACGCGTGAGGAGATCGAGAACGTCCTGAGCAACCCGAACGGCGCGTACCAGCGCCTGCGCCGAGTGATGGACGCGTGGTGCGCGATCTGGTCGTGGCCCCTGACGACGGATATGGAGCCGCCGGATTGGGATCAGTGGGTGGGCGGGCTCGAGGCTGTCCTCGGCGTGCCGGTGAAGGAGACCGCAGCCGAACGGCGTGGGCAGATGAGCATCGGCCGTGATACCAGCTGGCAGGAGCTCGGTTTCGCGGAGGAGAACGACCTACTTCTCTCACGCGTGATGACGGTTGGTCATGCGTACCACCAGTTCCCGTGGCTGGATGTCGCGCAGGAGATCGCCGAGCGGCAAGGCTTCTTCCACTGGGAGCTCGACTTCGCACCGATATTCGCTAAGGGCGGCTTCGACCTGCAAGTCGGTAACCCACCCTGGGTGCGGCCCGACTGGGACGAAACCGGCGTCCTTGCGGAGTTCGACCCCTGGTGGCAACTAGCCGAGAAGCAGTCAGAGGAGACCCAACGACTCAAGCGGATAGATACACTCACCCATCCTGGCGCACTCCGCCAGCTTCTCGACGAGCGGGCAACGCAGACTGGGACCACGGCAAACCTGAGTTCCGGTGTCGACCGTCCGGCACTTACGGGATTGCGTACAGATCTGTACCGATGCTTCATGGTGCACAGTTGGCGAGCGATGACGCATGAGGGCATCGTCGGAATGATCCATCCCGAAGGACACTTCGCCGAGCTCCGCGCAAAAAACCTGCGCCGCAGCACATATCGCCGGTTGCGGCGACACTGGCAGTTCAAGAACAACGCGTACATCTTCCAAGAGATCAGCGACAAGCGCGATTTCGGTGTCCACGTGTACGGATCCCAGCGCAACAAGATCGAATTCCTGCACGCAGGTTGGCTGTACAACCCTGTCGTCCTTGAGCGGTCGCTCACACACGACGGATCCGGGAAGGCGCCCGGCGTCCGAGACGAGGACGATCAGTGGGACATGCGTCCGCACAAGGAGCGGGTCGTCCGCGTTGATGAATCGGTGCTCTCGATGTGGGCAGGACTAATCGACGAACCCGGCACCCCGCCGGACGAGGCGCGGATGCTGTATCCGGTGAACCGCGCCAGTGTCGAGGTATTGGATAAGATCGCGAGCGCCCCACGCCTAGGGAACTTGGCCTTCGAGTGGACTGCTGGATGGAACGAAACGATCGATCGCAAGCGCGGGTTTTTCGAATCCCGCGTCGCTGTTCCCCAAACGTGGGAGGACGTCATCCTGCAGGGTATACACGTCACAGTTGCGACGCCGCTGTATCAACAGCCGAATCTGAATCCAAAAGGCCGGCAGGACAACGCGATCCTCGATCTCGATACGATCAGCGACAGCTTCATCCCCCGTACGAACTACCAGGTTGGCAAGCCCCATGATCAGTACTTTGCCGGCTACCCCAAATGGCATGGTGAGCGTAGTTCTCGGTTCTACCGACTTGCGTGGCGCGAGATGGCAGACACCGCGACCGTGCGAACATTTCATCCGGCACTGGTTCCTCCAGGCCCGACGCACCTACTAACGGTGTACTCCCTGGCGACGAGCTCAAGCGCGGATCTCGTGGTTTCAGCTGGCATTGCCTCATCAATTGTCAGCGATTTCATGATGAAAATCTCGACTTCAGGACATATAAATGCCGGCGCAGTGTCGCGACTCCCGCATGTCCGAAACCATCCACTTGAGCCACACTTGATCCTGCGAACTCTACGCCTCAACTGTCTTGTTCAGCCGTATGCGCCGCTCTGGGAAGAGCGGTTTGCACCAGAGTGGCAAACGGACGCATGGGTTCCAGGTGTTGGTGTCCATTACTCCGACCGCGCCCCACTTGGTGAGGTCGCCCCAACGTGGGAGCGAGCAACCCCGCTCCGCCGTGCTGCCGATCGGCGCCAAGCCCTCGTCGAAATTGACGCGATCGTCGCGATCATGCTCGGCATCACTGCCGAGGAACTACTGACGATCTACCGCACCCAGTTCCCGGTCCTACAGAAGTACGAGCGCGAAGCTCTGTACGACGCGACCGGCCGCCAACTCCCAACGAAGCTGGCATCCGAGTACCGAAAGAAGGGCTCCCTCAAGCCGGCCGACCTCACCGTCGACGGCATCACCTACCAGGAACCCTTCACCGGCGTCGACCGTGAACGCGATATGCGTCTAGCCCACGACCACTTTCGGGCGCTGTCCGCGTGAAGGCAGATGAGAATCATGTCAATACGCACCCAAGATATCAGACAGTCCCACGAGACTGAGCAGATAGGAATGAGGCACGAATGACATCCGCATACGCCGCAGACCCAGTTTTTGAATCGAACCCGAAACTCATCAACAACCTAATCCAACGTATCCACGACCGGGACGTAGCCCTGCCTGACTTTCAACGAGATTTCGTCTGGGACTCACGCGCCACTATGGAGCTCCTCCGGAGTGTAATGTCGCGGTTTCCAGCAGGAACCCTACTTTTCTGGAAACAAAGTACCGAGCTCATCTTTGCTGCACGCGAATTTGACGGCGCACCGATCCTGAATGGACATACTCCGGATGAACTTGTACTTGACGGTCAGCAGCGTCTGACCTCACTTTACCGAGCCCTCACGGGTAGCACCGACGAGAGATACTTCGCCAGATTGACAGATTTCATCGGTTCCGACGGAGACGTGCTCGAGGTCCATGAAATTAACTTCGACAGCGCCTTGGCTTGCTATGACCTTTCCGGGAATTTGAAATTCGATCCGACAAGTCGCGATTATCAGTTCGAGAATCACCTTTTCCCACTCGAAGATATATCAAAGTTCGACGAGTGGCTCGACGACTACGCCCGCAGAAACGAAACAGATGCAGATCCGGAATCGCAGATCAAGCGGAGAATGCGCGCCTTGCGCGACTCCTACCTAGTACCGCTTCGCAGCTATGGATTCCCCGTCGTAACCTTGCCTGCGACAACACCACTCGAAGCAGTGTGCAACATCTTCGAAACCCTGAACCGAACAGGTAAACCGCTCGGCGCATTTGATCTCGTCACAGCCCGTCTGTTTCCGAAGAAGATCCGAATGCGCGACTTGTGGGATGAGGCTGTCCAGGCATATCCCCTATTTGAAGACTACGGGATCGAACCATACTCGCTCCTGCAAGCGGTATCGCTTCGTGCTCGAAACTCCGCCCAGCGCGCCGATGTATTGACGAAAATCACCGCCGAAGATATCAGCGAGCACTGGCAACCTGTTGTCACTGGAACCGCGGATGTCTTGGACATGCTTCGAACCGAGCATGGAGTGATCGCTCGTCGATGGCTCCCCTACAGCATGCTGCTGGTGCCGATGGCCGCAGTTTGGCAGGAAATAGCCGCGCTAAAGCCTTTGGAACGAAGTGGCGCATTGGATCGGTTGAGCCGGTACTTCTGGTGCACGACGTTCATGACCAACTTTGACCAGGGCGCCAACAGTCAGGCTGGCGCCGACTATATTAAGCTCAAAGAATGGCTGCACAATAAAGAAGCGGCGGCACCTGAAGCTGTCGATAGCTTCCAATTGACAGACTCAACACTTCTACGCGCAAATGTTCGCCGAAAGGCCCTTCACGCTGGAATTATGGCACTCACCACCAAGTCTGGCGCCAAGGATTTTCATTCCGCACAGAAGATTTCCCCACAGCGTGCCATCGATCGTCGAATTGATTCTCATCACATCTTCCCAAAAGCATTCTTGAACGACACAAAATATAGTGAACTAATCCTCAATCGCGCCCTAATCGATAGCGAGACCAATAAGATAATCGGCAGGAAAGCTCCCAGCCAATATTTCCAAAGCATCACGGCTGTACATGATAAGGACAAGGTTCTGGCGGTGCTTGAATCACACGCAATCGACGCGAGTCCGTCAAGCGGGATACTCAACGACGACTACGACCTGTTCCTGAGGCAGCGACTCTCGGCGATGGTCGAATTGATCGAAGATGCGACGAAGAGTCACGTAATCCGAGAAAACAATTCTGAGTAGCTGGATTTGAAGTACAAACAGCGCATCACCATCGAACCGCAAATCCGAGTGTGGTGGACGCCGGCGATGGCGAGCAGCATGTGGTCGTAGTCGCTCGCCCTCGCTCGCGACCAATGTTGGAAACTTGCGATCGTCTGTGCGATTCCTGTGCGGCCGACAGTGGACAGTAAGTAAATGATGTCGTAGCAGGCGTACACCATACAACCGCGTACATGCGAATCCCGAACCCGAGGAGCCGTCGACAATGGGAGCGCTGCTACCCACACTCCAGGCCAACCGCCTTCGCGAGGGCCTCACCGACTACCTAGCGACAACGTTCGCTCTCACCGACCCCGATGCCCAGGGTGCCCTGTCGGACTTCGTCGGTCACCCCGACACCGGGATGTTCAAAGGACCCTACGTTCGCCTGCGCCTGCCATTCGGGCCGGCGGGCGGGAACTGGGGCATGCACCTGGACTGGTGGCCAACGGGATTCACGCCCTACGGCCACCAGGCCGCCGCGTTCGAGCGGTTGTCCACGAAATTCCATGACCGCCCGCAGCCGACGCTCGTCACCACCGGCACCGGCTCCGGAAAGACCGAGGCGTTCCTCTACCCGATCCTCGACCACGTCCTCCGAGCCAAGGCCGCCGGTGTCACCGGGATGAAGGCGCTCATCCTCTACCCGATGAACGCGCTTGCCAACGATCAGGCCGAACGCCTCGCCCGCCTCATTGCCGAACACCCCGAGCTCTCCGGTGTCTCCGCCGGCCTCTACACCGGCGAACAATCCACCGGCGGACGCACCAAAGTCACCGACGAGGGCCTCATCACTGACCGCTCGCTGATGCACGCCGCTCCCCCGGACATCCTGCTCACCAACTACAAGATGCTCGACCACCTGCTGCTGCACCCCGACCGAGCCGACATCTGGCGCCTCTCCGCCGACTCGCTGCAATACGTCGTCCTCGACGAGTTCCACACCTACGACGGCGCACAAGGCACCGATGTCGCGATGCTGCTGCGTCGCCTCGGTCTCACCGTCAAAGCTCATTGGACCGACAGCTCTGACGTCACCGACGACGATCGCGCCCGCCCCCTCGGCCGCATCACCCCCGTCGCCACCTCCGCGACCCTCGGCTCCAAGGCCGAACCCACCGCCATGCTCGACTTCGCGCACACCGTCTTCGGCGAGAAGTTCGATGCGGACTCCGTCATCGGCGAAACCCGCCTCACCGCCGCCGACTGGCTCGCCGACCGCGACACCACCCTCGACCGGCTCTACCGGCCGATCACCCCGACCGTTGCCGACGCCGCCGCACGCCTCGACGAGCTCGCCGCCGGCTCGCCCACCAACGCCGCTCTGACCACCGCGGTGCTCTCCGAACTGTTCGAGCGTGCGAAAGTCTTCGAACGCACCGAGCTGTTCGCGGCCACCGACGACCTCGACACCGACCTCCGCCTCACCCCCACCGACCTGCGCTCCCTCACGCCCGCCGAGCAACTGCACCTGCTCAAGGCACATCCGCTGCTGGCCCGCCTCCTCGACCACGCCGTCGACGCGATCTCCCTCGCCGACCTCGCCGGCGCCCTGTTCGACGTCCCCGCCACCGAACGCGACACTCGCCGCGTCCGCACCGCGCAGCAGCGCTTCCTCGACTACCTCTTCGCCGCGCTGTCCCACCTCCGCGCCGAGATCGGCCGGGCAGCGTTGAACGTCGATGTGCACCTGTGGATTCGGGAACTCTCCCGCATCGACCGCGCCGTCGCCACGAACACCACCTACCGCTGGTCCGACGACGGCGTCCACGAGGACGGCGACGTCATGCACCTGCCGGCGGTGTTCTGCCGACACTGCGGCCGCTCCGGGTGGGGTGCCCGCCTCGCCCCCACCGGCCATACCCTCGACGTCACCGACGAATCCATCCGCGCCGACCACGCCGCCGGCGCCTCCCGTTTCCGGGCCCTTCTCTCCGCGCCCGCCGAAGCTCTGCTCGCCGCCTCCCGGCCCGACGAGGAGATCGAGGGCCTGCGCTGGTTCCGCATCGACGACCGCGAGATCTCAGACACCGCGCCCGACCCGGATAGCACCGACGAACTCGAAGGCAAGGTCCTCCCCGTCCTCACGCTCACCGGCGAGAACGTCGAGGAGAACTCCAAGAACGACATGTGCCCCGCCTGCGGCGCCGCCGACGGCATCCGCTTCCTCGGCAGCGCCGTCGCCACCCAGCTCTCGGTGACCCTGTCGAACCTGTTCGGTGACGCCCGCCTCGACGCCGACGAGAAGAAGGCGTTGATGTTCACCGACAGCGTGCAGGACGCCGCGCACCGCGCCGGCTTCGTCCAGGCCCGCTCCCACACCCTCAGTCTCCGCTCCACCCTCCGCAGCGCCATCGGCGACGGAAACCTCACGCTGCCGGAGCTGTGCGAGGCCGTCGTCTCCCGCGCCGGCGACGACCCGGCCCGCCGCTACCATCTCCTCGCCCCCGACATCGTCGAGCACGACGAGTTCACCCCGTTCTGGAAGCCAGACGCATCCACCGCGGCGCGCAAGAAGGCGGCCGCGAAGGTGCTGCGCCGCCTCGAGTTCGACATCGACCTGGAATTCGGGCTGCAGTCCCGGCTCGGCCGCACCCTCGAACTCACCGGCAGCGCCGTCGCCGAAGTGGACCTCGGCGGCAGCGAGCGGCCCGTCCGGCTCGGCCGGGCCGCCCTCAACGCCACCGAACACCAACTCACGCTCACCCCGCCGGACGCCGCGGCAATCACCCGCTGGGTGCGCGGCACCGTCGAACGCGTCCGCACCCGCGGCGCCATCCACCACCCGTGGCTGCGCAAGTACGTCGAGAAGGACGCCAACCGACGCTGGGTGTGGGGCGCCCGCCCCAAGGGTGAGGGCATGCCCGCCTTCCCGAAGGGCCGGCCCGCCCCCGCGTTCCCCGCCGTCGGATCACGCTCCGTCCCCGAGGGATTCGACGCGATCACCGCGGCATCGTCCTGGTACGCGCGGTGGGCGTCGCAGTGCCTGGGCGTGTCGCCGTTCGACGGCAGCTTCCTCGCCCGCTCCCTGTTCTCGGTCCTTGCCGAGCAGCGGGTGCTCACGGCGGTTCTCACCGAGAGCGGCCTGACCGCGTACGCCCTCCCGGCCGCCGCGGTCGTCGTGTCCGCCCCCGCCGACGACGACCTCGCCGCCGGCCGGCACCTGTTGGTGTGCAGCGTCTGCCAGACCCCGACCCCCGGCAGCGTCACCGTCGTCGACGAACTCGACGACGCGCCCTGCCTTCTGGTCCGCTGCCCCGGCACCCTGGCCCGCGCACCGAAGGCGCAGAACTTCTACCGCCGGCTCTACGACAGCGCCGAGATGAAACGCGTCGTCGCCCGCGAACACACTTCGCTGCTGCCCACCGCGACCCGGCTCGGCTACGAGACCGCGTTCAAACGCGGTGGAGCCGACCCGCAGGCTCCCAACGTCCTCGTCGCCACGCCCACCCTCGAAATGGGTATCGACATCGGCGACCTGTCCACGGTGATGCTCGGGTCGCTGCCACGCACCGTCTCCTCGTACCTGCAACGCGTCGGCCGCGCCGGACGCCTCACCGGCAACTCCCTCGTCCTCGCGTTCGTCCGCGGCCGCGGCGAACACCTGCCCAAGCTGTACGACCCGACGTCGGTGATCCAGGGCGACGTCCGCCCGCCCGCCACCTTCCTCACCGCCGAGGAGATCCTGCAACGCCAATACGTCGCGCACGTCATCGACCGACTCGCCCGTGACCCCGGCACCGTCGCGCCCCACGGCGCCCGCGCCGTGCTCGGCAGCTTCGACCCGGGCAGCTGGATGGCCGACCTCCTCGCCGCGGTGAGCACCGACCCCGACGCGCTCGTCGACGGCTTCCTCGCCCAGTTCGGCGACGTCCTCGACGACCACACCCGGGACACGTTGCGCGCCTGGGCAACCCCCAGTGCCGATGGCATCCCCAGCGGACTCGTCACGGACCTGCGGGAGGCGGTGCACCGCTGGAACCGCGACCTCACCGAACTCACCGCGCGCCGCGCCGCCGTCGAAGCGGAGATGCCGGAGTTCGAACGTCGCGCGTTCGCGCCCGCCGCCACCGACGACGACCGACGCGACCTGCGGTCCGCGCAGGGCTCGCTGCGGCTGCTCGGCGGGCAGATCCACGACCTCACCGACGACTACTGGATCAGCGTCCTCGAACGCTACGGGGTGCTGCCCAACTACACGCTGCTCGACGACTCCGTCACCCTCGACGTCGGTGTCACCTGGATCGACCCCGACACCAACCAGTACATGGGCGAGGCCACCAGCTACCAGCGCGGCTCCCGGGTCGCGCTCACCGAACTCGCGCCCGGCGCCACCTTCTACGCGCAGGGCCTGGCCGCCCGGATCGACGCCGTCGACCTCGGTGCCGGTGAATCCAACATCCACACCTGGCGGCTGTGCCCGCAGTGCGGGTGGGCGGGCATCACCCTCGCCGGGGAGGAACCGCCGACCGTCACCGCGTGCCCGCGCTGCGGGACCGGCGCGATCGCCGACGTCAGCCAGCAGCTGCAGGTGGTGGAGATGGCGCGGGTGTCCGCGGAGGTCCGCCGGGACGAGGCGTCCATCAACGACTCCCGCGACGAACGGCACAAGGAGTCGTTCACCGTCGTCACCGCCGCCGACATCGACCCCGTCAACGTGGACCGGTCCTGGTTCGTCGAGGACCTGGAGTTCGGTGCGGAGTACCTGCGCCGCATGGACGTTCGCTGGCTGAATATGGGCCGGCGCACCTCGCAGGGCGGCACCCGCACCATCGCCGGACAGGAGACCACCACCGGACTGTTCCGGGTGTGTTCGTCCTGCGGGCAGCTCGACAAGTCCGCCGGGCGCAACAGCCGCTACGAGCACCGCAGCTGGTGCCGGCACCGCAACGCGGCCACCGAGCACGTCCGCGAGATCGCCCTCGCCCGGTCGCTTCGCACCCAGGGTGTGCTGCTGCACCTGCCCCGCTCGCTCGAGTACGACCTGTTCGCGCACCCCAGCCTCAGCGCGGCGATCCTGCTCGGCCTGAGGCAGGTGATCGGCGGCTCCCCCGAGCACCTCGACGTCGCCACCATCACCGACGCCCTGCACGCCCCCAGCCAGCGGGCACTGCTGATCCACGACACCGTCCCCGGCGGCACCGGCTACCTCGCCGAGTTCGCCGACCCGGCGAAGGTGTGGGCGGTGCTCGACGCCGCCCGCACCGTGGTGCGCGACTGCGACTGCGCCGACCACGACCGGCTCGCCTGCCACAAGTGCCTGCTGCCGTTCGCACCGCCGCACGAGCTGGACCGGGTCTCCCGCACGACCGCGCTGCGGGTGCTCGACCACCTACTCGGCGTGGACGGGGACGCCGGGCCCGACCTGAACTGGTGGCTGTCCGCCGTAACCGAGGAGCGCGCTACACCGATGCAACCTCTGGAATCGCCGCTGGAGAAGGAGTTCTACGTCGCCTTCGTGGAGCGACTGCGCGCGATGGGCGCCACGGTGAAGGAGACGCCCGGAACCTACGGCCCGTCCGCGACGATCACGCTGCCCGGCAAGAAGATCCGCACCTGGAAGCTCACCCCGCAGGTGCACATGGCGAACTCGAAGCCCGATTTCGAACTCGCGACCAACGACTCCGAGGTCCCGCGGATCGCGATCTTCGCCGACGGTCGGAAGTTCCACGCCGTCCCCGGCTGCAACCGCGTCGCCGACGACGCCGCCAAACGCGCGATCCTCCGCGCCAGCGGGCACATGGTGTGGTCATTCGGTCACGAGGACCTGCAGCGGTTCAAGGACGGCGAGACGGCGAAGCCCGCGTGGCTTACCGAGAACGGATCGTCGACCGCCATGAAGGCCGGCCAGCTGCGTCCGGCGATCGTGAAGCAGCTCGCGGCCGACCCGATTACCGCATTGCTGGCATTCATCACCGACCCCGACCGCGAAGCATGGGAATCAGTCGGCAAGTGGCTGCCGATGACGTTGGTGCGCGCGGACAATCGCAGCAAGGGTGACGGTTCGTCCATCACAGACAACGCAGTGGCTCTCCTTGACAGCGCCCCTGCGTCGTTCGGCGAGGGCACCGACATGTGCTGGTTCCACACCGACGGCCCCCTGTCCATTGCTGCCGCGATGCTCCACGGCACCCGGACGATCAACGCGGTCCTCGTCGTCGACGACCGCGACGAAATGCTCGAGATCCTCGACGGCCGGGCCTGGAAGGAATGGCTGCGGCTATCCAACTGGCTCGGACTGAGCAGCAACCACCTGGTGACCACCCTCAGCCTGATCGAGGCCGGCATCGGCGGCCCCGCCGCGAAGCCGGACGCCGATCTCACCCCGGAGTGGAAGGCCGTGTTCGACTCCACCGTCTCGGACGCCGAGAAGCAGCTGGTGATCGCACTCGCCGCGGCCGACCTGCCCCTGCCGACCGTCGGCTACGAGACCGACAACGGCGAGGTCGTGGACTTCGCATGGGACGACGTCCGCATCGGGGTGCTTCTCGACCCCGACGACGACACGGCAAATACGATGTCCGAAGCCGGATGGACACTGTGCCCACCGGATGCCGAACAGATCGCGGCAGCGATGAAGAATGGAGTGTCGTAAGTGGCGAATCTGGTCATCGCATCCAACACCAAGGCGATGAAGAAGCTCGACAAGAACACCAAGGACAAGGTCTGGGCGTTCATCGAGAAGCTCTCCGCCGACCACACCGCCCCCGGACTCCACATCGAGCCGATCAACGCCGCAGTCGACCCGCGGGTCCGAACCGGGCGGGTGGACCTGCACTTCCGCGCGATCATGTTCAAGATCGAAGACAAGCTCGGCGACGACCCCACGTTCATCTACATGGGAACCTGGCCGCACGACGAGGCCAACAAGCTGGCGGAACGGTCACGACTCCGGGTCAACCCGATCAACGGCGTCCTCGAAGGCATCATCGGTGAACTCGACGGCGACGACGACCGGAAGAAGCGCACAGTTGTCCCCGATCCGCGCGGTGAGCTGGATCGAGCGCTCAAGCGGGAGCCGAAGTCGTATCTCGCCGAACGCTTCAGCCTCGCCGACCTCACCGAGCGTCTGGGCCTCGACGCCGACCTGGCGGAACGCGCGCTCGCCGCACCCGACGAGGACACCCTCCTCGACATCGCGGCGAACGCGGTCGGTTGGCAGGGCAGCGCACTCCTCGACCTCGCGACCGGCCTCCACATCGACACCATCCGGGAGAAGCACGGATTCACCGACAGCCCGGTCGACGAGACCCTCGACGAGGACGAGCAGATCCTCAAGGCGCTCGAGCAGCCGGCCTCGAAGATGCAGTTCACCTTCGTCGAGGACGACGAGGAGCTCCGCCGCATCATCGAGGGCGGAGATTTCGCGGCGTGGCGCACATTCCTGCACCCGGAACAGCGCAAGTATGTCGAGCAGAACCACAACGGTGCCTTCCGACTGTCGGGTGGCGCCGGCACCGGCAAGACCGTTGTCGCGATCCACAGGGCCCGTCGCCTGGCGAAGGCCGACCCTGCCGCGCGGATCGTGTTGACCACCTACAACAAGACCCTCGCCGCCGACCTCAAGGCCGCGCTCAAGACCCTCGATCCCGAGGTCAAGATCGTGGATCGGCTCGGCGAACCGGGTGTGTACGTGGCCGGCATCGACGCGGTCGGCAATGCCGTACTGAGCCAGGCCGGGGACATCGCCGACGCCGCCGAGGCCGTGCTCGGCCACCGCGGAGTTGATCTCACCCACCTCCGGACCAACTCCGACAAGGTGTGGCGTGACGTCTCACAGTCCGTCAACAGCGGCCTCGACACCAAACTCGCCACGCCCGGGTTCCTCGAAAATGAGTACGTAGCAGTCATTCTCGCAAACCGTGTGACCACTCTCGAGCAGTACGCGAAGGTCGCTCGCCCCGGTCGCGGAGTGCGGTTGAGCCGGCCCCAGCGGATCGCGGTGTGGAAGTTGGTCGATGCGTACCGCCGACAGAGCCGAATGGACGGTAGCCTCAGCTTCCCCGAGATCCTGGCCCTCGCCGCCGAGCACCTCCGGTTGCGCGCCGAATCCGGCAAGGACTTCCTCGCCGACCACGTGCTCGTGGACGAGGCGCAGGACCTGCACGCCACCCACTGGGCGCTCCTGCGGAACCTGGTCGCCGAGGGCCCGAACGACCTGTTCATCGCCGAAGACTCACATCAGCGGATCTACGGTCAGCCGATCGTTCTGTCCCGCTTCGGGATCAAGATCGTCGGGCGCTCGCGGCGCTTGACGCTCAACTACCGCACCACCGCACAGAACCTGCACTTCGCGGTGAGCATCCTGTCCGGCGCCGAGTACAAGGACCTCGAGCAGGGCGAGGAGTCGACGGCGGAGTACCGCTCCGCCCGCCTCGGCCCCGACCCGGAACTCCTCAAATGCGACTCTGCGGCAGACGAACTCGACAAGGTGGCCGAACTCGTCCAGTCGTGGATCGACGAAGGCGTGGACAAGTCGACGATCGCCGTCCTCACCCGCGGCCAGAACGACCGCAGCCAATTCGTGCGGGCACTCGGCGAACGCGGCATCGACGCACGAGCCTTGGACAGCAACCCCGCCACCACCGGGCACGTGCAGGTCCTCACAATGCACCGGTCCAAAGGCATGGAGTTCTCTCGCGTCGTCCTCGCCGGCATCGACAACTCCCACGTCCCGTCTGCGGCGACACTGCGCTCCGTTCCCGAAGAAGAACGCGACGAGGCACTCCTGCGCGAGCGGTCGCTGCTGTACGTCGCGGCAAGCCGGGCGCGGGACGCGCTGGTGGTTACGTGGAGTGGGAAGAAGTCTGAGCTGTTGGGGACCGAACAGTGATCAGCGAAATCGAGTTGGACCATATCGAGAGTGCGATCGCCGAGTTCGATGCTTCGGACCGGCGGACCATGCTGAAGACGTACAAGTTCAAGCCGGCGACCGGGTATCTCGTTCGGCGGCGCGGCAAGTTCTACGACCCGAAGGCCCTGATCGGTGTTGCACACAAGTACGCGGCCGGGGAACCGCTCGCGTACGACACGTTCGTCACCGACGACGCCCGTTCGCGCCTCAGGACGCTGGGCGTAGACGTTGTTGAGTTCAGGGGCCTGTGGTGGGTCAACCAGGGCGGCAGCTTCAAGGACGAGTGCTCGGGTGGCTACCTCTGGGCGAGCGAGGTCACATCGGACGGCAGGACTCTCAAGCATTGGTCCAATGTCGAACGCCTCCGGCCAGGCCAGATGGTGATTCACAACGCTTACGGCAAGATCGTCGCCATCGGCAGGGTGGCGGGCAAGCCCGGAAAAGGACCGAACCCTTCGGGAGCCCTGCCCTCGTCCGACGGATTCGTATGCGCTGTCGACTACCACGTCCTGAACGAACCCATCGCCCGACAGGAGTTGCCCGACTCCGTGACCGCGGCGTCACCATTCGACCGAAATGGCAAGACCAAAGAGCAGTACCTCAATGAGATCGAGGACGACTACACTCTCGCGTTCCTCGAGTTCCTCGATGCCCGAATCCCAGATCTCTTTGCATTCGAACCGACGCACCGATCCACGTACGTACCACCGTCCTCGAGCGAGCCTGCTCCTGTCGAGAATCCGATCCTCGACGCACTCCTCACGTTCAGGAATGTCGTCCTCGAAGGGGTGCCAGGTACCGGAAAGACCTACGCACTCCAGCAAATTGCGAATCACTGGACCTCCCGCACCCGGCGCAAACTCCTCCAGATCGACGGCCAAGACTTCGCCACGATGGTGATGCACCCGAGCTCGTCGTACGAGGATTTCGTCGAGGGCCTGCGGCCGACAGGGCCGGCACCGCAGACCGTGCGGTACTTCGACGAAGATCCTCCCGCCTCCACCGGATTCGCCGTGGCCGATGGATTTTTCGTCGATGTGTGCAGGCGGGCATCCGCCAACCCCGACAAGGACGTGCTGGTCCTCATCGACGAGCTGAACCGGTGCAACATCCCGAGCGTGTTCGGTGACCTCCTGCTCACCCTGGAGCCCTCGAAACGGGCGTCCTACTCCGGGCGGACGTCCGATGGAGACGCCACCGCCTCGCAGTGGCACGCGAAGACAACCGCGCGCCTCCCCTACTCGGGACGAATCTTCTTCGTCCCCGACAACGTCTACGTAGTTGCGACCACGAACACCACCGACCGCTCAGTCGCGCCACTCGACGCCGCCCTACGACGCCGGTTCGCGTTCCACCGGATCGAACCCGCGCTCACCACGGTGACGCTCCCGGGGCACATCACAGAGGAGGTCCGCACCCTGTTCCAGGACGGCGCTGACGCCCTCCATGCGGTGAACGAGGCAGCACTGCGCCCGGCACTCGGACCGGACTCCCTCCTGGGGCACTCCTACCTTCACGCCATCGCCGATACTCTTTCCACGAACACCGGCCACGATCCGCTGACGACCATGTCGAGGCATTGGCGCTTCACGATCCTGCCCCAGCTGATCGACTCGACTCGGTCGTTCAACGCCGAGGATCTGCTCGATCCTCTCGCCCGGGCGACCTGGTTCGATCACCACCCTGAGGTCGATCCCGACACTCGAGAAGCAGCGGTCGAGGCACTTTCGCGGTTGGACGACTACTTGACGGAAAGCATCGGCGTGCGGCTCGCAGTCGAGGGCATCGGACTGTCCCGAGGAGCGAGAGTGGTCGACGCGTGAGTCTGACGGTCGCGGCATCCCCACGGGGATCCCGCATCGGAGTGATCGCGGCCGGGAACCGTGCGACCCAGATGACGTTGACCGTCGCCCCGAAGGCGTGGAGGCCCGCCAACCGTCTCCCCCACCTACGGCCTGGCCACGCTCACAGTCCGCGCGCACACCATGACATCGTGCTGTTCGAGACGGACCGGCTCCACGTCGATGACGACCCCGCGTTGGAAGGCCTGCTTCGTACCTGCCTACGCCGTGCCCATACCGACCCAGACTCCGGTGGTGACGCACTCCTGCAGCCGGCCGTGGATCCGCTCCAGCCGAACGATACGAACAGCGTCGACGGCTCCGCGACAACGGATCTGCTGAGACTCTTCGAACGACTCGATCTCCTGCAGCCGCAGATCGACACCCTCACCTCGGGCACCGCGCGCTCGCCGCTACATCGCCCCATCCTCTATCGACGCTTCCTCACCGAGGTCGGGAACCGACTGTCCGGCGCTCGCCGCGGCTACCGCGCCGTCAGTCGGGTACACCCCGTCATCCGGGGTCGCGCCGACCCCAGCAGTCTCGGGCGATACACCCTAACCGGGGACCCCCACATCCTGTGCCACTATTCCGAGCTAACCGAATCCACGGTGCTGCTGGGAATCGTGTGTGCAGCCCTGGACCGCATCGCGGGGGGCGAGACGTCGATGTCGGTGTTCTCCGGCGAACTCTCACAGCCGCGCCTCCGACACGACGCCGTCGGGCTACGCCGCCTGCTGGCGGAAGTCGAGTCGGTGCCGATACATCGGGCGTTGTTGGAAGGTCCACGATTGCGCCTCAGCCGTCTGGACCTCGCCTGGGCATCGGCGCTCGCGATGAGCCTCGCGATCCTCTCGCACGTCGAAGTGGTCGCTTCAGCCGCCGACACCCACCGCACCGAGACCTTCGAACTGTCCGTCCGCACCGACAAGCTGTGGGAACGAATCGTCGAAGAGGCTATGCGCCCGCTCGGCTTCGACTTCGTTCTCCCCCAGACGAAGATCGACCGCGACATGGTCGAAGATCCGTGGATCGGTGCAGTCGAAGGCGTCCGGTCGCGCACGTACCCGGATCTTCTCGCCGGCTCCTCCGACGAATTCTGGATCGTGGACGCGAAATACAAGATCCGCAACGAGGCGAGCGCCCCCAGCCGCGACGACCAGTACCAGATGTTCGCCTACAGCCACCTCGTCACCGATCTCCGCACCGCCCCACGGACAGTCGTCCTGGTGTATCCGGGCGAAGGTGCACCCCGCAGGTGGGACCGAGGAGGCACCGGATCCGCCATCCTGATCGCATGCAGTATCTCCTTCCCAGGCCCGGAAGACGTTCGTAGCAAGGCCGCGTGGGACCGCTACCTATGGGCTGCCGGAGAAGGGCTTGCAAGCGGACTGGCCACCTCCGGTGCAGGCATTCCGACGGCCGCCTTCGCAATGGACCGCTAGTCAGACTCGGAATAGAGAAGGGAAACGTGCCCATGGCCGTACAGATCGGGTTGTGGCGGGTGGACGGAACGCCGACCAGGATTGTGCCGGCACGAATGCCGCTCGAGAGCCGGCTCGAGGAGATCGTCGAGTCCGACCCCGCGATCCTCGGCCGGGACCTCATGATCATCGGGCGACAGGTGACGACCACGTACGGTGGCCGGGTCGACCTTCTCGGCATCGACGCCTCGGGCGGCCTCCATCTGCTGGAACTCAAGCGGGACCGCACACCGCGGGATGTGGTCGCACAGGTACTCGACTACGGCTCGTGGGTGCAGGGACTGAGCGACAGCGACGTCCGAGACATCTTTGACACCTACCGACGCGGTTCGGTCGACATCGGCTTCGACGAGGCTTTCGCCAAGGCCTTTGGAGTGTCCAGCGTTCCCGACATCCTGAACGAGACCCACACTCTCACGGTCGTCGCCTCGAGCATGGACGACTCCACCGAGCGCCTGGTGACTTACCTCGCCAGCGGATACGACGTGCCGATCAACGTCCTGTTCTTCGACTACTACGAAGACGACGGTCGGAGCTATCTCGCGCGTACATGGCTGGTCGACCCCGACATCGCTGAAACCCCGGGTGGACGGGGCCCTGCCAGCCCGAAGAAGCAACCACGGTGGAACGGCAGGGACTGGTACGTCAGCTTTGGTGAAGAGCCCTCTCGCAGTTGGGATGACGCACGCCGATACGGATTCGTCTCGGCAGGTGGGCGTCAGTGGTTCTCCAGGACTCTGCGGCAGGTGCCAATTGGTGGCCGCGTGTTCGCCTACATTCCGAAGGCCGGATATGTCGGGGTCGGCGAAGTGACCGGTCCTGCACAGCCGGCGGACGACTCCACGCTCGTTCTCGATGGCCAGAGCGTCCCCTTCCGGGAGCTGGACCTGCGTGGGACCTACAGGCACGACATCGCCGATCGCGAGGACGGCGAGGATTACAGGGAATGGGTGCTCCCAGTTCGCTGGATAGTCACCCATGACCGCACGCAGGCCCTGCAACGGGCCGGACTCTTCGCCAATCAGAACTCGGCCTGCAAGCTGCGCAACCAGTTCACGATCGAGACCGTATCGGACTTCTTCGCACTGGACGCCTAGGTGTACCCGGCCAGGCGTCGGTAACGCGCGGTATGGGTCTGCGACCTGCACATGTGCGATGCGTCGGCTGACGTCGCCAGCGGAGACCGTCGGAAACAGGGCGATCGACGTCCTCCACAGGCGCCTGCATCTGGTCTCGTTATTCTGAGTTGCTCGGGCCTACGCGCAGGCGCTGCTGCTCAACTCGCACGAAATCCCGCTCCGTCGCTCCCACGCCGGTGTCCCATGAGGTGTTCACCGATGCTGTATCTGACTCCTTCGCGTGGCTTCGTCGCGCGTACTCGTCGAACAGGTCCGATTTCTTCGCGAGCACCGACCGCATGAGTTCGTCGACGCTCTCCTTGGCAAGCAGCCTGTGGACCTGCACGGTCCGAACCTGGCCCATCCGGTGCGCCCGGGCGATCGCCTGTGCCTCGGTGCTCGGCTTCCATTGCGGCTCCGTCAAGATCACCATTGATGCGGCTTGAATGTTGAGCCCGACGCCACCCGCCTCGATCTGAGACAGGAGCACCGCACTTCCCTGATGGGCGGTGAACTCGTCGACCAGCCTCTGGCGCTCGGCGGTCCCGGTCGATCCGGTAATCGGTCCGAACAGGGTTCCCGGCAGCGCATTCCGCACTGTGTCGAGCACCCCACGGAAGAACGAGAACACCAGTACCTTGGCCCCGTTCTCCTCCGCTTCCTCGACGACCTCGACCAGCCGATCCAGCTTCGCCGACCCGGCCCGCGTCCCCGGCTCATACGCTGCTCGGCGCATCGCCATGAAGTTCCCCGACCCCACGGACGAGCGGTAGGCCGCCGCGTCCTCGCCGTTGAACAGGACCCAGTCCTCCACCTCGATCAGCTCCGGAAGCTCGGTGAGGACGTCGACCTGATTGCGGCGCAGGTACACCGGCGCAACCGTCTTCCTGAACGACGTCGATCCGGCCAAACCGTCGCGGACGTGAATTCGCTTCGCGACCGTCGGCTGCAGGTACTCGACGAGGTTCTTGAATTCGGAGACCCGGTTCTCCATCGGTGTTCCGGTGAGAAGTACTGCGCGGCCGGCCGAGTCGACGACCTCGCGGACTGCGAGCGTCCTCTGTGCCAACGGATTCTTGATGTAGTGCGCCTCGTCGACGATCAGCAAATCCGGCACCACTGGAACACGCAACATCTTGAGTGTGTCGAAGGTGGTGACGGCGACCCCGCCCGCCCCCGCCCACCTGCCGAACTGCAGTTCTCGGTCGTCGCCGTGGACCTGCCAGGGGACCAGCTCGGTATGCTTCGCCGTCTCGTTCATCCAGTTGCGAACAACGCTCGCCGGGCACACCACCAGAGTGTGCGGTTTGTCTTCCGCAGCGAGGTGAGCGGCGACGGCCAGTGCCTGCACCGTCTTGCCCAGCCCCATCTCGTCGCCGAGGATCGCCTTCCTGCGCGTGAGAAGGTACTGGGCTCCGAACGACTGGTAGCCACGCAGACTTGACCTCAGGTAGGTCCGATCCAGCGAGGTGCGATCCGCCTCGTCTACGTACTCCCGCGTCAGGTAGCCGTGCGCGGAACGCGCTTCCTCGTCGGAGCCGATTGCCACGAACTGGCTGAGTAGCGCGTTGACCGCCGCGGCGTCGCGCTCGTACTCACTCCACGGATCGGCGAACACCGGTGGCGAATACGCCAACGCCGTCAGATACGAGTGGAGCGACGCCAGGCGCGGATCGGCGGTGATCCCACGCAGCTGCGCCACCGCCCAAGTCGCCTGTTGCCGCTTGACCCGCCCAGCGAAGAACATCGACAGTGCGCTGTTCGCCCGCCGGGCCGGATCACGAAGCGGATCCACCTGAGTGCGCAGTGCGGCGAGCGGACCGCGGGCCTTCTCGACGGCCGGCTCCACCAGACGCAGCGTCAGCAGCGACATGAGGATCGCGGTGTCTGCCGCCCCCCTCACCTCAACGTCCAACCGGTACCGCACCTCCGCACGGACCCGCTGTTGCTGCGCGACCGCCTCGCGGTGAACCGCCGCGGCGGACTGGGGACCGACCCCCGGAACTGTGGCGAGCATCTGGGGCGCGACGGTCGCGACATCGGCCACCGTCCGCCATGGGGAGCGAGCGAGCCCTCCCAACCGGGCGCCCCTCGGCAACGCATCCCGGAGGGACTCCACCGGCATGTCACGAAGACGCCTGTCGACTCGACCCTCGATCTCGGCCGCGACACCGCCCGCGATCGACGCGCGAATCGCCGCCGGGATGCCGAGCACGTGCTGACCGAGTGTGAGCAGCGCGTCAATGGACTGCAGCGCCGGATCCGTCCGTGCCATCGTTCCTCACCTCAGCCTCGTAGGGTCACCACCCGTACTGCTCGCAGATCTCCCGCCCGATGTAGCCCTGCTCGCAGCCGTGCTGGGTCTGGATGTCACCGCTGGTCGGCGCATCGCCGCACAGCACACCGCACCGTTCGTACCCGTTCACAACGCCGTCGCCGTTCCGATCCTCCTCGGGGTTGTACGGGTAGCCACCGCCGGGATTCGGATTCGTATTGGCGTTGTTCCGTGCTTCTGCCTCGGCCCGCATCGCCGCGCACGCAGGGTCGGTCGTCGAGTAGGTGCCGTCGGTGTAGACGGCGGTGCCGGGATAGTCGCAGTACTGCAGCACCTTCGCGGGCGCCTCGGTGGTCGGCAGGGGAACGTAGGTGTCGCATGCTTCCTCGTAGCCGACACTTCCATCCGAGTAGAAGGCGGTGCCGGATTCGTAGGCGGTGAGATCGCCGCACTCGAAAGTGATCGCTGCTGCTTCAGGAGTTGTGGTCTGCGCAGGTGCCAACGATGCGGTTGTCGTTGAAACGGTTCCCACCGAGGTCGTGGGACTCGGCGTAGCCGTCGGTTCCGATTCATTTCCACCCGAACATGCCGCCAGGCCGAACGGCACGAGCAGCGTCACCGCCGCGAGGACCAGCTTCTTCTTCACATCATCTCCATTGGTACAGCCAGACTCGACATCCACAGGTCCAGTCGAGGAATCACCTCGACAAACACAGATCACGAGCTCTCGCTACGAGAGAACCATGGAAGGAAAGGCGTTTCGGGCGATCGGTGCAAGATTCGTCGACCGACTCGCGACACGCAAACGCTTTCCCGGATCGGCGGTCACCGTGAGCGCGCTGCTGTTGCCGGCATCCACATCAACCATCGCAAGAAAGTCATCACCGGTGATCGCTGTGATCACCATTTCACCGCAAACCATGACCACGAAGACATGTCCCCGCCCGAGGGTGTCCGCGATTCGCTGCTTGTCTTCGGCATCGAACGTGAATGCGTAGGTGCATGTGTTCACCCTGGGAGCCGAGCAGTACTTGATGAAGACGTTTCGATCCTGATTCACGATGTAGTGGCCGTACTTGACGCTCGCCTTGTTGAGCGCAGTGAAGTTCGGAGAATCGGCGATCGCCACAAGTGCGGCGCCGTGCATGAAATCCTTCTTGTCGATGGCCATCTGCAACCCCTGGTCCGCCGGAGTGGATAGATCATGACTAAGTCAATGCAACCAAGAACTGGGAATCACTGCAGGCTCATGCGTGAAATCGGTGCTTTTATTCGTCCTGTGCAGCCCCAACACAGGCCCGGCGCCCAGTCGAGTACGAAATCCAAACGCCAAACCACCACCGCTTACCGCGGTGCGTCAGTCGTCGACCTTCCCCGCTGACGGCTCGAGCTCCGCGTGTAGGAATCGCCGCCGGCCGGTCCAGCACCCCGCGGGAGTCAAGGATGTCGGTGCCCCGCGATAGCGTCGTCACAAAGGACGCGAGGCACTCCACCGAGTGCATCGATCGTCCGGGGAAGCCGCAGCACGACAGGGGGTTCTGGTGTCCGAGGTGGAAGTGTTCGACGAGGCCGTCGACGCGTCGTGGCGGGTGTTTCGCTCGGCCCTGGCCGACCACCTCGCGACGATGAGCGCCGACGACATCTTCATCGTCGGTGCGGCGTCCGCGGACTACTCGAAGCTGGCCGTGACGCTCGACTACTGGCTCGCGCAGGATCATCTGGTGTGCTTCGCCCGGGTGGACGGCTTGGCTGGCAATCGTGACCTCCTCGACCTGGCACGCACCGGAGATTGGCGGCCCGTCGGTACGGACGAGCCCGACACGGTCCACCTCGGCATCCCACAGCGGCTCGCGGACCTCGCCGCGGTGAAGGCGGTGGCGATGCTGCGTGACGTGGCCGGCATTCCGCACCCCAGCTTCGTGCACGCCCGCACCTCGGCGGGCCCGTTGGCGTTGACGCCGGCGATGGCCGACGTCCCCGAGGAGCCGGCGCCGATGGTGCTGCCCGAACTCGACCATCCGACCAACCCCAGCGAACTGCACGAGGCCGTCGCGCGGGCGCTGGCGTGGAAGTTCGGCTCCCCGCCCGTCACCGACGAGGACAACGACTTCCCCGTCATTCTCGACGGATTCGCGGGGTACGTGCTCCCCCACGCCAAGGAGCCGCAGGTCCGGATCCTGGTGCCGCTGCTGCGCGACGTCACCGGCCGCACCCGCGCCGCCGAGGTCCTCGCAGACCTCAACTCGCAGCTCGCGTTCATCCGCCTGACACTGACCGCCGATCAGGTCAACGCCGTCATCGACGTGCCGGGGCTGCCGTTCTCCCACGAGCAGTTCGGCGACCACCTCGACCGGATGACCACCTTCCTCCGGGGCCTCGACGACCAGTTCGCCCACCGACTCGGCGGCCGATTCTGCGACGAATCCCGCGCCACGGAACCCGAAGCCGCGTTCCCCGACCACGAATGCGAACCCGACCTGCCTTCGGGACTGCTGACTCTGATCCAGCTGGACCCCGACGGAATCGGAGCACTGAACGCCGAGCAGGTCGCCGACGTGTGCGGCCGCGATCGCGACACCATCCTCGAATACCTGCGGATCAGCGAGGAACAGGTCGTCGAGTGGCGGGGCAACACTGTCCTCGCCTACGAATCCGACGACGCCGATGACGACGAACGCGAGATGTGTGAAGACGAGGCCGCCGGATGGCAGCAGACCGTCGACTCGCTCCGCGCCGCCCTCCGCTTCGTCACCCTCGGCGCACCCCGCCGACCACGGCAAACGGAACTCTTCGACCTTGAACCCGACCAGCCCGACCTGTTCGACTGAACCACTCCCCACCACAGACCCCGAGGTCCGGAAAGCCGCACACCAACCCGGCCACCCCGCCCGCCCGTGCCGCGCTACGGTGTACGCGCACACCCGCACCAGACAGCGCCTCGCCCCACACCCGGCCGGCGCCGGAGAAGAGGACGCCATGACCGAGCACGACCACACCGACGACCAGCCGCTGCAGCTCGACGGCACCTACGCCGTCGCCACCGAGGACCGCGACCAGCTGCACGCGCTGTGTGTCCGTGCGCTGACCGAACTGCTCGGTGAGGCCCCGGAGACCGACGAGGACGGCGACATCGTCATCCCCGTCCACGGCTTCGGCGTGTTCGTCACGGTCGCCGACGACGGCCCGCAGCTGCACGTGTGGTCCTCGCTCCTCGACGGGCTCACCGACCGCGCCAAGGCCGCCGAGCAACTCGTCGAGCTGGCCCATGAGTGGCCGCGCCTGCGCTTCGTCCTCGACGACGGACACTTGCTGGCGTCCACCATCGTCGACGCGGACCCGTTCGCGCCGCAGCACCTGCTGAACCTGGTCGACGAACTCCACGACCTCACCCACGAACTGGACGACGACTTCGCCGACCGCTTCGGCGGCACCCTCGACTGCGACGCCGACGACGACAGCTACGCCGGCGAATGCGGAGCCGGGGGCTGCGGCTGTGGCGACTGCGGATGCGGCGACGCCGGTGACGCCGGGGACCTGGGCGACACCATCCCCGTCGGAGCACCGCAGGCCTAGCATCCTCCGAGGCAGGCCACCGACGGACGAGCGGATCGCCTCTCATCGCAACGCCGAACCGGCGCCGACACCCGTGAGTGTCGGCGCCGGTGGCGTCTGCGCAGTGCGACCGAACGTGGGACGCGAGCTGTCTAGCCCTGGCGCACGAGCTGTCGCGCCTCGGCCAGCCACGCGACCCCAGCGCGCGGGTCGTCGACGGTCCCGCTGACCAGACCCCATTCCAGGCCCTGCCGCACATCGCCGATGCTGCGGACCGGCCACGCACCCACCGCGTAGCCGGCGTCCTGCATCCGCCGCACCACGTCGACGGTCAGCCCGTCCCAGCCGCTGTAGAACGTCGACGCCCCGATCGCCTCGAGCACCGCCTCGATCCCGTCCGGGTGCCGCTCGGCGTCCGGGTAGCCCATCGTGATGAGCCCGCGCGGCACGTCCGGGGCGAGCTCGCGCAGCCGCAGCAGCGCCTCCGGAAGGAAGCTGGTGAACTGGATGCGGCGGGCGTCGTCGGGACGTGCCGCGACGATCCGCGCGACCTCGTCGACCGCCGAGGTGGCCTTGATCTCCACCTGCAGGGTCACGGTGGTCGCGTCGATCACCTCCTCGAACGTCGGAACCCGCTCCCCCGCACCGACATCCACCGCACGGATCTGCTCGTAGGTCAGGTCCGCGACCGGGCCGAGGCCTCGACCGGACTCGTCGGCGGCGCGGCGATCCAGGGTGGCGTCGTGCACGATGATCGCCACGCCGTCGGCGGAGAGCCGCACGTCGAATTCGAGCTCGTGGACGCCGATCTCCTCGGCGAGCCGGAACGAGGCGATCGTGTTCTCGGGGGATTCGGCCATCGCGCCTCGGTGGCCCACCACTGCATACGAGGTCATCACGCCACCAACTCCTGGTACTGGGCACGGATGTCGTCGGTGTCCTTGCGGATCACCTTCGCGGCGGCGGACAGCACCGTCGCCGGGTCGGCGTTCTCGGTGTACATCTTCTGCATGGCGTTGCGGGCCTCGATGATGGTCGAGGACACGTAACGGCGGACCGGGTCGGGCTGGCGGGCGATGTCGAGTTGCTTCACCGCGAGCCCGTAGTTGGGGCTCTCCGCGATCTTCTTGGTCACCACCGCCGACGCGGTCGCGCCCGGCGTCGCGGGCAGGTAGCCGGTGCCGACGGCCCAGTCCGCCGCCTGCTGATCCTGCGCCAGGAACTCGATCAGCTTGGCGGCGGCCGCCTTTCGCTCGGGGTCCGCGTTCTTCAGGATCGACAGACCGGCGCCACCCGTCGGGACACCGGGCGCCTGCGCGGTGGGCATGAAACCGGCACCGACCTCGAAGTCGGCCTTCATCAGGCCGGTCAGCGCGCCGGTGGAGTTGGTGATGGTGGCGGCCAGCCCGTTGGTGAAGTCGGTGGCGTAGTCCTGCGCCAGGTAACCCATCTTGTCGTCGTTGATCAGCGCGCGGTCGAACTCCGCCGCGGCGACCGCCGCGGGCGAATCGATGGTCACGTCCAGGCCGTTCGACATGGCGGCGCCGTAGTTCCACAGCAGGCCCTGCAGGTACCAGTCGTCGGCGCCGGTGTAGGCACGCATGGCGACCTTGTTGCCGCGGTAGCTGCGACCGTTCACCTTGTGGCCCCACTCGCGGAACTCGTCCCACGTCTGCGGCGCCCGGTCCGGCAGGCCGGCGTCGGCGAAGATCTGCCGATTGAAGTAGAACAGCGGCGTCGACCGCCCGAACGGCACCCAGTACGACGCGCCGCGCACCACACCCTCGTCGAACAGCCGCTGGTGATAGGTGCCACCGTTCCAATTGCTCGTGAAGTAGCCGTCGAGCGGTTCGATCATGCTGGACAGGAAGAACTTGTTCCACGACACGTCGGAGAACACGGCGATCTCGGGAATCTGCTTCGCCTGCAGGCCCGCCGACAGCTTCTCCGTCACCCCGTCGTAGCCCTTGAACTGCTGGACCTCGGCGTAGATGTCGGACTGCGATTCGTTGAAGCGGGTGACCAGGCCGGTGAACGCGTCGTGGTTGGTACCGGACCACGGGCTCCACACCACGACGTTGGTGCGGCCCGCGAACTGGGCCGGGGGTGCGACGTCGGGCTGCGCGAAGCCGCCGCCGGAGCCGGACCCGCCGGGCGAGCCGCACGCGGCGAGGACCGGGACCGCGGCCGCGGTCATCCCGGCCAGGGTGAGGAAGCGGCGGCGGCTCAGCGACACCGCGCCGGGACGCGAGAACACGGACATGAGGGAACTCCTCGGGATCGTGAGGGTGGGGGTGAGGGGTGGGGCGGTGTCAGTTCTTGACGGCGGCACCGGCCAGGCCGGCGATGATGTACCGCTGGGCGAACAGGAACAGCAGGAGCATCGGCAGCACCACGAGGACGGTGCCTGCCATGATCGGGCCCCACTGGTCGACGCCCTCGGATTCCTTGAGGAACATCAAACCGATGGGGAGCGTGCGCATCTGGAGCGAGTTGGTGACGAGCAGCGGCCAGATGAAGTCGTTCCACTCGTCGATCACCGCGATGAGGGCGACGGTGACGACGGCGGGCTTGGACATCGGCAGCACGAACCGGGTCAGCCGGCGCAGGTGCCCACAGCCGTCGAGTTCGGCGGCCTCGAGCACCTCCTTGGGCAGGGCGAGGAAGTGCTGCCGCAGCAGGAAGGTGCCGAACGCGCTGGCCAGCCCGGGCAGGAAGATGCCGGCGTAGGTGTTGATCAACCCGAGGTTGCCGATGGTGATGTAGTTCATCAGTAGGGTGACGTGCCCGGGCACCATCAGCGCGCCGAGCACCGCCAGGAAGATCACCCGCTTGAACGGGAAGCTCAGGAACGCAAAGGCGTACGCGCTGAACACGGCGAGGAGCACCTTGAGCGTGGCGCCGCATGCGGTCACGATCACCGAGTTCACGAAGATCTGCCCGAACGGCACCGCGTCCCACGCGCGCCGGAAGTGGTCGAGGACCAGTTCGGACGGGATCCACTGCAGCGGCCACCGGTAGATCTCGTCCTCCGGTTTGAACGCCGAGCTGAACATCCAATAGAACGGGATCAGGAACAGCAGGCCGACGACGATCAACACCAGCAGCCCGGGAAGGCCGCGGAGTCGACGTTTGGTCGCGGCATCACGCCGCTCGGCGGTGGTCGTCGTGGTGATGGCCATCAGTAGTGCACCTTCTTCTCCACGTACCGCATCTGGACCGCGGTGACAACCAGCAGCAGCACGAACATGATCATCGCGCCCGCCGCAGCGGTGCCGGCCTTGAACTGCATGAAGCCCTGCGAGTAGATGAACCAGCTCAGCGTCGTCGTGGCCTCGCCGGGCCCGCCGCTGGTCATCATCGCGATCAGGTCGAACGACTGGAAGGCGCCGATGACCTGGGTGACCGCGAGGAAGAACGTGGTCGGAGACAACAGCGGGAAAATGATGTGCCGGAACGTCTTCCACTTCCCCGCCCCGTCGAGACGAGCGGCCTCGAGAACGTCGCCGGGCAGCGACTGCAGCGCCGCGAGGTAGACGATGGCGACGAAGCCGACGCCCTTCCAGACGGCGACGATGATCAGGGCGGGCAGTGCCCACTGGCTCGACGTCGTCCAGTGCGGGGAATCCATGCCCAGCGCGGAGAACACGACGCGGGACAGGCCGTAGTTCGGGTCGAACAGGAACAGCCAGATCGCCGCGACCGCCGCCCCGGACAGGATGTGCGGCGAGAACGCCAGCGCCGAGACGACCCGGCGCCCCGGGATCCGGGCGGCGAAGAGCAGCGCGAGGGCGAGGCCGCCCGCGAGGCTGATCCCGACCACCGCGACCACCCACACCGCGGTGATCCGCAGCACGCGCAGGAACGACGGGTCGGTGAGCAGCGTTGCGTAGTTGTCGAATCCGACGAACGTCGGGCTCGGCGCGATCATGTCCCAGCGGGTGAGGCTGAGGTAGGCGTTGCCGATCACGGGCCAGTAGGCGAACACCGCGATGAGGGCGAGGTTGGGGAGGGCGAACAGCGCGAACAGCAGGTACTCGCGCCGGCGCCGCCGGGAGCTGCCGCCGCGGCGCCGCACGGACGCCCTCGCACGCTCCGGCTCACGCGCGGGCGTCGGCATCGGTGTCGGTGCCGCCGCGGGGCGCTGCATTGTCAGGGACACGGCCACAGACCTTTCCTGGGTATCACTCGGGTGTTATCTACGAGCTCGG
Source organism: Rhodococcus sp. NPDC004095 (assembly GCF_053604015.1). NCBI lineage: Bacteria > Bacillati > Actinomycetota > Actinomycetes > Mycobacteriales > Nocardiaceae > Rhodococcus > Rhodococcus sp. NPDC004095. The sequence continues at coordinate 155,076 of NZ_JBSGGS010000011.1, forward strand.
CCACCGCAGATGTTGGCACTCGTCCCGGGCGCGGTCAAAAGCACCGACGGCACCCGTTTCACGCCGGGAGAGCAACGACGATCACGCCTAATAGTGGTGCTGTGCAGGCAGTTTGACGCATGATCCGACACCGGGACACGACGGTGGACGCCCACGGTTCCACGGTCGTCGGGGAAAGCTTCGCGGCGCGTTCACCGACCATTCATCACAGTCGCGTTGTTATGAACGGGTGCCCACCACAGACGACAAGTGAGGACAGTTGATGGCGCAGCGGTCGATCAGCGATACCCGGCAGGAACGCCTGGACGCGATCCTCGAATGCCTACTCGCACAGCAGGATGCGTCGGCGCAGGCGCTGGCCGCCCGATTCGGGGTGTCACTGATGACGGTGCACCGCGACCTCGATGAGCTCCAACGGCGCGGCGTCGTCCGCAAGTTCCGGGGCGGGGTGAGCGTCCAGCGCACCAGCACGTACGAGATCGCGGCGACACTGCGCCGGCTGATCGCGGTGCCGCAGAAGCGGGCCATTGCCGCGGCCGCGTCGCGACTCGTGGAGCCCGGCCAGTCGGTGCTGCTGGATGATTCGACGACCGCGGCCTCCATGCTGGACCATCTGCTCGACGTCGAGGACCTGCACATCGTCACCAACTACCTGCCGGCGATGTCGCGCATCGCGGCGGACGGGCGGGCGGCTCTGACCGCGATCGGCGGCACCTACGACGTCAGCCACGAGTCCTTCCTCGGGGTGGCCGCCGCGTCGGCCATCCGCGGCGTGCGGGTGGACACGGTGTTCTTCTCCACGACGACCGCCGACCTGGACGGCACCTACCACCAGGAGGAGTCGATCGTCGCGGTCAAGACCGAGATGATCCGGTCCGCGCGCCGCCGCGTGCTCCTGATGGATGCGAGCAAGCTCGCCGGGACGTCGCTGCGCCTGGTGTCGGACTGGTCGTCGATCGACGACCTCGTCACCGACACCGCCGCCCCCGCGGGCCTGCTCGACGCACTGCGCTCGCGGGGCGTGACCGTGACGGTCGCCGACCCGGAGGACACCGTGTACCAACTGTTTTCATCAGATGAGGAGAAGTAGTGATCGAGCTCGACACCGCCGTGCAGGCGGTGCTGTGGGACATGGACGGAACGCTCGTCGACACCGAACCGTACTGGTTCCGGGCGGAGACCGAGTTGCTGGCCGCGCACGGTATTCCGTGGAGCCACGAGCAGGCGACCGCCCTTGTCGGGAACGCGCTGCCCGACTCGGCCGCCGTGATCCGGGCGGCGGGGGTCGACCTCGGGATCCGCGAGATCATCGACACGCTGCTCGCGTCGGTGATCGCCCAGGTGCGGGCCGAGGTGCCGTGGCGTCCCGGGGCGCGTGAACTACTCGCCGACGTCCGCGCCGCCGGCATCCCCTGCGCGCTGGTGACGATGAGTGAGCGTCCCCTGGCCGCGGAGATCGACCGTCTGCTGCCCGCGGGCACGTTCGAGTTCCTGGTCACCGGCGACATGGTCACCCGCGGCAAGCCGCACCCGGAGCCGTACCTCCTGGCGGTCGAGAAGCTCCGCGGCACGCGGGCCGCCGTCACCCACGACCGGGTGGTCGCGATCGAGGACTCCCTGCCGGGGCTGGCGTCGGCGAAGGCGTCCGGGGTGGTGACGATCGGCGTCCCCAACATGGTTCCGCTGCCCGCGGATTCGGGGCACACCCTCTGGCCCACCCTGGCCGGCCGCACCGCCGCGCATCTGCACGAGCTCGTCGCCGGCTGAGCCTGGCACTTCGGCCGCCCGGCGCCCCGACCACCCCGCCCCCCATTCCCCGCCTGACCGAATGTGGGACTCGGACAGTTCAACTGACCGAATCCCACATTCGGTCAGCAAAAGGGGGCCGGTCAGCGAGGGAGGGGCGGACGCAGGAGGGGCCGTCCCGCCCGGGGACGGCCCCTCTACTCGTTTACGCGCTCAGGCGCATCCCGCTCTCATGATCGAACACATGCACCGCGTCGGGTTCGGGGCGTACCCGGATCGTCGAGCCGATCGGCATCGACCGATGGCCCTCCATCCGCACGGTCAGGTCGTGGCGCGTGTCGCCGGCGCGGACGTGACCGTAGACGAAGGCGTCGGCGCCGAGTTCCTCGACGACGTCCACCCGCATCTCCACGCCGGTGCCGTCGGTGCACAGGCGCAGCGACTCGGGCCGCACGCCGACGGTCACCGACCGGGCCGAGGAGGCGCCGAGGACGCCGCGCGCGATCGGCACCGTCAGCCCGGCGAGGTCGGCGCCGCCGTCGGTCAGCGGCAGGTCGAGCAGGCTCATCGCCGGGGAGCCGATGAAGCCGGCGACGAACCGGTTCGCCGGACGCAGGTACAGGTTGCGGGGCGTGTCCACCTGCTGCAGGACGCCCCCGTCGAGCACCGCGACCCGGTCGCCCATCGTCATCGCCTCTACCTGGTCGTGGGTGACGTACAGGGTGGTGACGCCGAGCCGCCGGGTGAGCTGCGCGATCTGATTGCGGGTCTGCACACGCAGTTTCGCGTCCAGGTTCGACAGCGGCTCATCCATCAGGAACACCTGCGGCTGCCGCACGATCGCCCGTCCCATGGCGACGCGCTGGCGCTGACCGCCCGAGAGCGCCTTGGGCTTGCGGTCCAGGTACGGCTCGAGGTCGAGCATCTGCGCCGCCTCCCGGACCCGGCGCGCGATCTCGTCCTTCGGCGTCCGGGCGATCTTCAGGGCGAAGCCCATGTTCTCCGCGACCGTCATGTGCGGGTACAGGGCGTAGTTCTGGAACACCATCGCGATGTCCCGGTCCTTCGCGTCCACGTCGGTGACGTCGCGGTCGCCGATCAGCAGGCGGCCGTCGTCGACGTCCTCCAGCCCGGCGAGCATGCGCAGCGAGGTGGTCTTGCCGCAGCCGGAAGGTCCGACCAGGACGAGGAATTCGCCGTCGGCGATGTCCAGGTCGAGGGCGTCGACCGCGGGGCGGTCGGCTCCGGGATAACGGCGGGTGAGGCCGTCGAAGGTGACGGTGGCCATGAGCGGTGTCCTTTCACGGGCAGGAACGTGCCCGACGATCCGTGGTGAAGGGGCGAGATGCCCGGCCGCCATTGCATCGCGCCGACGTGAACGCCATCTGGTCGCGAGGGGTCACGGGGGCGAACAACACCAACCGACCGCTCACACCGCTCCCCGGACGTGGCGCCCGTCGGGTTCAGTCGAGTGGCCCCGGATCAGGGCGATCGCGCCGTCCCGGTACGCCTCGGTCGGTCGCACCGCGACGCGCTGGGCGGGATCGAACGCGATCCACCCGAGGGTCACGGTCAACGCGGCCACCAGACGCTGCACCAGGCCGACGGTGTACTCGGCGTCCGCCGGCGCCGGGTCGGCGAGCAACCCGATCCGCACGGCGTCGCCCATCACCGTGACGCGCAACCCGATTCGCTCGTCGACGAGCGAATCCGCGCCGTCGAACGAGCCGGGTGTCAGGTCCGCGTGCACCAACCGCACGCAGTTGTGGACCACCCTGGTGAAAGTGGTGTCGTCGCCGTCGAGGCGTGCGAACTGACGGGCCTCGAGGTCGAAGGCCGCGTCGAATTCGCGGTCGAGTGGGTGATCGCGGTGCCGCGGCACGACGAAGACCACGTACTCGGTGTATCCCATGTGCGTCTCCCCAGTTTGTCTGTACCTGGTTCGATGCAGCCACCACGCCAAAGGTTCCCGTCGAATCCCACGCTGTGGACAGCTACCCCAACCGCAGCCCGCTCGCGCGGCGCACGTTCCGGGTCACGGCCGCCCGGACGGCGTCCTCCGTGCCGATGATGCGGACCTTCTTCCTGGCGCGGGTGATGGCGGTGTAGAGCAGTTCCCGGGTCAGCAGCGGAGAGTTCGCGTCGGGCAGGATCACGGACACGGTGCCGTACTGGCTGCCCTGGCTGCGGTGGATCGTCATCGCGTAGACGGACTGCACCGACGAGAGCCGGCTCGGGTGGATCAGCAGCGGCCGGCTGCCCCGGGCGAACGCGGCGATCAGTTCCCCGTCGTCGCGGCGGACCACGACGCCGGTGTCGCCGTTGTAGATCTGCGCGTCGTAGTCGTTGGCGGTCACGAGCAGCGGCCGGCCTGCCGACCAGCCGTCGGGGTCGAGGCGGTGTCCGGTCGCGGCGCCGATCCATTCGAGAGACGCCCGCTCCCACCAGGACACGCCGTACAGCGGCCGGTCGCGGTGGGCGCAGAGCAGCCGATGCTGCTCCGACAGCTCCAGCGCCGCCGCCACGTCGCCCGCCTCCGCGGCCGCCGTCACCTCCGCCGCGTTCGCCACCACCTGACGCCGCAGCGCATCCAGGTCGTCGGGGGCCAGGAACTCGATCCCCGTGCCGCCGGTGCGGAGCAGGTCGATCACCCGGTCCGGTTCCTCGTCCCGGACCGCGTCCGCGAGGGCGCCGATCTCCTCGTCGAACCGCCGGTTGCGATCGAGCCGGACGATGCCGCCCCGCAGCCGGTCCCGCTCGCCGGCGGCCCAGCGCGCCGCGCCGAGATCGGGGCCGACCGTCTGCTCGAGCAGCGGGTTCTCGGGCACGGTGACCGGACGGTCCACGAGGTCGGCGAGTACCGCGCCGGCGTCGACCGACGCCAGCTGGTTCGGGTCGCCGACCAGGATCAGGCGGGTCTGCGGTCGCAGCGCCTCGAGGAGCCGGCACATCATCGTCAGCGACACCATCGACGTCTCGTCCACGACGATCACGTCGTACGGCAGGTGGTTCCCGGCGTGGAACTTCGGACCGTTCCGGCCCCAGCCCAGCAATCGGTGCAGGGTGGACGCCGCCAGGGTGTCGGGGATCCCGAGGGCCGCGCCCTCACCCTGCACCGACTCCTGCAGGCGCGCCGCCGCCTTCCCCGTGGGGGCGGCCAGCCCGATCCGCAGCCCGTCGCCATGCAGCCGCCGCAGCATCGCCAGCACCCGCGCGACGGTGTACGTCTTGCCGGTCCCGGGACCGCCGGCAATCACCGCGGTCCGGTGGGTGGCCGCGACGGCGACCGCCACCCGCTGCCGGTCCGGCGCCTCCTCGTCCCGGAAGATGTCGGCGAGACCCGCGCGCAGCACGTCCACGTCGACCTCGGGGTGGTCACCGGCCCGGGCATCGAGCACGCGGCGGACGGTCTCCTCCTGCCGGTGGTACTTCTCCAGGTACAGCAGCGGACCGATCGGTGTGTGAACGAGCCGCAGCGGACGCAGCGGTCCGGCCTCGCCCCCGACGACCAGCGGGCTGGCGTTCAGCGCGTCGAGCAGTGCCGCCGGTTCCGGCCACGGCAACGCGTCGAGGTCGACCTCCGTCTCCTCCTCCGCGACCAGCGCGTCGACGCCCATGTCGCGAATCCTGTCCAGCTCCAGGCACACCGAGCCGGAGCGCACCGCCCGCACCGCGAGGGCCGTCGCCAGCACCGTGTCCTCGGACCGCTCCCCCGCCAGCTGCGCGAGCCGCAACGCGACGTGCACGTCCGCGGCACCGAGCACCCCCGCCTCGTTGAACGCCCGCAGCGCCCCCTGCCCACGCTGGGCCACCCACGCCTCGGTCACAGCCCCTCCTCCCCCGCCGGGTGAAGGGCCCCTCTGTTCGGATCAACCCAACGAAGGTGCCCTTCAGCCACCTCGGGTGCGGGGGCGCCGGCCAGCAGATCGGACAGGTCCGTCACCAGCGCGGCCGGCGGATGCCAGTCGAACACCCCGCAGCCGGCGGGGGTGTCCGGGCCGGCCATGCCCCGGACGAACAGGTACTGGATGCCGCCGAGATGCACCGCCGGGTCGTAGCCGGGCAGCCGCCAGCGCAGGTAGCGGTGCAGGGCAACGGAATACAACAGTGCCTGCAGCGGGTAGTGCGAGCGCATCATCTCCGCGGCCATCGCGTCGCGGGTGAACTGTCCGGTGGTCAGGTCACCGGGCGCGATCCGGTTGGTCTTGTAGTCGACCACCACGAACCGCGGCTGCTCGGGATCGACTCCCGGCAGCCGCAGCACCGCGTCGATGCTTCCGGTCAGGTAGCCGCGCAGCGGGGCCGGCCCGAGCTCGGCGAGCTGGTCGGCGTACGGGGCGAGGACGTCGTCGGCGGGCAGGTGCCGGCGCAGCAGGGCGACCGCGGCGTCGAGCGTCACCCGGTCCGATGCGGCGTCGCCTCCCGCCAGTGGCAACTCGAAGTCGAGTTCCGGCAACCGATCCGCCGGCGCGATCGACGCGAGAGTGTGCTTCGGCCCCAGCGGCGTCGCGAGGACCGGGAGCAGGGAGGCGGCGAGTGCGTCCGGGTCCACCCCGGCGAACCCGGCGGCCACCTCGTCTCGGCACCGCTGCCGGACCTCGGCGGCCAGGTCGGGGGCGGAGGTGTCGACGTACTCGAGGACGGCGTGCACGAGGGTGCCGAACGCGGCGCCGGCAGGAAGCCCGTTCATCGGGGAGGGCAGGTGGCCGTCACCGGTGTCGACGCCGACCGCGGTCAGCGGCGGTTCCTCCGGTTCGTCGTCGAGTTCGGGTGTCTCCGCCTCGCTGGACACCGGCGCGAGCGCGTGCGCGGCCGCGGTGATCGCCGTGTAGGACGTGCGCCGCCAGTCCGCGTCCAGGATCCGGTCGAACCGGGCCGCGACGAGCTTCTTCGCCTGCTCCTGCGGGGCGTTCCAGGTTCCGACGACGATCGGGTCCGGCGCGACCGGTTCGATCTCGATGCCGTCGACGCCGTCGGCCCAGCGGGAGAACAGCTGCGTGACTTCGGGATCCGCGGGAATCGGCAGCATGCGCGGCACGTCGGCCGCGCCGGGGGTGCGGGCGAGCAGCATCCGGTGCAGCGGCGAGGACGCCGTCGAGGAGGACGGCGCCCACCACAACACCAGCGCGCACTTGGCCCGCGTCAGCGCGACGTACAGCAGCCGCAGTTCCTCCCCGGCCTCCTCCTCGTCGTGTCGCTTCCGGCGTTCGGCGTAGCCGGGGCCGTCGGGCCCGCCGACGTCGAGGATCCGGGTGTGGGCGTCGTCGTGCAGCAGCAGCCGGTCCGGGGTCGGGATCTTCGCCGCGTCCCACCCGTACGGCACGTAGACGATGGGGTACTCGAGCCCCTTGGTGGCGTGCACGGTGGCGATCTGCACCGCGGCGGCATCCGAGTCGAGGCGGCGGCTGCGGTCGACGGTGCCGGACGTGGGGTCCCGCATCCGGTCGGTGAGCCAGCGGGTCAGTGCGGTCAGACCCAGGCCCTGCCCCACCGCGACCTCACCGAGCAATTGCGCGATGTGCCGCAGATCCGTCAGCAGGCGTTCGCCACCGACCCGGCCGAGCAGCCTCGCCTCGAGCCGGCTCCACGCGGACAGTCGCTCCACCATCGCCGCGAACCCGGCCGTCGCGAACACCCGCGCGAGATCCCGGATCCCGCCGCCGATCCGCGCGACGAGCTCGTCACCGCCGGCGTCCAGCTCGCTCGCGGTGTGCCCGAGCAGCGACGTCAGCGCCGCCAGCCGCACGCGATCGGCGCGGTGCGGCTGTTCGAGGGCCTGCAGCACCCACAACCAGTCCCGGGCGGCAGGTGTGACGAACACGCTGAGCCCGCCGACCGTGACCGCGGGGATGCCGGCGCGGTCGAGGGCGTCGTGGACGAGAGTGATCTGCTTGTTGGTGCGCACCAGCACGGCGACGTCGCCGGGCGCGACCGGTCGCGGTCCGGCGCCGAGTGGGTCGTCGGAGCCGAGATTGATCGTCGCACCCCCTTCGACGAGCCGCACCACGTCCGCGGCGACGTCGTCGGCGACCCGCGACCGCAGCGCGGCCACGAAGGGAAAACCGTTGCGGCCCAGAGGTCCCGCACCGGCGCGGGTCAGGTGCCGCAACCGGATCGGCGGCGCCCCGGACACCCGCGCGGTGGACCTCGCCGCCGACACGGGGTGCACGACGATGTCGGGGTGCCCGAGCGCGGCACCGCCCTGGACGTGGGCCAGCGCATCGAGCAGCGGCTTGTCGCTGCGCCAGTTGGTGGTCAGTTCGAGGGTGCGGGCCTCGGTGACGGCGTCGAGGTACGCGAAGACCTCGGCGCCGCGGAACGCGTAGATCGCCTGTTTCGGGTCCCCGACCAGGATCAGGGTGGCGTGCTCGTGGAAGGCGGCCCGCAGGATCCCCCACTGCAGCGGGTCGGTGTCCTGGAACTCGTCGACGAGTACCACCTCGAACCGTTCCCGCACCCGGCGCCGCGCGTCGGCGCCGTGCTCGGGATCGGTGAGCACGCCGTGCAGCAGGGCGGGCAGGTCGTTGAAGTCGCGGATGCCTGCGGCGCGTTTGCGCCGTTGCACCTCGACTCGGACGGCCTGCGCGAACGCGACCGCGTCCCCGGCGGCGGTGCCGTCGGCGTTCTGCGGCGCGAGGAGGGCCTGGGGGTCGAAGATGGCCCCCCGCGCCGCCTTTCGCGCCTCCTCGGGGGTCAGCGACGGGTCCGGGTCGCGGCCGAACCGGTTCAGGTACAGGTCCGAGATGGTCTCGGCGATCAACTCGGTGGCTTCCTCGACCAGTTCGGTGTCGGGGTCACGTTCCCCGGCGATGCCAATGCTGTCCAGCATGCGTTGGCAGAAGCTGTGCGTGGTCGCGATGGTGGCGGCGTCGAAGTTCGACAGCGCCTGCAGCAGCCGGCGGCGGCGCAAGGCCACCGTGTCCGCGTCGGCATCGGCGAGATACCGCACCAGCCGGTCGTCGGTGGACGCCGGGTCGGCGAGACCGGCGGCGACGTCGGCGAAGCGTTCGCGGGTGCGCTCGCGCAGCTCCTTGGTCGCGGCGCGGCTGAACGTCACCAGCAGCAACCGCTCGGGGTCCACGCCGCGTTCGGCGACGTACCGCACGGCGAGACCGACGATGGCGTACGTCTTGCCGGTCCCGGCACTGGCCTCGAGGACCGTCGTCTCCGACGGCAGCTCGCCGAGCAGATCGAACGCGGCGCGATTCGTGGTCGTCGCGGGCGCCATCACACCGTCCCCACCGTCTCGGCGGCGAGCAGTGGCGCCCACAGGATGCGGGCCTGCTCACCGAACCGGGTGCCTTCCGACCCGGCGGCGACATCGGCGGTGAGCACCGTCAGCGGCGCATCCGGCCCGTACAGGTAGCTCACGTGCTTGTCCTTCCCGTCACCGAACGGGCTGTCCCATTCCTTCTGGGCCGCGTCGACGGCGATCGCCACCGAGTCGCCCTGCGCGCGGCACTGCGCGTACATCGCGGTGGCCCCGGTCGCGATCGGCAGCGGTGCGCGAAGTCCCTCGTACCGCAACGCGATCAGCGCGGCGAGCTGCTCGCGGGCGTCGGCGGGGGCGACGATGTGCGACCGCCAGGCCGTCGGCCTGCGGGACCGTCCCTTTCCGGTGGTCTCGGCCCGCCACCGGCGGTCCGGGTTCGCGGCCGCCAGCGCCAGCACCTGCACCCACGCCGTGAGCCGGTGCTTCGGGCCGAGTTTCGAGAAGGTGGTGCGCGCGACGACGTCACCGTGGACCCCGTCGACGCTGCCGGTCAGCCGGAGTCCGCCCCCGAGATCGAGGTCGACGTCGAGTGTCTCGGGCGGCCCGGGCATCCGGCCTGCGGACGCGAGCACCCGCACCGTCTCCTCCACCTCACGCAGCGCCCGCTGCCCGAGCTCCGCGGGCGGCAGGGTTCCGCGACGCCATTCCGCGGCGCGGAAATCGGCGACGGCCGTGGTGATGTCGCGGTCGTCGGCGAGGACCGCGGCGAGCATCCGCTCCCCGATCGCCCATTTCGCGAGCGAGTCGAGTTCCAGGTCGAGTGCGTCGGCGATCTCCTCGTCCAGGTCGGCCAGCCGAACGCCGAGGCGCTGTTTGAGGAACCCCTGCGTCGGATGCACGACGAAGGCGATCAGGTCGGCGAGGTCCACGTTCCCCCGCTCCCGCTCGGTCAACGGCGACGGCAGCAGCCCGGGGTCCAGTTCGGCGGGATGCTGCGCGGCGAGGGCGCCGGCGAGGGCAGCGGTGTCGAAGCTGAACGGGGCGGAGAATCCGAGGGGCGTGTCCTCCCGGAAGTTGCGGGCATCGAACGGCTGCAACGGATGTGCGGTGACGGCGGCGCCGGGACGGCCGACCATCTCGTCGAGCACGTCCCGCACCTCGCTGAGCGGGATGGCGGGCGGGCGCACGGCGCCGCTGACCGGATCCCTGCCGGTGTAGAACAGCAGCAGCCGCTCCCCCGCCGCACCGATCGCGTCGAGCAGCAGCTGACGGTCCTCGCTGCGCGGATCCCGTTCCCCCGGAAGCGGGTTGCGACCGAGAACATCGTCGCCGTCGACGCCCGGACTACGCGGAAACGCCTCGTCGTCGAGGCCGAGCAATGCCACCACCCGGTGCGGGACCGATCGCATCGGCACCATCGTGCACACCGTCAACTCCCCGGTCCGGAAGTTCGAGCGGGTGGGCCTGCCGGCGAGCCGGGACGCTAGCATCGCGCGCACGTCGGCCAGCCGCAGCTGCGCGGTGCCGTGTTCGACCGCGGCGGCCAGTTCCCGCTTCGCCTGCCCGAGCTGCCAGGCGTCGCGCTCGCGCACGTCGACGAGCAGGTCCAGCGACAGATCCAGCGCCGCGGCCCACGCGTCGACGGACTGCGGTCCGGCGAGGCCGTACAGCGACTTGTCGAGCCGGTCGACGAACTCGGCGAGCCTGCCTGCGAGGTCGATGTCGCCGCTGTCCACCCCGCCGAGGGGCAGGGCGAGCCCCAGCCAGTCGCCGTCGGCGTCGTCGGTGGCGGCACCGAGCAGGATCCGGTCCAGCGCCGACCGGACGGTGTTCTGCCGGAATTCGGGCAGTCCGTGCGCGGCACGCTCCCTGGTACCGATGCCCCACCGGGCACCGGCGACGGTGATCCACTCCCGCAGCCGCTCGAGGTCGTCGTCGGAGAACCGGAACCGGCGGCGGACCGGTTCCGTGGCGGCGAGGTCGAGCACCTGGCTGGCGGCGACCCGGCCGTCGGCCAGCTCGAGCAGCGATGCCACCACTCCGAGCACCGGATTGGTCTGGTGCAGTGCGCGATCCGCCAGCCGCACCCGCAACGCGTGCCCGGGGTGCCCGACACCGTCCTGCCCGAACGCCGCACGGATCAGCGGCGCGTAGGTCTCCACGTCGGGGCACATGATCAGCACGTCACGGGGTTCGAGGTCGGGTAGTTCGGTGAACAGGTGCAGCAACGACTCCCGCAGCACCTCCACCTGCCGGGCCGGACCGTGGCAGGCATGGATCTGCACCGAGCCGTCGAGCGGGCGCCGGGTCGGTGCCCGGTCCGTGGCGAGGTCGGACTGCAGCGTGCCGAGCAGGGTGTCCGGGCGCGGCGGCGCCGGATGGTGTGCGTGCGCGACGGCGTCGAGCCTCAGCCGGCCCTGCAGTTCCCGCACGTCCCGCCCGAGGCTCGCCAGCAGCGGATGCCGGACCGCGAGGCCGCGCTCGTCGGCTGCGCGGGTGGCCGGTGGGTCGAGACCGGCGAGGGCGTCGAACATCGCCGGACTCGGATGCGGAATCCACAGGTGCACATCGCGATTGGAGGACAGTGCGTCGAGGACCTCGAGCTGGGCGGTCGTCAACCGGGTCGGCCCGAACACCGAGATCCGCTCGGGAAGGTCGACGATGCCGTGGCACTCCCGCAGCGCGGCACACGCCGGAGCGAGCCGTTCGGCGGGGCTCGGCGCGCCGAGGCGGTCGCGGAGCCGGCGCCACAGTTCGGCCTGCCACGCCAGGTCGGGCGGGAGCATCGCACCGGCGCCGTCGCTGTCGCGCCCGGCCGCCCAGTCGACGAGCATCGCGGGTCGCTGATCACCGTAGGCGCGGAACAGTTCGGCCAGGTGCGCGGCGGTGCCGTAGCGGCGGCCGGCGCGATGCCCGTCCGGGTCGTCCTGGCCGAGGTGTCGGGCCAGCACCGCGGCCCAGGGCTCGTCGAGGCTCGCGTCGATCACGTCCAGCAGCGTCCACAGGATCCGCGCGGGCTGCCAGGGGTCGGTGTCGGCGGTGGTGCCGGTGGCCGCGGCGAGCGTCTCGTCGACCAGCCTCGTCGGGGACGGGAAGTCGATGTTCGCCGCGACCCCGTCCGCCGCATTCGGTGCCGCGCCGAGCACAGCCGAAAGCCGTTGCGTCAACCAGCGTTCGACCCCTTTGGCCGGGACGGCGATCACCTCCCGCGCGAACGGATCCGCGAGCGGGGCGGCAAGGGTGCGCGAGAGGGTGTCGGCGAGCGTGTCCGACCGCTCGGCGCGGTGCAGTGTGAGCACGATCCCCCCATCGGTCGGTGTGCGGGTCGAGTCAGGCTTACCACAGGCCCCGGACACGACAGCGCCGCCGCGCGCCAGGTCAGGCGGGCATCCCACCCGATCCGGGTACTCGCCGCACCGCGACTCCGCCTCGGGTGCACACACCCTTTCCCTCGTCCACACCCCATCTGCACGCCCAATCTCCGTGTACACGCGGCAACGCCTGTGTGCACACGGCCGATCGCGGGCGCACACATCTTTTCCGGCATCCACCCCTCGGCACGCGCAACGCCCCAGCACACAGGCAAAAACCCCTGTGCACACCCCACGCCAGGTCCAGTTACATATGTCACAGATCGTCCTGCAAAGCGGGACCCGGGGTGTGCTCCAGGCCACTGGGTGCGGTAGTGATGAACGAAAGGATTTGAGGCGTATTTCACGGGTACAGAGGTAATGACTATGTCTGACGCAGTGGCCATCGGCGATGGCATCTTTCAGATCACGGTTCCGATGACGCACAACCCGCTGGGCAGCACCTTCGTGTACGCGATGGAGTCGCCGGGTGGAATCGTGCTTGTCGACGCCGGATGGGACGGCGACGAGGGCTGGGAGGGACTGACACAGGGACTGGAATCTGTCGGACACTCGGTCACCGAGGTCGAGGGCGTCGTCCTGACCCACTTCCACCCCGACCACACCGGCCTGTGCGGGCGCGTGCGGGAGGCATCCGGGGCGTGGATCGCGATGCACGAGGACGATCACGAGCTGTTCCGGCTGATGTCGTCGAACCACGACGAGACCTGGGTGGCGGACCAGCTGGCCAACATGGCTCGGGCGGGCGCCTCCGAGGAGGATCGCGACGCGTACGCCGAGGCGGTCCGCGGGATCAGCGCCCCCGCAGGCCCCGAGTCCACCCCGGACCGCACGCTGAGCGGTGGTCAGGTCATCGCCCTGAAGGGGCGTGACCTGCGGGTGGTGTTCACCCCCGGCCACACCCCCGGCCACGCGTGCTTCCTGCTCGAGGACGCCGACGTGATGTTCACCGGCGACCACGTCCTGCAGAAGACGACCCCCCACGTCGGGAACTTCGTCTACCCACTCGAGGAACGCGACGCCCTCGCCGAGTTCATGGACTCGCTGCAGCGGGTGCAGTCGATGGGCGTCACGCGCGGCCTCGGCGCCCACGGCCTGCCGATCACCGATCTCCCGGGCCGCGCGAAGGAACTGATCGAGCACCACGAGGAGCGCCTCGATCACCTGTACGAGGCGTTCGGCGATGACGAGATCACCCTGTGGCAGGTCGCCGAGCGGATGAAGTGGTACCGCGGGTGGGACGCGTTCTCTCCCCAGGCACGCGGCATGGCGGTGTCCGAGGCCGCCGCGCACCTGCGGCATCTGGTGGCGCGGGAGAAGGTCGCCCAGGTTCCCGGCAGCGAGCCCGCACTCTTCGCCCGGCGGTGACGTAACGGTCTCCGCCGGTGCGGAACCCTCGACCGGCCCGCCCGGTCATGGGTTCCGCAAAACCCTTCCCAATTAGTTGGACGTCCCATAATCTGACGTGCATGAGTCTCGATCCGCGCACCCACACCGTCGACGGCGTCCTTCGTCGCTCGGCGGCGAAGTTCCCCGACCGCACCGCGCTGGCGTTCGACGGTCGCGTCCGCACCTACCGTGAACTCGACGACGCGGTGACCCGCGCCGCCGCCCACCTGCTCTCCCTCGGCCTCGCACCGGGCGACCGGGTCGCCGCCTATGGCACCAACTCCGACGCCTACGTGATCGGGTTCCTCGCGAGCGCCCGCGCCGGGCTGGTGCACGTTCCGGTGAACTACGCCCTCAAGGGCGAGGAGCTGACCTATCTGGTGTCCCAGTCCGGGGCTCGGGCCGTGCTGGTCGACCCGGCGCTCGCCGGCACGCTCGACGGCGTGCGGGCCGACCTGACCGGCGTCGAGCACGTCCTGCCACTGCGCGACGCGGACGGCTCGCTGCTCGAAGCGGCCGAGGCCGGCGAGGTGCCCGACCTGACGCCCCGCGCCGCCGCGACCGACCTGGTGCAGTTGCTGTACACCTCGGGCACCACCTCGAAGCCCAAGGGCGCCATGATGACCCACGAGGCCCTCGTGTACGAGTACGTCTCGTCGGTGATCGCGCTGGACCTGAAGTCGGACGACAATCCGCTGATCGCGATGCCGCTGTACCACTCGGCGGGCATGCACGTGTTCATGCTGCCGTACCTGTCGGTGGGCGCGACCGTGAATCTGATGGCGGCACCGGACATTCCGGAGATCCTGCGCCGTGTCGAGGCCGAGCGGATCGGGTCGCTGTTCCTCGCGCCGACGGTGTGGGTGCCGCTGGCGAACCACCCGGACCTCGAGACCCGGGACTTTTCATCGCTGCGCAAGGCGCAGTACGGCGCGTCGATCATGCCGGTGACGGTGCTGAACCGGCTCCGCGAGAAGTTCCCCGACCTGGGGTTCTACAACTGCTTCGGCCAGTCGGAAATCGGTCCGCTGGCGGCGGTGCTGCGTCCGGAGGAGCACACGGAGCGGCCGTCGTCGTGCGGGCGAGCGGTGTTCTTCGTCGAGACCCGGGTCGTGGACGCGGAGGGCAACGACGTCGCCGACGGCGAGTCCGGCGAGATCCTCTACCGCTCCCCGCAGCTGTGCCAGGGCTACTGGGAGAACCCCGAGGCGACCGCGGAGGCGTTCCGCGACGGCTGGTTCCACTCCGGCGACCTGGTCAGCCGCGACGCCGAGGGCTTCGTCACCGTCGTGGACCGGATCAAGGACGTCATCAACACCGGCGGCATCCTGGTCGCGTCCCGCGAGGTCGAGGACGCGATCTACACCCATCCGGCGGTCGCCGAGGTCGCGGTGATCGGCACTCCGGACGAGAAGTGGATCGAGGCGATCACCGCGGTCGTGGTGCTGCGCGAGGGCCAGGAGCTGACCGAGGAGGCGCTGGTCGGGCACGTCAAGGAGCGGATCGCGCCGTTCAAGGTGCCCAAGCAGGTCCGCTTCGTCGAGGCGCTGCCCCGCAACCAGAGCGGCAAGCTGCTCAAGCGGGAACTGCGGACGCCACTGGGCTCCTCCCAGGGATGACATCGGGCGCGGGTCACGGGGACACCTCCGTGACCCGCCCCTACATCGACAGGGCCATCCGCGCGAACCCGCGCGCCCAGTCCGGCGGCCGCCCGGCATCGCGCGGGGAGGACGCAGTCACCGCGCCGATCAGCTCGAGGAAGTCCGCGGTCGCGGCGGCCACCCGCCATGCGTCGGACTCGTCGAGAACCCCGCCGTCCTCGAGGCACCACCCGAGCGCCTCCAGGCCCTCGGCCAGCGCGGCACGCTGCTCGCCGCGGGTGGCCCCGGCGGCGACACCGAGCAGCAGCAGGCGGCCGGCCTCGTACTCGATCTGCTCCCTGCCGAGCGGCACCGTGGTGACCACGTGCTCCCACAGGTCGGAGTCCCGGCGCAGCAGCGTCGCACCGCGCTTCGTCAGCAGGAGCGCGCCCTTGTACTTGCGGGTCAGGCCGAACGCGCGGCCCGCGTCCAGGAGCCGCCGAAAGAGCGGATTGTCGGCCTCGCGGGGGCCGGTCCACCGTCCGCCCCAGTCGAGTTCGTCGCGGGCGGCCGCGACCTGCTCGGACGGAACGTAACCGGCCGCGGTCAGCGCGATGCCCTCGGTGCCGATCCGGCGCAGCAGCCACCGCAGCTGGGCGAGCGCGGCGGCCTCCATCTCCTCGAACGGCACCACCAGCCGGTCCTGCAGGTCCGCGCGCGCCACCAGCGCGTGCACCCGAGGGGCAGCCTGGTACGGAATCCGCGCCAACAGCGCCGCGAACCGGGAGTCCAGGACGGGCGGGTGAAGTCGCACGGCGTCGCGCGCGGCCAGATTCACGTTCACCGCGTCGACGTCGAACGCTTCCGGGTCGAACTCGCCGCCGAGCCAGCCCAGCAGGTCCTCGCGTTCCGAATGCGCCCGGTCCGCGAGCACTCCCACCAGGTGCCGGTAACCGGACGCGCCCCCGCAGTCCTCCGGTGGACAGGCCCGTTCGCCGGCGATGCAGTGCGATTCGTCCGGGGAGGCGTCCCGATCGACCGCCTCGAGCACCACGGTGTGTTCCCAACCGTCTCCGAAGTCGTACTCGTACTCCAGGACGTCGCCGGGCGCCCTGAGCACGTCGTCGAGCCGGACCTTCTCCTCGCAGCGGGCGCCCTCGTCGAAGCCGTCCTCGATGCTCGACCGCATGGCATACCGCTCACCGTCACCGAACCCCTGCGGGTCCGGACGGAGCCATTGGTGCAGGTGGGTGTCCTTCCATCCCATCGCGGACTGCAGTACCGGGTGCAGCTCGTCGAGCCTGAGCGTCGACGGCACCACCAACCGCCGCCACACCGCCGGAAAGACTCCGTCGAGGTCGATTCGCAACCGGTAGGCGACGGCGCCGAGCGGCTCCGTCCAGGCGCGGGTCTCCTCGACGAACGACCGCAGAGCGTCGGGGTCGGTGGGCACGGACCGGAGGCGTCGACCGGATGCGGAAGCTCCCATTGCGCCAGCCTAGGACAGGTCACGGACAACGGCCTCCGGAGACCTTCCCAATTTCTGCAACACGTTCTAGGGTGCTGGGCATGAGCATCCTCATCGACGACCGCGCCCGCGTCCGGACGCTGACCCTCGACCGACCGGACGCGCTCAACGCGTTCAACGAGGCGCTCTACGACGCGACCACCGAGGCGCTGCGTGAGGCCGCCGCGGATCCGTCGGTGGCGGTGGTGCTGCTCACCGGCAACGGCCGCGCCTTCAGCGCGGGCACCGACCTACGCGAGATGCACGCGCGGGCAAGCGATCCGAACTTCCAGCCGGGAAAGCACGGCTTCCTGGGCCTGATCGACGCGCTCGCCGAGTTCCCGAAGCCGCTGATCTGCGCGATCAACGGCCTCGGCCTGGGCATCGGCACCACGATCATCGGGTTCGCCGACCTGGCGTTCATGTCGACCGCGGCGAAGCTCAAGTGCCCGTTCACCGGCCTCGGCGTGGCCCCCGAGGCGGCGTCGAGTTACCTGCTGCCGACGTTGATCGGGCGCCAGAACGCAGCCTGGGTGCTCATGAGCTCGGAATGGATCCACGCCGACCAGGCCAAGGAGATGGGCCTGGTCTTCCAGGTGTGCGAGCCCGACGAGCTGCTCGACGTCGCCCGCAGGCACGCGGAAACCCTGGCCGCCAAGCCGATCTCGAGCCTGATGGCCGTCAAGCGGACGATGATCGAGCCGCTCCGCGCCGAGATCGCCGCGGCACGGGAGCGGGAGAACGCCTGCTTCGCGGAACTGATGGGCGGCCCCGCGAACATCGAGGCGCTCGTCGCCTTCGCGGAGGGCAGGGAGCCGGACTTCACGAAGCTGCCGGCGGGGGCCTGACCCTGCAACGACCCACATTCACTGTCGCCCCCGGCTCGCGCCGCTACGACGGATGCGGCGCCTCATGGCCGGGGGCGCCGACGATACCACTCACTACGAACCCCAGCATCTCATCGCTGGAGTCGAACCAAATCGACAAGCTTCTTCCCTCATGTTGAAGAGCGGCTGTCCACACCGTCGTACCCTGACTCTCCTCGAGGCGAGACAGAAGCTCCCGCATTCCCGGGAAGACTTCGCCCCGCTGATCTGCGCGCCGCAGCCTTCTCTGGAAGGTCGTCACAACAGCACGCCTCTCAATAGCATGCAGTTCGATACGTCCCGACCGGGTACAACTCTGCAAAATGACACCGACGCCAGCCGCAATCGACGGCTCCAATCCCAGCCGATCGAGTTGTCGCCGAACATACTCGGCCCCCAACAACCGCGGAAGTGCGCTCATGACTGATCCTTGCGTCCTGGTCTTGTGCGGTCAGCGTATCTCGGCATTGCGAACCGGCCCCGCAATCAGTACTTCGAACTCGCCAAAGGCATCCGGCGATGGGACCCGAGTGTAGGTTGGGCCATCAACGTTGGGCATCTGCAAGACAACTCCCGGACCGTTTCCGCTGCGCGCGAAGTCCTGCGCAATCGACTCGTCGACGGTCCACGAAGTGAAAATGCTGTTGTTGTCACCCTGGTTGTGGAGATGTGGGTCGTGGTGGCCGCCCCATGGCACGGCAACACCGTCGAGCGCATCGGCATGTGCGGGATGTCCGTAGTAGACGCCGCGATAGAGGTACTCATAGGTGCTGGAGTCGAGATACCCCATTCCAGCAACGCCAGCACTCCCACACGCCTCCGGCGTCAGCCCCAGCGGGTCGATCCATCCCGTCGGGTTGTGTGGGTACGCACTGGGATTCGGCGCCGGCCTCAGGCCGAGTGGGTCCTGCGTGACGTACCGCCCGAGTGCGGGGTCGTAGTAGCGGTGCAGGTTGTAGTGCAGGCCCGACTCGTCGTCGAAGTACTGCCCCGGGAACCGCAGTGGCGTGGACTCCCCCTGCCACGTCGTCCGTCCCCACAGGTCCGCCGATGCCGACCCCACGACCTCGCCCGCGTCGGGGTCGACCAGTTCCACCGGCAAGCCGACGAGGTCGGTGACGATCGCGAAGAACTCGGCATCGACCCGCGACTGCGTCAGGGGTGCGAACCCACCCGGCCGATAGGTCCATCGCGTCACCTCACCCGCGACGTCCTGCTCGACGAGTTGAACTCCGTCCCAAACGAACCGGTTCCACTCGACCACCGTCCCGTCGTCCGCCACCCGCGACTTGGTGGTGCGGCGGCCGTACGCGTCGTAGGTGTACCGCCAGCACCGCCCGTCCGGGGTTATCAACTCGACGAGTTGGTCGAACGCGTCGTACCGATACTGCCAGACATCGGGTTTGCGGGACAGCCGGGTCACCACCTTGCGCACCAGCCGCCCCGCGCGGTCATGGTGGTAGCGGCTGCGCCCGTCCCGGACGATGAGGTTTCGGCGGTACTCGCGTCGATCGTCGCCGGCCCGCGAGATGTTTCCGAGCCCGTCGTATCCGTACCGTTCACCGGTCACGTGACCGCGGTCGATGGCGGTGATCCGGCCAACCGGGTCGAGCGTGTAGTCGGTGTCCAGGTGCGCATCGCCCGCCAGTGCCAGGTGCCGGACCAGGTAGCCGTCCGGCCGGTAGTCGTAGGTGTCCTCCCGCAGCATCGCCGGGGCAGCACCCGACCCGCCTCCGAGTCCCAGGTTCAGCGCGGACGCGGGGTGCGCGGTGACGGAGCGTCGGGCGAGCCGACCGCACGCGGTGTGGGTCTGCGCGACCGCGATCTCACCGATCCGCCACCCGGTAGCGGCGCCGCGTGCGTCGTGGGTGAACTCGACCCCACGCCCGTCGATGGTCAGCGCCGACAGTCGTCCCGCCGGATCCCATCGCCACGTCGTCTCGCCGCCGGTCTCGCTCATCCGCCGGGTCCGCCGACCGGCGAGGTCGTGCTCGAAGGCCGCGCGGCGTCCGTCGACCGTCTCGCTCACCGCCAGACCGTGTGATGTGTAGTCGAATTCGACGGTGTGCGAGGCACCGTCGGCGGCGAGCGACTCCGCGAGCGTGACCCGTCCGGCGAGATCGTGGACGAAGCGGCGACGCTCGCCGGTGTCGGCGCGCACGTCGGTGAGCCGGCCGATCAGGTCGTACGTGTGGGTGCGGGTGACGCCGGTCGCGGCGGTCACCGTCGCGGGCCGGCCCATCGGGTCCCGGGTGTAGGTGGTCGTGGCTCCGGTGAAGTCGGTCTCGGAGATCAGGCGCCCGGCCGGGTCGTACCGGTAGGTCCAGGTATCGCCGAGCGGGTTGGTGACGGCGGTGAGCCTGCGCTCGGTGTCCCACTCGTACCGGGCGGCCGTGCCGTCCGGTGGGGGTACCTCCCGCTTGCGGGGGACTGTGCGCGCGGCGAGTAGATCGAACGGCCCGTACTCGTACCGAGTGATGCCGCCGACCGCGTCCGTGTAGGCGAGCAGGTTGCCTTCCCCGTCGTACGACCAGGTTTCCGCGGCGCCGTCGGGATCGGTTCGGCTGAGCAGGTGCCCGCTCGGGGACCAGGTCTGGACGGTGGTGGCGCCGGTCGGGTCGACGACGCGGACGGGGCGGCCGAATCCGTCCCGGTCGATCCTGGTGACCGCGCCGGTCGGGTCAATGTCCCCGACCGGCAATCCGGCGGCGTCGCACTCGACGAGGGTGGTGGCGCCGGTCGGATCGGTGACGCGGGCGATCGCACCGGTGCTGTGGTGACCGTACGAGGTTCTGGCACCGGACGGGTCGACGACCGCGACGAGTCTGCCGCACTCGTCCCACTGCTGCCGAATGGTGGCGCCGTCCGGATGATGCACGGCCGCCGGCTGTTTCGGTGCGGAGTACTGGACGGTGACGACCGCGCCGTCGGGCCGGGTGATGCGGGCGACGTCCCCGTCTGGCGTGTACGCGTATCCCGTGGTGGCGCCGTCCGGGGTGCGGACGCGCAGCGGCTCGCGCCGACTGTTGTAATCCGTGTGGGTGTGCCCGCCGCCAGGATCGATCAGGTCGCGCAACCGCAGATCGGCGTCGAAACCGTGGGTGGTGGCCGCCCCGGTGGAGTCGGTGACGACGGTGACCCGCCCGCTCGGCAGGTCGGTGTACTCGAAGCGGCAGTTCATGATTCCCGCGGTGCCCCGCTGGAGCACGACGCGGCCGTCCTCGTCGTAGGTGTTGTCCATGCGGGTGCCGTTGTCGTCGACCCACGCCAGCATCCGGCCGTCCGCGTCGTACTCGTATCGGGTGACGCCCCCTTCCCCGGTCGTCACCGAGGTGAGGTTGCCGCCCGCGTAGCCGAATCGGCGCACTGGCACCGTCTCGTCGCGGTCCACGACGGACAGCGACGTCACTCGGCCCGCCACAGCGGAGACGAGCACCCGGTAGCCACCGGAATGCGAGATCTCCCGCGGCGCCCCGTCCGCGTCGTACCGGAACAGGATGCGGTTGCGATGCCGGTCGGTGATCGCACTGATCGCCAGGTTGCCGAGTGCGGCATCCACCCCGTCCAGTTCGGGATTCGGCGCGAAGTGCCAGGTGATGCGGCGGTCCGGGTCGTGGATCCGGTAGCCGCCGGTCTCGGTGCGGGTGAGCGGCCAGCGCTGCCCGGACGTCGGCAGCACCTCGGCGTCGACCTCGGGGTGCGGGTAGGTGAGCATCACGCCGTCCTCGGCGAGGAACGTGACGCCGTATTCCTCGACCACCACGCGCAGGTCGAGGGTCGCGGACCAGCTCGGCCCGAACCATCGGCCGAATCGATGGTTCGACCGGTGCCGACGTCCCAGGACGAGGGGAAGCACACCGGGGAGCGCGAGATCGGTTTCCGGGAGCAGGAATTCTCCCGTCGCCACATCGACCGGGTCGCCGCCCTCGGTGTTCTGATGTCCCGTGCGGTCGGCTTCGACCCCGTTGTCCGCCGCCGCCTGGTACGCACCACTGTCCGCGTCCGCGAGCTCGTGGGGTGTGGGTGCAGCGTCACCGCCCACCTCGGGCGCACCCGCGCCGCCCGAATCCTGTTCGCGGGTGGCCGGTTCCGTGTCGCGGTCCGGTTGGTCGGCACCGTCGGTGGTGGCCTCGGCGGACCCGTGACCTGTCGAGTCGGAGGCCGGGACCTGTTCTCGGTCGGCGGGCGGGTTCGGATCGCCGCCGTCTGCACGCGGTGACGCCGCGGGATCGGTGTCCGCTGCCGAGTGCGGCATGTCCGCGGGCTCGGTCCGGGGTGCAGCATGGGCTTCCGGGATCTCCGGTCGCGCCGCGTCCGGAATCACTCCGGGCCGATGTACCTCCGGGACGTGCTCCGCGAGCCGCGCCGCATCGGCGATCCCGTCGGCGACGTCCGCGACCCGCTCCGCCCCTCGCACGGCGGCGACGCCCGCACCCCCGACACCGCCGGTCGCCACGGTGAGAACCGCGTCGCCGGTGAGGCCGCCGAGCACCTCGAACGGGTTCTCGCGGAAGTCTGTCAGCATTCCCTCGACGACGGCGCCCGGATCCGAGGCGGCGACGAACAGGCCGGCCACCAACGCCGACATGGACTCCGCGTACTCCGCGGGGTGACTGAGGTTGTAGGGGTCGGTCGGGTTGACCTGGCGCACGAACCCCACGATGCCGGAGAACGAAGTGATCAGTCCGGAGGTGAAGTTCGCCTCCGCCATCTGCGCCGCGCCCTGCAGGTCCATGACATCCGCGAAAACGCGCTCGGTGAAGGGGGGTTCGGTCGGCGCGGACTCGGTGGCCGCCGCCAACTGGGACGCGATCCGGCCGGCGGCGCCGTCGCGTTCGGCGCGGGCGCCGCGAAGGATTTCGGTGGCCGCGGCCTTCGCCTCGCTCCACGTGTGGGTGACCTCGCTGCCCACCGCCGCACTCGCGGCCTGGACCCGCTCCGCCTCCTGCCAGAGCACCACGGCATCGGCGGCCCGCGCCTGCGCCGCCGCGACGGCATGTGCCCACGAGGTGAGGCAGTTGCCCGCTGTGGTCATCGAGGCGGCCGCCGTCCGCCAGAGCCCCGGCTGCCGGTCGTACACCGACTCGAACGCATCCGCGGCGCTCCCCGTCCACCCGGCGGTGTCGATCGCGGCGAGGGAGTCGCCGACCCCGGCGATGCCGGAGGCCATCTCGGCCAGCGTCGAGACGGCCTCGCCGATCGCGGCCGGATCCCCGCGCACGAGTTCGCAGGGATCCTCGGTCTGGCCGAGCTCGAGTTCGTCGACCGCGCCGCCGGTGAGGTCGGCGACGCTGTCACCGAGTCCGGTCAGGGTGTCCGCGATCGTGTCCGCACCCAGGTCGCGGGCGAACCGCGCGGCTCTGTCCAGTCCGGAGTCGACCGCCTGCCCGAGAGTTTCGGTACCGGATTCGGCGGTGTCGGTGAGGAAGTCACCGGCGTCGTCGATCGTTCCCTTCGCCGCCTCCCAGGTGTCGCTGAGCCAGCTCATTGCGGGCGCCCGGATCCGGGACCCGCATCCGCCCCGGTTACGGCAGATTCGGCCGTGGCCCCGTTTGCCCGTATCTCCTGGTACGCATCGGTGAACGACCCGACGCTGTACTCGGGGTGCAGGACATTGTTGACCGGATTGTCCGCGAGGGTTTCGCCCCAGTCGCGGTCGGCGATCTCCTCGCCGCTCAGGTGCGGGTTGCCGACGATGTCGGTCCACACCGTCTTGAGCATCGCCTCGGTGGTCTGCTCCATGTCGTGGTAGCGGCCGGCGTTCAGGTCCAGGGTCTGCGCGATCGAGTTGGCGGCCTGCACCAGATGCCGCACACCCCACGACCAGCGCTCGACGAACTCCTCGAACGCGGCCTGCACGTCGTGCGCGCCCGCTTCCAGCGGCGACAGCGACAGCAGAGAGAAGCCGCGGCCCATCGAGGCGATCTCGCCGATACCGAGGTCGGCGAGGGAACCGGTGATCGCGTTGATGCCCTCGGCCGCCTGGACGAGGACCTGCGGGTCGACCGCGAGTTCGCTCACGACGCCACCCGCTCGAGATCCGGTGGGAACGCCATCGGCGCCGCGCCGGCGGCGTCGATCACGACACCGGTCGGGCGCGGCAGCGCCGGGACGATCTCGTCGAGGAGTCGGCGGCCGAACAGCGCCCGGTACCGCACCGACGCCGCCTCCCGCCGGGCGTGGAGATACGCCGTGTACTCCGCCTCGTCGGTGAACGCGCAGACCCAGTCGACGCCACGAACCGTGCTGATCAGGATGCGGTCGTCGTCGGTGACGGGAAGCAACACCACCGCGGCGCGTAGCGCGGCCGTCAGCAGATCCGGCTGGCCGAACCCCTGCCGGAATGCCTCGATCTCCGCGCGCAGCACCGTACGGCCGTCGTCGTGCTCCCCCACCTGCAATCCCCCCGGATCGTCCCCCGCGTCCCCCGACGCGCCGGGCAAGGATAGCGTGCGGTCGGCGGAGCTAGCGCGACGCCATCGCCGCGATCCGGATGTCGCGGGTGCGTTCCTGGTGCGCGATCATCAGGGTGCGGGCCCGCTCCCCGTCCCCTGCGACGACGGCGGCATGGATCTCGCGATGCTCGGCTTCGATCTGGGTCAGGTTCGACGGCGCCTTCGACTCCTCCGCGTCGTAGACGGCGAGTTGGGCGTCGAGCCGGTCCATCAGCTCGGCGATGGTCGTGTTGTGGGCGGCGATGCGCAGCGCCGCGTGCCATTCGTTGTGCAGCCGTAGCGCCAACGCGGGATCCGGTGCCGCCACGGCGCTCTCGAGCAACCTGCTCAATCGCGCCACGTCGATGTCGGACCGCCGGCCGGCGGCCGAGTGCGCCACCGCGGACTCGAGCGCGATGCGCGCGTCGCAGATCTCGAGGACCTCCTCCTCGCTGCGTTCGCGCACCATGTAGCCGCGGGTCACCTTCGTGACCAACCCCTCGTTCTCCAGGCGGTGCAGCGCCTCGCGGACAGGGGTGCGCGACAGTCCCAGCTCGACGCCCACCGTGGCGGGTACCAGCATCGAACCCGGTGGGCAGTGCCCGCCCGTGATCCGTTCGCGCAGTTGCGTGTACGGCGACACCACGTTCCGCACCGACCCTCCCCATTCCCGTGACGACTGAAACCGAACGGGGCAACGCTTACCAGGGTCGTGAACACAAGTAAATAGTTTGAATCCATGTGTATACATATGTCGTCACATGCGTGCACTCGTATTTATCGTGCTCTCCGCAACACACTGCGAGGAGAACGATGCACACCCCAGCACCCACCACGGTCCGGCCATGACCGACACGACCCTCGCGCCGGTTCAGGCGCCGGAATCGACCACTCCCCCACTGCGCCAACGCCTGCGCCCCCGACCGAGCGGCCGCGCGCTGCTCCCCTGGGTGGTGCCGGTGCTGGTCCTGCTCGGCTGGCAGTGGGCCTCGTCTACGGGTGTGATCTCCGCGGCGATCCTGCCGCCGCCGAGCAAGGTCCTCGACACCGCCGCGAACTTGTGGAGCACCGGCGAACTGCAGACCCACCTGCTGGTGAGCGTCCGCCGGATCGTCCTCGGCTTCGTCATCGGCGCCGCGATCGGGCTGGCCCTCGGGTTCGCCGTCGGGCTCTCCCGGATCGCGGAAGGCCTCGTCGACCGGACGCTGCAGATGCTGCGCGCGCTGCCGCATCTCGCGCTCGTGCCGCTGCTCATCGCGGCGTTCGGCATCGGCGAGGTGCCGAAGGTCGTGCTCGTGACCCTCGGCGTCATCTTCCCCGTGTACCTGAACACCGTCGCAGGCATCCGCACCGTCGACCCGAAGCTCGTGCAGCTTGGCCGGTCCTACGGCCTCGGCCGCGGCGCCCTGATCCGGCAGATCATCGTGCCCGGCGCGATGCCGATGATCCTGACCGGCATCCGCTACGCCCTCGGTGTCGCCTGGCTGACCCTCGTCGTCGCCGAGACCATCGCCACCAGCGAGGGCATCGGCTATCTCGCACAGAACGGCCGCGATCTGCTCCGCAACGACCGCATCGTCCTCGCGATCGTGCTCTACGCGCTCGCCGGCCTGCTTGCGGATCAGCTCATCCGGTTCGTCGAGGCCCGGGTTCTGCGGTGGAACCCGAACTACCAGAAGGGAGATCGCTGATGGGCGGCAACGAGCACCGGCGCGCCGCGCCCGAGGACGCCCTCGTCGGCCTGGACCTGCTCGGTGTCGGGCACAGCTATCGCGACAAGAAGGTCCTCGACCGCATCGACCTGTCGATCGCGCCAGGCGAGTTCGTCACGTTTCTCGGCCCGAGCGGCGTCGGCAAGTCCACCCTGCTCCGTATCCTCGCCGGACTGGAGGAGCCCACCGAGGGCCGGGTCGAGCCTACCGTCGACCGGCCCGTCGTGTCCCGCATGATGTTCCAGGAGGACCGCCTGCTGCCGTGGCGCAGCGTCCTCGACAACGTGCAACTGGGCACCCGGGGGCGCCGCGACGAGGCCGCGGCGCTGCTGGGCGAGGTCGGCCTGGCCGGACGCGAGAACGACTGGCCCTCCGAGCTTTCCGGCGGACAGCGTCAGCGTGTCGCCCTCGCCCGGGCCCTGCTGCATCAGCCGGACGTGCTGCTCCTGGACGAGCCGTTCGGTGCGCTCGACGCGATCACCCGGGTCACCATGCAGCAGCTGCTCGAACGCGTTCTCGCCGAGCACCCCCGGACGGTCCTGCTCGTCACCCACGACGTGGAGGAAGCGCTCGTCCTGTCCGACCGCGTCCTGCTGCTGACCGAGCGCGGCATCACCCGGGACCTGCGGATCGACCAGGCCCGCCCCCGCCATCGCGGCGACGCCCGGCTCGCCGAATGGAAGGAGGAGTTCCTCGACGGGCTCCTCGAGGCCGACCGCGCCCTGCACTCCTGACACACCGAAGGAAGGTTCGTTTCCACATGTCCCCCCTGACCACCCCCGCCCTGAACCGGCGCGGCTTCCTCAAGGCCACCGGCGCCGGACTGCTCGGGCTGACGGCCCTGTCGCTGGCGGGTTGCGGCACCGACGCCGCCGCATCCGAGGGCGGACCCCTCACCGAGGTCCGGTACGCGCTGATCGGCGACGGCAACACCGAGCCCGGCGCGGTGCTGCGCAACGGACTCGGCGGATTCGACCTCAGCGCCGACCTCGGCGGGGTGCCCGTGCAGTGGCCGTCCGGCTTCCCGGCGTCGTTGCCCGTCATGGAGGCGATCAAGTCCGGCAGCGTCGACTTCTCGTTCGCCACCGCGACCGCCGTGATCTACGCGATCGGCGGCGGGGTGCCGATCGTGCCGCTGGTGGCGTACCCACTGCCGAGCGACGAGGTGGAGGTCCTCGTCCCGCAGGGCTCGACCATCCGGTCGGCCGCGGATCTCAAGGGCCGCAGGGTCGCCGACCACCGCGGCACCACCGGCACCTACAGCCTCGTCAAGTACCTGGAGTCGGCGGGCCTGACGATGGACGACATCGAGTACGTCAACCTCACCGCCGCGGACGCCGAGGCCGCGTTCGCGCAGGGCAAGGTGGACGCCTGGATCACCTGGCAGCCGACCGCCGAGCTGGCCAAGCGCAAGCACAACGCCGCGACCCTGCCCGACGTGAAGACCTACGACTACGCCTTCTTCGTCGCCAGCGAGTCTTTCGCCGACAATCACCCGCAGGCGGCGGCGACGCTGGTCCGCAACGTGCGCGACGCGCAGCGTTGGATCGAGGCGAACCCGGAGGCCGCGGTCGCCGAGTTCACCCGCCTCGGCGGCTTCGCGGGCAGCGAGCTCGAAGCCCAGGTGTACCTCGATCTCGTCAAGACCGGCCGGCTCTCCTATTCCGGTGCGGGACAGTTCACCTCGGTCGGCGCGGACGCGATCACGGGGACTCAGGACCTCGCGGACAACTTCCACCGCCTCGGCATCTACCCCGACCAGGTCGACGTCACCTCGTGGCTGCAGGACCCGCGGTTCGACTCGATCAAGTCCGCCATCGACCAGGAACTCTCGAAGTAGGTATCAGCACCCTCATGTCCGACTCCCAGATGCATCTCGCCGCGTTCATCACCGCAGGCCCCGGACGTCCCGGTGGCTGGCGCTACCCCGCCTCCGTTCCGGGTTGGCTGTCCGCGGACTACTACCAGAACATCGCGCGCACCCTCGAGGACGGCCGGTTCGACCTCGCGTTCTTCGCCGACATCCTGTCCGTCCCCGACCGATTCGGATCGAGCACCGACACGCAGCTGCGCAACGGCGCGCTCGGGTCGATGCGACTCGACCCGCTGCACGTGCTCTCGTCGATGGGCGCCGTCACCGAACACCTCGGCCTGGCCGCCACCGTGTCCACCACGTATGCACAGCCGTTCACCGTCGCCCGCTCGCTCGCCAGCCTCGACCACCTCACCGCGGGACGCGCGGCGTGGAACGTGGTCACCTCCTTCCAGGAGTCCGAGGCCCGCAACTTCAACCGCGACGAACAGTTCCCCCGCGACAAGCGATACGAACGCGCGGACGAGTTCCTCGAGGTCGCCGCGAAGCTGTGGGACAGCTGGGAGGACGACGCCCTGGTGCTCGACACCGAGGCGCCGCTGTTCGCGGACCCCGCCAAGGTGCACGCGATCGACCACAAGGGCGAGTGGTTCACGGTGCAGGGTCCGCTGAACGTGCCCCGGCCTCCGCAGGGCTACCCGGTGGTCATCCAGGCCGGAGCCTCCGCAAAGGGCAAGGACTTCGCAGCCCGCTGGTCCGACGTGATCTTCTGCAGCCACGCCTCGCTCGAATCCGCGCAGGCGTTCTACCGGGAGATCAAGGAACGCGCCGCCGCGCACGGCCGCGACCCGCGCCAGGTGAAGATCCTGCCGTCCATCGCCCCGGTCATCGGCGCCACCAACGCCATCGCACAGCAGACGTTCGCGGAGCTGTACGAGCTGGTGCCACCCCTCGGCGGCCTGTCCACCCTCGCCTACCACCTGGACGTCGACCTCTCGACGTTCCCGCTCGACGAACGCCTGCCCGACGTCGAGGTCCCCGGTGTCGAGGGCCACTACCACGAGGTCCGCGAGATCACCGAACGCGAGGGGCTGACCCTGCGCGAGCTCGGCAAGCAGTACGGCGGCCGCGTCGAGGGCGGATTCATCGGCACCGCAACCGAAGTCGCCGACGGCCTCGAGCAGTGGTTCACCGAGGGCGCGTGCGACGGCTTCATGGTGCAGGCCCCGTACCAGCCCGGCGGGTTCGAGGACTTCACCCGCCAGGTCGTCCCCGAACTGCAGAAGAGGGGCCTGTTCCGCACCGAGTACGAGGGCGCAACGCTGCGCGAGAACCTCGGCCTCGACCGGGCGGCCGCGGGCGAGTGGGAGAACCGGATCCCCAAGTCCGCGAGCATCACCGGATGAGCAGCACCACCATCACGCCGCCGAACGTCGCCCGGGTCTCCGGGCACACCATCTCGGGTGTGCCCGGGCGGTTCGTGGTCGACGCCCGGACCAACCATCTGGTCACCGACTCGCGCCTCGGTCCGGGCGAGTCGATCCAGGCCGGCGAGCTCCTGCTGTCCGCGCTCGTGTCCTGCGCGATGGCCAACTTCGAGGCCAACGCGCGGGAGCTCGGACTGCCGGTCACCGGGATCACAGTCGACGCCGAACACGCCCGCGGCAGCGTGGATCCGACGCGCTATGACTTCACCCGGATCACGATCACCGTGCAGGGGGCGGATCGGGCCGCGGCGGACAGCCTCGCGGAGCGGTTCGTCGCAACCTGTCCGATCTACAACACGATTCGGCGCGGCAGCGGGATCGACCTCGCGGTCGCGACGGCCTGAGCCGAGCCCACGTGAACGGATCGTTCGGGACCTCATGCGTCCCGAACGGTCCGTTCACACCGAGGTTCGGTCGCCGGCGGGTCGACGTCGCACGTACGCCTCGGTGACCGCGTCGAGCACCCGGTTCCCGTCGCGGTCCCGCAGCTGCCCGGTCGAGGTCACCAGTCCCCGGCCACGGTCGTCGAGCACGACGTCGTCGATCCGCATCGTCGCGGTGAGTGCGTCACCGGGACGCACCGGACGCCAGAACCGCACGTCCTTGAGTCCCCGGCCACCGATCACGCTCAGGTGCCGGTACGCACCGTCCACCGACAGCCGCTGCAGCACCGCGATGGAGTGGATCCCGCTCGCGATCAGCCCGCCGAAGTAGCCCCGCTCCGCGACGTCCTTGTCGACGTGGAAATCCTGCGGATCCCACGCGGTCGCGAAGTCGACCAGCTCGGTCTCGGTGACGGTGTGCGACCCGAGGTCGATCACCTCGCCGACGGTCAGGTCCTCCGCGTACTTCACATCGCTCATGACCTCGATGCTGCCAGTGGCACGGAGGACCACCACCGGCGGGGACTACAGCGCCTTGGCGATGATGCCCTTCATGATCTCGTTGGCGCCGCCGTAGATCCGTTGGACGCGCGCGTCCTGGTACATCCGCGCGACCAGATACTCACGCATGTAGCCGTATCCGCCGTGCAGCTGGACGCAGCGGTCGATCACCTCGCACTGCTTGTCCGTCAGCCAGTACTTGGCCATCGCGGCCTCGGCAGCGTCGAGCTCGCCGGCCAGGTGCTGCCGGATGCAGTGGTCGAGGAACGTCTCACAGGTACGCGCGATGGTCTGACACTCGGCGAGTTCGAACGCGGTGTTCTGGAGCTCGAACAGGCTGTGCCCGAACGCCTCCCGCTGCTTGGTGTAGGCGACGGTGTCATCCACGGCGCGGCGGGTGGCGCCGACGGCCTGCGCGGCGATGATCAGCCGCTCCTGCACCAGCTGCGTCATCAGCTGACCGAAGCCCTGCCCCTCGCGCTCGCCGAGCAGGTTCGTCACCGGCACCCGCACGTCGGTGAACGACAGTTCGGAGGTGTCCGCGCCGAGCTGACCGACCTTGTCGAGTACCCGCCCGACCGCGAACCCGGGCGTCTCGCGCAGGTCGACGATGAGCATCGAGACGCCCCTGGCGCCTGCCTTCGGGTCGGTCTTGACCGCCATCACGATGACGTCGGCGGACGAGCCGTTGGTGATGAACGTCTTCGACCCGTTGACCACGTACTCGTCGCCGTCCCGGATCGCCGTGGTCTTGATCGCCTTGAGGTCCGAGCCGGCTCCGGGTTCGCTCATGCCGATCGCGCCGAGGATCTCGCCGGTCGCCATACCGGGCAGCCACGCCCGCTTCTGCTCCTCGGTGCCATACGCGAGGATGTAGTGCGGCACGATGCCGCTGTGCACGGAGATGCCGAACGACAGGTCGCCCGCATAGCCTTGGGCCTCGAACACGGCGAGGTCGTGGGCGAAGGTACCGCCACCGCCGCCGTACTCCTCCGGAATCGAGCAGCACAGCAGGCCGAGTTTGCCGGCCTCGAACCACACCTCGCGGTCGATGCGGTGCTGCGCGTCCCACTTCTCGTTGTGCGCGACGATCTCACGTTCGAAGAATCCGCCCGCGAGCTCGGACAGGGCACGAACCTCGTCGTCGTGCCAGGTGGGGACGTACTTCTTCATCGAACAACCGCCTCTTCGGATCCGGGTACACCGGGCGCGCCATGCGCACCACTGTCGGACGCCATGCTAACGATGCATCCGTACTAGCGATCGCTCAGTTGCGGACACAGAGGCAGAAGTGGTGCCCGACGGGATCCCGGAAGACCCGGAAGGTCGGATGGTCCTCGCCGCCCTCGACCAGGTGCGCACCCAGCCCGACGACCCACCGCTCCGAGGCATCCATGTCGTCGACCACGAAGTCGAGGTGCATCTTCACACCCTCCGCAGGCCACGAGATCGGAGTGAAGTCGGGGGCGAGCTGAAACGCCAGGCGGAAGCCGCCCGGCCCCTGCAGGACCGCCCAGTCGTCGTCGGACAGCGTGATCTCCCACCCGAGGACGTCGCGATAGAACTCGGCGAGCACCACCGGGGCCGGACAGTCCAGGACGGTGTAGTCCACCGCGATATCGGGACGCGTCATGGCATCGAGGCTAGGCGGACGAGGCCACTCCCGCTCCCCTCACGAGGTGCGCGGCGCACCGTACCCTGTCGGGATGAGCGACTTCGACGACGCGGTCATCGCCGCGGTCACCGGCCACATGAACGGCGACCACTCCGCCGACAATCTCGCGATTGTCCGTGCATTCGCCGAACCCGACGCCACCGCGGCCCACATGACCGGACTCGACACCGAAGCCGGCGAGTGGACGGCGACGGTCGGCGGCACCGAGCGTGCCGTACGGGTGCCGTGGCTCGGAACGGTCACCGACCGGGCGTCGATCCGCACCGAGGTCGTCGCGCTGTACCACGCGGCGTGCGAGCGACTCGGCATCGAGCCGGGCGGGCACTGAGCACTCTCGAGCGCCGGTCACAGCTGGTGTTCGGAGTCCACTCCGAGTGCGTCGAGCAGCACCGCTCGCAGTGCGATCAGATCGGGGTCGGACCGACGCCGGGGTCGCGGCACATCCACGACGTGATCGACGGCGATCGCGCCGTCACCGAGGACCAGGACCCGATCGGCGAGGGCCAGCGCCTCGTCGACATCATGGGTGACCAGCAGTACCGCGGGCCGGTGCAGCAGGCACAGTTTCGCCAGGAACTCGTGCATGCGGATCCGGGTCAGGGCATCCAACGCACCGAACGGCTCGTCGAGAAGCACCAGGCGCGGCTCACGCACCAGCGCTCGCGCCAGCGCCACGCGCTGCGCCTCCCCACCGGAGAGGGTCGCGGGCCACGCATCGGCGCGGCCGGTCAGGCCCACCTCCTCCAGCGCCGTCATCGCCAGCGCCCGATCGGGCCGCCGGCCGAGACCGGTGACGACATTGCGCCACACCGACTTCCAGGGAAACAGGCGCGGCTCCTGGAACACCACCGAGCGGGCGGCCGGCACGGCGACCTCCCCCGTGTAGTCGGTGTCGAGGCCCGCGAGGACGCGCAGCAGCGTCGACTTGCCGCCCCCGCTGCGCCCCAGCAGCGCCACGATCTCGTCGGGCCGGATCTCGAGATCGACGCCGCCGAGCACCGCACGCTCCCCGAAGCTCTTGCGCAACCCGCGCACCCGCACCGCCGGGCCGTCGGCCCTCGACTCCGGGGCCGTCTTCGCGCTCACGCTCCCGCGAACGTCCGCTGCCATCGCAACACCCTCCTTTCGATCAGGCTCACCAGCTGGTCGGATGCCAGTCCGAGGAATCCGTAGATCACCAGGCCCAGCACGATGATGTCGTTGCGGAAGTACTGCTGCGCCTCGGTCATCATGAAGCCCAGCCCGGAACGCGCGTTGAGCTGCTCGGTGACGACCAGCACCAGCCAGGACACGCTCAGCGAGAACCGGAAGCCCGTGAAGAAGGACGGCAACGCCGACGGCGTGACGACCTGACGGATCAGTTCCCACCGGTTGAGGCCGAGGACCGCGGCGGCCTCGACCAGCTTCGCATCGATCGAGCGAATCCCCTTGAACGTGTTGAGGTACACGGGAAAGAACGTGGCGTAGGCGATGAGGATCAGCTTGGGAGCCTCGTCGACGCCGAACCACAGGATGAACAGGGGAATCAGGGCCAGTGCGGGCAGCGGCCGCAGCATCTGCAGTGTGGTGTCGAGCAGGTCCTCCCCGGTGCGCCACAGGCCGGACAGCAGCGCGGCGCCGACGCCGAACACCGTGCCGATCGTCAGCCCGACCAGCGCCCGCGCGACGGAGGTGGCCAGGTTGGACTGCAGATCGCCGCTGGCGAGCAACTCACCAGCGGTCGTGACGACGCTGGAGGGTGCCGCGAGCAGGCGCGTGTCGATCAGCCCGGTCCGTGCGGCGAGCTCCCACAGTGCGAGCAGCACCACGGGAACGATGCTGCGGCGCAACCACTGTGGCACCACCGGCGGAGTGGGGGTGACCGAGATCGACAGCCGTGGGGCGCCGATCTCGCTGGTCGCCTCGCTCACTGCCGGGCCGCCTCGACGACGTCGTCGTAGCGATCGTCGACGATGTCGGAGATCGTGACCTGGGCGTCGGTGAGACCGAACTCGCGCGTGAGGTCGGCCTCGGCCTGCAGCCGCTGCACCACGTCGGCGGTCAGCGGGAAGTACTCGAGTGGCAGTTCGGCCTGTACCGCTGCGAGCGCGGTCGCCGCGGGCAGCTTGGTGACCTCGGCCTGGACCTTCGCGTAGGCGTCCTTGTCGGTGTTGGTCCACACCTGATTGCGGATGAGCCTCGACTGGAAGTCCGCGATGGCCGCGTTGAGCTTCGGATCACCGAGGGACTTGTTGTTGGCGGTGGTCACCAGGAAGTTGTCGGTGTGCTCGGACGACCACGCGATCACCTTGCCGCCGGCCTCCTGCACCCGCGTGAAGCTCGCGCCGCCGCCTGCCCACGCGTCGACCTGTCCGCTGAGCAGTGCACCCAGCCCCGCCGCACTGTCGAGGAACACCGGATCGACCTCGTCGATACCGATTCCGCTGTCCTTCAACGTCTTGGCCAGGAAGTAGTGCGGTGACGAGGCCTTCGCCGGTGAGACCGCGATCCGCTTGCCGACGAGGTCGGCGGGCGAGGTGATGTCGAGTCCGGGCCGGGTGGCCAGCCAGAAGGTGCCGTGGTTCTCGGGATGGTCGGTGGGGTTCTTGCCCGCGATCCCGACGATCTTGAACGGCACCGCACCCGCGGCCGCCGAGAACAGGGCGGGGTCGACGCCCTGCACGGACACGTTGACCGCGTCGGATCCGAGGGCCTGGAACATCGGGGCGCCGCCGCCGATCTTCTTCCATTCCACCGTGTACGGGATGCCGTCGAGGGCACCGGACGCCTCGAAGTACTGCCGGGTGAAGCCGCCGATCTCGCCGACGTTGAGTGTGACGCCGGACATGTCGACGCCGGCCGTCTCCGGTTTGGCGGCCGCGCCACCGGCCGTGTCGGAGGAACCGGAGTTGCCGCAGGCGGCGATCGTCGTCGCGGCGAGGACGGCGGCCAGAGCCGCCACGGGGCGTCGGAGGAGGGAACGCGCACGCATGTGGGGAGGTGCCTTTCTGCTCCGCGCCCGGTGCGGGCGCGGTTGGGGGGTCGAACGTGGTGGGGTGGGGTGGCCGTTCAGGTGGGTATCTGCACGGTGACGGATTTGAGTTCGGTGTAGGAGTGGAGCCACTCGTCGCCGCCGTCGCGACCGAGCCCGGACTGCTTGAATCCGCCACTCGCCGCGACGGCGCCGCCGGGCCCGAATCGGTTGACCCAGACCGAGCCGGCGTCCAGTCGGGCCGCCACGCGGTGTGCCCTCGCGAGGTTGTCGGTCCAGATCGAGGCGGCCAGGCCGTAGACGGTGTCGTTGGCCAACGCGATAGCCTCGTCTTCGGTGTCGAACGGGATCACGGTGAGGACGGGCCCGAAGATCTCGTCCTGCGCCACGCGCGAGGAGTTGTCGACACCGGTCAGCACCGTGGGGCGCACGAAGTACCCGGGGCCGTCGACGACACCGCCGTCGAGAGCGAAACCGGCGCCCGCGGTTCGCGCCAGGGCCAGGTAGTCGGCGACCCGGTTCCGCTGACGGGCCGAGATGAGCGGCCCGAGGTCGACGCCGTCGACGAATCCGTTGCCGATCACCAGGTTCCGCGACCCGTCGACGACGGCGTCGACCACCCGGTCGTGCACCGTCCGTTCCACGAGCAGCCGGGTGCCCGCGAAGCAGATCTGACCGGAGTTCGTCCAGACGGCTCGCTGGGCGGCGAGCGCCGCAGCGTCCAGGTCGGCGTCAGCGAACACGATGTTGGGTGACTTCCCGCCGAGTTCCAGCGAGACCCGCTTCACGGATGTCGCGGCGCGGGCCAGGATCTCCTTGCCGACGCCGGTGGACCCGGTGAAGCTCACCTTGTTCACCAGAGGATGCTCGACCAGGGGGACACCGACACCCGGCCCGCTGCCGGTGACCACACCCAGCGCCCCGGCGGGCAGCCCGGCCTCGCGGCCGAGTTCCGCCAGCCGAAGCGCGGTGAGCGGGGTGTCCTCGGCGGGCTTGAGGACGACGGTGTTGCCGGCCGCGAGGGCGGGTGCCAGCTTGTTGACCGCCATGATCAGCGGCACGTTCCAGGGCGTGATCGCGGCGACCACCCCCACGGGTTGCCGCACGCTGTAGGACAACACGTCGGACTGTCCGGGGTTGACTCGTCCCGCGATCCGCTCCGGCCATCCCGCAAATTCGGCGAGGATTGCCGAGGATCCGTGCGCCCAGCCACGCGTCAGCGCCAGCGGCGCACCGTTTTCCAGCGTCTCGAGTTCCGCCAGCACCTGCGAGTCCGCGGCGACGAGGTCACTCCAGCGTCGCAACACCGCAGCGCGCCGGGCGGGTGCCAGGCCCCGCCACCGGTCGTCGCGATGTGCCGCCGCCGCGGCGGCGACCGCGTTCTCGACGTCGGCGCCGGTGCCCTCGGCGACGCGGGCGATTTCCTGTTCGGTGGCCGGGTCGACGACGGCCCGGGTGCCTCCGTCGGACGCCGCTGCCTGCGTGTCGTCGACGAAGTGCCCGTGGGTCCGTCCCAGGAACTCGACCGTCGCGGGCGCGAGCCGGGCGTGGACGGTGTCGACGCTCATGCGAACGCCTCCTCTCGACGCGTGTTTCTTCCCTGCAGGAGATCGATGCCGCGGTGCGCGATCACCGCAGTCGGCGCCATCGTGTGTCCGCGGGTGACGGTCGGAATCGCGGACGCGTCGAGCACCCGCAACCCGTCCACGCCCCGTACCCGCAGGTCGCCGGTCAGCACGGCAGCGGGATCACCGTCGCGTCCGATCCGCGCGGTTCCGACCGGATGGAAGATCGTCGACGCGTGTGCCCGCACGAACTCCGCCACCTCGACGTCGGTCGCATCGCCGCGGAACCCGGGATGCACCGGCTCGCCGACGGTGCCGCGCAATGCATCACTGTCGACCAGACGCCGGGCGATCCGGAACCCGCGCACCAGCGTCGCCAGGTCGCCGGCGTCGGGGTCGGTGAGGTAGCCGGGATCGATGCGCGGCGCGTCCGCGGGATCCGCGGACGCGAGCGAGATCGATCCACGGCTGTCCGGTTGCAGCAGAACCCATCCCACTCCGAAGCCGTCGACCCGGCGACCGGCATAGCCGGTCACCGAGGTCGTCAGGATGAACTCGAGGTCGGGTGCCGCCAGCCCTGTGCGGGAGCGGGCGAATCCGATCGAACCGGTGGTCGCGAGGGAGCCGGTTCCGTCAGCGCGCCACTGCGCGAGGGCACGCCGGTGCGTCTCGGCGGTGGCAGCGCTCGCCTGACCGTCGGCGAGGTACGCGCCCGTCCAGACGACCAGGTGGTCGTGCAGGTTCGCGCCGACTCCGGGAAGGTCGGCCACCACGTCGATGCCCCAGCGGGCCAGATCCCCGGTGGGACCGATGCCGGAGAGCAGCAGCAAGTGCGGGGTGCCGATCGCGCCGGCCGCGAGCAGCACGGTGTCGGCGGCCAGCACCGTCGACTGCGCACCGACGGTCGCGGCGACTCCCACCGCGCGGGTGCCGTCGAACAGCACCCGATCGACGCGCACACCGGTACGCACGGTCAGATTCGTTCGTGCTCGGACCTTTTCGTCGAGGTAGGCATCGGCAAAACTGACCCGGCGCGCGCGACGGGTGGTGCTGTGGCCGAGATCGACGCCCTCGGGATCCGGCCCGTTGACGTCCGTCCTCGGGAAACCGGACTCCTCGGCGGCCCGGATCAACAGCTCGGCCCGCGGCTCCGAGTGTTCGCGTCGCTCGATCGGCAGCGGGCCACCGACTCCGCGCCACGGCGCGGCGCCGTGAGCACTGTCCTCGATCGCGCGGAACGCCGCGAGGGCGGCGTCGTTGTTCCAGCCGTCCGCGTGTGTTTCCCAGCTGTCGTAGTCGGCTCGGTGCCCCCGCACCCATGCCTGCACGTTGACCGCGGACGACCCACCGACGACGCGTCCCCGCGGCCACGGCACCGCTCGGCCGTCGAGCCCACCCTGCGGCGCCGTCGTGAAGTTCCAGTCCAGGGGGCCTCCCCACAGGGTGTGCGCGAGGGCGGGCACCCGCACCGCCTCGTTTCCCGGCAGCGTGTCGTCCGGGAACTCCGGGCCGGCCTCGAGCGCGAGGACGCGCACGTCGGGATCCTCGGTGAGCCGGGCCGCCGCCAGTGCCCCGGCGACGCCCAGTCCCACGATCAGGTAGTCGTACTCCTCAGCCATCGATCTCGTCCCCTTCTGTTCGATCCGCAGCATTCGATCCGCACGGTTCAGACCGCCACATCCGAACGGCTCCCCGCGACCACGTTGCCGATCCACGGCAGGACCGCGTCGCGCACGGTGACCCGCCGCGGCAGCAGACCGTTGGCGTGCAGCAGGTCCGCGGCGCGCTGCTGCTCGTCGAGGAAGTCCTCGGTGACCGGGCGGATCCCGAAGGGGCGTCCCCGCAGCGCCTCCTCCCATCGATCCAGATCGGCTGTTCCCCCACGCCTTTCGGCGTCATCGACGAAGAAGCGCGCGGCCTCGCGAGGGTCGGCGACGATCCGCGCATCCGACTCTTGCAGGGCCGCGACGATCGCCTCGAGCTCCGGGCGGTGGTTCTCCGCGAACTCGCGCCGGACGAACCACAGCGACGGGTGACTGAAGAGACCGTCGGTGTCGACGAGAGTGTGCAGCCGCGCCGCGGCCTCGACCTCCGCAAGGCCCGGGTATGCACCCACCCACGCGTCCAGGTCGCCGCGCAGCAACGCCGC
Organism: Rhodococcus sp. NPDC004095; assembly: GCF_053604015.1. Classification (NCBI taxonomy): domain Bacteria; kingdom Bacillati; phylum Actinomycetota; class Actinomycetes; order Mycobacteriales; family Nocardiaceae; genus Rhodococcus; species Rhodococcus sp. NPDC004095. The sequence goes on from NZ_JBSGGS010000011.1 coordinate 193,438, forward strand.
GCCGCCGTCGTTCACGTCGACGTCGACCGGCACGATGTCGGACCAGCTCAAACCCTCCCGGTCGAGGGCGAGCAGGGCGAGCGTGGTCTGCCACGAGCCGTGTGCAACGCCGACCCGCTTGCCGCGCAGGTCCGCGACGGTACGAACACCGGGGTCCGCGAGGCTCACCAGCCTCCCGTTCTCGACGCGGGGACCGGAGATGCCGACGTAGACGAGATCCCGGTTCTGTCCCAGCGCGGTGATGGGCGGGGTGAAGCCGGTTCCGATGAAGTCGTAGCCACCGGCTTCGAAGAGCCAGTCCGAGTGCAGGGTCGGCAGTGCCGTCCGCGGATCGACCGCGGGCCCGGCCGGCAGCGCGCGCAGATCCACCCACTCGACATCGGGGAGGCGGGATTCGAGCAGGCCGGTGTGGCGCAGCACGAACAGCGAGTTGTTGTTCGGGAAGTACCCGACACGAATCGTCATGAAAAGCTCCTGATCGGTCCGGGCTCAGACGAGTCCGCGGCGGCGGGCCTCGTCGAGCAGGCCGCTGCGACCCCACTGCGCCACGAGGTTGGTCTTGTCGAAGTCGACGGTGCCGCCGACGAGTTCGCCGATCGCCTGGTACTGCGCGCCCTCCTCGAGCAGGACGACGAACTTCGCGAGCTCGAGCAGGCCGGCGCGACCGATGACGTTGACGCCGCCGTTGGCCTCGAAGATCGCCACCAGATCCGGGTCGTCGACCAGGCGGTCGAGGATGAAGTCGCCGGGCGACTGGCTGCGGTCGATGTGCGGCGGGATGTCGCGCGAGAGCGTCAGGCGCTGCGAGGCCGCGTACTTGATGCGCAGAGTGCGGTGGGTCTGGGCCCAGCCGCCCAGCCACGGGGTGTGCACGTGGACGATCGACGTGATCTCGGGGTGCTGGCGGAACACCTTGGCGTACCCGGTGACGAACCCGGCCGGTCCGGCACCGGCGAGGACCTCGCCGTCGAAGGTCGCGAGGATCGGCTTGGCGCTGCGGTCCTGGGCCCACGGTCCGGGCTCGTTGAGCGCGACCGCGAGTTCCTCGCCGGGGACCCGCTCGACGAAGTTGACGGTGCCGTTGGCCGAGACGGTGCCGGTCTCCCGGAACACCCGGAAGGCGGTGTCGGCGGCGCGGCGGGCCTCGTCGACAAAGGCCTCGACGGCGGGGCTGATGCGAATTTCGGTGCTGGTCACGGTAATTGCTCCTATCGGACGGAAAGACTGCGGACCTGGGTGGGAGTGGTGCGACGCAGCAGCGGCAGCACCTCCTCGCCCACGCGATAGGCCTCTTCGAGGTGGGGGTTGCCGGCGAGGATGAACGCGTCCACGCCGAGATCGATCAGCTGGTCGAGCCGCTCGGCGACCTGCTCGTAGCTGCCGACGAGGCCGAACGCGGGCCCGCCGCGGATGAGGCTGAAGCCGCACCACACGTTGGGCTGGACCTCGAGGTCGCGGTACCCGGTGATGTTCTCCGGCACCCAGCCGGCGATGCGGGCGGCGCCGACGGAGTCGCCCTGCGCGGCGCGGTTGGCCGCGTCCCGGTCGACGAAGGCCCAGCCCTTCTCGATCTCCGCCCACGCCGCTTCCTCGGTGTGCCGGGCGACGATGTCGATGCGGACCGCGAACTTCGGTGTGCGGCCGATCTTCGCGGAGTGCTCACGGACGCCGTCGAACTTGGCCCGCAGGTCCGCGAACGGCTCGAGCCACGACAGGTAGTGGTCGGCGTGTGCTCCCGCAGCGGCGACCGCGGCGCCCGACGACCCCGAGAAGTACACCTCGGGGAACGGCTGCCCCGCCAGCAAGGGCGACAGCGCGGCGCCCTCGGTCCGGAAGAAAAGGCCGTCGTAGTCGAGCGGGGTACCGTCCCACACCCCGCGCAGCACGTCGAGGAATTCGGTGGTGCGGGCGTAGCGGTCGTCGTGCGCGACCTTGTCGCCCCACCACAGCTGCGGCGCTCCCCCGCCGCCACTGATGATGTTGTAGACGAGTCGTCCGCCGGTGGCCCGCTGCAGGCTGGCCGACATCCGCGCCGCCTGTACGGGATGCAGGAAGCCGGGCTGGAACGCCACCATGAACCGGTAGGTGTCGCTCTCGCGGGCCAGCGCCGAGGCCGCGGCCCACGGGTCCTCGGTGATCGGGAACGAGGGCAGCAACCCGCCGACGAATCCGGCCGACTCCGATGCCTTCACCACCGCGGCCATGTGGTCGATGTAGCTGTAGCCGTCGAGTCTGCCTGCGCGGATCGCGGGCGCGATGTTTCCGGGGCCGTGCCCGCCCGCGTGACCGCGGTTGTAGCGACGAGGGGTGCGCAGCGATGCGTGGTCGCCCTCCATCCCGATGCGCCAGTAGAAGTCGGTGCTCATGCGTGGGTCTCCGTCCCGGTGAGTGTGCGGCCGGCGGGGTCGACGAGGTGCAGCAGGTGCTCGCCCGCACGGTGCAGTTCCTCGATGTGTGGGTGCCCGGTGAGCTCGAAGACCTCGAACCCGCGGTCCCGGTACTCCGAGAGCGCCTGTGCCACTTGCTCGTAACTACCGACGAGCCCGGTCGAGTGCCCGTAGCCGATGTGGTGGAATCCCGCCCAGCGGGGGCCTTGCCCCGCGAGTGCCCGGACCTCGGCGTCGGGCGCCCCGGGATGCACCTCGCGCCACTGTCGCAGCACGCGGGCCCACGCCTCGTCCTCGGTCTCGCGGGCGACGACGGGCAAGGCGAGGCCGGCCCGGACGGTGCGGCCGTGACCGCTCGCGGCCTCCAGCAGCGACGCCAGCGCCTCGTCGACACCGTCGGTCTCGTCGAACACGTGCACGTCGCCGTGCGCGGCGGACAGTGCCAGCGCCTCGGGCGAATCGCCGATCAGGTACACGGTGGGGAACGGCAGCCCGGACAGGATGCCGCGGAATCCGCCGTCGGTCACGTCGTAGTACCCGCCGGCGAACTCGAAGCCGGTACCGCCGAACCGCGCGGGTAGCACCTGTTCCTCGTTCCACACCCCGCGGGCGACGGTGAGGAACTCGGCTGCCCGCCGGTAGCGGTCCGCGCCGGCGACCCGGTCACCGCGGGCAGCGGCGTCGGCCTCGTCGGTCTCGACGCGCAACCGCCAGTCGAGCCGGCCGTTCGAGAGCCGCTGCAGGGTCGCCGACAGCTTGGCCGCGTACACCGGTGTCCCGAACGCCGGATGGAACTCGACGCCCACCCGGACGTGCCGTGTCTGCCGCAGGGCAGACCCGGCGACCACCCACGACTCCTCCCCCGCCGGGTCGTACGGGACGACCACACCGTCGAGGCCCGACAATTCGGCAGCGAGGACAACCTGGTCCAGGAAGTCGAAGCCGTCGCGGCGCGCGGAGACGGTGTCGACGTGCCGCCCGTCACCGCGGACCGGCAACTCCCACAGGAACTCGGTCACGGTGTCACCTTTCGCTCGCCGGCGAGCAGCGCGCTCGCCTGCTGCAGGGGTTCCGGCGCGACCCACGACCCGAGATCGAAGTCGGCGGCCAGGAAGCCGTGCGTGTAGAGGAACTGCTTCTGGATGTCGAGCAACTCGAGCCGCTCGGCCGACAGGGTCGGGTGCAGGTCGCGGTGGAACGAGTCGCCGTAGGCGGCCTCCACTCCCACTGCGCCGGAGAAGGTTTCCCGGGCGAGCACCTCGCGAACCTCGTCGAGATTGCCGGCGGCCCAGTCCGCGGCACGCAACGTCTGCGCGAGGAACCCGACGACCAGGTCGGGTCGCGTCTCGAGCAGCTCGGCGTGCACGGTGATCGGGCGCGGGGTTCCGTTGTTGACGCGCAACCGCTTCGACTCGGTGGCGTCCAGATCGACGGCCACGCGCAGTCCGTGCTCCCGTGCCACTTCCTGGGCACGAGCGCCCTTGACGTAGATCGCGTCCACTTCGCCATCGAGCAACGCCTCGACACCCCAGGTGGTGATCCTGCGACCGGACTGGGCATCGGTGCGCACCTGCGGGCTGCGCTCCACCTCGACCTCGACGGGCCGGACGTCGGCCAAGGTCAGTCCACCGAGGCGGAGCGCGTCGGCGAATCCGTGCAACGCCATCGCCCGGGGGAAGCTGCGGGTCCGGTCCTGCGCCCACGCCGGGATCGCGATCCGCAGCCCGGCCAGATCACCGGGCCCGGTGGCGGACGAGTCGGGGGCCACCAGAATCGCCTGGGCCTCGTCTATCCAGGTCAGGCCGATCAGCCGGGTGGGCGAGCCCTCGGAGCGAGCCGCGAGGGCAGGCACGTTGCCGCCCTCGCGAATCAGGCCGAGCAGTTGGTGGTCGAAGTGTCGCGCCGCCAGCTCGGGACCGGCGTCCTGCAACACTCCCAGCCCGACTCCGGCGCTGGCGGCGCTCTCCCCCAACCAGCCGAGACTGTGCGCCAGACCGCTCGCGGTGGGCACGGGGCAGCGCGTGTACCAGAGGGTGTCGAGGACGGTGTCCGCTACAGCTGTCATCTCGTGCTCCTAGGTGGTTGTGGGGGAAGTGGTGCGACCGACGCCCAGCTCGGACAGGAAGGCCGCGCGATACCGCAGCGATTCCGGGTCGGTGCGGTCGCGGGGGCGGGCGAGGTCGATGTCGGTGTCGACGGCAAATCGGCCCTCGTTCAGGATCAACACCCGGTCGGCCAGCCGGACCGCCTCGTCGACGTCGTGCGTCACCAGCAGCACCGCAGGGCGGTGGCGAGCCACGAGGTCGCCGACCAGATCCTGCATCTGCAGCCTGGTCAGGGCGTCGAGCGCCGCGAACGGTTCATCGAGCAAGAGCAATTCGGGCTCGCGGACCAGTGCCCGGGCCAGCGCGACGCGTTGCGCCTCACCGCCGGAGAGCGTTGCCGGCCACTGCCGAGCCTTGCCGTCGAGGTTGACCTCAGCCAGCGCACGGGCGGCCCGCTCCCGGGTCTCGCTCGTGCGCGACTGACCCACGGTGACGTTGCCCAGGACCCGTTTGGACGGGATCAACCGCGGCTCCTGATAGACCGTGGTGCGACGGGTCGGAACGAGAACCGTACCGGCATCCGGCTTCTCGAGTCCGGTGAGCAGCCGGAGCAAGGTGGTCTTGCCCGTGCCGGAGGGCCCGAGGAGGACCACGAACTCACCGCGGCGGATCTCGAGGTCGACGCCGTCGAGCACGACCTTGTCACCGAATGTCTTGCGCAGTCCGCTGATCGAGACCGCAACCGGTTGGCCCGCGCGGCGGTCGTTCGCGGCCGTCGCGGTCTGCGCGCGACGGGCCAGGGGCGGCAGGGGCGCTTCGGGGCTCATCGGATCGCCACCTGTCCGCGCCACGGCATCGCGAACCGTTCCACGATCCGCACCACCCCGTCGAAGACCAGACCGAGCACCGCGTACAGCACCACGCACAGCACCATGTAGTCGGTGCGGTTGTACTCCTGCGCGAGCGTGACCAGGTAGCCGATGCCCTCCCGGGTGCCGACCTGTTCGGCCGCGATCAGGCCGGTGATGGAGATGGACAGGCAGATTCGCAGCGCCATCAGTACCCCGGGCAGCGCCGCGGGCAGGATCGCCTCGACGACCAGCCTTGGCCCCCGCAGCCCGAAACTCTGCGCGGCCTCGACCATCTTCCGGTCGACATTGCGGACACCCAGGTAGGTGTACGCGTACATCGGGCCGACCGTCGCGACGGTGATCAGCAGGACCTTGAACGTCTCGTCGATACCGAACCAGGCGATGAACAACGGGACCAGCGCGAGGAACGGGATCGCCCGGTTGATCTGCATGGTGGAGTCGATCAGTTCCTCGCCGAGGCTGGACAGCCCGGACAGCACCCCGAGCACCAGCCCGCCGGCCACCCCGAGCAGTACCCCGAGCGCGGCCCGCTTGAACGAGGCGAGCGAGAAGTCGACGAGCTGCCCGGTCTGGTACAGCTCGGTGAAGGCGGCCCACACCTTCGGCGGTCCCGCGAGGATCTCCTCGGGGATGGCGCCGGTCGCCGAGCCGATCCACCAGGCCGCGACGATCAGGGCGGGCACCAGAAAACGCAGCGGCACCGACACCCAGCGCGGTCGCCGGCGGCCCGCCCGGTGTCGCGGCGTCTCCAGTTCGAGTTGCCCGGGGACTGCGCGCTCGCCGCCGCTCTTCGCCCGGGGCGAGGTCAGGACGGCCATCTCAGCTCACCGGGGTGGGAGCGGACTGGTTCGACGCCGCGGGCGACTGGGCCGGCTTCTCCTGCAATGGGTAGAAGACGTCGTTCGCGGTGACCGCCCGCGTGATCACCCCGTTCTGGAAGAACAGATCCGCAACCTCCTGAAGGTCCGCGGCGTCCGCGGCAGTCGGGTGGTGCGGCACCGATGCCCGCCTGCCGAGATCGACGGCGCGGGCGAGCCGGTCACCGGACAGTGCTCGCGGACCGGCCTTCTCGAACACGTTCTGGAAGTCCTCGGGATTGCTCCGCTGCCGTTCGGTCAACTGCTGCAGCGTCTCGAGGTACTTCGCCGCGACGTCGGGACGCTTCTCGAGGACCTCCGTGCGGAACGCGACGATCGTGTTGTCCTTCGAGTCGATACTCGCCTCGGTCGCGATCTCGACGCCACCACGGGCCTTCGCCTCCTGGTACGGGTCGTTGAACGACGCCCAGGCGTCGACCTGGCCGGTGGAGAAGGCGGAGGCGGCGTCCGACGGCTGCAGCGGGACCCGCTCGACCTGGTCGAAGGGAATACCGGCCTGCCGCAACGCCTTCAGGGTGATGTACTCGCCCTTGCCTGCGGGGTTGACGGCGATGCGCTTGCCGACGAGGTCCTTGACCTCCGTCACGCCCGAGTCCGGCGAGGCGATGATGCCGGCCTGGTCCTGGTCCACCGGATCGGCGACGGCGATGATTCGCACGCCGACGTCCTTGGACAGTGCCCCGACGACCGGACTGTAGGCACCACCGGAGACGTCGAGTTGGCCGGCGTTGAACAACTTGAGGTTCGCGCTGAACGCGGGCGGCGCATTGACCCACTCGACCCTCGCCCCAAGCGGAGCGAGTGCCTGGTCGAAGGTGCCGTCCCGCTTGGCGACCGCGAGAGGCCCCGCGTTGCCGCCGTCGGTGACCTTGAGGACGAAGGTGGGTTCGGCGCCCGGCGCGGCCTCGCTCGTGTCTTCTCCCCCGGATCCACATGCCGCAACCAACGCGACGACGGGAAGGATCGCGAGCGCGGCACGCGCCCGGGGCAGTCGGCGGATGGGAGGCATCGAATTCGGCTCCTGTCGAGGGGTGGCGGGTTCGGTAGCGACGACGTTAGGTCCGCAGCACCGAGGAGCCCAGCCATACCTTTCCGCTGATCGGAAAGGTTGACTCGAAGGTTGGGTCTGTGATTCGAACCTCGACCAGCAGATCGTCTGGATGTTCTACGCCACTTCGCTGAGCGGAGCCGACCGACTGCGGTCGATTCTTTCCACAATCCGGAAAGGATCTCCCCATGGTGCGCCTCGCCTTGTGCTAGCGTCCGCGACGTGCCCACCCCCCAACCCCACGGTCAGCTCCAGTCCGTCACGCGCGCCCTCGCGGTGCTCGGATGCTTCCGCGGCGGCGAGCACCTCGGTGTCTCGGAGATCGCCCGTAGGCAGGGCCTGGCGGTGAGCACGACGCATCGACTGCTCACCGCACTGGTCGACGCCGGATTCCTCGACAAGGTGGAGGCGACCAGCCGCTACCGACTCGGCGGCGCGCTCGCCGAGTACGGCCAGATCGCGTACCGGCAGCACCGCATCTACCTCGCCGAACCGCACCTCGAGGAACTGGCGACCATCACCGGCGCCAGCGCGTCGATTGCCACCCGCCACGGCAACGACGCGGTACTCCTGGGGACAAGTCGCTGGCGCGAGGCCGACGGACACGAACTGCAAGGTCTGCGTCTCCCCCTGCATGCGAGCGCACTGGGCAAGGCCCTGCTGGCCTGGTCACAGGCGACCGACGACGAGCTGACCCGGTTGCCGTACGAAAACGGCACGGCCCGTTCGATTTCCGGACCGGTGGAGTTGGGGAAGGAGCTCGCACTGACCAGGGAACGGGGATACGCCTTCAACGACGAGGAACTCGAACAGGGATTTCGGACCATCGGCGTACCGATCGGCGGGGAAACCCAACGGGTTCGATTCGCCCTCGGCGTGCGCGGTCCGGTCGACCTGATGATCGACCAGAGAATTCCGTTCCTCGTCGATCTGGCGAAAGTGGCCGCCCGCGAGATCGCGGCCGTACTCGACTGACCCACCGGGTGCCGGCCACCGTCGGTTCCGACGACTTCGCGGAAATTCGCTCGCGCGCCGTGGTCCACCGGGCTAGCGTCGAGTCATGTCTCCCCCGTCCTGAAAGGGCCCCGACATGACCGCGCCGACGGCGATCTCGACCCGCCGGCTGACGCCCCTGCTGCTGGTCAACCTCGCAACCCTGTTGTCCGCGACGGGCAACGGCATCACGATCGTGGCTCTGCCGTGGCTGGTGCTACAGCAGACCGGACGGGCCACCGATGCGGCCGTCGTGGCCGGCGCCGCGACGCTCCCTCTGCTGCTCTCGTCGCTGTTCTCCGGGACCGTCGTCGACCGGTTCGGCCGCCGTCGCACCTCGCTCGTCTCCGATTCACTGTCGGCGCTGTCGGTGGCGCTGATCCCCGTCTCGTCCGCGACGATCGGACTGTCGGTGCCGCTGATCGCGGCCCTGGCCGCGCTAGGCGCCGCGTTCGACCCGGCCGGCATCTCGGCCCGCGAGTCGATGCTGCCTGCCGCGACCGCCGCCGCGGGCTGGCGACTGGACCGCGTCAACAGTCTCTACGAGGCGAACTACAACGTCGCGTATCTGATCGGGCCCGGCGTCGGTGGCGTGCTGATCGCCACCGTCGGCCCGGTGAACACGCTGTGGGTGACGGCGGCCTGCTTCGCCGGGTCGATCGTGACGATCGCGTTCCTGCGCCTCGCCGGCGCCGGGGTACCGGACCACGAGACCCGGCCGGCATCGATGTGGTCCGGCACCCTCGAGGGGCTGAAGTTCGTGTGGCGCAGCCGATTGCTCCGCACCCTCGCCCTCGTCGACATGGCCATCGTGGCGCTGTACATGCCGGTCGAGAGCGTCCTGTTCCCGGTGCACTTCACCGACCTCGGGCAGCCCGCGCAGCTTGGCTGGGTGCTGATGGCAATGAGCATCGGCGGCGTGATCGGGGCCCTCGGTTACGGCGCGCTCGCCGTCCGGGTGCGCCGCCGGACCCTGATGCTGGTCGCCGTCACCGCGCTCGGCCTCTGCATGGTCGGGATGGCGTTCCTGCCGCCGCTGTGGGTGACGCTCGTCCTCGCCGCGGCGATCGGGTTGGTGTACGGCCCGGTCGGCCCGATCGCGAACTACGCCATGCAGACCCGCAGCCCCGAGCACATGCGCGGGCGGGTCGTCGGGGTGATGACGTCCACCGCCTATGCGGCCGGTCCGCTCGGGTACCTGCTCGCGGGACCGATGATCGACGCCGTCGGTCTGCAGGCGACGTTCTTCACGCTCGCGATCCCGGTGTGCGTGATCGCCGCGATCTGCTTCCTGCTCCCTGCCCTGCGTGAACTCGACGCCCCTGCCGATCCACCGGTGTGAACCCCGGCCCTCACACCGGCGCGGGCACCTTCGACACAGCCTGTTCGCTGGCGACGTCCGCGCGCCGCTCGGAGGCGGTGGCGACGAGCAGAACCAGCAGACCGGTCGCGGTGACGGCGGCACCGATCCAGATCGGGGCAGTGAAGCCGAGTCCCGCGGCGATCGCGAGCCCGCCGAGCCACGCACCGATGGCGTTGCCGAGGTTGAACGCGGCGATGTTGGCGCCGGATGCCATCGTCGGCGCCGACGCCGCATGGTTCATGATCCGCATCTGGAAGCCCGGGACGGTGGCGAACCCGAAGGCGCCCATCAGGATCAGCGACACCAGCGTCGCCGGCTTGCTGTGCGCGGTGAGCGCGAACACGACGAGCACCACGGTCAGCACGGCCAGGATCGTGATCAGCGTCGGTGTCAGCGCCCGGTCGGCGGCTCGTCCGCCGAGGGTGTTTCCGAGTACCAATCCGGCGCCGAAGAGCACGAGCAGCCATGGCACCGTCGTGGCGGCGAACCCGCCGACCTCGGTGAGCGTGTAGGCGATGTAGGTGAACGCCCCGAACATGCCGCCGAATCCGAGGACCGTGATCGCGATCGAGTACCAGACCTGCCCCGATCGGAAGGCTCGCAGTTCTGCCCGCAGGCCGCCGCCGGTCCGGTCGCCGGTGGTGGACGGGACCAGGGCGGCGATGCCTGCGAGCGCCACGATCCCGATCGCGGTGATCGCCCAGAAGGTCGACCGCCAGCCGAACTGCTGACCGATGAAGGTCCCCGCCGGCACTCCGAGCACGTTCGCAACCGTCAGGCCGGTGAACATCATCGCGATCGCGGCGGCGCGCTTGCCGGGGGCGACCAGGTCGGCGGCGACGACGGCCCCGATCCCGAAGAATGCCCCGTGGCACAGTGCCGCGACGATCCGGCCGGCCAGCATGACGTCGTAGGTCGGAGCGAGGGCGCTGAGCGCGTTGCCGACGACGAAGAGCACCAGCAGAGCCATGAGGACCCGCTTGCGGTCGAAGCGTCCGGCGGCGGCCGTCAGCACGACGCCACCCACCGCGACGGATAGCGCGTAGCCGGAGATCAGGTACCCGGCGGTGGCCTCCGAGACGGCGAAATCGCCCGCGACCTCGGGCAACAGGCCCATGATCACGAATTCGGTGAGACCGATACCGAACCCGCCGACGGCAAGGGCCAGGAGACCGAGAGGCATCCGAGTTCCTCCACATTTCGATTGCTTGAGCAGATATCGCGCGCATACATTAGTTGCAGGCGCGTCATAAATAGTTGCACGCGCCGACTATCAGCGCAAGCGGCTATGCTCGGGTGACGACAACGGGAGGTGGACGTGGGTATCGCGGACGACGCGGTCGAGGTGCGAGCACAGGGCTGGCGGACCCTCGCGGCCCTGCACGGACTGCTCGACACCGAGCTCGAACGCGCACTGCAACGGGAGCACGACCTGTCGGTGGTCGAGTACACCGTCCTCGACGCCCTCGGACGCCAGGACGGGTGGCACATGCGCATGGCACAGCTGGCCCGCGCCGCGGCACTCAGCAGCAGCGCGACCACGCGACTCGTGAACCGGCTCGAGAGCCGCGGACTGCTCGCGCGGTACCTGTGCGAGGACGACCGCCGCGGGATCTACACCGAGGTCACCGAGGCCGGGCGGGCGCTGCTCGACCGGGCGCGACCCACCCACGACGCCACCCTCGAACAGGCACTGGACAAAGCCTGCGCCACACCGGAACTCGCACCGCTCGTCGCGGCACTGCACGCCCTGCCGCGCTGACGGCGGCCGCGCCGGTCAGCTGCCGCCCGCTCAGCTGAAGCCCATCACCTCATTGCCCCAGGCGGCCCGGAGCGCCTGGTCCGGATCGGAGACGAGGGTGTCGGACTTGTCGATCAACAGGGTCGAGCGGGTGTCATCCGTGTACCGGGCCCAGTGCTTCGACCCGTCCAGCGCGGCGGGCACCCCGTGCCGGGCGAACGCCAACCAGCGCCGCTGCATCCGGCCCGCCACCTCGACCGCGGTCTTTCGCCCACCGAGCCAGAACGTCGGATCGACGTTCAGGGTGCCGAAATTGCCGAACACGTAGGGCAATTCGGTGGCATGGCTCGCTCCGACCCGGGCGGCCTTGAGCATGGGGGTGGCGTGGTCGAAGCGGTACACCCATGTCGGCGAGTGCGAACAGTGCGCGTCCGCGATCCACAGGCACGGCATCCGGAACGCGGCATCACGCGAGACGGCCATCGCCCCGGTCGATTTCATGAAGTCGGGGTAGGCGGCGATGACCTCGGCGATCCGCGACGGCGACAGGTCCGCGTGGTCGGCCGCGATCGCGTCGAACATCTGCGACACGGTGTCCGCGGTGACCGGCAGGATCGGCGACCGGGTCAGCCGGAATATGGACGCCTCGTCCCTGTTGGTTCCGATGATCAGCGGAATCCGATGCGCGAGTCCCTTCTGGAACGCCGCCACCGGGTACTTCGGCACCAGATCCCGGTCGACGACCGGCGCCATCGCGAGCGTTCCGGGCACGGAGGTGACAACATCGTCGAGCAATTTGTCGCCGATCCGGGTCAGCTCCTCGAACGGCAGCTCCCGCAGCCGCCCGGCGTCGGCCGGCGCCAGTCCCGCGAGCTCGAGGTACCGGGCGGCGACGGCGGCCGCCCGTTCCGTCCCGTACACCGACGTGGCGGGCGCGCTCTGCGCGATCGCGCGATGGAACAGGCCCTCCGCCCGCGGCGCCGTCATGAGCGTGGTGATGGACCCGGCGCCGGACGACTCCCCGAACACCGTCACGTTGCTGGGGTCGCCCCCGAACGCGGCGATGTTGTCGCGGATCCATTCGAGGGCGTCGATCTGGTCCCGCAATCCGATGTTGGACTCGAACTCCGCCCCGAACGAGGAGAAGTCGAGGAACCCGAACACACCGAGCCGGTAGTTCACGGTGACCACGATCAGATCCCCGGTCTCGGCCAGATGCCTGCCGTCGTACACCGTCTGCGACGAGGCACCGACGCAGTACGCGCCGCCGTGGATCCACACCATCACCGGTCGCGGCTCTCCGTCCGGACGCGGCGCCCACACGTTCAGCGACAGGCAGTCCTCGTCCTGCACCAGGTCGGGATCGATCGGCACCTGCATGGCCTTGGCCTGCGGCGCGATGGGGCCGAAGTCGCGACAGTCGCGTTCACCGTCCCACGGCGTCACCGGCAGCGCACTGCGGAACCGGCGGCCCTGCCCCGCCGACGCGTACGGCACGCCCTTCCACACGAGCACCGAACCCGCTGCATATCCGCGCAGTGCGCCGTCCGATATCCGCACCGTCAGGGTGTCCGGTGACGTCACTGCACCGTTCTCGTCGGTCTGCACGACTGCCTCCCTCGGGCCGCGGTCACGTCATTCGCCAACGTACCAAGGGGCGACCCGGCTCGGCGTCTGCTCGTCACGCACGTCTCGCAGCGGTCGGGGCGAGCACCACCTCACAGCCACCCGATCAGGTGCAATGGCCCACATGAAGGTGCCCCAGGCCCCGGACCACCGCCACGTGGTCGGCGTGCCGGCGTCACCGGCGGCGCCTCTCCGGATTCGGAGCCACGATCGCCCACGGTGTCCTTCTCGCCCGACGTGAACGAGGTCGGGCCGGGCGAGTTCGACCTGTCCGCAGGCCATGACGTCGCGGCCGTCGGCAGGTGCGTCGGGCCCGGGCCGCAGACTTGTGCACGCTTGCGCAGCGGCCGGGCGACCACCACTCGGTCGATCCGACGCCGTCGGCCAAGCCCTACGATGGCGCGCATGGGTGCGTCACGAATCATTCTGCTGCTCACCGTCGTCTGCTGCACAGCTGTGGTCGGGGGCTGCGCGCAGTCGGTGGACGGCTCCGCCGCCCCGACCACGCAGCAGGTGACGGCGACGACAACCACTTCCGCAGCACCACGCACCACCACGCGAACCCCACCGACGACCACAAGCACCGCACCCGCGGCGCAGGTGGCGGAGTACATGGGCGGCGCGAGCGGGTCGTACTACTTCACCAGCCCGAGTTCGAAGTTCGAGTGCGCCGTCGTCACCGCCCCGAATCCGGTGGCCGGATGCCACGGCAAACTTCCCGCCACAGCGCCACAGGTGCCGGCTCCGGGCGGTCCGGGCACCATGGCCCCGAACGCAATCCGCGTGACCGCCGCCGGTCCCGGCGAGTTCGCCGCCACCGGCGATCCCGCGTTCCACCGCTTCGACGGCACCGCTAAGGCACTTCCCTACGGGTCGGCGCTACGGGTACAGGGCTTCACCTGCACCGTCGACGAACACACCGGCGTGACATGTGCCAGCGCCGCGGGTCACGGCTTCACGGTCTCGGACGCGGCCTTCCGGCTCTGGTGACCCGTTTCGTGTGAAACGGGTCATCGAGGTTCAGGAGTAGAGCGAATCGATCTCGGCGCCGAACCGTTCGGCGACGACATTGCGTTTGATCTTCAACGTCGCGGTGAGCTCGCCGCTCTCCTCGGTCAGATCGCGGGAGAGGATGACGAACTTCTTCACCGACTCCGCATGCGACACCGAAGAGTTCGCGTCGTTGATTACCGCCTGTACCGCGGCTCGCAGGTCCAGGTCCTCGCTCAGGTCCGCCACCGTGGCGTCCTCGGCCTTGCCGTTCTCGGTGCGCCATCGCGCGAACGTGTCGGGATCCACCGTGACCAACGCCCCGATGAACGGCCGCCCGTCCCCGACCACAACGGCCTGCGACACGAGTTCGTGCGATCGCATCCGGTCCTCGAGCGGCCCCGGCGAGACGTTCTTGCCACCGGCGGTGATCAGGAGATCCTTCTTGCGCCCGGTGATGGTGAGGTAGCCGTCCTCGTCGAGCGACCCGAGGTCACCGGTACGGAACCAGTCGCCGTCGAAGACCTCCGCGGTCGCGGCGTCGTTGTTCCAGTACCCACCGAAGACGACACCGCCGCGCAGTTCGATCTCGCCGTCGTCGGCAATCCGGACGGAGTTGCCGCCGAGCGGCTGCCCGACACTCCCGATCCTCTGGGCCCGCGGCATGTTGACACAATGCGCCGCAGTGGATTCCGTCAGGCCGTAGCCCTCGTAGATCGGGACGCCGAGACCGCGGAAGAAGTGACCCAGGCGCGGCATGAGCGCTCCGCCGCCGGAGATCGCCCACCAGCACTCGCCGCCGAGGACCGCACGCAACTTCGAGTAGACGAGCTTATCGGCGACGAAGTGCTTGACTCGCAACAGCGGCGACGGCGCGCCCGAGTCGAGCGCCTCGCTGTACTCGACGGCCGTGGTCTCCGCGAAGTCGAATACGCGCTTCTTCAGCGTTCCCCCGGCCGATGCCTGTTGCGCCGCGGCATCGCGGACCTTCTCGAAAACTCTTGGCACACCGAGAATCACGTTCGGACGGAACCTCGCGAACTGTCCGACAATGGTCCCGAAGTCGGACCAGTGGGCCTGGGTGCCACCGGCCTCGAACATCGCCAGCGACACGGCGCGGGCGAGGACGTGCGCGAGCGGCAGGAACGTCAGCATCCGGTTGCCGGGACGAGCGACCGAGCCGACGCTGGAGGCCAGGATGCCCCGGATCTCGGACAGGAAGTTCCGGTGCGTGAGCACACAGCCCTTGGGTCGTCCCGTCGTCCCGGAGGTGTACACCAGGGACGCCAGATCGTCGGCCCGCAGAGCCGAGACCCGCTGCTCCACCACGTCGTCGTCGAGGTCCGCACCGGATGCGAGGAGCGTCTCGACGGCGGCGTCGTCGATCTGCAGGACCCGGGCACCGGAACCGACGAAGGACTCGGCATGGAACGCGGTCTCGACGATCGCGACCTTGGCGCCCGAGTCCTCGACGATCCACTTCACCTGATCCGCCGAGGACGAATCGTAGATCGGCACCGACGCGGCGCCGGCCGCCCAGATCGCGAAGTCGAGGAGCGACCACTCGAAGCGTGTCGCCGACAGCAGGATGACCCTGTCTCCCGGCTGCACGCCACCCCGGATCAGCCCCTTGGCCACACCCGTGACCAGGTTCGCGAACTCGGCGGCCGTGACATCCACCCATTCGTCGCCACGTGGACGAGAGAACAACACCAGGTCCGGCGTCTCTCGGGCGTGCCGATAGACCGTCCGCACGACTGAATCGTCGTCGGAGATGGTGAAGGTGGGCGAGGTCGCGTATTCACGCATTCGGGTCGCCTCCGCTGTTGTCGGGAGTGGAATCTGGGATCGCCGTACGGAATCGGTGCAAGAGTTCGCCGAGCTGCTGGACATCCGAATCCGACCAGCCACGGACGCGGCCGGCCACCTCGGCGAGACGGTGTTCCGCCGCCAGTACCAGCACCTCTCGACCGGCCGGGGTGATCGAGAGCGGATGACCGGTACGCACGGGTCCGGCTTGGGCACTCACCCAACCGCTGTCGACGCATCCACGCACCTGCCTCGACACGGTCGACCGGTGCACCCCGAAAGCATCGGCGATCTCGGTCGCCCGGCAGCCGGGATGGCGGTCGATGAACGAGAGCACCGAGTGCTGGGCGAATGTCGGGGAACCGGCGTCCACTCGATCGCCGGTCATCAGCTGCCGCACCAGGTGTACGAGCTCCTCGTGCACCTGCGTCACGGCACCGCTGTGTTGCATGACGCAACTATATCGCCGATAGAGCCGGGTGAATACCCCCGGTATGCAGTCCCTGGAGTGATCCCGGCTACGTCGATTCAGAGCGCGAACTCGGTGTACCGACCTACCGGGGTGAACCCGATCCGCGAGTAGACCGGCGCACCCTGGGCACTCGCTTCCAGGACGGCGATCCGCGTCCCTGCCCTGCGTGCCACGTCCAGGGCGGCCAGCGTCACCGCGGTGCCGTGACCGCAACGACGGAACTCGTCGAGAGTGACGACGCCGTACAGGCCGGCGACACCATCACTGACGTGCACCTCGGCGCCACTGACCGGACGTCCGTCGAGATACCCGACGACGAACGTACTCGCACACGACGGACGCAGGACCGCCTCGGCAACCGTGTCGAAGTACGAGACCACGGTGGCCGAGGACGGCGTCCAGTTCGCCGCCATCAGGGTCGCGTAGTCGCGGAGCGTCCGCCGATCGCGGACGGTTTCGAGCCGCAGATCCGAGCGAGTGCCGGGAACCGGGACATCGGAAAGTGATGCGGTCATGGCCAGTTCGGATTCCTGCTCCACGAATCCGTTCACCGTAAGCAGGGCAGGCAGATCCGCGGGAGTCGCCGCCGGGCCCACCCACCACGAGAACGGGCGCCCCGTCGCGCGCACGAGTGCGGCGGTTTCCTCCACGCGCTCCGACGCATCGTCGATCGTGAACCGCGCACGACAGATCAGGTTGAAGGTGTCGTCGTGCAGGCCGCTGTCCGCGAGAAGCAGATCGTCGCTGGTGTGTACCCGAGCCCCTGGTATCGCCGAGTGCAGGTGCGACGCGTGAGATGCCAGATTCGCGTCCATCGCGCCGAGTATCCGATTCACGTCCTGATCCTAGGTAGTCCGATGCACACGACTTTTCGTCGGTGCACACGGCCTTTATGCGTGCATTCCGTGTGTGCACGCTCCAACAGGTATGTGCACACGGGTTTTCCGCGCCGGTTAGCGGAAGTGTCGTGTGCACACGCCCCGTCGTCGGTGCACACGGCCGTTGCGCGTGCATTCGGTGTGTGCACGCGGCATCGGGTGTGTGCACAGGGGTTTTCGGTGCCGCGGACGGCGTACCGCAGCCGGCATCGCGGCGCGGACTCCCCTCCGGGACGAGCACACAGGCGTTCGCCGGTCCACACAGGGGTTGGACGTGTAGCGGGTATGTGGACGCCGCATCGGGTGTGTGCACGGGGGTTTTGGCGGCGGGCGGCCAGCTGTCGTGTGCACACGCCCTGCCGTCGGTGCACACGGCCTTTGCGCGTGCATTCCGTGTGTGAAGGCGGCATCGGGTGTGTGCACAGGGGTTTTCGGTGCCGCGGGATGCTGCCGCACCGAGTACCCGCCACCGGCATCACTGCACGGCCTCCCCGCCGGCCGAGCACACCGGAAACGCCGGCACCAGCCCCCAACAAGAAACGAAAACACCCCCAGAAATGCCGAATGCCCGGGACCAGAAGAAAACTCCTGATCCCGGGCAACCGGGGATGTTATGTACGGCGGTGTCCTACTCTCCCA
>NZ_JBSGGS010000012.1:0-148043 GCF_053604015.1 Rhodococcus sp. NPDC004095
TTCTTCCGGATCGGCACCGGCCCACGATAGGCGCCTCCGGCGCTCGTGCGTGGTTTGCGGGTCCCGGGACCCGCAAACCACGCACGAGCAGCGGAGCTGCCTAGAGCCCCAGGTCCGAAAGTCCGAGCAGGGAGCGGTACTCGACGCCCTCGGCGGCGATCACGTCGTCGGCGCCGGTGGCCCGGTCGACGACGGTCGCGACACCGACGACGATCGCGCCGGCCTCACGCAGCGCCTTGACCGCGGTCAGCGGCGAGTTGCCGGTGGTGGTGGTGTCCTCGACGACGAGCACGCGCTTGCCGGTGACATCGGGTCCCTCGATCTGCCGCTGCATGCCGTGCGCCTTGGCGGCCTTGCGCACCACGAACGCGTCGATCGGCCGGCCGGGGGCGTGCATCACGGCGAGCGCGACCGGGTCGGCGCCCATGGTCAGGCCGCCGACGGCGTCGAACTCCCAGTCCGCGACCATCTCGCGCAGCAGCTTGCCGATCAGCGGTCCGGCGCGGTGGTGCAGCGTCGCGCGGCGAAGGTCCACGTAGTAGTCGGCCTCCTTGCCGGATGACAGGGTGACCTTTCCGTGGACCACAGCCAGCTCCCGTACGAGCCCGGCGAGCTCAGCTTTCTCCGTCATCGACCGCTCCTTCTCACGTGCGTTGTCGGCATGCCAGCCTAGTCGGCTGCGCGGCACGGACGAGGGGCGGGACCGCCGGGTTCTAAACGCCGGCGCCCTCCCCCAGCGGCACCGGCTCGCCGGTGGGGACGTGGAGTTGCATGGCCTCGAACAGCGGAACCGCGCGAGCACCGATGAGCCGGGCGATCGGTCCGGTCGCGATCCCGCGCACCAGCGCGTTAGTCGCGGCAGCGTGATCGTTGTAGACGCGGGCGGCCCCGGCGAGGCGTTGCTCGGTGACCTGCAGGTCCAGGACTGGCCGCTGGACGGTCCAGTCGTTCTTGATCCGCGGGTCGCGGGCGGCCTCGGTCATCACCTGGTGCAGCGCGGCCGACAGTGCGTTCTCCGAACCGGCCTGCTCGCCGAGTGTGAGCCCCTGGGTGCGGACGCCCATCGCGAGCGACCGTGCGCCGGCCAGCGGTGCGACGGTGGCGGAGTCCATTCCTGCCGTGCGGGCGGCGGCGACGAGGAGGTCGGTCTGCTCGTACCGGCGGCTGAGTTCGGCGTCGAGCAGGTTCCTGCTCGCGGTCAGGTTCGCCTCGCAGCGACGCGTCCTACGGACAACCGTCAGCGCCAAGCAGCACAGCACAACGGCAACTACAGCCACTATCGCCACAACAGTCACGAGCGGGAAATCTACTCACTTTGGACATCTCACGCCACACCAGTAACACGCCCTCGTTCCGAGCCCGGCAGACCGGGGAGATCAGTCGTCGGCGCGCAGGTCCAGCGGATGCGGCAACGGCCGCCCCGGGTCGTGGATGGTCTCCGAGGGAAGGCTCGCCGGCTGCGACACCGGGGGCAGCACGTGCAGGATCCCGGACAGACGGGAGACGGCCTCGATGGCGGCGTCCCAGTCCCGGCCGCTGCTCGTGACCGGCAGCGATCCGAGGGTCCACTCCCCCTCGCTCCACAGCATCTGCACCTGCGGCGGCACCGTCTCCGCAAAGGTGACCATCCGCTGGTCGCAGACCCGTCGCGCGATCTCGAGGTCGGTGGCGAACACCACC
This sequence comes from Rhodococcus sp. NPDC004095, assembly GCF_053604015.1. NCBI lineage: Bacteria > Bacillati > Actinomycetota > Actinomycetes > Mycobacteriales > Nocardiaceae > Rhodococcus > Rhodococcus sp. NPDC004095. The sequence goes on from NZ_JBSGGS010000012.1 coordinate 1,681, forward strand.
CGCGGACCGATCGCGCCGAGCAGGTTCAGGTCGGCGTCCTTCGGCGGCGGCGTGGACTTCAACCGGAGGTCGATGTCGACGTCGGAGCCGACCGTCCGCCGCACCGCGACGATGGTCACCGCCTCCGGCAGGTCGAACAGCACGAAGTCCTCGCCGCGTCGGGTGCCCTGGACGACGTCGACCGCGCCGAGGTACTCCTGACGGGCCAGCGCGGCCCGGTGCCAATTGGACGGCAGTTGGTCGTCGGACTCGTTGTAGATGTACCCCTGGGCCTTCGCCCAGATCTGCCGGACGCGTCCGTACTGCTCGCGGCGGCTGCGATCGACGTACAACAACACGATCGCGCCTGCGAGCGCGATCGCCGAGAGTCCGAACCAGATGAGCGTCATCGCTCGTCACCATATCCAGCCGAAGCGCCGTGCGCGTCACTCGGCTCGAAGTCGGTGTCGTCAGTTGCCACCGAAGTCCCCCAGATCCGGGATCGAGGTGCTGATGATGACCCGGGCCGCCACCGTGCCGTCGGCACCGCGATCGCCCTGCACCAGAACGGTCTCACCGACCTTGAGGTCGGCCACGGAACTCGCACCGAGCGCAATCACCCTGGTTGACGCGTCCGTGGTGACGGTGACCTGCGAGCCGCCGATGCCGTCGAGGATCAGGGTGCCTCCGGCGTTCGACTTGACGCTGCCGACCGCCGCGCCCGCCGCGCCGATCGCCTCACCGACACCACCGGGGATCCGCGAGAGGTCCGGGGGCTCGATTTCCGGTTCCGTGGTGCGCGGCGGTGTCGTCGGGCGCGGGGTGACCGGCGGCTGGGTGCGCGTGGTCGTGGGCGCGGACGCAGTGTCGGCGGTGTCGCCGCCGGAGCTCAGCAGCATCGCACCGAGGCCGACGACCGCGGCCAGCAGCAGTCCGGCGACCGCGACCGCGGCGATCACGACACCCTTGCCCGGCCCCTTCTTCTCGTCGTCGGGTCCACCGGCCCCGTCCGGCGCCGGGAAGGACTGCGGCGGGATCGGTGGCTGACCCTGGTACCCGTCGTACGTCGGGTACGCCTGCGTCGCGTTCGGCGGCTGCCCCTGATACGCGTCGTACGTCGGGTACGCCTGCGTCGCGTTCGGCGGCTGCCCCTGATACGCGTCGTACGTCGGGTACGCCTGCGTGGGGTTGGACGCAGCCTGCGCCGGATACCCCGGCGTGGGGTAGGCCTGCGTCGGGTGTGCCTGGGTCGGGTGCACCTGCGTCGGGTACGCCTGGGTCGGGTGCACCTCGGTCGGGTACGCCTGCGTCGGGTACGCCTGGGTGGGACTCTCACCCGCCGCGCCGCCGTACGCCTGATGGGGGTCCGCGGTGAACCCGATCTGTTCGGTCGGCTGGTCGGGGGTCGCCGGCACGGGGCGCTGCGCCCATTCCGACGTCGGGTCGGGATCTACGGGCAAAGCCTCGGTGCCGTCTGGTGTGCGCTGATCGTCCGGGTTGCTCATGATTCGGGCCTGCTCTTTCCGCCGGTTCTGGCCGACCCTCCAGGATAGGAACGCATTCTGAAAGCATCCTGAGATCCCCACCCCGGGCGGGCCGCGCTCGTTCTCGCCGACGCCTGCCCGCCACCCGGCGGGGCATCCCCGACCCCGGGGGGCAGACGCTGTAAGTTCACCACTCGAGTCGAGCGTACGGGGCGCGGAGGTGGTGAGGGTGGCGGGTAGATCCGATCGACCGGAGAAGACCGCGATGATCGTGGCCCGGCGGATCGTGGCCGAGATCGCCCGGAAGAACCTGCGGCCCGGCGATCGCCTGCCCCCCGAGCGGGTGATGCTCGAGGAGTACGAGGTCGGCCGCGGCACGCTGCGGGAGTCCCTCCGATACCTGGAGTTGTCGGGGGCGTTGTCGCTCAAGCCGGGCCCCGGCGGGGGGCCCACCGTCGAGAAGCCGGATGCGTCGAATCTGCTCGACAGCATCGCACTGCTGTTGCAGTTCGAGAAGGCGTCGCTCGACACCCTCCTCGAGGTGCGCATGAGCCTCGAGCCGATGAATGCCCGGCTGGCCGCCGAGCGCATCACCGACGAGCAGCTCACCGCGCTCGACGAGTCGGTGACCCGCATGGGCGAGAGCCTCAAGGACCTGTCGCTTTTCCACGAGACCAGCAAGGACTTCCACGACATCCTGGCGTGGGCGTCGGGCAATGCCCTGTTCGGCTACCTGATCGACGCCCTCGACGGCATCTTCGAGGGCCCGATGTTCGCCGGCTATCCGCTGCAGTACCGGAAGAAGGACCTGGCCGCGCACGAAAAGGTTGTCGCGGCGCTGCGTGCGCGCGATGCGGATCTGGCCGAGGAAGCGATGCTTGCGCACATGAACGAGATGGCGAGGATTCTTCGCAAGCTCGGACCCGAGGTGCTCGCTCGGCCGGTAACCTGGGAGACCGCCCAATAGCGTTGCGCGGGAACACGGCCCCTCCGTAGCAGCCGTCTCCGCATTCGCCGCACCCGGATCTCGACGCCACCGGCACCACGGAACGGCCGATTCGTCACGCACCCGCCGCGACAGACGCCTTCACCTCGCCATGCTTATTATTATCATCATTACTATTCTTCCGGCGAGAGGTGCCCACGATGACGGATGCAGTGCTGCTCGAACGACGTGACCGGACCCTGCTGATCACGATCAACAGACCCGACTCCCGCAACGCCATCAACGCCGAGGTGAGCCGCGGGCTCGCGGCGGCGGTCGACGAACTCGACGGGGATCCCGGACTGTCCGTCGCCGTCCTGACGGGATCGGGCGGAAACTTCTGCGCCGGAATGGATCTCAAGGCATTCCTCGCGGGCGAGACGATCCTGGTGGAGGGGCGTGGCCTCGGCTTCACCCATCGTCCCCCGGCCAAGCCCATCATCTCCGCGGTCGAGGGTTACGCACTCGCGGGCGGAACCGAACTGACCCTCGCGACCGATCTCGTGGTGGCGGCGACGAACGCCCGGTTCGGCCTCCCCGAGGTCAAGCGCGGCCTCGCCGCCGGCGCGGGCGGACTGCTCCGCCTGCCGACCCGGATGCCGTACGCGAAGGCGATGGAACTCGCACTCACGGGTGACACCTTCACCGCCGAGGACGGCTACGAGTACGGGCTGATCAATCGGCTGACCGAGCCGGGCGAGGCCCTCGGGGCCGCACTCGAACTCGCGGACCGGATCACCGCGAACGGGCCGCTCGGAGTCGCCGCGACCAAGAAGATCATCGTCGAGGCGGCCGCGTGGGCCCCCGACGAGGCATTCGACCGTCAGCGCGAGGTCCTGCTGCCGGTGTTCGCGTCGGAGGACGCGAAGGAAGGCGCCAGCGCTTTCGCGGAGAAGCGGGCCCCGGTCTGGCGGGGACGCTGACCACCCGGCCGAGACGTTCGTGGGCCCGGACCGGTGACCGGTCCGGGCCCACGTGCGGGTGGGAGCTCAGGCCGACGTGACGGACGCGGCCATGCCCTGACCACCACCGATGCACATGGTCAGCAGCGCCCGCCCGCCACCGCGGCGCTGCAGTTCGTGCAGCGCGGTGGTCAGCATGCGAACCCCGGTGGCGCCGATCGGGTGCCCGAGCGAGATGCCGGAACCGTTGACGTTCAGCCGTTCCCGGTCGTCCCACCCCCAGCCCTCGAGGACGCCGAGGACCTGGCAGGCGAACGCCTCGTTGAGTTCGACGAGGTCGAAGTCCTCGAAGCGACGTCCGGTGCGCGCGAACAGCTTCTCCACCGCCGCGACCGGGCCGAGGCCCATGAGCGCGGGATCGCATCCCGCAGCCGTCCAGCCTTCCAGGAACCCGATCGGCTCGAGCCCCAGCTCCTCGAGGCGATCCTCGGAGACGACGAGAACCGATGCCGCGGCATCGTTCTGCTGGCTCGCGTTGCCAGCGGTGACCACCCCGCCGGGCGTGACCGCCCGCAGCTTCCCGAGGGACTCCACGGTCGAGTCGGGACGGATCCCCTCGTCGCGCGCGAAAGTCGTCACGTTCCCCTTGCGGTCGGTGATCTCCACCGGAACCACCTCGGCATCGAATCGCCCTGCCTCCCATGCCTCGTGGGCACGGCGATGACTCTCAGCGGCGAGCGCGTCGGAATCCTCCCGGGTGATCCCGTACTTGCCGGCCACGTTCTCGGCGGTTTCGATCATTCCGCTGATCCGCCCGAAGCGCCATTCCGGCTGAGACCGTTCCCGACCTCGGTCGAGCCGGTCGAACAACTGCAGACCGCCGGAGCGGGCACCCCAGCGCGCGCCGGTGGTGTAGTGCTCGATGTTGCTCATCGACTCGACGCCGCCGGCCAGGACGACGTCCGCAGCGCCGGTCTGCACCATCATCGCCGCGGTCACGAGCGCTTGGAGTCCGGTGCCGCAACGACGGTCCGTCTGCAGGCCGGCGACCGAGATCGGCAGGCCCGCATCGAGTGCGGCCCAGCGGCCGATGCACGGGGCCTCGGAACTCGCGTACGACTGCCCCATCGCGACATCGTCGATGAGCTCCGGGTCGATCCCCGACCGCGCCACGGTCTCCTTGATCACCGTGGTGGCCAGGGTGACGGCCTGCACGTCCCTGAGTGCGCCGCCGAATCGTCCGACCGCAGTCCGGACGGGGGCAACCAAAGCTGCGCGTGTCATGTGAAGTTCCCTCTCAGTCGACGAGGACGCGGATGGTCTCGGCGACCAGCGCCGGACGCTCCGCGCCCTCGATCTCGATGGTGTACACGGTGATCAGGTTGGCGCCCTTGGGTGTGCGCTCGAGAGATTCGATGCGGGCACCGCACCGGATCCTCGAACCCACCGGCACGGGTGCCGGGAAGCGGACCTTGTTGGCGCCGTAGTTGATCTTCATGCGGACGCCGTCGACGTCGAAGATCCGGTTCCCGAGTGCCGGGAGGAGCGACAGCGTCAGATAGCCGTGCGCGATCGTTCCGCCGTACGGTCCCGCCGCCGCCCGCTCGGGATCGACGTGAATCCACTGGTGGTCGTCGGTCGCGTCGGCGAAGGCGTCCACGCGTTCCTGGGTGACCTCGATCCAGTCGCTGTAGCCGACGTGATCTCCCACGGCGGCCTCGACCTCGTCGATTCCCCGGAATACCTTCATGATTCACAACTCCTGTCGTCGTTGCGGGGGTCTGTGCCGATCGGACCGCCGCAGGGTCACGCGATACGTGTAGTGCTCCGGCAGAAAGAAGCTCACGGACAACTCGGTCGCCTCGCCGAGTCCGTTCGTGTACAGCCGGTCGACCCGGAGCAACGGATGGCCTACCGCACAGCACAATTCGCCGGCCACGACCTCGGTGGCCGGCGCGACCGTGATCGACTGGGCGGCTTCGGCGATCGGACTCGTCAGATGGGGTTCGAGCAGGCCCATCACGGTGTTGCGACTCCTCGCGCCGACGGCCAGCTCCGGGGCCTCCAGGAGGTGGGCGGCCACCGCGTCGGGCAGGTACACGGTGGTGTACGCGAACGGGACCGTGTCGTGCAACCGGCGCAACACCACCGAATACAGCAGATCGGTGTCCAGCCGGAGCCGGCTGGCGGCGTCGATGTCGACCCCGCGCCGCGGCGGCACGAGGATCTCCATGGTGGTGTCCGAAGCGAGTTCGAGCAGGTCCTCGATCGACCCGAGCTGTCGACGGTAGCGGTGGCCCGTCTCGTCGACGAAGGTCCCGCGCCCCGGTACGCGATAGACGACACCGTCCGCGACGAGGTCGGCGAACGCACGCCGGACGGTCTGCCGGCTGACCCCGTGCTGCCGAACGAGTTCCGCCTCGGTCGGCAGCCGGACACCGTCGGCGTAGGCGCCCGACGCCACCTCGTCGCGAATCCGGCGGACGAGCTGCGCGTAGGCCGGCCCCGTACCGTTCATGTCACAGCGCTGTTCATGTCACAGCCGGTCACAGACCGCCGCGGGCGACGAGCTGCCCGGCAATGACGTTGCGCTGGATCTCGTTGGTGCCCTCGCCGACGATCATCAGCGGCGCGTCCCGGAAGTAGCGCTCCACGTCGTACTCGGTGGAGTAGCCGTAGCCGCCGTGGATGCGCACCGCGTTCAGGGCGATCTCCATCGCCACCTCCGACGCATACAACTTGGCCATGCCCGCCTCCATGTCGCAGCGGTCCCCGGCGTCGTACTTCTCGGCGGCGTGCCGGGTGAGCTGGCGGGCGGCGGTCAGCTTGGTCGCCATGTCCGCGAGGTAGTTGCCGATCGACTGGTGCTTCCAGATCGGCTGCCCGAAGCTCTCCCGCTGCTGCGCGTACGCCAGCGAATCCTCCAGCGCCGCGGCGGCGACACCCAGCGCGCGCGAGGCAACCTGGATGCGGCCCGTCTCGAGACCCTTCATCATCTGCCCGAAGCCCTTGCCCTCGATGCCGCCGAGGATCGCCGTCGCCGGGATCCGGTAGTTGTCGAACGACAACTCGCAGCTCTCCACCCCCTTGTAGCCGAGCTTGGGCAGGTCCCGCGAGACCGTCAGTCCCGGACCGTGTTCGACGAGGACGATCGAGATCCCCCGGTGCCGCGGAGTCGCGGCCGGATCCGTCTTGCACAGCAGCGCGATGACACCCGAGCGTCGTGCGTTGGTGATCCACGTCTTGGCGCCGGTGATCACCAGGTCGTCCCCGTCACGCTTGGCGTTCGTGGTCATCGCCTGCAGGTCCGAGCCGCCACCCGGCTCGGTGAGCGCCATGGTCGCGCGGATCTCTCCGGTCGCCATCTTCGGCAGGTACGTGCGCTTCTGCTCCTCGGTACCGAACAGACCGATCAGCTTCGCGACGACGGTGTGCCCACCCATCGCCCCGGACAACGACATCCAGCCGCGCGCCAACTCCTCGGTGACCTGCACGTAGCACGGCATCGACACCGGCGCACCGCCGTACTCCTCCGAGATCGCCAGACCGTAGATGCCGATCTGCTTCATCTGCTCGATCCACTGCTCGGGGTACTCGTTGGCGTGCTCGACCTCCTGCACCGTCGGCTTCACCTCACGGTCGACGAACTCTCGCACCGTCTTCACCAGGAAGGCTTCTTCGTCGTTCAGGTAGTAGCTCACGCGGGACGTCCTCACCGTGTAGCGGGCTCGCCGAGCCCGGAAAGAATTTGTACGGCCATGGTCGAGCAGCCGGAAGAAAATGTCAATCATGATAAGCATTGACATGGTCTTGTCGTGGCTGGAAGACTCCCGAAAGGGCCCGCCGGACCGCCCCCGACCCGCGCCGGCGGGGAGTCTCCGCCGCATCGCCATGGCCGTACATTTGTGCATGTCACGCACACGATCGAGAAGGAACCGCCACGTGAGAGAAGTACGTCGACGAGCGGCCCTCGTCGCCCCTGGATCCGACGAGCGCAAGGCACGCAAGGCGCTCGGGGCGGCCGCGGACGAGGTGGTTCTCGACCTCGAGGACGCCGTCACCACCGCGCTGAAGGACTCCGCGCGCACGCTCGTGTCGGACCTGATCCGCGAACACGGCGGGCAGCGCACCGTCTCGATCCGCATCAACGGCCCCGACACCCGATGGTTCGCCGACGACCTGCGGGCGTGCGCCGCACTCGGCGACGCACTCACCTCGGTCGTGATCCCGAAGGTGGAGCGCCGCGCCGCATTGGTCGAGGCCGACGCGATCCTCACCAGCGCCGGCGCCGCGGACCTTCCGGTGCAGGCACTCATCGAGACACCGACGGGAATCGGCGCGATCGACGAGATCGTCACCGGCCCCCGCCTGACCGCCGTCATCATCGGATACGCCGACCTGGGCGCCGTCCTCGGCCGTTCCCGCACCGCGACACCGCAGCAGTGGCTGTTCGTCCAGGACCGCGTGCTGCACGCCGCGCGCGCCGCCGGCATCCAGGCCGTCGACGGCCCGTTCCTCGGCATCGCCGACGACGCGACCTTCCGCGAGTCCGCCCGGTGGGTCGCCGACCTCGGATTCGACGGCAAATGGGTCATCCACCCCGCCCAGATCGCCACCGCCCAGGAGACTTTCACCCCGACCGACGATCAGGCCGACCAGGCCCGGCGCGTCCTGGCCGCACTCGAGGAGGCGGAGGCCCGCGGCGCCGGCGCCGCACAGCTCGACGGCCAGATGCTCGACGAGGCCGTCGCCGTCGCCGCCCGCCGCACCCTCTCGCTGATCGGAGCCTGATTTGACCACCACCACCCGCGCGGTCGGCGGACCGTACTTCGACGAACTGGCGGTGGGGCAGGTGTTCGACACCGCCCCCGGCGTGACGCTCACCGACGGGATCGCGGCCACCCACCAGGCGATCCTCGGGGACCGCCTGCGCCTGCCGCTCGACGCACATCTGTCCGCCGTCGTCGCGGGCGGACCGGTGGCGCACGCGGGCCTCGTTGCGGACGTCGCGATCGGCCAGTCCACGCTGGCCACCCACCACGTCAAGGCCAACCTGTTCTACCGCGGCCTGCGCTTCCACCGGCTTCCCCACATCGGTGACACCCTCTACACCACAACCGAAGTCGTCGGTCTGAAGCAGAACTCCGCCAGGCCCGGGCGCCCGGCCACCGGTCTGGCCGCGCTGCGCATCGGCACCACCGATCAGCACGGAGAGGTCGTCCTCGACTTCTACCGCTGCGCCATGTTGCCGCTGCGGCCCGGCATCGATCCCGGGCTCCCCGGACCGGCCGACGACCTGTCCTCGATCGGACCGCAGGACGCGCCGACGTGGACGGTTCCGGCCGGCCTGGATCTGGACGCGTACCGCGCACGGGTGGCCGGCACGCACTTCGATCCGGCACTGGTCGGCACCGTCTTCACCTCGAGCGGCGACGTCGTCACCGGCGCACCGGAACTCGCGCGGCTGACCCTCAACATCGCCGCGACCCACCACGACGAACGGGTCGGCGCCGCAGGTCGGCTCGTGTACGGCGGCCACACCATCGGGCTCGCCCTCGCCCAGGCCTGCCGGGCACTCCCCAACCTCGTGACCGTCCTCGGCTGGCAGTCGTGCGACCACACCGGCCCCGTCCACGAGGGCGACACCCTCACCAGCGAACTGCACGTCGAATCCGCCGAGGCGCTGGCCACCGGCGGTGTGCTGCACCTGCGTTCCCTTGTTCACGCCCACCGCGGTGGCGAGCCACCCAATGCACGCGGCGACGAGGCTCCGGTGCCGGTGCTCGACTGGCGGTTCACCGCCCTGTTCGCGTGATCCACAACCACTCCCGAAAGGCATCTTCATGAGCAGCACCGGACGTCTGGCCGGCAAGATCGCGCTCGTCACCGGCGCGGGTTCGGGCCTCGGCCGCGCCTCGGCCCTCCGATTCGGCGCCGAGGGCGCCGCCGTCGCCGTCGTCGACCTGGATCCGGCTGCGGCCGCCTCGGTTTCCGACGAAATCGCCGCCGCGGGAGGACGCGCACTGCCGGTCACCGCGAACGTGACCTCGGACGCCGATTCGCAGCGCATGGTGGCCGAGACCCTCGCCGAGTTCGGTCAGCTCGACGTGGTGTTCGCGAACGCCGGCGTCAACGGCGCGGGCAATGCGGCCGACACCACCGAGGACGAGTGGGACAAGGTGATCGCGGTCAACCTCAAGGGTGTGTGGCTCACCTCGAAGTACGCGCTACCCCACATGATCGAGCGCCGCACGGGGTCGATCATCAACCAGGCCAGCATGGGTGGACTGATCGGCCTGCCCGGGATCTTCCCGTACACCGCGGCCAAGGGTGGCGTTGTGGCGATGACGAAGCAGATGGCCGTCACGTACGGACCGGACAATGTCCGCGTGAACGCCATCTGCCCCGGCACCATCCCGACGCCGCTGGTCTACCAGTCTCGGGTGGACCGCGGTGCGGCGGCGCCGGACGCGGATCAGATCGCGCTCGACGCCGACGCCGCGTCACGCTTCCCGCTGCGCCGGCTGGGCACCCCCGACGACCTGGCCTCGATCGCTCTGTTCCTGGCCAGCGACGAGGCCGACTGGGTGACCGGCGGCATCTACACGGTCGACGGTGGACGTAGCGCGTTCTGACGATCAGCACAAAGGCTCGGGGAGGGAACGGAATTCCGTTCCCTCCCCGAGCCTTTGTGTCTGATGTTCGAGTGTGCGCTACTGCGTCGTCAGCCCTCCGTCCGCCGTGACCGTCGAGCCGGTCATGTACGAGGACTCGTCGGAGATCAGGAAGGCGATCACCGCGGCCATCTCGTCGACCTCGGCGCGCCGGCCCAGCGGGGTGCGATCCAGCGCGGAGCTGGTGACGCCACCGCTCTCGCGGGCCTTGCGGGCCAGCGGGGTGTCCACGACACCGGGGCACAGGGCGTTGGCGCGCACGCCGCGGTCCGCGTACCCGATCGCGATGGACCGGGTCAGGCCGAGGACACCGGCCTTGGAGGCGTCGTAGCTGCAGGTGTTGGTGTTCGCGGAGATCAGCGAGGCCACCGACCCGATGGTCACCACCGACGACCGAGGCGCCTCGAGCATGTGTGGCAGCGCGGCCCGCACGGCGAGGAAGGAGCCGGTCAGGTTGATCCCGACGACGTCGTTCCAGTCCTCGAGGCTCATCTCGTGCACGAGCGAGGACCGGGCGATACCCGCGCAGGTGACGATGCCGTCGAGGCCACCGAGCTGAGCGGCCGCGTGTTCGACGGCAGGCCCGACGGACTCCGCGTCGGAGACGTCGGCGGCCACGGCCACGGCCGTGCCGCCGGCTGCGACCAGCTCGTCCGCCAGTGCCTGTGCCGCGTCACCATCTCGGTCGAGGATCGCGACCGCGGCGCCCTCGGCCGCGAGCCGCCGGGCCGCCGCGGCGCCGATGCCGCCGGCGCCGCCGGTCAGCAGGACCTTGCGTCCGTCGTTGCGTGCTGAACTCATGCTGTGCTCCTTCAGGTTTCGCGGGTGTCAGCTGATCCGCAGACCGCAGTCGACGGGAATCGAGACGCCGGTGACGTAGCGGGACTCCTCGGATGCCAACCACAGCACCGCGTTGGTGATGTCCTCGGGCTCGACCCAGGCGAGGTCCATGACGTTGCGTCCGCGGGCACGCTCGCGCAGGTCCTCGATCGTCGGGTTCTCGAGGTCCGGGCAGAAGACGCGGAGAGTCGACTCGCTGAAGAGCATGTCGGTGCCGACATTGCCGGGATGCACGGCGTTGACGCGGATTCCCTGCCCGCCGTACTCGGCGGCGAGGGTCTGCATGAGACCGATCACACCGTGCTTCGAGGCGTTGTAGTGCGCGACGTTGCGGGACCCGCTGTACGTGACCACCGAGCTGGTGAGGACCATCGATCCCCCGCCGGTCGCGAGCATCTGTGGAATCGTGGCCTTCGCCGTCTTCCACACCCCGGTGAGGTTGACGTCGATCATGTCCTGCCACTCGTCCTCGGTGAGCTCGACGGTGGGACGGCAGCCGCAGATGCCCGCGTTCGCGCTGACGATGTCGAGGCTGCCGAACTGCTCGACGGCGTCGGCCGCGGCCGCGTCGAGTCCGGCCTGGTCACGGACGTCGACCTTGCGGGTGATGATCCGGCGGCCGGTCTCGGCGACCAGGCGGGCCGTCTCCACGAGATCCTCCTCGGACGCCATCCCGTAGCTGAGCGACTTGATGTCCTCACACGCGTCCGTCGCGTAGATGTCGGCGCCCTCGCGAGCGAGCCGCAGCGCATGCGAACGCCCCTGTCCGCGTGCGGCGCCCGTGATGAAGGCAACCTTGCCTGCGACCCGTCCCTGACCCTGATTCATGACAATTCCTTTCCCGCTGATATCAATTCGAACTACTTCATCCCGAGCAGAAGTGCCGGGTTGTCGCATGCCATCACCCGGAGATCGGCCTCGGTCATGCCCTCGTCCCAGAGGGCGTTGACGTACGTGCCCAGTCCCGCTGCGGGGTGGGGAACCTTCGTGGTCCAGCCGTAGTCCGTTGCGAGGACCGACCTCTCCGGTCCGATACGCCGGATCGCCGCCACCACGGACTCGAACGTCGACGGCTCACCCATGCAGGTGTGCGCGGCAAACTCGATGTAGGCCCCGAGTTCGGCGAGTTCAGCGACCTCCTGCAGGGTCAGACGCGGTCCGGTGGTCGCATGCAACGCATGCGTCACGATCACCCGTCCGCGCCGAGCGTATTCGCGGGCCACCGCGAAGTGTTCGGCCGTGGAGACGTGGCCGGTGGCCAGGACGGCGTCGTATTCGCTGATGAGGTCGAGGATCTGGCGCACCTCGGGCAGCAACTCATCGTTTGCGTCGATGACGCGGATTCCCTCGTCGACACCGAAGAACGTGCGGACCTTCGCCGGGGCGTCGGACACCGCGGACAGTGTCGGCAGCCACACCACCTGCGCGCCGCCCCGGAGGGCGCACTCGACGGCGTGCGGGTTCAGCCCGCCGACGGGGTGGTCGAGGCAGATGCCGGCGATCGACGTCACCTCGGGCACAGCCTGGTTCGCGAAGTACGCGGCGATGGTGGACGGAAACTCGTGCGCCTTGAGCACGATGGCCCGCATGCCGTGCTCGGCGGCCTCCCGGGCGGCCTGGATCGGGTCGACACTGTGCGGCGTCTTGACCACGTGCTCGACGAGGTGCTCCGGGCCGAAGTGGGTGTGCATGTCGATCGCACCGTCGAGTGCTATCTCCACCAACCCCGAGTTGCGCTGTGTCATCGAACTGTTCTCCCGATCGGGACGGAACGCCGGGCGCTCCACCCATGTGAAACGCCCCGGGGCGAGGGGAGCCCTCGCCCCGGGGCGACTTGCCTTGCCCGCCCGGACCGTCAGGCCGGGCGCTTGTCGAGGAGGATCTCCTCGTAGACCCGCTTGACGTACGGGTCGATGTCGATCTTGCCGGGCGTGTACCAGTCGGCGAAGCCGTTGTAGTCGGTCTCGTTCTTGTAGCCGAGCTCCGAGATGATGCTGCTCCACTTCTCGGAGGTCTCACGCACCGAGCTCACGAAGCCCTCGCCGTCGGTCAGCGCCGGCTTGTCGGCGATCGCGTCGACGATCTTGTTGTTCGCGTTCTGCAGTGCCGTGCGCGCGTCCGCCGCGAACGGCACCACCGATCCACCGTACTGCTTGATCTTCTGCACGGATTCGACTGTCACGGGCCAGATCTTGCCCTCGATGCTCCCGGCGATGAACACGTCGAGGCGGTCCCACAGCAGCTGCTGGGCGACGAGCGGCAGGCCCGCCCAGACGTCCTCGTTGATGACCATGTTGCCGGTCGGGACGGCGAGTCCCGCCTCGGGATCGATGACGGTGTTCGGTGCGACCTCGACCAGGCCGCCGATCGCCGCGGCGGCGGGGCTGACCATCGAGCAGTCGATGACCCCACGCTGCAGCGCCTCGTATGCCTCGGTGTATGCCACCGACGTCGGGGTACCGCCGAGCGCGGTGACCTGCTCGTTGCCCGCGGTGCTGCCCACCGAGACGCTCTTGCCCGCGAGTTCGGGCAGGCTGGTCCGCGGCTGCGCGCAGAACAGGGCGTTCATGCCCGCGTTGTATGCCGGCATCAGCAGCTTGAGGCCCTTGTCCTCGAACTCGGACACGATCTCCGGGGTCGAGAATGCGACCTCTGCAGGCCACGCATTGGACTGCAGGACGCCGGTGACCACACTCTGGTCGGACAGCACGCTGGCATCGAGCAGGGCGGAGGACGCGGGGAACTCCTTGGGCTCGTACACGGTGAGCACCTGGCCGATGTCGAGTCGGCCGTCCTGGACCGCGTTGTCGATCTCGGTCGCCTTCGCGATCGCGTCGGAGTACGCGACGTCGAAGGTGATCTTCCCGCCCGACCAGTCCTCGACCGCCGCGATGTACGACTCGATGAACGCGCCGCTGACAGAGCCCTTGGTGCTCGGGGACTGCGTGTGCAGGACGATCGGGTCGACGTCGGCGAAAGCGGCCTGGTAGTCGGCCTTGCTCGCCCCGTACTCGACACCCTCGCCGCCTCCGTTGGCGCCGCCGGAACCGGACTCGGCACAGCCCGCGAGCAGGAGCGCTCCGGCCGCAGCGAATGCACCGACACGGGCGAAAGCGCCTGTGCGGGCGAAGAACTTGGTCACTGGATCTCCCTAAACTGAACCTCGAGCCGAACCGTGGCGTGCGCACGCCATCGGCGTGACTTGGGCCTCAACTGGCGCACCCGGGTGATTCGGCTCACTTGATGATGCTAATCATGCGGCTAGATTGTGGGCTTGTCAAGATCCATGATCCTGAATTCGTGCCGCAGCGGCCGGCCTCGCCCACACCGCTACTCCGCGGTGACACCGCCGTCGACGAGAATCGCCTGACCGGTCACGTATGAGGCGTCCGGAGAGGCGAGAAAGGCGACAACGGAGGCGATTTCGTCGGCCTCCCCGTAGCGGCCCATCGGAACGGACAGCGGCTTCGAGGGGTTGCGCACGGTGCCATCGGTCGGCACGATCGCGGCGGTGTTCGCCGTCAGGTTCGTCCGGACCGCCCCCGGGCACACGCTGTTGACCCGGATTCCCTTGGGCGCGTATTCGACCGCGAGGGTCTGGGTCAGCATCTTCACGCCGCCCTTCGATGCGCGGTACGGCGCCAGGCCGCCCTGGGTGGCCACGAACGACGACGTCGATCCGCATGTGACGACCGAACCGCTGCCGCGCCGCAGCATCGACGGCAGCACCGCCTGGATGGTGAAGAAGGTGCCACTCAGGTTGATGTCGAGCACACCGCGCCAGTCGGTCTCCGTCAACTCGTGACTGTCGAGCCTGGCTCCGCTGACTCCGGCGGCCGTGAACACCACGCCGATCTCGCCGAGGTCCGCCACGACTTCGTCCGCGATCCTCTTCAGTGCGTCCGCGTCCCGGACGTCCGCGGCGAACGAGCGCGCCGTCCCGCCCGCCTCTTCGATCGCGCGGGCGGTCGCCGCCGCCGCGTCGGCGTGGACGTCGACCACCGCCACCGCGGCACCTTCGGCCGCGAGGCGAAGTGCGGAAGCGGCCCCGATGCCGGAACCCCCACCGGTCACCAGCGCGACCTCGCCGTCCATTCTCCGCATGGGAATCATCCGTTTCTCCGTTCGTTGATCAGGTCGCCGCACCGTCGACACGCGGTGCGGCGCACCGTCATCGGCGGCGGACGAGTGGCGCTCGGGCCGGTCGGTCAGATTCCGACCAGGTCCGCGAGCAGTCCGGTGTGGTGAGCGTTGTTGCCGAGAATCGGTTCGATCGCCTTGGCCCGGCGGAAGTACAGGTGCGGGTCCGCCTCCCAGGTGAACCCGATGCCGCCGTGCACCTGGATGTTCTGGGAAGCACAGAACGTCAGGCACTCGGATCCCTGCGCCTTGGCCATCACCGCGACCCGGGGGAACTCGTCATTGTCCTCGTCCGCGCACATCGACGCGTACATGACCGTGGCCTGCGCCGCGTCGATCGAGATGGCCATGTCGGCGCACTTGTGCTTGATCGCCTGGAACGACCCGATCGGCCGGTTGAACTGCACGCGCGCTTTGGCGTACTCGACCGCCATGTCGAGTGCGGCCTCGGCCGCGCCGAGCGCCTCGTTCGCGAGCAAGGTCCGAACGATGTTGGTCACCCGCCCGATGGCGGCCCGGTCGGCCCCCAGGAAGCGGGACGGGGCGGCGGAGAGTTCGACGGTGGCCAGCGGACGCGTCAGGTCCAGGGATGCCTGGCCGTGCACGCTGACGCCGGCGGCGTGCGCGTCGACGACGTACAGGGCCACGTTGTCCTCGCTGGGCACGAGCGCCGGGACCACCAGCAGGTCGGCCACGTGCCCGAACGCGACGTACTCGAGGCGACCGGTGAGCTCGGGTGCGGCCGGGTCACCGGTTGCCCGCACGGTCGCCGAGCCCACCACGGTGTCCCGGGATCCGCTCAGGGCCAGAGCGCCGATCGCGCTGCCGTCGAGAAGGCTCGGCAGGAGCTCGCGCTTCTGCACCTCGCTCCCGAGTCGCAGGACGGCCTCGATGACACCGGTCGTGGCGATCATCGGGACGGGAGTCAGGGCGCGCCCGAGTTCCTGTGCCACGATGGCGGTTTCCAGGAAGCTGAATCCACCGCCTCCGAACTCCTCGGAAACGTGCAGCCCAGGCACTCCCATGTTCGAGGCGAGCAGCTGCCAGGTGTCGGCATCGTGAGTGCCGCGCTCGGCGATCTCGCGGACGCGGGCGATCGGGGCACGTTCGGTCAGGAGCCGGCGCAGCGAGGCGCGGAACTCCTCCTGATCCTCGTCGAATGCGAAGTACACGATGTTCTTCCGTTCTTTCGTTCCGCCGCCACGGCGACGAAAAGCGTTGGGTCAGGCGCTCTTGCGGCGCCCGATCTCCTGGAATGGGCCGCCGTCCAGGCGAGGCTCCTTCGGCAGTCCCAGCAGTTGCTCGCCGATGATGTTGCGCTGGATCTGCGAGCTGCCGCCGTAGATCGTGGCGGCGCGGGCGTACAGCGCGATCTCCGTCCAGCAGCGGGAAGAGTTGTCGGCGCCGGGATTCGGGGTCACCAGCATGCCGTCGTTGCCACCGCCGGTCGGAGTGAGCGCCTCCAGGCCGAGGATGTCCATGCCGACCTCGGTGAGGCGCTGGAAGAACTCGCTCCAGATCACCTTCGAGAACGAGCCGTCGACGCCGTACGACCCGCCGTTGAGCAGCTTGGTCAGTGCACGGTACCCGCGGAATCGCATCGTCTGCACGCGCGACCAGCACCAGGCCAGTTCGCCGCGGATGCGCGGATCCGCCGTCAGCCCACGCTCACGGGCCAGTTCGATCAACCGCTCCACCTCGCGGCCGAAGCGGACGGCGTCGGTGGTGGCCCGGACGCCGCGCTCGAAACCGAGCAGCGTGTTGGCGGTGTTCCAGCCGCCGTTCACGCCGCCGAGGACGTGGGACTTCGGAGTGCGCGCGTCGGTGAAGAACACTTCGCTGAACGCGACGTAGCCGGCCGCGTTGAGGATCGGCCGCACCTCGACACCGGGCTGGTCCATCGGGACCAGCAGGAAGGACAGTCCCTTGTGCTTCGCCACCGTCGGATCCGTTCGCGCGATCACGAAGATCCAGTTGGCCTTGTGCCCCTGCGACGTCCACGTCTTCTGGCCGTTGATGACCCACTCGTCGCCGTCGAGGACGGCACGGGTTCGCATGCCGGCGAGGTCGGAGCCGGCCTCGGGCTCCGAGTAGCCCTGGCACCACACGTGCTCACCGGAGAGCACCCGGGGCAGGAAGTACTCCTTCTGCTCGTCGGTGCCGAGGACCGCGACGGTGTTGCCGAGCAACTTGATGCCGAGGGTGTCGTTCTCGGTGCCGTCCGGCACCCCGAGCCGCATGAGCTCCTCGTTGAGCACCACCTGCTCGATGCTCGACAGTCCGCCGCCGCCGAACTCCTTCGGCCATGACACGGCGAGCAGGTCGTTGTCGGAGAGCACCTTTCGCCAGCTCGTCAGGAACGCGTCCTGTTCGGTCTCGGGGAGGGCACCGATGCCGCGCCAGCCCTCGGGCAGCTTCGATTCGAGCAGCGCGCGAATCTCGGCGCGATACGCCTCCGCTTCTGCGGGATACGTGATGTCCATGGTTCTACGATTCCTTTGCTGCGACCGTGGGCAGCTTGCACACGGTCGCCATCAGTGCGGCGACCTCGTCGGTGCTGTAGCCCAGTCCCTCGAGGATCTCGGCCGAGTGCTGACCGAGCCGAGGACTGCCACCCTTGAAGCTCCCCGGGGTGTCGGACAGATGGATCACCATGCCGACCTCGCGCGACCAGCCGTACTCGGGATGGTGGTGTTCGACGACGCGCTGCGACTCGAGCGCCCACTCCTCCCACAGCAGTTCCGGCATGATCGGGTAGTCGAGCGGGATCTCCGCCGGGACACGGTTGTCGTCGAGCAGTTTGAATGCGTCGGAGCTGTCGAGTTCGGCGAATCGGGCCGCGAGGAGACCGGCGAGCGCATCGGCGTTCGCCGTCCGTCCCGCGGTGGTCACGAAGCGGCTGTCGGCCGCGAGATCGGTCAGGCCGAGGGCCGAGACCAGGCGCCCGAAGGCCGCGTCGCCGAACACCGCGATGGCGATCCAGCCGTCGGACGTGCAGTACAGGCGGTAGAGGGGCGAGAGCCCCATCTGCTCCGAGTCGAGCTGGTGTGCGGGCACCGCGGTGCCGTCGAGCGTGGCCGAGTGCTCGCTGATCACGAACAGGCTCGAATGCAGCTGCGGGCTCTCGACGTACTGTGCCGTACCGGTGTTCAGTCGGTGGTGCAGCGCCAGCAGGACGGTGACGGCGCCGAGGAATCCGTTGTAGAGGTCCTCGTTGCCGATGACACGACGGATGGGGGCGTTGCCCTTGCCTGCCCCCTCGAAGTTCAGGCCGACCAGTCCCGACACCAGCGGAGCGAACGACTTGAGCGTCGACTTCGGCCCGGCGGAGCCGAACCCCGGCAGGTAGGCGTAGATCAGGTCCGGGTTGATGGCCTTGAGCTGCTCGTAACCGAGGCCGATCTTCTCGGCCTTGCCGGGGCGGTAGTTCTGCATCACGACGTCGGCCTCCGCGACCAGCCGGTGCGCGATCTCCTGGCCTTCGGGGGTCCGCATGTCGAGCGCGATGTTCCGCTTGCCTCGGTTGGCGCCCTCGAACAGGTCGCCGAGGGGCCGCATCTGGTCGCCGACGAGCGGCTCCACCTTCACCACGTCCGCACCGAGGTCGGACAGCAGCCGGGCACCGAAACCCGTTGCGAAGTAGGAACTGAAGTCGACGATCTTCACTCCCTGCAACGGAGCCGTCACCGATCCACCGGGGGCGGCCGGCGCCCACACCGCGGAGCGGGCCACCTCGCCGATCCGCTCGTTGTGTTCACCGATGCGGGGAGCCGGCGCGGGGGTCGCGGGTGACGACTTCTCGAAACGGATCACCGGACCGACCTGGCGGAGGGTGCCGTGATCGGCGTCCGGGAGTTCGATGGCGACCTCGGCGAACTTCACCTGATCGTCCTCGAACGTCTCCTCGGGATGCAGCACCGGCAGCGCGGCGATGTCCGCGGCGTGGAACAGCTCCAGCCATTCGTCGCGGGGCCGGGACCGGAAGGCCTCGGGGACCTTGTTCCGGGCGATGTCGAGTTCGACCTCGTCGAGCGGCACCGCCATCTCGGGGCCGTCGATCGTCTGGGTCTGCTCACCGAAGCCGAGGATGTCCATCATCCGCTTGTACGAGCCGGGGCCGCCGGTGTGCGGAATCAGCCACTTGCCGTCCGCGCACTGGAAGGGATCGGTGATCAGTCGTTTGTTGCCGAATCCGGTCTGGGTGCCGCTGCGCGCCAGGTAGGAGATGTCCTTCTCGTTCCACCACCAGTTCATCGACGAGATCGCCAGCATGCCGTCGAGCAGGGAGGTGTCGACCTTCTGCCCGGCCCCGTTGATCTTCCGCGCCCGCAGGGCGGCAAGGATTCCGATCGTGGTGATGAACGCGGTGCCGTACGAGACGGTCGGGTGCCCCATGAAGATCGGGCCGTCGCGGTGGCCACGCTGCTCGGCCATCTGGCCGAGCCGGGCGTTGAGCAGTGCCTCGTAGCCGGGGCGGGACGCGAGCGGGCCCGTGTTGCCGTATCCGGTGACCGAGCAGTACACCAACTCGGGGAACATCTCGTGCAGCCGGTCGTAGCCGAGCCCGAGGGCGTCCGCCTTGCCGGCGCCGAAGGATTCGACGAAGACGTCCGCACCGGCGAGGAGTTGCTCGGCGATCGCACGACCCTCGGCGGTGCCCAGATCGGCCTCGACACTCCACTTTCCGCGGTCGGTGGACTTACGCACCGCCGTGTCCGCGTCGATCGCGCCACCGGGACGTTCGAGCTTGACGACGCGGGCGCCGTAGTCGGCCAGCATCATCGTCGAGATGGCTGCCGGCATACCCCAGCTCGCATCGATCACGACGAGTCCGTCGAGTGAACCAGCCATCTGAGCACTCCTTCTGTTACGCGACGGCCACAGCGACCGTCACGTGTCGGACGGCATTGCGGCACATAGATTTTGGTTGATGCCCTACTCAGTCGGACGACGGCAGGGGCTTGGCGGTGAGCAGTTCCATCGGCGCTCCGTGGCAGGTGAAGGTGCCCGCACCCTTCTTGACGCAGATGACCTGGGTCTCACACGTTGCGCACGTGTAGCGCTTGCCGATCTCGTTCATGTGGATTCTCCTCGATGTGGTGACAGACCAGGGCCGACCGTGGGCGGTCAGCTGCCGGCGAAGGTGACCTCGAGGGCCGCGCCGCAGCAGGTCAGCGCGGAGCCGCCTGCCGTCGTGACGATCGCTTCGGAACCGCACTCGTTGCAGCGCAGCCGGCTTCCGTTGGTGGCCTCCGTGCCGGGGGTGGTGTCGGACATGTCCGCTCCTTTGCCGTTGGGTGCACCGGGCCGACCAGGTGTGGTCCACCTCTCACGTCCGGCGCGAACGTTACCTAGTTCACTATAATGATAGTCATGGATTGAGGCAAGGGGTCCGACCGGTGTGGACGACGCCGCCTCGGGACACTGCGACCGTCACATGAGACGGCCGCCGGTCACCTCGAGCACGGTGCCCGTCATGTAACTCGACATGTCGCTGGCCAGGAACAACACCACCGAGGCGATCTCGCTGGGCTCACCCGCGCGGCCGAGCGGGATCTCCGCCATCTTCTGTTCCCAGATGCGTTCGGGCATGGCCTCGGTCATCGGAGTCCGGACCAGGCCGGGCTGCACCGCGTTGACACGGACGTTCTTGAACGCGACCTCTTTCGCGGCGGCCTTCGTCAGACCCACGATGCCGGCCTTGGCGGCCGAGTAGTTCGTCTGCCCGACCAGCCCGACCTTTCCGGACAGCGAGGAGATGTTGACGATCGCGCCCGCGCCGTACTCGCGCATCCGGTTCGAGGCCGCCCGGGTGCCGTTCCAGGCACCCTTGAGATGGACCGCGATGATGTCGTCGAAGTCCTGCTCGGTCATCTTGCGCATGGTCGCGTCCCGCGTCATGCCCGCGTTGTTGACGAACACCCCGAGCGGCCCGAAGGCGCTCTCGGCTGTGTCGATCACGGCCTCCACCGCAGCGCCGTCACGGACATCGCATCGGACGAAGCGCGCCACCTCGGCGCCGCCGAGCTCGGCCTCCGCCTTCGCGCCCGCCTCGTCGTTGATGTCGGCGATGACGACCTTCGCGCCCTCGGCGATGAAGGTCCGCGCGATCTCCAGACCGATACCCTGCGCGGCCCCCGTGACGACGGCGACCTTTCCTTCCAACAAGCCCATTACCCGCTCCACATTCGTGTCTGTCCGACCCGGCGACCGGGTCCGAACTACTGGACGATTCCGGCGGTCCGCAGTGCGGCCACCTGCTCGGTGCTCAGCCCGAGTTCGGCGAGCACGAGGTCGGTCTGCTCCCCCAGCGCCGGGACCGCGCCCATGCGCATCTCGACGTCCCGGAAGGTCATCGGTGGCAGCACGGCCCGGATCGGACCGGCCTCGGTCTGCACGTCACGCCAGCGATCGCGCGCCTCGAGCTGCGGGTGCGCGATCAGGTCCTTCATGTCGCCGAGCTGCGCCGCCGGGATGCCGGCCTTGGCGAGTCGGTCGTCGAGTTCCCCGGTACCGAATGCGGAGGTCAGCTCGCCGACGAGCGCGTCCACCTCGGCGCGGTTCTGCACGCGCAGGATGTTCGTTGCGAATCGCGGATGGTCCGCGAGATCCGGGCGCTCGAACACGTCCGTGACGAGAGTGCGCCAGCCCCGGTCGTTCTGGACGCCGATGAGAATCTGTCCGTCCCGGGTCGGGTACGCGTCGTAGGGCGCGATGGACGCGTGCGAGAGCCCCATCCGCCTGATCTGCACGTCCTGGTACATCTGCATGTACATCGGGTGGCCGAGCCATTCGACGGTCGCGTCGAACATCGCCACGTCGATGGTGGCGCCCTTGCCGGTCCGTTCCCGGCGGAACAGTGCCGCCTGGATCGCGGTGAGCGCGTACATCCCGGCCGCGATGTCGGACGTGGGAATCCCGGTCTTGGTCGCGGTCTCCGGCGTGCCCGTGATGGAGATCAGTCCGGTCTCGGCCTGGACCAGCATGTCGTAGGCCTTGCGGTCGACGAACGGGCCGGACGTGCCGTACCCGGACATGTTGACCACGATCAGTTCCGGGTGGTCCGCGCGCAGGTCCTCGGCACCGAGCCCGAGCCGGTCGGCGGCGCCGGGCGCGGAGTTCTGGATGAACACGTCGGCCTCTGCCACCAGGGCCTTGACTGCGGCGAGACCCTCCGGGGCCTTGAGGTCGACGCAGATCGACTCCTTGCCGCGGTTGAGCCACACGAAGTGCGACGCGAGGCCGTGCACGGCCGTGTCGTAGTTCCGGGCGAAGTCGCCCTCGCCGATGCGTTCGACCTTGATCACCCGGGCGCCGAGATCGGCGAGGTGCCGGCTGGCGATCGGGGCCGCGACGGCCTGTTCGAGGCTGACGACCGTGATGCCCGCGAGCGGGAGGTCGGTGTCGACGGTGACTGCGTCGGGATCCATCTCAGCGCCCCCCGCCCGCAGCGGCCTTCTTGGCGGCGTTCACCAGGCCGCCACCGATGATCAGGCGCTGGATCTCGCTGGTGCCCTCGTACAGGCGCAGCAGCCGCACGTCGCGGTAGATCCGCTCGACGGGCACCTCCCGCATGTAACCGGTACCGCCGTGGATCTGGACGCCGAGATCGGCTGCCCGACCCGCCATCTCGGTGCAGTAGAGCTTCACGGCGGACGGCCCGATCCGTCGGTCCTCACCCGAGACGTAGCGTTCGGCGACCTCACGCACCATTGCGCGCCCGGCCATGACGCCGGCCGCGATGTCGGCGATCATCGCCTGCACGAGTTGGAAGTCGCCGATCGGCGTGCCGCCCTGGGTTGCGGTGGCGGCGTACGCCACCGACTCGTCCAGCACCCGCTGCGCCGTACCCACCGCGAGCGCCGCGATGTGGACGCGTCCGCGGGCCAGCGAGGTCATCGCGGCGCGGTATCCGACGTCCTCGTTGCCGCCGACCAGCGCTCCGTGCGGAACCCGGACGTCGGAGAAGTGCACGTCGGCCGTCCATGCGCCCTCCTGCCCCATCTTCCGGTCCTTGGGCGAGACCACGACACCCGGCGTGTCGGCGGGCACGAGGAAGACGGCGATTCCGGTGCCGTTCTCGTCGGCGGGCCGGGTGCGGGCGAACACCACGAACAGATCGGCCAGTGGCGCGTTGGTGATGAACCGCTTCTCGCCGTTGATGATCCAGTCGTCGCCCTCCCGGACCGCCTTGGTCCGCAGCCCGGCCGGGTTGGATCCTGCGCCGGGCTCGGTCAGGGCGAACGAGGCGACGATGTCACCGGAGGCGATGCCCTCGAGCCACTGCGCCTTCTGCTCGTCGGTGCCGAAGCCCACGAGCACCTGCCCCGCGATGCCGTTGTTGGTGCCGAACATCGACCGCAGGGACAGGGCCGTGTAGCCGAATTCCATTGCCAGCTGGACATCCTGGGTCAGGTCCAGCCCGAGACCACCCCATTCCTGCGGGATCGCGTAGCCGAACAGCCCCATCGCCGCCGCGTTCTTGCGGACGTCGTCGGGAATGCTGTCGGTGTCTGCGATCTCCTGCTCACGCGGCACGACTTCCTTGCGAATGAACTCGCGGGTCTGCGCCAGGATGTCAGCGAAATCTTCCGGACCTACTGCCGAAACGGATGCCATGGTGGAAGTATTGCGTCCAAGAATCCTGCGTGTCAATACTATGGTGTGAATTATTATCATTGTTTCTGAAATGCCTGATCAGAAGCCATTCAGACCGGAGGATCCACCACAATGACCACACCGACCACCCGGCCCCTCGACGGCCTCCGGATCATCGAGATCTCGAGCTTCGTCGCCTCCCCACTGTGCGGCCTCACGCTGTGCCAACTGGGCGCCGAGGTCATCCGAATCGATCCGATCGGGGGCGCCGCGGACGTCGACCGCTGGCCGCTCACCGCCGAGGGCGAGTCCATCTACTGGACCGGACTCAACCGGGGCAAGAGATCCCTGGCGCTGGACCTGCGCAGCCCCGAGGGCCAGGACATCGTCCGACGCCTCGTGACCGCACCCGGCACCGGCGGCGGGATCCTGGTGACCAATGCCGGCGGTCGACGCTGGATGAGTCACGAGACCCTGTCCGCGCTGCGCCCGGACGTCATCACCCTCGAACTGCTCGGCCGCCACGACGGCCGCCCCGGCGTGGACTACACCGTCAACGCCGCGCTGGGATTCCCCCAGATCACCGGACCCGTGAATCACGCAGGCGCGGTGAACCACGCACTGCCCGCATGGGACGTCGCGGCCGGGCTGCACGCGGCCCTCGCCGTCGCGGCAGCCGTCCACCGGCGCGAGGCCACCGGGGAGGGCTCCCGGATCGTGCTCCCCCTCGAGGACGTTGCCCTCGCGACCGCGGGCGCTCTGGGGTACCTCACCGAGGTGCAGGTCAACGGCACCGGCCGGACCGGCACCGGCAACGACGTGTACGGCACGTACGGCACGGATTTCGTCACCGCCGACAACGAGCGGTTCATGATCGTCGCGCTGACGCCCCGCCACTTCCGGGACCTGGTCGCGGTCACCGGGACCGAGAAGCCCGTCGCGGCACTCGAATCCGCACTCGGGGCAGACTTCGGCCGCGAGAGCGACCGATACGAGCATCGAGAGGTCCTCACCGCGCTGTTCGCCAAGTGGTTCCGGTCGCATCACGCCGACGAGGTCGGGCGGGCACTGGGCGCGTCTTCGGTCCTGCACGAGCGGTACCGCACCTTCGAGCAGGTGGTCCGGTCCGGATCACTCGAGAGCAACCCACTCTTCGCCCCGCTGGCACAGCCACGCATCGGCGACTACCTCGCCGCCGCGATGCCCGCGTCCTTCGACGGCACCCACCTGCACACCGGCCCGGCCGCCCGACTGGGCGAGGACGGCCCGGACATCCTGCGCGAGGTCCTGTCCCTCGACGAGGGCGAGGTCGCTGCTCTCACGAACGCGGGCGTGCTCGCGGTGTAGCCGGCCTGCCCAACCAACGACGTTCGGCCGGAAGGGAACACCCTTCCGGCCGAACGTTTCCGTGGACCCGTCGACTAGCCGCCCGACCGGTCGGGCAGGAAGGTCGAGATCTCCGGGAAGAAGATCAGCACCAGGACCACCACGAGCGCCATCGGCAGGAACCACAGCGACGCGACGAACACGTCCTTGAGCGGAATGTTCTTACCCAGGTTGACCTGGGGGTCCTTCGCGATCGAATGGATGACCATCGCCAGGATTCCGACCGGCGGCGACAGGATCGCAAGCTCACCCATGAAGACGGTGAAGGCGCCGAACCACAGCAGCGAGATGTCGAGCGACTCGAGCGTGGGGATCAGGATCGGGACGGTCAGCACCATCATCGGCAGCGGTTCCATGAACGCGCCGAGGAGCAGGTAAATCAGCGTCATCAGCAGCAGGAACTCGACACGGCCGAGATCCATCTTGGTGATCACGTCGGCGAACCCGTTGCTGATGCCCGTCAGGGTCATCATCCGGGACAGCGCCTCCACACCGATGAGCAGCAGGAACACCGCGCCCACCGTGGAGACGGTGCCGATGGCGCCGTCCGTGATCGCGCGCAGCGCACCACCGGTCTTGCGCTTCCAGATGAACACCACGCCCACCGAGCACAGCGCCGCGACCGCACCGGCCTCCGTCGCGGTGAAGACCCCGGAGAACATGCCGCCGATGATGACGAAGATCAGCACCGGAACCGGCCACGCCGCAACAAGGCTCGCGAAGCGTTCCTTCCAGGACACCTGGGCGGCGGCGACGCGATTCTCCTTCGGGCCGGCCAGATCCTTGCCGAAGATCGCGAACAGGATGATCGCGACGCTGAACAGGATGGCCACAAGGACACCGGGGCCGATGCCGGCGAGGAGCTGCTTGCCGACCGGGACCTCGGCGATGCCCGCGTACAGCACGAGCAGGATGCTCGGCGGAATCAGCTGGCCGGGAAGCCCGGCGACGATGACCGCGCCGATCGCGAGGCGGCGGTCGTAACCGGCCTTGAGCATCTCGGGGATGCCGATGCGCCCGAGGGCATAGGCGGTGCCGGTGGTCGAACCGCTGACCGCGGCGAGGCCGGCGCCGGCGACGTTGGTGCCGACCGCGAGACCACCGGGCATCCAGCCGAGCCAGTGCCGGGCCGCCGTGTAGAGGTTGGCGGTCAGGCCCGACTTCCACATCAGCAGGCCCATCAGGACGAACATCGGCACGACACTGAGGGTCCAGCTGGCGACCTGGTCGTAGGGCAGCGACGACAACGCCGTCACGACGGTCTTCTCACCACGGATCGCATAGAGGCCCGCGAAGGACGGGATGATCATCGTCAGCGCAACCGGCACCCGCAGGAACAGCAGCACCAGCATCATCACCAGTGCTGCGCACCCGATGGCTCCGGGCTTGAGCGGCATGAAGATCGCCGCCGTCGATGCGACGAGCAGCACGACGAGGGTGCCGAAGACCGCCCACGAGCGAACGGTGTGCTTGTTGCTCGGACCGACTGGTGGTGGCTCGATCGGACGGGGGTCCGCATTCTCTGCGGGAGCGGCAGCGGTGGTCATTTCTTCTCCGAATCCGATGTGGTGAGGGCCGGGGCCTCGAGCGCGCGCTCGGCCTCGATCTCGGCGTTGATGCGTTCGACCTCGGCGTCGGTCGCGTCCTCGTCCTCGTAGCCGCGCAGGGCGCGCACGGCGGCGTAGCCGATCTGGACGGTGAGCACACCGAAGGACAGCGGCACGAGGAACTGAACCGGCCACGAGACGACCGTCGACACGCCGGCCGTCTTGCCGATCTCGCGAGCGTGCAACGCATCTTCGAGTCCGTACCAAGCGAATCCGAGCATCACGACGGCGGTCAGGACGTAGCCGACGAAAAGCACCCACCGCCGGACACGGAGCGGGAAGTAGTGGGTCACCAGGTCCGCGACGATGTGCTCGCCCCGGGCCTGCGCGGCCATGAATCCGAGCAGCGCGATGATCGGCAGGTAGATGTACTGGGTGATCTCCAGTGTGTTCTGGATCGGACTCGAGGCGAACGCCCGCAGCAAGGCGTTGGCGGTCACGTGAAGCATCATGACGAACAGCACGATGACGGCCGGGACCTCGATGAAGAGCAGCAGCCGGTTGGGCCGCGTACTCGAAGCGCTCGATGATGCGCTCATGTGAACTCCGCAGGATTGAGGGGATGGGACGCGGTGACACTCGGCGGGGAATCGGGCTCGCGGGCCGACTGCCAGGGGCGGGTTTCGCTGTGCGGCACGGCGATCTCGCACCACCTTCCGTCGTGATCCACGTCACCGTCGATGCGGATATCATTCGCCTGAATTAGATCCAAAGTCAAGCTTTCATGCGAATGATTTGCATTGAACTCGCACGGACCGCATGTCCCGGCCTTCGCCGTGGGCAACTTGACGAAACAGAGACCGGCGTCACAGAATGCCTAATAGATGAATACCATTATCTACATTTGCGGACAACCCGCACGCACCCCCGAGGAGGTCGGATGAGTCGACCGATTCCGCCGCTCAAGCCCCTGCCCCTCGCCGACGAAACCTCGGCACCGTACTGGGCCGCGGCCGGTGAGCACCGGCTGTCACTGCAGTTCTGCGGTGCGTGCGACCGTTTCGTGCACCTGCCGGCCACGTTCTGCCCGCGGTGCACCGGGGACGACCTGACCTGGCGCGACGTCTCCGGCCGCGCGACGCTGTACTCGTACACGGTGATGCACGACTCGCCCGGTCCCGGCTTCGCCGACTCGCTCCCCTATGTCGTGGGCGTCGCGGAAATCGACGAGCAGCCCGGTCTCCTGGTCACGACCAACCTGCTCGACGTCTCCCCCACCGAGCTACGCATCGGCATGCCACTGGAAGTGGCGTTCGAGGAGCTCGCGGCGGACACCGTCGTACCCCACTTCCGCACGAGGAGGGATGACCATGTGGGACTTTCGTGACAAGGTGGCGATCGCCGGGATCGGCTACACCGAACTGGTCCGGCGCAATCCGCGGTCGCTGGCCGACCTGACCGTCGAGGCGACCGACCTGGCCCTGGCCGACGCCGGCCTCGGCCGCAGCGACATCGACGGCCTCGCCACCACGCCGACCATGCCGGTGTACGGCGGCGAGAAGGGCAACCAGGACGGCGTCGACGTCGTGACTCCGGGATTCCTGGCGCAGGCGCTGGGCATTCGCGACGCGATCACCTGGCTGGGCAACACCACCCCGATGGTCACGCACGCCGCGATCGACGCGATCAACGCGCTCGTCGCCGGCGCGTGCACCCATGTCGTTCTCTACCGCGCTCTCCACATGCCCGTGGGCCGCTACTCGAACTACACGGCCACGCACGCCGCGGGCAAGGACCAGTTCTTCGCGCCGTACGGGTTCTCCATGCCTGCCGGATGGGCGGCGACGGTGGCGCGACGGTATCTGGACCTGTCCGGCGCGACCCGGGAATCGCTGGCCAACTTCATCGTCGACAACCGGGAGAACGCACACCGCAACCCGAACGCCTTCTTCCGGGGCAAGACGCTGACCAAGGACGAGTACCTGGCATCGCGGATGATCGCGGACCCGATCACGATGCTGGACTGCGACCTTCCGGTCGACGGGGCGGTCGCGATCGTCCTCACCCGCACCGAACGGGCGCGGGAGCTGCGGAACCCTCCGGCACTGATCACCGGGTACGCAGCGAGCAACCACGTCGGCGCCACCGGCGTGCCGATGGCGTTGGAGGACATCCTCGACGGGTCCGCGCGCACCGGTGAACGTCTCTGGGCCGCAGCCGGAATCGATCGCACGGAGATCGACGTGGCACAGCTCTACGACGGCTTCTCGATCTTCACCTACACGTGGCTCGAGGGCCTCGGATTCGTCAACCGTGGTGAGGCCGCCGGTTTCATCGACGACGGGCACGCCCGGCTCGGCGGATCACTGCCGATCAACACCGGCGGTGGTTGCCTCGCCGAGGGCCGCCTGCACGGCATGACCCAGCTGACCGAGGCCGCCTACCAGGTGACCGACCGCGCGGGCGACCGCCAGGTGCCCGGTGCGTCCCGCTCCGTGGTCACGGTGTCCAACGGGCTCGCAGGCTCCACCGCGTTCGTCGTCAGCCGCGACCGCTGACTCCCAAGTACCCCACCCCCACCCCACCCCCCACCCTCCATTGACCGAATGTGGGATCCGGTCAGTTGAAGTGAACGAATCCCACATTCGGTCAGGGGGTGGCGGGGGCGAGTGGCAGACGAGAAGGGCCCCGGAGCATCGCTCCGGGGCTCTTCTCGTGCGTGCCTAGCCGTCCAGGGCGCTCAGCTCGGCCGCGAACTTGGCGCGGGCCTGATCCTCGAGAGCGGGCAGGTGGTAGCTCGGGAACAGCCCCTCGTGCGGGGTCGCGTCGCGCAGCAGCTGACGGGCGAGGCTGACCTTGTGGATCTCGGTCGCGCCGTCGGCGAGGCCCATGTGGTAGGACTCGAACAGCCACTTGCCCAGGGGCAGTTCCTTGGACACACCGAGCGAACCGTGCAGCTGCACCGCCCGCGAGGACACGTCGAGGAGCACCTTCGGCATCGCAGCCTTGACCGCCGCGATGTCCTTGATGACCTTGCGGTAGTCGTTCTCCTGGTCGATCCGCCACGCGGTGCGCAGCACCAGCAGCCGGAACTGCTCGAGCTGGAGCCACGAGTCGGCGATCATCTCCTGCACCATCTGCTGATCACCGAGACGCTTGCCGCGCGTCGTGCGGGAGACGGCGCGCTCGAGCATCATGTCGAGCGAACGCTTGACCAGGCCGACCGTACGCATCGCGTGGTGGATGCGGCCGCCACCGAGACGGGTCTGCGCCACCTCGAAGCCCTGCCCGACCCCGCCCAGGATGTGGTCCTTGGGGATCCGTACGTCGGTCCAGCGGGTGTAGGCGTGGGTGCCGACCTCGTAGTCGTGGCCCCACACCCCGGTGTTGCGCACGATCTCGACACCCGGGGTCTCGGCCGGGACGATGAACTGCGAGAGGCGCCGGTGCGGCTCCGCCTCCGGGTCGGTCACGGCCATGATGATGTAGAACGATGCGAAGCGGGCGTTCGACCCGAACCACTTCTCGCCGTTGATCACCCACTCGTCACCGTCGAGGACCGCGGTGGTCTCGAACTCGACCGGGTTGGACCCGCCCTGCGGCTCCGTCATCGCGTAGCAGGAGACGATCTCGTTCTCGATCAGCGGCTTGAGGTACCGCTCCTTGAGTTCCGGGGTGCCGTAATGGGCGAGGATCTCGGTGTTGCCCGAGTCCGGCGCCTGGGCGCCGAAGACGATCGGACCGGAGTGGGTACGGCCGACGATCTCGTTGAGCAGGGCGAGCTTCAGCTGGCCGTAGCCCTGCCCGCCCAGTTCGGGACCGAGGTGCGTGGCCCACAGGCCCTTCTCCCGAACCTTGTCCTGCAGCGGCGGGATCAGCTTCTGCCGCAGCGGATCCTTCAGGTCCCACGCGTGGGTGATGACCTGGTCGATCGGCTCGACCTCGGTGGTGACGAACTCGTCGGCCCAGTCGAGCACCTTCTGGTACTCGGGGTCGGTGTCGAATCCCCAGCTCATGTCCTGGTTCCTTTCGTGAGAGTGAGCCGTGAGTCCTTGGCGTCCCGTGGCGGGCCGAAAGGACTCACGGGGTCAGCGCATTGCGGTGCGGCCACCGTCGACGGGGAGGATCGCGCCGGAGGTGTAGGTGGACGAGGGGCCGGCGAGATACAGTGCCGCGCCGATGATCTCGTCCGGGCTTCCGGCCCGGCCCAGCGGCAGCGCGGCCATCTTCTCCGCGACCACGTCCATGTCCCACGCCTTGCTGATGTCGGTGAGGAACGGCCCCGCCATGATGGCGTTCACCCGCACGTTCGGTCCGTACGCCTGCGCGAACCCCTTGGTGAGGATGTTCAGGCCGGCCTTCGCCGCGGCGTAGGGCAGGTCGCCCGGAGTGGGCCGCTCCGACGCGATCGAGCTGATGTTGATGATCGACCCGCCCTCGCCGGCGGCCATCCGCGGCGCGACCAGCGTCGTCAGCCGGAACGCGCCCTTGAGGTTGACGTCGAAGACCTTGTCGAACAGCGCCTCCGAGATCTCCTCGAGACTCGAGTAAAGCGGCGACATCCCGGCGTTGTTGACGAGGATGTCGACCTTGCCGAACGCCTCGTAGGCGCGGGCGACCAACGCGTCCTGGGCGTCCCAGTCGCCGACATGGCAGGCGACGGGCAGCGCGCGCCGGCCGGTGGTCTCGGCCACCTCGGCCGCGAGCGCCTCACAGCTGTCGATCTTGCGGCTGACGATGATCGTGTCCGCACCGGCCTTCGCGAACGCCAGCACCATCTCCCGGCCCAGCCCCCGGCTGCCGCCGGTGACGAGAGCGACCTTGCCCTCCAGGGGAAGTGCAGGTGCCGTCATCGTTGTACCTCCTTGTCGGGCGAGTACGTCCCGCCGAGAACCTGTGAATCGTCGGCACTGTCGGCGATCGGGACAATCGCCTTGCCGGTCGCGCTGCCGTCCAGCATGCCGAGGAACGCGTCCCACGCGCCGGCCACCCCGCCGCCGAACGCGGTGTGCACCGGCCGGACGCGTCCGGACTCGATCCACCCGGTCATCTGGTCCTCGAACTCGTCCCGCGCGTGAAGGTGGTCGCGGTGCAGGAAGCCCTCCATCCGGGCCCGGCGCCAGATCAGTTTGATGAGGTTGCTCGGGCCGGGTTGCGGCGTCGCCGAGTTGTAGATGCTGATCATCCCGCACAGCGCGATCCGCGCGTGGTCGTTGATCACCCGGATCGCCGCCTCGAGATGCTCGCCACCGACATTGTCGAGGTAGACGTCGAGACCGCTCGCACCCACCTCCGCCAGCGCTCCGCGCAGTTGCCCGCTGATCGGGCCGTCGTGATGGTCGAAGGCGGCGTCGGCGCCGAGTTCCCGCGCCAGCGCCACCTTCTCGGGTGATCCGGCGCTGGCGATCACGGTGGCACCGCGCAGCTTCGCGAGCTGGACCGCGGTGGAGCCGACCGCCCCGACCGCCGAGGACACGAACACCACGTCCCCGGCACGCACCCGCGCGATCCGGTCGATGCCGATCCATGCGGTCATCCCGGGGATGCCCAGCACGCCGAGGTACGCGGCCGGATCGACCCGCCCGGCCCCGAGCAGCCGGCACTCGGCGGCGGGGACCGACGAGTACTCCCGCCAGCCGAAGTCGTGCAGGACCAGCGCGCCGACCGGCACCGCCGGGTCGGCGGACTCGGTGACCCGGCCGACTGTCGGCGCGCGCAGCGGTTCGCCGATCGGGTAGGGCTCGGCGTAGGTCGACTCCCCGCCCATCCGGCCGCGCATGTACGGCTCGACGGACATCACGAGGTTGCGCACCCGCACCTCGCCCGCCGAGGGGTTGGGCAGCGTCCGGACGACCAGTTCGACATCCGAGTCGACCGGTCGCCCGGTGGGACGCGCGCGCAGGACCCACTCGTGGCTGTCCACCGGCAGGCCGGTCATCAGCGCGGCGCCATCCGGATCGCGCCGTCGAGCCGGATGACCTCACCGTTGAGCATCGGGTTGGACACGATGTGTGCTGCGAGGGAACCGAATTCGGCCGGGTCGCCGAGCCGGCTCGGGTGCGGGATCTGTGCGCCGAGCGAGGCCTTCGCCTCGTCGCCGAGGCCGCCGAGCAGCGGGGTGTCGAACAGTCCCGGCGCGATGGATACGACGCGGATCGCGAGCGAGGCCAGGTCGCGGGCGAGCGGCAGGGTCATGCCCGCGACGCCGGCCTTCGAGGCCGCGTAGGCGGCCTGCCCGATCTGCCCCTCGTAGGCGGCGACCGAGGCGGTCGTGACGATGACGCCGCGCTCCTCGCCTTCGAGTTCGAGCTTCGACATCCGCTCGGCGGCCAGCCGGATCACGTTGAAGGTGCCGATCAGGTTGATGGTGACAACCTTCGTGAACACGTCGAGCGGGAACACTCCCTTGCGGCCGACCACGCGCAGCGACCGGCCGGTGCCCGCGCAGCTCACGACGGCGCGCAGCTCGCCGAACGCCTCGGCGGCGTCGAGCGCGGCCGCGACGGCGACCTCGTAGGTGATGTCGGCCGGGGCGAAGATCGCGTTCTCCCCCAGTTCGGCGGCGACGGCCGCGCCGTTCGACGTGGGCAGGTCGAGCAGGACGACCTTAGATCCCTGCTCGATCAGCTGACGGGCCGTCGCGAGCCCGAGACCGGAGGCACCTCCGGTCACGACGGTGACCTTGCCATTGATGTTCACGAGTGCGCCTTCCTTGACTGCTGTCGGGAGATACGTTGCCGGGTCGTCAGATACGTTCGACGAGAAGAGCGTTCGCCATGCCGCCGTGCTCGCACATCGTCTGCAGGCCGTACCGGCCACCGGTGCGTTCGAGCTGGCCGACCATGGTCGCGAGCAGCCGCACACCGGAGGCGCCGATCGCGTGGCCGAGGGAGATGGCACCGCCGGCGGGGTTGAGCCGCGCCGGGTCCGCACCGAACTCGCGGGCCCAGGCCAGCGGCACCGAGGCGAAGGCCTCGTTGACCTCGTAGACGTCGATGTCGGCGATGGACAGACCGGTGCGGTCCAACAGTTTCTGCGTCGCCGGGATCGGTGCGGTGAGCATGTACAGCGGGTCGTCACCGGCGACGGTGAAGTCGACGAACCGGGCACGCGGGGTCAGACCGAGCTCGGCGGCCTTCTCCTCGGACATGATCAGCGTCGCGGCGGCCGCGTCGGTCAGCGGCGACGAGTTGCCCGGGGTGATCATCCAGCCCAGCCCCGGGAAGCGCTGCTCGGACTCGTCGGACCGGAAGGAGGCCCACAGACCGCCGAGGCTTTCCAGGGTGGTGGCGGCGCGGATCGTCTCGTCCCGGTCGTGGACGCCGGTGGGGACGGCCACCGGCACGATCTCGCGGTCGAAGTGGCCGGCCGCGGCGGCCGACGCGGCACGCCGGTGGGACTCGAATGCGTAGGCGTCGACGTCGTCCCGGGTCATGCCCCACTTCGTCGCGACCAGTTCCGCGGCCACACCCTGGCTGATCCAGCCTTCCGGGTAGCGCTGCCCGAGCCCGACACCGACCAGGTCCCGGCCCATCGGGGCGGTGCCCATCGGCACCCGGCTCATCGACTCGACACCACAGGCGATCACGACGTCGTAGGCGCCGGAGATCACGCCCTGCGCGGCGAAGTGGACGGCCTGCTGGCTCGATCCGCAGGCCCGGGTGACGGTGGTCGCCGGGGTGGACTCGGGCAGGCCCGCCGCCAGCATCGCGGAGCGGGTGATGTTGCCGGCCTGCTCGGACGCCTGGCTGACGGTGCCGCCGATGACGTCGTCGACGAGAACCGGGTCGATCTCGTTGCGCGCCATCAGGCCACGCAGCACCTCCGCGAGCAGGTCGATCGGGTGCACCTCGGAGAGCGCCCCGCCGGCCTTGCCCCGGCCGGACGCCGATCGGACGACGTCGACGATGACGGCATTACGCATTGGATCCTCCAACGGATGGTGAAAGGTGTTGTGGGGAAGGCTCCCCGGTCAGCCTGCGGCGGGCTCGGTGATCTGCGCGACGAGGTCCCGGCGGACCAGTTTGCCGGTGGCGGTCTTGGGCAGTTCGTCGACGAAGACCACCTCGTCGGGGGTGCGCGAGCCGCGCAGTCGCTCCCGGCACCACGTGCGGATCGACTCGGAGTCGGCGTGCTCGGAGCCGACCGGCACGATCACGGCGCAGATGCGCTCGCCCCACTCGTCGTCCGGCACACCGATGACCGCCAGTTCGCGGACGTCGTCGTGGTGGACGAGCACGTCCTCGATCTCGGCCGGGGCGATGTTCTCGCCGCCGCGGATGATGGTGTCGTCGGCACGGCCACCGATGTACAGGTAGCCGTGCTCGATGCGGGCGCGGTCACGGGTGGGGAACCAGCCGTCGGCGTCGAGCGCGGAGCCCTTGCCCATGTACTCGCCGCTGACCTGGGCGCCCCGCACCCACAGCAGACCGGTGTCGCCGTCGCCGAGGATCTCCTCGTTCTCGCCGCGGATCTGCGCCTCCATGCCGGGGACGATGCGCCCGACCGAGCCGAGCCGTCCGCGCAGCGCCGGATCGGCGAGCGCGTCGCGGTGATCGTCGGGCCCGAGCACCGCGATGGTGGAGCTGGTCTCGGTGAGTCCGTAGGCGTTGACGAATCCGGTGTCCGGGAAGGCGACCAGTGCGCGTTCGAGTACCGGCTGCGGCATCCGTGCGCCGCCGTAGGCGAGCGAGCCCAGCGCCGGGGTGTTCGCGGGCGCGCCGTCGAGGTGCTCGACGACCCGGGCCAGCATGGTCGGCACCACCATCGCACTGGTGATGCCCTCCTCGCGGACCAGGTCCAGCCAGGCCTGCGGGGAGAAGTCGGGCAGGTGCACCATGCGGCGCCCGGCGTAGATGTTGCTCAGGACCGCGCCCATGCCGGCCACGTGGTAGGGCGGCGTGCTGACCAGCGTCGCCTGTTCCTCACCCGCGGAACCGAATTCGACGGTGTTGAACAGGTAGGACAGCAGGTGCTGGTGGCGCAGCAACACGCCCTTCGGAGCCGACGTCGTGCCGCTGGTGAACAGGACGATGGCAGTGGCGTCGTCCGGGACGGGCACCGCGTCCACCGGGGTCGCGGCGCGCGCGAGATCGAGGAACTCCTCGCTGGTGAGCACCGTCTCCGCGGCACCGTCGAGCTTGTCCCGGTAGGCCGGGTCGGTGACGATCAACGGGCGGTCGAGCTGGGCGACCAGGTCACGCAGCTGATCGGTTGCGAGACGATAGTTCAGGGGCGCGAGGGGAACGCCGGCCCGAGCCGCGGCGAAGGTGAGGACGGGGAGCACCGGCCCGTTCACGCCGACGAACACGAGGTGCGCGGCACCGTGCTCGGTCAGGACCGCGGCACCGCCGGAGGCGATGTCGCTGAGCTGCTGGTAGGTCATTCCCGCGCCGCGGCGGCCGACGGCGAGCCTGTCGGGATTGACCGATGCGGCCATGTCCAGAACCATTTCGATACCCATTGCACCACCTGGTGAGAACGCTTGGATTGTTGATGTGCACACGAGGTGCGGGGCCACATGCGGCAGGAACATGCCGGCCATCTGACGCAAACGATAACAACTATGCGCCTGAATGTGAAGTGAATCATGACAATGGTTGCAAGCAATGTGTATGGTGCGGTGAGCGAGTGCCCCAGATCACTCGCCCAGCACGAACCAACGAGAGACACGAGGTGCTTCCGATGCGCGACCCGGTGGACATCACCGCTCTGACGGCCTGGCTGGATCACAGCGGCGTCGGCACCGGACCGGTCGAGAACGTGGTCGCCCTGACCGGCGGCACCCAGAACATCCTGGTCAAGTTCACCCGGGACGGCGTCGACTACGTCTTCCGCCGGCCCCCGCTGCACAAGCGCAGCAACAGCGACGAGACCATGCGCCGGGAGGCCCGCATCCTCGAGGCACTGGCGGACAGCGGTGTGCCCCACCCCCGCCTGGTCACCTCGTGCGAGGACCTCGACGTGATGGGCTGCTTCTTCTTCGTGATGGAGGCGATCGAGGGATTCACCGCGACGACCGAGGTGCCCGAGCCGCACGCCTCCTCCGCCGAGGCGCAGCACGCGATGGGACTGTCGATGGTCGACGCCGCGGCCG
Organism: Rhodococcus sp. NPDC004095; assembly: GCF_053604015.1. Taxonomy (NCBI): domain Bacteria; kingdom Bacillati; phylum Actinomycetota; class Actinomycetes; order Mycobacteriales; family Nocardiaceae; genus Rhodococcus; species Rhodococcus sp. NPDC004095. Next base: position 38,312 of record NZ_JBSGGS010000012.1, read on the forward strand.
CGCTCGGCGCCCTCGACCCGGCCGTCCTCGGGCAGGCCCAGGTGGACCGCGCCGACGGCTGGATCGACCGCCAGGTCGGCCGCTGGCGCCGCCAGCTCGACTCCTACCACGAACTCGACGGCTGGCCCGGACCCGATCTCGACGGCCTCGACGAGATCGGCACCTGGCTCGAAGATCACCGCCCCACCGAGTGGCGGAAGGGAATCATCCACGGCGACTACCACTTCGGCAACGTGATGTTCCGCAGGGACGCAGCCGAGGTGGCCGCGGTGGTGGACTGGGAACTGGCCACGGTCGGCGACCCCCTCCTCGACCTCGGGCACCTGCTGGCCAGCTGGCCGAACCCGGACGAGCCGCGCACCGCGGGCCTGGCCCGCCGGCTCGACGGCCTGCCCCGCCGCGACGAGGTGATCGCCCGCTACGGCGCCGTCAGCGGCCGGGACATGTCCGGCTTCGACTGGTACCAGGTGCTCGCCTGCTACCGGCTCGCCATCCTCCTCGAAGGCACCCACGCCCGCGCCTGCGCGGGCAAGGCCGACGCCGACCTCGGCCGGCGATTCCACGGTGTCTCCCAAGCACTTCTCGACCAGGCACGCACCCTCGTCCAGGCCTCCTCCGCGACGGTCTGACCCGAAAGGACCACCGGCATGAGCACAGTCGGCACCGACCCCACCACCGAGGTGGACTACAAGTACCTCCGCTACGAGACCCACGACGAGGGCACCATCGCCCGGATCGTGCTGAGCCGGCCCAAGTACCGCAACGCGCAGAACCGCGGGCTGCTCGTCGAACTCACCGAGGCGTTCCTGCGGGCCGAGGCCGACGACACCGTCCGCGTGGTGATCCTCGCCGGCGACGGGCCCGTCTTCTCCTCCGGACACGACCTCGGCAGCCCGGACTACAAGGCCGAACGGGATCCGGGACCGGACCAGCACTGGTCGTACGGCTGCACCGGCGGCACGAAGGACGCCGTCGAGTCGCGGCACCACCAGGAGTGGCACTACTTCTTCGAGAACACCCGCCGCTGGCGCAACCTGCGCAAGATCACCATCGCGCAGGTGCACGGCAACGTCTTCTCCGCGGCGCTGATGCTGACCTGGGCGTGCGACCTCATCGTCGCCGCAGAGGGCACCCAGTTCGCCGACGTCGTCGCCACCCGCCTCGGCATGTGCGGCGTCGAATACTTCGGCCACCCCTGGGAGTTCGGTCCGCGCAAGGCCAAGGAGCTCCTCCTCACCGGCGACTGCCTCGACGCCGAGGACGCCCGCGCACTCGGCATGGTGAGCAAGATCTTCCCGGCCGACGACCTCGGCGAGCGCACCCTCGAGTTCGCCCGTCGCATCGCCCAGGTGCCCACCATGGCGGCGCTGCTGGTCAAGGAGTCGGTGAACCAGAGCCAGGACGCGATGGGATTCTCCAACGCGCTCGACGCCTGCTTCACGATCCATCAGCTCAGTCACGCGCAGTGGACGCACCTCTCCGGCGGCAAGAGCCCGGTCGGGACGCCCGAACTCGGCCTGCCGGACTGGAAGACGGCACCGCCGGTGCAGCGGGCGGACCCGTACCGTCCCTAGCCCGCGCCCTGCGAGAACGGCGCCCCCACACGGGTGGGGGCGCCGTTCTCGTGCTCCGGGTTGCCTTGCTCCGGGTTGCCGTCGTACCGGATCGCGCGACCTAGGACACCGCTGCCTGCCGCAGACCGTCCGACTCCAGCCGCGGGAGCACCTTGGATGCGAACAGTTCCAGGCTTTCCCAACCGATCTCGGGAGGCGTGCCACCCATGAGCGGCTGGAACATCAGCTCGGACCGGTCACCGCGGGCAGTGGCGAACTCGACGCACTCGTCCGGGGTGAGCACCTGGAACTCCGGCAGCAGCTTGAGATCCTCGACCGTCTCCGCGAACTTGTAGCCGGTGGTCCCGGTCCCCCGCTCCTTCGCCCACTGCGCATTCATGTTGGTGGTGTACATCAGGTGCGGGGCCAGTCGCTGCCAGTCCCGCTCCGGGTCGTCGGTGACGTGCAGGAACAGCGGTCCGGCCGGGTAGGGCCGCGCCGGGACGGGGCGCCCGAGCCGTTCGCACTCCGCCTCGAAGAGCGAGTACAGCCGATCCTTGTCCGACCCGGCCGGGTAGTAGTTGTCACCCAACCGGGCCGCGCGTGCCGCGGACGGATCCGCCGAGCCACCGATGTAGATCGGCGGCCGTGGCGTGGTGACCGGCGTCGGCCGCACCCGCACGGTCCGGCCTCGGAACTCGAAAGATTCACCGGTCCAGGCCTTGTCGAGCGTCTCGATGATCTCCTCGAGGATCTTCACCCGGCGCTTCATCGGGATGTCGAACATCTCGAACTCGTCGGGCCGGTACCCGATCCCCATCGTCATCTCGACCCGGCCGCGCCCGATCAGGTCCAGCGTCGCCAGGTCCTCGGCCAGTCGCAGCGGGTCGTGCAGGACCGCGACCAGCGCGGAGAAGTGCACCCCGATCCGCTGGGTGCGACCGAGCATCGCCCCGGCAAGGATCATCGGCGAGGCGCAGTAGCCGTCCTCGGCGCCGTGGTGTTCGGCGATGTACACCGTCTCGAAGCCGGCCGAGTCGGCCCAGGCGGCCTGTTCGACGGCGGCCCGGTAGAGATCGGCGGCGGGCGCTCCGACGGCGGGCGCCCGCATGTCGTACCGGAGTGAGAGTTTCATCGCGGGGTCTCCTTCTCGTCGGAATCCACCAGTCGGAAGGTGGGCAGGGTGTGGGTGTCGAAGACCGTGGGGGACAACTCGACCCGGTCACCGATGTGGAGCGTGTCCGCTCCGGGGCCGACCAGGTTCGTCACCAACCGCACGCCGGGTGCGTCGTCGATGTCGACGAGCGCGACGGTGTACGGCGGGGTGGACCCGGACGGCAGGAAGGCCCGTTCGACGCGGGTGAAGGTGTGGATCACGCCGGTGCCGCGGACCGGCACCCACTCGGGGCCGTCGGGGTACCCGCACCGGCATCCCGATGCCGGATACCATTGCCATCGACCGCATCCCGGGCACCGGGGCAGGGCGAGACCACCGGCGGCCGCCGCGTCCCAGAACGGTTCGAGCTCGGGCAGGTCCCGCGGCGGCGGGAACTGCGGGACGTGGTCGGCCTCGGTCACCGCGGTGCCGGCCGGCGCCGAATCGGTCATCAGCGGTCCTCCGTCAGGATCAGGGTGGTGTGCTCGCCACCGGCGAGTGCCGCGACCAGCGCGGTGCGGGCACCGGGTACCTGCGCCGCGCCGCGCCGCCCTCGCAGCTGGCGCACCGCCTCGATCACGTGCACGATCCCCGGGATGTAGGCGTAGGCGAGGTGGCCGCCGTGGGTGTTGACCGGCAGCGACCCCCCGGGAGAGGTGTGCCCGTCCGCGGTGAACGCGAACGCCTCTCCCCTGCCGCAGAATCCGAGATCCTCCAGCTGGATCGCCTGCGAGATGCTGAAGCAGTCGTAGATCTCGGCGACGTCGATGTCGGAGGGCCGCAGACCGGCCTCGGCGAATGCCCGCGGACCGGACCGCGCCGACCCGAAGCTGCACATGTCGTCGGCCTGGGTGAAGAAGGAGGTCATGGCCGGCCCCACCGCGACCGTCGAGGCACCGGCCACCCGAACCGCGGCGACGTCCAGGTCCCGGGCCCGGTCGGCGGTGGTGACCACGACCGCCCCGGCCCCGTCGGTGATCAGGCAGCAGTCGGCGGCACGCAACGGGGACGCGATCATCGGGCTGTCCAGGTAGTCCGCCAGGGTCAGCTCGCGGCTGCGCTGGGCACCCGGGGTCAGCCCCGCCCAGGTGCGGTTCGCGATCGCGATCGCGCCGAGCTGGTCCGGAGCGACCCCGTAGGTGTGCAGGTACCGCTGCGCCCACGCGGCGAAGTAGACCGGCTGCCCGTACCAGCCGAAGGGCATCTCGAGGCCGGCCTTGACCGGGTCGTGGGCGTGGAAGGCGTACGGTCCGCCCGGTTTCGACCCCGCGTACCCGTAGTACACGAGAACCACTGCCGCCCGGCCCGATTCGACGGCGGTGCGGGCGAGGTCGATCGCGGCGAGCGGGCCGGCCCCGGCGGGGATGCCGGGGGCGGCCGTGTAGTCACGCGCGATGCCGAGCGCCTCGGCGACGTCGTCCGGCCCCGGCCACGACCCGGCCGAGATCACCCCGTCCACGTCGGCGGCGGTCAGGCCGGCGTCGTCGAGCGCGGCGCGGCACGCGTCGATCACCAGCCGGTCGATCCGGCGGTCGACCGACCGGCCGAACTCCGACTCGCCGACCCCGGCGAGGACAGCGGATCCGGCGATCACTTGGACCGGTGCCCGCGCCAGGCCGTGGTGCCGCCGTCGACCGGGACGACGATGCCGGTCAGGAACGACGCGTCGTCCGAGGCCAGGAAGGCGACCACCTTGGCGATCTCACCGCTGGTGCCGAAGCGCGGGATCAGGTGCGCACCGGTCATGCCGAGCAGGCGGGCGTCGCGGTCCTCCGGCGCGGCCGCGGCGAGGAAGCCCGCACTCATCGGCGTCTCGATCGAGCCGGGTGCGAACGCGTTGACGCGAACCTCCGGAGCGAGCGCGATCGCGGTGGTGCGGGTCAGCTGGATGACGGCCGCCTTGCTCGCCGGGTACGCGGTGCTGACATAGCCGACCATGCCTGCGACGGAGGCGGCGTTGATGATCGACGGCCCACGCCCGGATGCGCGCAGGTGCGGCGCGGCGAACTTCGAGGCCAGCCACACCGCCTTGACGTTGATGTCGAACACCTTGTCCCACACATCTTCCGGCAGACCCTCGAACGAGGCGTCCTCCGCGAAGGCGCCTTCCATGATGCCGGCGTTGTTGATCAAGGTGTCCAGGCCGCCCGCGGCGGCGACGGTGGAATCGATCATCGTCCGGACCTGCTCGCTGTCGGCGAGGTCCACCTCGATGGCGAGGGCCGCGACACCGAGTGCCTCGACCTGCCCGACGGTCTCCTTGGCGCCGTCCATGTTCCGATCCGCGACGGCGACGAACTCGGCGCCCTGACGGGCCGCTTCCACCGCGATCTCCCGGCCCATACCCTGGGCACCTCCGGTCACCAGGATTCGCTTGCCGGTCAACATGGGACCACCTCTTCCGTTCCGTTGTTCGATGTTGGTTCTGACTGTCTGTGCGGCGATCTCGGCCGTCAGCCGCGCCGCCCGGCCTCGAGCAGGGTGACCGGATCGGCGTACCGGCCGCTGGTGTAGGGCGAGACGCCGATGATCCCGGTCATCCCGGCATCGACCGGCAGCGTGACTCCGGTGACGTAGGCGGCGTCGTCGCCGGCCAGGTAGAGCACGCCCGCGGCGACGTCCTCGGGCACCAGCGCCCGGTCCATCAGTGCGGATCCGTCCAGTGCGGTCGCGGCGCCACCGAGGTCGCCGTCCGCGACGACGGCCGCGGTCATCGGGGACACCACCGCTCCGGGGACGATGGTGTTGACCCGGATCCCGTACGGACGAAGCTCGGCCGCCACGGAATTCGACAGGCCGATCACGGCGGCCTTGGCTGCGCTGTAGACGTGCGGACCGACGCCGCCGAGCAGGCCGCCGGGGCTCGAGGTCGAGATGATCACCCCGGACCGCTGCGCCTTCATCACCCGCGCGGCGTGCTTGCAGCCGCAGATCACCGCACGCAGGTTGATCGCGATCGTGGTGTCCGCCTCGGCCATCGGTGTGCGGTCGATGGGGCCGAGGACGCCCATCACCCCGGCGTTGTTGAACATGATGTCGAGCCGTCCGAAGGTCGTGACCGCGAGGTCGACGGCGGCGGCGACGTCGTCCTCGACGGTGACGTCGGTGGGCACGAACAGCGCCCGGGGACCGAGCTCGGCGGCGAGGGCGGCGCCCGCTTCGTGCTGCAGGTCCGCGATCACCACGGCCGCACCCTCGCGATGCAGGCCCCGCACCACCGCAGCGCCGATGCCGCCCGCTGCGCCGGTGACCACTGCCACCCGACCGTCGAATCTGTTCACCATGGGCACTCCCGCGACGACCATTTACCTGATAACAATATGCATGAAATCTAGATCACATTCCGGCTGTCGGCAATGCCCGCCTCTGGTCGGACCGCCCGCCACCGGAGGACCCCCGTGACACCAGACGAGATGACCATCGCGCTGACCGCCCTCACCGAACGGGTGGCCGGACTGGAGGCCGAGCGCGCCGCACTGAGCCTGATGCACCGCTACGCGGCCGCGCTCGACGATCCGGACCCCGCGGCGCTCTCCCGGCTGTTCACCCCCGACGGAACGCTCGCCACGCCGCGGGCCGAGCACCGCGGCCGCGCCGCGATCGTGGACTTCTTCACGCAGGCCCGACAGCGGGACGCGAGTACCAAGCGGCACTTCGTCTGCCAGCCCGAGGTGACCACGACGGGGCCGGACAGGGCGGCGCTGCAGTGCTACTTCCTCTACACCGCACTGCCCGGAGCCTCGGAGCCTCCATCAGTGCTCGGATGGGGTGCCTACCGCGCCGAGTGCCGAATCGATTCGGGCACGGCACTGTTCGAGTCACTCCGAATCGCGGTGCACGCCACCTCGGAACTCGCTGCCGCACACGCGCTCTGACCAGAAACCGGCGCGGACCCGTGTCGGGTCCGCGCCGGCTCGCTCAGCTCGCCCGGTAGGCGATGGCGCGCTCCGGGCAGGCGTCGGCGGCGTCGCGCGCCTGCGCCAGCAGGTCCGGGCCGATCGGCAGATCCTGACCGGCCTGCGCGACGAAGCCCGCCTCGTCATCGGTGAGCAGGTCCGGCGCCACGGCGTAGCAACGGCCGTGCCCCATGCACTTCCCCTCGGCAACACTCAGCGTGCCGACGGTGTCCTGTGCGGTGTCTCCGGCCATGATCAGACGTCCCATTCCAGTTCGAGGTTCTCCAGGGTCAGCTGCGAGCCCCGCTCCACGAGCGGCGCCTCACCGCGAATCCGGTAGTTCGGAATCCGCTTGTGCCACTCCTCCAGCACCACGGCCAGTTCCAGCCGCGCCAGGTGCATGCCCAGGCAGCGGTGCGGTCCGGCGCCGAACCCGAGGTGGCGGTTGAGTCCGGGCCGGTCGAGCACGAACTCGTCGGGCTCGGGATACATGCGCGGATCCCGGTTCGCGGAGCCGACACCGAGCCAGATCACATCCCCGGTCTTCATGTCGAGGCCGTGGAATTCGGTGTCCTCCTGCACCTCTCGTCCGGCCTGGATGACCAGGGGGTAGAGCCGGATGAACTCCTCGACGGCCTTCTTCGTCAGGTCCGGGTCGTCGATCAGCATCTGCCGGTCCGCGTCGTGCTGCGCGAGGTGCGCGAAGATGTACCCGAGCGCGGAGCGGGTGGTGTCGAGCCCGGCGAGCATGATCGACAGGCAGGTGGTGAGGATGTCGTCCTTGCTCAGCGGCTCGCCGTCGATCTCCGCCTCGAGGAGCCGGGTCACCATGTCCTCGGCGGGGTCGAGCGGGTTGGCACGGCGATCCTCGACGGCCTTGTCGAAGTACTCCAGAATCTTGCCCTGCCACAACTGGGCGTCGTCGACGTCGCCGCGGAGCATCGCCCGGAACATGTTCTCGCTCCACGGCAGGAAGAAGTCACCGTCGGAGACGGGCAGTCCGAGGAGTGCGAGGAACAGGTCCGTCGGGTACCGGATCGCGAACTCCTGCACGAAGTTGCAGTGACCCCGGTCCTTGATCTCCTCGATCAGCTCGATGCAGCGGGAGTAGGCCAGCTCTTCCATCCGCCCGATCGCGGCGGGCGCGAAGAACGGGTTCAGGACGCGACGGAAACGCTGATGGGTGTCACCGTTGAGATCCTGTGGCAGCAGCGGAATCCCGCTCTTGGGGTACAGCGCGGTCCGGACGTCGGTGGTCCAGGTGCGCCAGTTCTGGAAGCCCTCGAGCACGTCGTCGTAACGGGTGAGCATCCAGAAGCCGCGTTCGGTCGTGTCGTTGAAGTGGAAGCGATCCTGCTCCCGCTCGGCGTCGAGCAACGCGTAGTGACCGTAGATTTCGCTCTCGCGCGTGTAGTCGGTGTGGCTGACGGGGCATTTGAGTGGCTGAGCCATGTCTTCTCCTGCTTGATCGATCGGTCAGGACGGGCGATGGGGAAGGAAGATCTGCTCGTAGACCTTGTCCGCGTAGTCGGTGAGATCGACCTTGCCGGGCGCGTACCAGTTGGCGAATCCGTCGTAGTCGACTTCGTCGGTGTAGCCGAGGTCGGCGAGGGTCGCGAGCCACTCTTCGGCCGCGCTCTGCATCCGCGAGACGAACGCGTCGCCGTCGTCGAAGGCCTTGCCCGTGCGAACGCCGTCGAGGAGCTTGTCCTGCTCCGCCTTGATCGCGGCAGCGGCATCGGGAGCGAAGGTGCCGACTCCACCTCCGGCGGCGAGGATCTCGGCCGTGCCCGCGACCGTGTTGGCGAAGACCTTGTCCTCGACGTTCGACTTCATGAAGACCGTCACGCGGTCCCAGATCAACTGCTGCGCAACGAGCGGAAGGGAGTCCCATGCCTGCTGGCTCATGGCGATGCCGCCCCACCCGTTGGCGAAGCTCGCCGAGGAGTCGATGACGGCGTGCGGCGCGGCGCCGAGGAAGCCGCCGATCGTGCCGACGGTGAACGTCGTGACCGAGCAGTCCGCGACCTTGCGCTGCAGCGCCTCGTACAGCTCGGTGTACGGCATGGTCACCGGGCTCGCGCCGAGTGCGGTGACCTCGGCACTGATCGAGCGCCCGCTGGCGGTGACCTGCGCGCCGTGCAGCGACGGCAGGTCGCGCCGCGCGCTGGAACAGAACAATCCGTTCGATCCCGAATTGTATTCGGGAAGAAGGAGCTTCATGCCCTTGTTCTCGTACTCCGCCATGATCTCCGGCGTGTCGAAGGCGACGTCGTTGGCCCAGGCATTGGACTGCAGGACGCCGACCACGGGCGTCTGCTTCGCGAGATAGGCCGAGTCGGTGAGCGCGGCGCTCGCGGGATACTCGGACGGGTCGTACTGGGGGATGATGTGCGCGAGGTCGAGCCGGCCGTCGAGCAACGCATCGTCGATATCCGCCGGTGCGGCAATCGCATTCGCGTACGCGATGTCGAACGTGATCTTGCCGCCCGACCACTCCGTGATCGACTCCAGATACTTCTCGACCGGCTGGCCGGTGGTCGACCCCTTCGAGGACGGGGACTGCGTGTGGAGGACGATGGGTTCGACGTCCTCGAACGCGGCGATGTAGTCCTCCTTCGACGCCCCGTACTCCAGGCCCGAGCCGCCACCGGTGCCGGCCGATGCCGATTCCGCGCATCCCGCGACGGCGGCTGCGGCGAGGCAGGCCGCAATCCCGGCGCCGACCGCCCTGATTCGCACTCTTGTCATGTCCGCTCTCCACCCTTCGTGGCCGCATGCGACAACACACTGTTCCAAGTGACTCAAATCACCACATATGATGCGCATCATATGTGTGGTTGTCAACACATTGCCGCGAAACACGGCGACCTGCCCGCTCGCGAAAGCTGAGTGAAAGTGGCATTGCCTCTTGCCATTACAAAAGAGAGGCGGAGGCAACCACAGGTTGCCTCCGCCTCTCGGGGAGCGTGTGAACGGGCGCGAATCAGCCCCGCACACCCCAGGCGATCGGGGTGTCGAGGACCTGCGGGTAGTGCTTCTCCTCGTAGCGCCAGATACCGGCGATGTGCTCCTCCATGGCCGCCAGCGCGGCCTCGGGATCACCCGCCGCCACAGCGAGATAGATCTTCTCGTGGATGTCACAGGTGGCAACGCGGTGCCGCTCCGGATACTCCATGCCCATCGCCGAACCGTCCAGCATGTCCAGGAGCGCGTGGATGAGATACCCGAAAAGCGCGTTGCCGGACCCCTTCGCGATGGTGTCGTGGAACAGGCGGCTCATCTCGATGAAGATCTCGTCGTCGTCGAGGTTCTCGCGCATGTGGTCGACGGAGTGCTTGAGCGCGGCCAGCTGGTCCTCGTTCATCCGCTCGGCCGCCAGCCTCGCCATCATCGGCTCGAGGGCGGTCCGCGCCTCCACGATCGACCGGAACGGCGCGTTCTCGAACTGCATCAGCAGCGTGATCGCGGTCTCGAGACCGGCACTGTCCGGCTGCTGGACGATCGGGCCGCCACCCGGGCCGGGCTTGAGCGCGATGACGCCCTGCAGTTCGAGGAACCGGAGCGACTCCCGGAGGGTGCCGCGGCCGATGTCGTAGTCCTCGAGCATCACGCGCTCCGGCGGAAGCCGGTCACCGACCTTGTTTCCACGCTTGTTGATGTCCTCGACGATGCGCTGAGCCACCAACATCGCAGTCTTCTGAGGACGAAGGTTTGCCCTTCCCACTGCACGCACCTCCACACGGTAAGGCCTTTCCCCCGCCCACCGGAGTTATAGCCACAGTAATCTATGATTATGTTTACAGCATTGCGTGCGTGGACACCAGAAGGTTCGGTGGACAAATACCGGACGGTCGAGATTCTCGCCGCAGCCGGTCGTGGAATCGGGCGAATCCCCCCTCGAGGCGGAGCCGAACCGCCAACTACTGCATGGCGTCCCAGGTGATGGGCTTGCCCATTGCACCGGAGAACTTCTTCTGCAGGTAGGTCGTCAGCTCGGTCACATGAGCGCGCATCTCGACTTCCGCGGCGGCCGGATCGCCGGCGTCGATCGCGGCGAGGATGCGGACGTGAGCGTCATAGACCTTGGTTCGCCGGGCGGCGGGATACTCGACGCCGAGGGCCACGCCCTCGAATATGCCGTCGACCGCGTCGATGAGGTAGCCGAACAGTACGTTGCCCGACGCCCACGCGATCACCTCGTGGAACGCCTTGTTCGTCTCCAGGAACACGTCGAGATCCTTGAGGTTCTCCCCCATCTTGACCACCGACTCGGCGAGCAGGTCCCGCTGTGCGTCGGTGATGCGTTCGGCCGCGAGCCGTGCCATCAGCGGCTCGAGGCCTGCCCGGGCCTCGACGATCGTGGAGAAGGGCGCGCCGTCGAACTGCAGGACCAGCCCGAGACTGTTCTTCAGGTGCCCGGAGTCGGGCTTCTCGACGGTGGGACCGCCGCCGGGGCCGGGTTTGAGGGAGATGGCGCCCGAGAGTTCGAGGTAGCGCAGCGCCTCGCGCAGGGTTCCGCGGCCGACCTGGTACTCCTCGAGCATCAGCTTCTCGGACGGCAGCCGGTCGCCGCTCGTCAGGCCCCGCCGGTCGATCTCCGAAACTATCCGCCGCGCGATGATCATCGCCGTCTTCTGCGGACGGCCGGACCTACTGCTCACCACCACTGTATTTCCCCCTGGAGTACCCCTCGTTCCGCTACTTACGCGGCGGTAAGGCACTGTACCGTCGCGATCGCGAAATCCGAGTTCAATCCCGAGCATTTGTGGCGCCCGCCTCATCGGCGGAGCACATCCTGGACGATTTGTCCCGTTGGGAAAGCGTGAGATGTGTCTCACGCAAACATCCACCGTTTCGTTGATCCAACCGAATGATGCCGATAGTTTCGGATCGGTGCCCTCGTGGCGCCCGAACGCACCCGGCCGCCAGGCATCGCCCCTCACGAGCCATGGCCGGGCTGCCGAAGAACACAGGCGCACGGTCCGCGACCCCCCTCCCGGACCGTGCGCCTGTGCTGTCTTCTCTTGTCGGGCACGACGTCTCGAACGCGTCGTGGTGCGCGACCGAATGGTCGCGCACCACGATCGATCAGCCGAGCACCAGCCCTTCACCGTCCTCCGAGGCGTTGACCGCGACGGTGTCGCCGTCGTGCACCTCCCCCGCGAGCAGCTTCTTCGCGAGCTGGTCGCCGATCGCCTGCTGGATCAGCCGGCGCAGCGGCCGCGCCCCGTAGAGCGGGTCGTAGCCACGCACCGCCAGCCACATCCGCGCCGCAGGCGACACGTCCATCGTGAGCCGGCGTGCCTGCAGCCGCGTGGACAGCTGGGCCAGCTGGATGTCGACGATCGACTCGAGCTGCTCCTCCGACAGCGGCTCGAAGATCACGACGTCGTCGAGTCGGTTGATGAACTCCGGCTTGAACTTCGACCGCACCGCCGCCATCACCTGGTCCCGGTCACCGCCCGCCCCGAGATTCGAGGTCAGGATCAGGATGGTGTTGCGGAAGTCGACGGTACGGCCCTGCCCGTCGGTCAACCGGCCGTCGTCGAGCACCTGCAGCAGGATGTCGAACACATCCGGGTGCGCCTTCTCGACCTCGTCGAACAGCACGACCGTGTACGGCCGTCGCCGCACCGCCTCGGTCAGCTGGCCACCGGTCTCGTAGCCGACGTACCCGGGAGGCGCGCCGACGAGGCGAGCAACCGAGTGCTTCTCGCTGTACTCGGACATGTCGATCCGGACCATGGCGCGCTCGTCGTCGAACAGGAAGTCCGCCAACGCCTTCGCGAGCTCGGTCTTGCCGACGCCGGTGGGGCCGAGAAACATGAACGAGCCGGTCGGCCGGTTCGGGTCGGCGACCCCGGCCCGCGCCCGGCGCACCGCGTCGGACACGGCCTGCACGGCCTCGGCCTGGCCGACGACGCGCTTGCCGAGTTCGGTCTCCATCCGGAGCAGCTTGGCGGTCTCGCCCTCCATCATCCGGCCGGCCGGGATGCCGGTCCAGGCCGCGACCACGTCCGCGACGTCGTCCGGTCCGACCTCCTCCTTGAGCATCACGTCGCCGTCGGATGCGCCGCCGGATGCCTCGACCGCGGCGTCGAGTTCCTTCTCCAGCGCCGGGATCCGGCCGTACCGCAGCTCGGCGGCCTTGCCGAGATCGCCGTCGCGCTCGGCACGCTCGGACTCGCCGCGCAGCACCTCGAGCTGTTCCTTGATCTCGCGGACGGAGTCGATGGCCTGCTTCTCGTTCTGCCAGCGCGCGTTGAGCTGGCTGAGCTTCTCCCGGTCGTCGGCCAGTTCCTCGCGGAGCTTGGCCAGACGGTCCTGGGAGGCGGCGTCGGTCTCCTTGGTCAGCGCCATCTCCTCGATCTCGAGTTGGCGCACCTTCCGCTCGACCTCGTCGATCTCGACCGGACGGGAGTCGATCTCCATCCGCAGCCGCGACGCGGCCTCGTCGACCAGGTCGATCGCCTTGTCCGGCAGGAACCGGGAGGTGATGTAGCGATCCGAAAGGGTCGCCGCCGCAACGAGAGCCGAGTCGGTGATGCGCACACCGTGGTGCACCTCGTACCGTTCCTTGAGGCCGCGCAGGATGCCGACGGTGTCCTCGACGGACGGCTCGCCGACGAGAACCTGCTGGAAGCGGCGCTCGAGAGCGGCGTCCTTCTCGATGTACTGGCGGTACTCGTCCAGGGTGGTGGCGCCGACCAGCCGCAGCTCACCACGGGCGAGCATCGGCTTGATCATGTTGCCGGCGTCCATCGCCGACTCCCCGGTCGCGCCGGCACCGACAATGGTGTGCAGCTCGTCGATGAACGTGATCACCTGACCGGCCGAGTTCTTGATGTCGTCGAGGACGGCCTTGAGCCGTTCCTCGAACTCACCGCGGTACTTGGCGCCCGCGACCATCGAACCGAGGTCGAGGGAGATGACGGACTTACCGCGCAAAGACTCCGGGACGTCGCCCGCGACGATGCGCTGCGCGAGGCCCTCGACGATGGCGGTCTTGCCGACACCGGGCTCACCGATGAGCACCGGGTTGTTCTTGGTGCGACGGCTCAGCACCTGCACGACACGGCGAATCTCGGTGTCGCGGCCGATGACCGGGTCGAGCTTGCCTGCCCGCGCGGCGGCGGTCAGGTCGGTCGAGTACTTCTCCAGCGCCTGGTAGCTGCCCTCCGGGTCGGGACTCGTCACCCGCGCGCTGCCGCGGACCGCGGTGAACGCCTCCCGCAGTGCCTGCGGGGTGGCGCCGTGACCGACGAGCAGTTTCGCGACGTCGGAGTCACCGGACGCGAGTCCGAACAGGACGTGCTCGGTGGAGACGTACTCGTCGTCCATCTCGGTGGCGAGGTGCTGGGCGGCGGTGATCGCCGCGATGGCCTCCCGACCGAGCTGGGGCTGCGTGGTTGCGCCGGTGGCGCGCGGCATCCGGTCGACGAGCGTCTGCGCCTCGCGGTGCACGACGGTCGGGTCGACGCCGACGGCCTTGAGCAGCGGCGCGGCGATGCCGTCGGTCTGATCGAGCAGTGCCACCAACAGGTGCGCCGGACGGATGTCCGGGTTCCCGGCGGCGGATGCCGACTGGAGCGCTGCTGTCAGGGCAGCCTGAGTCTTGGTGGTCGGAGAGAACGAGTCCACTGGTCACCCCTTCGGGAAAACGTAGGTCGTGCCTCGAGCCTAGGCCGTCGAGGCGCTGTCACAGAGACCAACGCACGAAAGGTTGAGTCTGTTCCGCTCAATTTACCTGACGAGGACTGGTGAGCCCCTGACCGACCGAGATCGACGCCTCGTCCGAGTCCACACCGAGGCCCCGGGTCCCCCGGTCGCACGCCGCATCGTCGGTTGGGGTGATCTCGCCCTCCGTGGTGAAGTCCGGGACCGCGACGGCGTCCCCGGCCGCGAGCAGGTGCCTCCTCGGCAGCACCCATCCCTCCCGCGGATAATGGCAGATGTATCCGGTGGGGTATCGGGCCAGGCAGTCCTGGTGCTCACGTGTTCGGTGAAAACCTCCCCTGTCGGCTCCGCCGGCTGCGTCACCACGGGCTGCAACGACGGCACCCCGCGATCCGGCCCCGAGACGTAGCCGCTCGAGCGGGCCCGTCGACCTGGAAACCGGGCAAACCCGGACGGCGCCGACACCACCGAGACCCCGATGCTCGATACTGGCAACGGCCATCACCCCGTGGCCTGACCTGAGCCGTGGACACCGACACGTGTCCGGCCGAGACGGGAGCAGAACAGAACATGAGCGTGGAACAACCAACCATCATCTACACGCTGACAGACGAAGCGCCGATGCTCGCCACCCACGCCTTCCTGCCGGTGATTCGCACCTTCGCCGAGGCAGCCGGGATCAATGTCGAAACCAGCGACATCTCCGTGGCCGCCCGCATCCTCGCGGAGTTCGGCGACCACCTGACCGAAGAGCAGCGGGTGCCGGACAACCTGGCCGAGCTGGGCCGGCTGACGCAGCTGCCCGAGACGAACATCATCAAGCTGCCGAACATCAGCGCCTCCGTCCCGCAGCTTCTCGCTGCGATCAAGGAGCTCCAGGCGCACGGCTACGCGCTGCCCGACTACCCCGAGAACCCGAAGACCGCCGAGGAAAGCGAGATCAGGGACCGGTACACCCGGTGCCTGGGAAGCGCGGTGAACCCCGTTCTCCGCGAAGGCAACTCGGACCGCCGCGCACCGAAGGCCGTCAAGGAGTACGCCCGCAAGCATCCCCACAGCATGGGCGAGTGGTCCCCGGCGTCGCGCACGCACGTTGCGCACATGCGGCACGGCGACTTCTACCACGGCGAGAAGTCGATGACCGTCGACGGCGACCGTGAGGTGAAGATGGAGCTGCTGACCACCAGCGGCGAGGCCATCGTCCTCAAGCCGAAGGTGTCGCTCACCGACGGCGACGTGATCGACAGCATGTTCATGAGCAAGAAGGCGCTCATCGAGTTCTACGAGGAGCAGATGGAGGACGCCTACAAGACGGGCATGATGTTCTCCCTGCACGTCAAGGCGACGATGATGCGCGTGTCCCATCCGATCGTCTTCGGCCACGCCGTGAAGGTCTTCTACAAGGACGCCTTCGCCAAGCACGGTGCGCTGTTCGACACGCTGGGTGTGAACGTCAACAACGGCCTGTCCGATCTGTACAGCAAGATCGAGTCTCTCCCGAGCGCGCAGCGCGAGGAGATCATCGACGACCTCCACAAGTGCCACGAGAAGCGTCCCGAGCTGGCGATGGTCGACTCGGCGCGCGGCATCTCGAACTTCCACTCCCCCAGCGACGTCATCGTCGACGCCTCCATGCCCGCGATGATCCGGGCCGGCGGCAAGATGTACGGCGCCGACGGCCGGCCGAAGGACACCAAGGCGGTGAGCCCCGAGTCCACCTTCTTCCGGATCTACCAGGAGATGATCAACTTCTGCAAGACCAACGGCGCGTTCGACCCGACCACCATGGGTACCGTGCCGAACGTCGGCCTGATGGCGCAGAAGGCCGAGGAGTACGGCTCTCACGACAAGACGTTCGAGGTCCCCGAGGCGGGCGTCGCGAACATCACGGACCTCGCGACGGGTGAGGTCCTGCTGACCCAGAACGTCGAAGAGGGCGACATCTGGCGCCTGTGCATCGTCAAGGACGAGCCGATCCAGGACTGGGTCAAGCTCGCCGTCACCCGCGCCCGCAACTCCGGGATGCCGGTCGTGTTCTGGCTGGACCCGTACCGCCCCCACGAGAACGAGCTGATCGCGAAGGTG
Source organism: Rhodococcus sp. NPDC004095 (assembly GCF_053604015.1). Taxonomy (NCBI): domain Bacteria; kingdom Bacillati; phylum Actinomycetota; class Actinomycetes; order Mycobacteriales; family Nocardiaceae; genus Rhodococcus; species Rhodococcus sp. NPDC004095. The sequence continues at coordinate 54,682 of NZ_JBSGGS010000012.1, forward strand.
CGGAAGTACCTGCCCGACCACGACACCGAGGGCCTCGACATCCAGATCATGTCGCAGGTCCGCGCGATCCGGTACACGATGGAACGGCTCATCCGCGGGCTCGACACCATCTCGGCCACCGGCAACATCCTGCGTGACTACCTCACCGACCTGTTCCCGATCCTGGAACTGGGCACGAGCGCGAAGATGCTGTCCGTCGTGCCGCTGATGGCCGGTGGCGGCCTGTACGAGACGGGTGCGGGTGGCTCGGCCCCCAAGCACGTCAAGCAGTTGACGGAGGAGAACCACCTGCGCTGGGATTCGCTCGGCGAGTTCCTCGCTCTCGCCGTCAGCCTCGAGGATCTCGGCATCAAGACCGGCAGCAAGAAGGCGGTGTTGCTCTCCAAGACCCTCGACGCCGCGACCGGCAAGCTGCTCGAGAACGACAAGAGCCCGTCCCGCAGCACCGGTGAGCTCGACAACCGCGGCAGCCAGTTCTACCTCGCCATGTACTGGGCCCAGGAACTCGCCGCTCAGACCGAGGACGAGGAACTGCGCGCACACTTCGCGCCGCTGGCGGAGGCGCTCGCGAAGAACGAGAACACCATCGTCGGCGAGCTGGGCGACGCGCAGGGCAACCCGGTGGACATCGGGGGCTACTACCAGCCCGACGCCGAGAAGACCGCGGCCGTGATGCGCCCGAGCCACACGTTCAACGACGCCCTGGCGGCCGCGCGAGGCTGAGTCGCACCGCCCCCACACGATAGGCCCGCACCCGCTCCGGGTTGCGGGCCTTTCGCGTGGGGACGCTCACGACCCGGCGCCTTGCCGGTCACCCGGCGTGGTGCCGACGACGAGCAGCGCGGCGAACGCCCGCCGGTCGGTCGGTGCTCGGTCCCGGGTCCCGGGCGCGGTCACCGGATCACCTCGGTGCCCGGCACCACCACACCGACCGGGCCCACCCCGAGGCACAGGTCCAGGCCCGGCGTCAGGGGCCGCACCGACAGCCGGGAGCCGGTCCCGTACAGCCGCACGTACACCCGGTTCAGGCCGTCCCGCACCGGCACCACGACCGGCTCGCCTGCGCCGAGGCCGACGGCGACGGTCCCGTCCCCGGACGCCCAGTAGTTCAGCTGGGCGGTCCACTGCCAGATCATCAGCGGCCCACCCAGCGGCACGTCCCCACCGGACGACCCGATTCGGGTGCCGCAGCCCGGTTCCGGCCCCTGGACCGTCCACCGCACCGCCTCCACCGTCGCGTGCACGAGCCTGCCGGACTCGTCGAGTGCCCGCAGTTCCGGTGTGGTGTCGGCGAACTCGGGGCGGTCGGACAACGGGGCGAAGACGTGCGCGGCACCGTTCCACGGCGCGGCGACCGGCAGCAGCGTCATCAGTGACACCGGCTGGTCGAGCAGCGGCACGTCCCGGTGCGCGGCCAGCGACGCGCGGGCGGTGTCCAGGTAGTCGGCGCCGGGATTGTCCCGCCAGGTGCGCGTGAAGGTGACGGTCGACCACAGGCTCGACGCCACCAGCCCCGCGACGACGGCGGTCACCACTGCGGGTGTCGCCAGGTACCGGGCGGCGGCGCCGGTGCGCCCGGTGTCCGGCCGGCTCGGCGCGCGGGCCAGCAGGGCGAGCCCGAGCGCCAGCACGACGGCACTGTCACTGGTGTATCGCAGGGTCTGCGCGATCTCGTAGGTCGTGTCCGGGCCGGACCGGGCGAGCATCATCGCGACCTCGGACGCCGCCACGTACGCCACCATCGCCGTCCACACCCAGCCGGTGCGCTGCTTGCACCGCACGGTGACGACCACCGCGGCCAGAACGACGATCCAACTCGCCACGACCAGGCCGGTCGGTGGCGTTGCCCACGGCGGTCCCGGCGGCCACCGCTCCCACCGCCACGGACCTCCGAGCAGGGTCGGGAGCACTCCCAGCGACGTCCCGTGATGCACGAAACTCACGGCCTCGTCGCGGGACGGGACGCGCATGCCCGTCTCGGCGACGGAGAGGTACACCCCCGCCCACACCGCGACGACGGCCGCCGCCGGGAGCCACAGCCGACGACCGGTCCGCCACGCGGTCCGCAGCGGCGCGGCGACGCCGTCGACCCGCGACACGAGCGCCACGACCGCGAAGGCGACCAGCGGCACCAGTACCGACTTCTCGAAGAAGGCCAACGCGACCGCGGTGACGACCGTGCCGCTCAGCGCGTACCGGCGCCGGCCGGTCCGGGCGAGGAGCAGCGCGTCGCCGGCCACCCAGGCGAGCGCCGCCTGCATCGGCAGCGAGTTCAGCCCGGCCGCCCACCACGCGAACGACGGCACGGTCAGCGGCGCGAAGAGGTACAGCGCCAGCACGGCGAGCACGGCGGGCCGCGGTCCGAGCAGCAACCACAGCACGCGCAGCACGGCCAACGCCGCCACCACCTGCAGGACGATCAGGGTCGTCGCGGCCGCCCACCACTGCAGCGGTGCGAGCGCCGTCGTCACCCCGGCTGTCAGGAATGCGGCCGGCATGAGGTGGCCGTCGTGGTTGTAGAGGAGGAACTCGGGCGAGAGCAGCGGCAGCGCCGCCGACCGCCCGGTCAGGATCAGGTCGTCCCAATACAGGTCGCCGCCGAGCGCGAGCACGCCCCGTACCACCGTCTGGACGGCCACCAGGATCACGGCGGCCGCCAGGATCCGGCGCGCGTGTCGGGAGGTCGGACGAGGTGACGGGTCGGCGGCAGCGCTCGCGCGGTCCGTCCCCACCGCCACCACCGTGTCCACACCACCTTCCGTACCGGACGGCGTCCACCGCCGGATCGTGAGGGAGCCTAACGTTGATCGTCGACGGGTTCCGTGAACACGGGAGCGGCCCGGTACCCCTCGAGTCGCTCGACGAGTTCGTCCGGCCGGGCCAGCGCGGGCAGGTGGCCGCAGTCGATCTCGTCGGGTTCGATGCCCAGGCGGTCCCGCACCAGCCGACGCAGGAAGTCGGCGGGAAACATCCGGTCCCGGGTGCACAGCAGGAACCGCGTCGGCACGTCGGGCCACGGCGGCATCGGCAGCGTCTGCTCGAACGGCGTGTTCGACTGGCGACGGGCACCGGTCATCGCGAGGGCCCGGGTCTCGGGCGGAAGATCGTGCAGGAACGTCACCATCGGATCGAACTCGGCGTCCGGGTCGCGGCCGTCCCGCTCGTCGAGGGCGCGCTGCGCGGCCGCCTGCTCGGTGTTCGCCCACCAGTCGCCCGCGGATTCGCCGGCGGTCGGCACCATCGCCGCAACGAGCACGACGAGGTCCACCGCGATGCGCGAACACACCAGCGGGACGAGGAAACCCGCCATCGACTGCGCCACCAGGATCACCCCCGGGCGGTCGCCGACCGCGGCCACCACGACGTCGGCGTACTCGACCAGCCCGGCCGAGTCGTCGTCGCTGGGCAGGTCGGGTGCGATCACCTCGTGCCCGCGCGCACGCAGGAGCGGCGTCACGAACTGCCAGTACGACGAATCCGATCCGGCGCCGGGAAGCAACAGGTACGTCGCCATGCGCCGACGCTACCGCGGCTGCGCCGCCCGTGAGTCCTTCTGGCCCGTACGGGGGCCACGAGAACTCACGGGCGCGGAGCGCCTACACCGCCCGGGCCGAGCCCTCCCAGTACCGGGCGCGCAGGGCCTTCTTGTCCAGCTTGCCGATCGGCGTGAGCGGCAGGCTGTCGACGAAGTCCACCGACTTCGGGGCGTGCACGGCGCCCTTCGCCTCCTTCACCATCCCGGCGAGTTCCTCCGCGGACGCGGTCTGTCCGTCGCGGAGCACGACGCACGCCTTGACCGCCTCGCCCCACTTCTCGTCCGGCACACCGACAACCGCGACCGACGCGACCGCGGGGTGCGCGGAGATGACGTCCTCGATCTCGCGGGGGAAGACGTTGAAGCCGCCGGTGACGATCATGTCCTTCTTGCGGTCGACGATGAACAGGAAGCCGTCGGCGTCGGCGCGGGCGATGTCGCCGGTGTGCAGCCAACCGCCGCGCAGCGCCTCCTCCGTCTCGGCGGGCTTGTTCCAGTACTCCTTCATCACCAGCGGGCCGCGAACGCAGATCTCGCCGAGTTCGCCCTGCGGGACCTCGTTCAGGTCGTCGTCGAGCAGCTTGACGTTCAGCCACGGCACCGGCCGACCGCACGACGCGAGCCGATCGAGGTCCCCGCTGTTCGACGATTCCACGACGTGCTCCTCCTTGCGCAGCACGGAGATCGTCATGCCGCACTCGGACTGGCCGAAGTACTGGAAGAAGATCGGCCCGAGCTTCTCGATGCCCTCCCGCAGTCGCGCAGGCGACATCGCCGAGGCGCCGTAGTAGAGGGTCTGCAGGCTGGAGACGTCGCGGGTCTTCAGGTCGGGGTGGTCGAGCAGCATGTAGATCATCGTCGGCACCAGCATGGTGGCGGTGATCTTGTGCTTCTCGATGGCCTCGAGCACCGCGCCGGGCTCGAAGGCGGGCAGCACGACGAGCGAGCCGCCCCGCATCAGCGTCGGCACGAAGAACGCCATGCCCGCGTGCGAGAGCGGGGTGCAGGCAAGGAAGCGCATCTCGTCCGGCCACTGCCATTCGGCCATCTGGATCTGCGGCAGCGTCACACCGGACGCGAAGGTGTTCACCACGCCCTTCGGCTTGCCGGTGGTGCCGCCGGTGTAGACCATGCTCGACGGGTCGTCGCCGTCGACGTCCGCGGCGACGAGACGGGTGGGCTGGAATCCCTCCGCGAGGGCGAGGATGTCGGTGCCGACCTCGGACGGGCCCAGGGAGAAGAAGTTCTTCAGGGTGGGGACGGTGGCCTTGAGCTCGGCGGCCCGCTCCTCGAATGCGGTGGGGTCGAAGATCAGCGTCTCGATCTCCGCGTCGCCGAGGATGTAGGCGTGGTCGTCGATCGACCCCATCGGGGCGAGCGCGGTGTTGCGGCAGCCGAGGATCATCTGCGAGCCGACGCTGATGAGCACCTCGGGCCGGTTCTTCGACAGCATCGCCACCGTCGACCCCTTGCCGACACCCTGCGAGGCCAGCGCCTGGACGAAGCTGCTGATCTGGTCACGCATCTGTCCGCCCGTCAGGACGACGTCACCGAGGTACAGCGCCGGACGGTCGGCGTTGCGCTCGAGCGCCGTGATCAGCAGATCCGCAAGGAACTGCGGCCGATGCAGGACGTCGGTGGTCATGAATGCTCCGCTCTCGTGGGCGCCGGTGCGCGTGGTGTGCCTCACACAGTAGATCGAAAACTGACACATGTTCTAGTGCCAGTTTCGTTTGTGCTGAGCGGGGCCACGATCCGACTACCCTGAGACCTCATGCAGACCGCGGACGAGCAGCAGGTGGAACTGACTACGGTGACAGTGGTGCAGCACCACCGGCTGCGTGAGGACCTGGCCGTCATCCGCCTCGAGGGCGAGTTCGTCCCGTTCGCCGCGGGCCAGTCGATCGGCGTGATCGTGCCGCAGAACCCGAACCTGGGCCGGCGCTACTCCCCGGCCCTGCCGCCGTCGCTGGACGGCAAGCTCGAGTTCCACGTCCGGACCGTGCCCGCCGGATGGCTCAGCGGCGCGATCGTCGCGGACACCGCCGTCGGGGACGAGTGGCAGGTCGGCGCACCGAGCGGACGACTGTCGATCGACCCCGATGCCCGCGAGGTGATCATGGTCGCGGGCGGCACCGGCCTCGCCCCGCTGCGGGCCCTGATCCTCGACCTCACGCGGCGCCCGCAGCCGCCGCGGGTCTTCCTGTTCATCGGCGGCCGGTACCCGCGTGACCTGTACGCCTCGGACATGCTGTGGCTGCTCGACGAGCAGCTCGAGTGGCTGACCGTGATCCCGGTGGTCGAGGAGATCGTCGACCCCGCCTGGGCCGACCAGTGGTACGAACGGGTCCGCGGCGCCGCCGGGTACGGCGAGGACCACTACATCCAGGGCACCCTCGCCGAGGTGGTGAGCTCGTACGGCGCCTACGTCGACCACCAGGTTCTCGTCGTCGGGTCGCCCGCGATGGTCCGCTCCACCGTCCGTGCCCTCGTCGACACCGGCACCCCGGCCGGCGCCATCCAGGTCGGCTGACCCGCCCCCCGCCCCGCGGACGATCAGAAGAGCGGATCGTGCCGGATGTTCTCCATCGGCGTTCCCTTGGCCTGCAGCCGGTACTTGACGGTCTTCACCATCGACGGCGATCCGACGATCTGGATGTCGCGGTCCTCCCAGGCCCCGAACTCCGCGACGACCTCGCCGAGCTTGCCGGTCAGGCGCTGGTGCATGCCCGGCGGTGGCGTCGGGACCGGGTCGAAGTGCCACCACGGGTCGGTGTCCTGCTCGGACACCGGGATCACCGTCAGCCACGGGTTGGTCCGCGCCAGCTGCCAGAGGGTTTCCAGGTCGTACAGGTCGCAGGGGTAGGTGCCGCCGACGAACAGGTGCACGCGGGGGTTGCTGCCCCGCATCGCCATCTCCATCACCTGCGCGCGCAGGGGCGCGATGCCGGTGCCGGAACCGATCATCAACTGGTCGCGCCCGGACGCCCGGTCGATGCCGAGCGCGCCCAGCGGCGAGGCGATCAGCCACTCGTCACCGAGCGCGGTCTGCCCCACCATGGCGGGGCTGACCCAGCCACCGGAGACGCGGCGGATGTGGAACTCGATCTGGCCCTCGTCGTTGGCCGGGATCGACGGCGACAGGTACCGCCACATCCTCTGCCGTCCCGGGACGCTGACGCTGACGTACTGGCCGGCGCTGTAGTGCATCGGCTGGTCGAGTTGGAGCCGGACCACGGCGACGTCCCGAAGCACCTGGTTGTGCTCGACGACCCGACCCACCCAGGTCCGCGGTCCCGACTCCGAGTGCGCGGCCTCGATCATCACGGACGCGATCAGTGCGATCGCCTCGCGCCAGGCCTGGTCGACCTCCTCGGTCCACAGCTCGTTGCCCGCGAAGTCCTCGAGCGCGGTGATCAGCGCGTTGCCGACGGCGATGTAGTGCTCGTCGGTTACGCCGTACTTGCGGTGGTCGCGGCCGAGCTGGGCGAGGAACGGCACGATCTGGTCGGTCTCGTCGAGCTTGCCGACGACGTAGCCGATCGCCCGCAGCAGCCGGTCGCGCTGGACGTCCATCGCCGCGGGAAAGAACTCGCGTGTGCCCGGGTAGTGCGAGAAGAGGATCGCGTAGAACGAGCGGGCCAGCCGCTCGGGTCCGTCGTCGACCGCGGCGACTGCCTTGAAAGTCGTCCGGACTAGCGAAATCTTCGTTGCGTCCACCGCACTGTCCCCGTTCCGCGCGCGAACGGCGACCGTCGGCGTCCTGACAGAGCGCAGACTCGGCGGCCGCCGATTGGGTTTGAGTGATTCTATGCGGCGGATCTCACAAAATCGAAGGGGCCCCCACGCTGGATCGACGGTTGTGAGCGATCCCACTAGGCTGCGCCCGACGTTGTTTCGGACAGCGTAAGAAAGGAGCTTCGGGGTCGTGGCCATTGCCGTTGGGGACGAGTCACTGAACAGCGAACGAACAGCGATCGGGACGCAGGCCGTACAGGAGTCGGAACGCCGGCTGCGTGAGTGCGCGGAGTTCTACGCCCTGCCCGAACTGTCCCATCTGCCCGCTACGCGGGCGCGGGAGGCGATCAACGAGTTCACGCTGACCGGACGCTACGAACACACCACCGAGGAGCTGCTGGTCGGCGCCAAGCTCGCCTGGCGCAACCACGCCCGCTGCGTCGGCCGCAAGCACTGGCGCACGCTGAAGCTGATCGATGCTCGCGACGCGGCAACGGCGGAGCAACTGGCGGAAGCGTGCTGGGAGCACCTGCGCGTCGCGACGAACGGAGGTGCGCTGCAGTCCGTCATCACGATCGGACCGCGCCCCCTCGACGACGGCCGCGAATACCGCATCCTCAGCCCTCAGCTGATCCGCTACGCGGGCTACCGCCACGCCGACGGTTCCGTGACCGGCGATCCCGCGCACGTGGAGCTGACCGAACTGGTCACCCGGCTCGGCTGGCGGGGCGAGGGCACCCGGTTCGACGTCCTCCCGCTGCTGATCTCCACACCGGACGAACCGATGCGCTGGTTCGACGTGCCCCGCGAGCTGGTGCTGGAGGTGCCGCTCACCCACCCGAACTACAAATGGTTCGCCGACCTCGGGCTCAAGTGGCACGCGGTGCCGGCGGTGTCGAACATGGACCTCGAGGTCGGCGGCCTCACCTACCCGTGTGCACCGTTCAGCGGCTGGTACGTCAACACTGAGGTCGGGGCGCGCAACTTCTCCGACACCTACCGGTACGACATGCTGCCGACGATCGCGGCCAAGCTCCGCCTGGACACGAGTTCGCACCGCACGCTGTGGCGCGACCGCGCCCTGGTCGAGCTGAACCGGGCCGTCATCCACAGCTACCGCGAGGCCGGCGTGATCATGGTCGACCACCACACCGTCGCCGAGCAGTTCCTCGACTTCGTCGGGCGGGAGGAGGCGGCCGGTCGAACCTGCCCGACCGACTGGTCCTGGATCAATCCGCCGATGTCGGCATCGCTGACGCCGACCTACCACCGGCTCTACGACGCGCCGGACCTGGACGTGCGGCCGAACTTCGTGACCCGGACGGGCGCCTCGGGCTGCCCGGTCACCGGCGGCTGACGGCGCGAGAGGGCCTCGTCGGTCCCGGGTCGGTTCACCCGCCGCCGTCGGGCACCCGCACCTCGACGCGTGTTCCCGCGCCGGGCGCAGACACCACGTCGAGAGTGCCGCCGACCGCCTCGACGCGCAGTGCCGCCGACGCGAGGCCGATGTGTCCCTGTCCCACCCGTTCCGGGAGGACGGCGGGGTCGAATCCGACGCCGTCGTCGGCGACGACCAGTCCGATCGAGTCGGCATCCCGGGTCAGGCGCATCTCGACGGTGCCGGCACTGGCGTGCCGCTCCACGTTCGCCAACGCCTCCCGCGCGGTGCGGTAGAGCAGCGCCTCGCCTTCCGGGTGGCGCCCCACGTCGTCGAGGTCCAGGCGCACGGCGTGTCCCGACCGACGGGCGGACGCCTCCCCCAGCTCCCGGAGCGCGGCCGCCAGTCCCAACTGCTCGAGCACCTGGGGATGCAGCGTGGTGACCGTGGAGCGCAGCTGCCCGGCCGCCACTCGCAACGCCGCCTCCGCCGTGGCCACCGCCGGGTCCGCGGTCCGTTCCAGCGCCTCCTCCAGATCCATCCGGGCCGCGAGCACCGTTTGCAGCGGACCGTCGTGCAGGTGCTCGGCGAGCCGCCGACGCTCGCGTTCCTCGGCATCCATCGATTCCGCCAGCAGTCGGCGACGGACGTCGAGCAGCCCCACCACGGTCCCGGAGCGGTGCACCAGCACCGTGCAGAGCGCGGTCGTCGCGGCGGTCAGCCACAGCAGGAACCCGACGTAGAGGTAGACGACGCCGGGCAGGTCGACGGTGTCGTCGCGCACCGCGTAGAACAGCCACACCACGTAGAACCCGGCGGCCGTGCACAACCCGAGCGCCGCGGTGAGTCCGGGGCGGTACTGGAACGCCACCGCCACCGGCAGCACGAAGAACACCGGCAGCAGCTGGGCGGTCCCGGCGCCGGACGCCACGCACAGCGCAAGCAGCGCGGTGATGTCGACGGCCGTCGAGACCCAGCCCGCCCAGGATCCGACCCGCCCACGCCACACCATCGCCAGCCACACCACCGCCACGACGGCGTAGCAGGCCAGCACGGTCCAGAACACCGCCGGCATCCAGTGCTCCACCGGGACAACGGGACCCAGCGTCGCGATCAGGACGATCAGCGGCAGCCGCAGCACCGCGGCGACCCGGACGGTCTGCGCCTCGTACCGTCCGATCACCCGGTCCGCGAACTCGGTCACTCCAGCAACCCTCGACGCATCGCCTCGGCGACCGCAGCGGCCCGATCCGAGACGCCGAGCTTCTCGTACAGCCGCTGCGCATGGGTCTTGACGGTCGAGGGGGCCAGGAACAGGTCGGCGGCGATCGCGGGGAGGCTCTGCCCACGGGCGATGCCGGCGAGCACCTCCCGTTCGCGAGCACTCAGTGCCGGCCCGGACGGCTCGGCCCGACGGTGCACCTCGCCGACCAGGCCCGCGGCGACATCCACGGGCAGCACGTCGCGGCCCTTCGCGCAGTCGAGGACTGCGGTGACGATGTCCGCACGGGTCGATTCCTTCGGCAGGAACCCGGAAGCCCCCGACTGCAGCGCGTGATAGACGATGGCCGACTCGTCGTGCGCCGACAGCAGCAGCACCCGCGTGCCGAGCTCGTCGCGTCGGACCGCCGCCGCGACCTGCGCGCCGTCCAGGTGCGGCATCCGGTAGTCGAGCAGTGCCACCTGCGGGTGCTCGGCGCGGATCAGGTCCAGTGCCGCGATGCCGTCGTCCGCCTCCCCGACCACCTCGACCAGGCCGCTGCCGGTCAGTGCCCGCACCACGCCCTCACGGAACATCGGGTGATCGTCGCCGACGACCACCCGCACCTTCGCGACGTTCGTTCCCGCGGAGCCGGAACCGGCCATGGCTCACTGTCTCACGGTCCCGTCGGACAGGCACCCGATTGGACGGATGCTCGTCCTCCCCCGATCGGGGGACACCGATGTCGTCCCGAACGTGGACCGGACGGCGGACGCGCCGGGCGCGCGGTCCGGCGCACAGTTGGTCACATCGCCGGGAACGACAGTCCGGCACCAACCAAGAGACCACGGCACCACAGGAGCTGTCATGAAAACCACCACCGGTCGGGTCACCCGATTTCTCACCCAGCCCGCCGCCGCGCTCGCGGCCACCGGCGCCGCGGTCGCGTTCGGTGGGGTCGCGACCGCGAGCACACGTCCGACGATCGCGATGGCGATCACCAACCGCTCGGCGGTCCCGATCCACCTCGTGGACCGGTCACCGGGGTTCGGCTGGTGGCGCTCCGCCCCGCCCGACACGATCCCGCCCCACACCACGGTGGTCGTCACGGCACTCACCCAGGATCCGGGCGGCGCGATCTCGGCGACCTACCAGCTGCCCGGGAATGCGCGGGCCACGTTCGCCGCCAACAACTTCGGGACGGGCGTCGACCTCGACGGCACCGAGGTCACCGGCGGCGACCGCTGGAGCCTGGGCCGCACGGTGCATGCCGGTCACCCCGACATGTCCGCCACCTACACCCTCGTCGGGACGCCGTGACGACGAGACAGACCAGCAGGCCGGAGGGGGCGGCCGTGCGACGCAGGTGCGCGCGGCTGCTTCCTCACCCCTCGATCCCGAAATCCTCACCACTGCAAAGGAAGAAGACATGATCAGCACCCCGTCCCGCCACCTCGCCCGCTATGCGGTCCTGCCGTTGGCCGCACTCGTCGCGGTCGGCACCGCCGTCGCCGTCGGCGGCACCGCAACCGCGGGCACCCTCCCCGCCACCGGCCCGACCGTCGCGATGACCATCACCAACGACACGAACGACCCGATGATCCTGCAGGGGTCGGACAACCCGTACGGGCGGTGGATCAACGGGCCGCAGGCGATCATTCCGGCGCACTCGCAGTCGATCGTGACCGCGGCCAACAGCGATCCGGGCGGCATCGGGGTCGACGTCACGTACTCGGTGCCGGGTGGTGACGCGGTCTTCATGGCCAACAACTACTCGTACAACGGCGGGGACCTGAACGGCACCCGGCTCGAGGGGCAGGCCGCAGGCCGCTACCGCCTCGACAGCCGGATGGACACCGGCTTCCCATACCTCAACGCCGGGTACACCGTCGGCCCGCGTCCCCTCTTCGGTTCCAGCTAGCCGCCACCCCTATCCAAGAATGACCGAATGTGGGATTCGATCAGTTGGACTGATCGAATCCCACATTCGGTCATTGGTGGGCGGTGGTGTCAGCGCTCGTGGCGCGGCTTCCAGACGACGATGGAGTTGTTGCGGGGCACGGGCACCAGGTCGCGGCGGTAACCGGTGGCGAGCCGGGCGATCTCCGCGGCCATCTCGGTGACGCGGCTCTGCAGTGCCTGCACCTCGTTGGTCAGTTCGATGATCCGCTTGATCCCCGCGAGGTTGACGCCCTCGTCCTGGGACAGCCGCTGCACCTCCCGCAGCAGGGCGACGTCCCGCGGCGAGTACCGGCGTCCGCCGCCGGTGGTGCGGTGCGGGGTGACCAGTCCGAGCCGGTCGTAGTTACGCAGCGTCTGCGCGTGCATCCCCGCCAGTTCGGCCGCCACCGAGATGACGAAGACCTGTGCATCGGGGTCGAGCGCGCCGTCCTGGTTCTGATCCTTGGCCATGACTCACCTCCGCACGGTCCTGGGTGTGGTGTCGGTACGGTACCGGGCCATCAGGCACCGGCCCAGCCTGCGCGCGGATCGAATCCGCTCGCCTTCTCGACCTCGAGGTACGAGGCCAGTGCCTCGGTGGCCTTCTCGTCGAGATGCGTGGGCACCGCGACCTTGACGGTCACCAGCAGGTCGCCGGCGCCACCGGAGCGCTTGGGTACGCCGCGCCCGCGGACCCGCAGGATGCGGCCGTCGACGGTGCCGGCGGGGACCTTCACCCCGACGCGTCCCTCCAGGGTCGGGACCGACAGCGTGGTACCGAGCACCAGTTCGCCGTAGCTGACCGGCACGATGACGGTCAGGTCGTCGCCGCTGCGGCCGAACACCTTGTCCGGGTTGACGTGCACGGTGACGTACAGGTCGCCGGACGGTGCGCCCCGCATGCCGGCCTCGCCCTGGCCGGCGAGGCGGATCTTCTGCCCGTCGCTGACGCCGGCGGGGATGCGGACGGTGAGGGAGCGGGTGCGGTTCTGCACGCCGGTGCCGTGGCAGTCGGAGCACGGGTCGTCGATGATCGAGCCGGTGCCGCGGCAGTCGTCGCAGGGCTCGCTGAATCCGAAGGCGCCCTGGTTGCGGCTGACGATGCCGGAACCGTTGCAGCGCGGGCACACTCGCGGGCTGGTGCCCGGCTTGGCGCCGCTGCCGTGGCAGGTGGTGCACGACGCGGGGCTGGTCAGGCGCAGCGGCACGGTGACGCCGGTCGCCGCCTCGCGGAAGGGCAGGGTGGTCTCGGCCTCCACGTCGGAGCCGCGTTGCGGCCGGGCCGCGGTGGTGCGGGTGCCCCCGCGCCCGCCGAACAGGCCACCGAACAGGTCGCCGAGGCCGCCGTCACCGCCGGCGCCGCCGCCGAACAGGTCGCCGATGTTGAACTCGCCGCTGAAGCCGGTACCGCCGGTGGTGTATTCGCCGCCGGGCGCGAAACCGCCGCGACCGAAGCCGCCGCCACCGCCTGCGAACAACCGGCGGGTCTCGTCGTACTCCTTGCGCTTGGCGGGGTCCGACAGCACGGCGTTGGCCTCGCTGACCGCCTTGAAGCGTTCCTCGGCGGCGGTGTCACCGGGATTGGCGTCGGGATGCAGGTCCCGCGCCAGTTTCCGGTAGGCCTTCTTGATCTCGTCGGCCGAGGCGTCGGAGGAGACACCCAGGTCCTTGTAGAAGTCCTTCTCGATCCACTCCCGTTGGCTCACCGGGTGCCTCCTCCTCTCACTGTTACTTGTGTGATTACTGTGCGGACTCGTCCGCGGCGGGCTCGCCGTCGGTGACCGTCACCATCGCGTGCCGGAGCACGCGATCGCCGAGCTTGTATCCCTTGCGCAGCACCGTGCCGAGCACCGGGTTGTGGCCCTCGCCCTCCATCTGCACGGCCTCGTGCAGATCCGGAGCGAAGACGTCGCCCTCCTGCCCGAACGCGATCAGCCCGATGCCGTCGAACACGCCGGACAGCTTGTCGGACAGTGCCTTCAGCGGACCCGACTCGAGGTCGCCGTGGGCGCGGGCCCGGTCGAGGTCGTCGGCCACGTCGAGGAACTTGGTGACGATCGCGACCTTGGCGTTGTCCACCGCCTCGGCCTGACGGATCTTGAACTTGCGCAGGTCGTTGGCGTGATCGGCCTTCGCGTAGCCCAGGTCCTTGACAGCCTGGTCCCGCTCCACGATGGCCTTGGCCAGCTCGTCGACCTCGATCTCCGCCGCGGGCCCGGCCGCCGCGTCAGCGGCGGCCGGGGTGGTGTCGGCGTCGACGACGGGCGCGTCGGCCGACTCGCGGTCGGGGTTCTCCGCCGTCACTTCTTGTCCTGGTCGCTCGGCTCGTCCACGACCTCGGCGTCGACGACGTCGCCGTCCTGGGCCGGGCCGGCACCGTCACCGGCGGCGGCGGACTCTGCGGCCTGCGCGTCGTAGATCGCCTGCCCCAGTGCCTGGGACTCGGTGGCGAGCTTCTCGACCGCGGACTTGACTGCGGCGATGTCGCTGCCGGCCAGGGCGGTGTTGGCCTCGGTGATCGCGGCCTGCACCTTCTCCTTGACGTCGGCCGGGACCTTGTCCTCGTTGTCCTTGATGAACTTCTCGGTCTGGTGCACCAGCGACTCGGCCTGGTTGCGGACCTCGGCCTCCTCGCGGCGGGCCTTGTCCTCCTCGGCGTGCGCCTCGGCGTCCTTGACCATCCGGTCGATCTCCTCCTTGGACAGGCCGGAGCCGTCCTGGATCTTGATCGTGTTCTCCTTGCCGGTGCCCTTGTCCTTCGCGGTGACGTGCACGATGCCGTTGGCGTCGATGTCGAAGGTGACCTCGATCTGCGGCACGCCGCGCGGGGCCGGCGGGATGCCCGCGAGCTCGAAGGAGCCGAGGAGCTTGTTGTGCGAGGCGATCTCGCGCTCACCCTGGAAGACCTGGATCTGCACGGACGGCTGGTTGTCGTCGGCAGTGGTGAAGGTCTCGGACCGCTTGGTCGGGATGGTGGTGTTGCGCTCGATGAGCTTGGTCATCACGCCACCCTTGGTCTCGATGCCGAGGGACAGCGGGGTGACGTCGAGGAGCAGCACGTCCTTGACCTCGCCCTTGAGGACGCCGGCCTGCAGGGCGGCGCCGACGGCGACGACCTCGTCCGGGTTCACGCCCTTGTTGGGCTCACGGCCACCGGTCAGCTCGCGCACCAGGTCGGACACGGCAGGCATGCGGGTGGAGCCGCCGACGAGCACGACGTTGTCGATGTCGCCGACGGAGATGCCCGCGTCCTTGATGACGGACTGGAACGGTGCGCGGGTGCGGTCCAGCAGATCGGAGGTGATCTTCTGGAACTCGGCGCGGGTGAGCTGCTCGTCGAGGAAGAGCGGGTTCTTGTCCGCGTCGACGGTGATGTAGGGCAGGTTGATGGAGGTCGACTGCGAGGACGACAGCTCGATCTTCGCCTTCTCCGCGGCCTCGCGCAGACGCTGCAGGGCCATCTTGTCCTTGGTCAGGTCGATGCCGCTGGACGCCTTGAACTTGTCGACGAGCCAGTTGACGACGCGCTCGTCCCAGTCGTCGCCGCCGAGGTGGTTGTCACCGGAGGTCGCGCGGACCTCGACGACACCGTCGCCGATCTCGAGCAGGGACACGTCGAAGGTGCCGCCACCGAGGTCGAAGACCAGGATGGTCTGCTCCTTCTCACCCTTGTCGAGGCCGTACGCCAGCGCGGCCGCGGTGGGCTCGTTGACGATGCGGAGCACGTTCAGGCCGGCGATCTGGCCCGCTTCCTTGGTGGCCTGTCGCTGCGCGTCCTCGAAGTAGGCGGGGACGGTGATGACGGCGTCGGTGATCTCCTCACCGAGGTACGCCTCGGCGTCACGCTTGAGCTTCATCAGCGTGCGCGCGCTGATCTCCTGCGAGGTGTACTTCTTGTCGTCGATGGCGACGGTCCAGTCGGTGCCGATATGGCGCTTGACCGAGCGGATCGTGCGGTCGACGTTGGTGACCGCCTGGTTCTTCGCGGGCTGGCCGACGAGCACCTCGCCGTTCTTGGCGAAGGCGACGATCGACGGGGTGGTGCGCGAGCCCTCGGAGTTGGCGACCACTACGGGCTCGCCGCCTTCGAGCACTGCCACGACCGAGTTGGTGGTCCCGAGGTCGATACCGACCGCACGAGCCATAGTGATTCCTCCTACGTGTTGCAGCACTCCGGCCAGGGTTCGGCCGGATTGTCGTGCTGGCGTTTCTCAGCTTCCTCACCCTAAGTGAGTGGCACAGGCTCAAGTTTGCAATGCCCGGTTTCGGGAGTCAAGCAAAACTTGAGTCATCCACACTCAAGGCTGTCGAGAGGGTCAACGGGCACCCCCGCAGGTTTGTTCCCGGACAGGGCGCTTCATCGCGATGTGATCCCCACCACTCCAGGGGAGGTCGGCGGGAGCGCGGCGCGTGGCCGGATCGGCGGGCGCCCCGGCGTGGATCCTCCGGGACCCGCAGGGCGGACGCCTACGATCCCGGAATGGACAACACAGGCGAGCAGGACCCGGGCGCGACCGGCCACCCCGGGGTCTCGCACCGCCCGCCTCCCCCGCGACCGGAGTTCCACGTCGAACCCCGCCGCCCCGCCACCGGCGACGCGACACCGCGACCGTTGCGGGCGGCGGTCGGGTGCTGGATCGCCTCGCTCGCGGTGCTGATCGGGATCGCCGCCGCCACCGCCCTCGACCTCGCCGACGTCCGCGAGGCCCTCGAGTCGTCGCTCGCCGGGGAGAGCCCGGACACCTCCAGCGCGGACATCGCGGACGCGGTCTCGCTGACGCTGCTCGGCTGCGCGGCGGCAGGCGCGGTGCTGTTCGTGACGGCCCTGATCGGGCTGCAGGTGTTGCGCGCACGGCGGGCCGCCGGCCGGATCGTGCTGGCGGTCGTCGGCGCGGCGTCGGTCGCTGCGGCGTTCGTGTTCTGGTCGCTGCTCGCCGACGCGACGGACGCGACGGGCGGTGTGCTGCAGTGGGCGCCGACGGTCTACGTGCTGCTGGTGATCGCCGGCGTGGCATTGCTCTTCACCCCCGCCGTCACGGACTGGCTGCGCGGGCGGCGCTGACGGTCACACCGACAGGTGCAGTTCGGTGTGCCTGCGCACCAGCAGGCTCGGCGCCCTGGCCGCGTCGACCAGCTCGATGCGATCGCTGCGGTCGAGCAGCATCCGGATCGCGATCTGTGCCTCCGCGCGGGCCAGCGCCGCCCCGACGCAGAAGTGGGCGCCCTTACCGAATGCCAGATGCGCCTTGAGGTTCGGCCGGTGCAGCCGCACGTCGTCCGGATCCTCGAACACCGCGGGGTCGCGGTTGGCCGATCCCCACAGCAGCAGCAGATGATCGTCCGCGGCGAGCCGGACGCCGCCGAGCGTGGTGTCGCGGGTGACATGCCGGTGGTGCCCGCGGAACGGTGACTCGAACCGGAGCACCTCGTCGAGGAACGGGGCGATCAGGTCCGGGTCCGCACGAAGCCGCGCCTGCAGGTGCGGACGGTCGGCGAGCAGGCGGGCCGACGATCCGATCAGCCCGGCGGTGGACTCGCCTCCGGCGCCGACCAGTTGCACCAGGATCAGGACCGCCACGTCCACGGTCAGGGCGCCGGCCGCGCACGCCCCGGCCAGGTCGCCGAGCAGACAATCACGGTTGCCGTGCGGATCATGCTGCGCCCGTTCGAAAGTCGTGTACAGGTGGCCGGTCAGCCGCGCCGCCGCGGCCGTCAGCCGGGGCAGTTCGGCCTCGCCGATCACACCGCTGAGCATCTCCGTGCTGTCGTAGGACCAGGTCAGCAGCTGCGGCACGTCGTCCTCGGGCAGACCGATCAGCCGCGCGACCATGGTCATGGGCAACCGGTCGGCGACCGCGGCGGCCCAGTCGATGCGGCGGCCGTGGAGTCCCTCGTTCCACAACCGGTTCGCGAGTGCGCGCATCTCCGGCTCCAGCGCACGGATCCGCTTGGCCACCAGTGTCGGCAGCACGAGTTTGCGGTGCGCGGCGTGGGCGGGGTCGTCGGCGGTGGCGAGGACGTGAACCGCGCGACCGTCCCCGCTCATGTCGAAGGGCGCCGGCCCGATCGGCCCGTGCGCGAGGGCGCCGGTCAGGTTCGACGAGAAGTCGTCGGTGCGAGTGGTGGCGTCGGCGACCAACTCCGCGGTGGACACCAGGTGGAAGCGGGTACCGGGGATCCGGAACACCGGAGCCTCCCGCCGCAGCCGCGCGTACAGCGGGTACGGGTCGTCGAGCGTCTCCGGGGCGAACACGTCGATCGTCGGTGCGTCGGTCACGTCTGCGGCCCTCCCGTTGTCCTGCGGTTCCGGGCCACCGTGGCAGCCACGGATCGGCACCGTCAAGACCTCGACGGAAAGTGAGAATCCGCGGGACAGCAGGGGCCGCACTGCGTCTCACCGCGGCCGGCGTCCGCGCAGGCCGGGCGCGAACCGGGCTGGACGAATCGGTGCCTGGCGTCTCACACTGAGACGGTTTCGGCACCCGGGTTTCAGGAGATTTCGATGGCGGATCGCACCGACTGGCTCACCGGATCGACCCGGCGGACCGCCGCCACCGAGCGCATTCTCGTCGCCGCGGCGGCGGTGCTCGCCGAGCGTGGATTCGACGCGGTCACGGTCGACGCCGTCGCGGACCGGGCCGGCTGCTCCCGCGCGACGCTGTACCGGCACGTCGGCGGCAGGCAGGCGATTCTCGACGGGGTCCTCGCCCGCGCGGCGACCGACGTCGCGCGTCAGGTGTCCGCGGCGGTCGCCGGACTGGACGGGGCGGACCGAGTGGCGGAAGCGATCCTCACGTCGGTACGGGCGGTCCGCGGCGACGCGGCCCTGCACGGCTGGTTCAGCGGATCGCGCACCCGCGACGTCGACGACCACCTCGCCGGTTCACCACAACTCGAGTCCCTGTCCGCGACACTCAGCGGACTCTCACCGTCCGACGAGGGTGTGCAGTGGACGGTGGGGGTGGTGCTGATGCTGCTGTCCTGGCCGGTGCCCGACCCGGACGCCGAACGCCGGCTGGTGCGGCGCTTCGTGGCGCCGGCATTCGCGTGAGGTCCTGACCGGAAAGGTCATGTTCCTCGCCGGGCAACGAAAGGACGTCGAACGGCGCAACGACGACTACCGGTGCAGTCGACGCGGACCGGCTACATCCGCGCGGGCGTCTCCCACTCGGCGATCTGCGTCTCGAGATCGCGCTCCTCCTGCGTACTGGCAACCATCAGCGCAACGGTCACCGCAGCGAGGACCACCATGCCGATGCCGAAAGCGGGAAACAGCAACGTCGTCACCGACATTCCGGTCGGTTCGGGCGCGCTCGGGTCCACGTGCACCCGCACACCGGCCATCCCGGTGTAGTGCAACGACACCACCGCCAGACCCATCACCAGCGCCGCAGGCACCTGCAGGAACCATCGATTCGCCACCTGCGAGAACCACAACGCCGCGGTCGCGGCGACCACACCTATCACGATCGACGCGATCACCAGGCCCGAATCGTGGTCGATCGAACCCTGGATACGGATCGCCCACATCCCGGTGTAGTGCATCGCGCTGACCGCCGCGCTCATCACGACGCCTGCGAGCACCAGTCGCACGCCCCGACCGCCACGACCTCCCGCGGCGGACCCGACCACCACCAACCCGAAGGAGGTTGCTCCGACCGAAAGGCCAGAGTTCACGAAGATCAGCCACTCGACAGCGAACCCTGAATTGGCATGTGAAACGCTTATTTACCTGAGTGGCAACTGAATTCGGCTGCAGAGTAACACCCATCGCGAGGTAAAGGGTGTGCCACGTTTCGTCCAGGGCGGCGGCTGCTCGACACCCGTCCGGCGCCCTCGGGCAGGACGCGGTCACCGCAGGTCGGCGAGGACCCCTTCGGCGCTGCGGGCGGCGACCGCGCAGGCACGTGCGGTGAACCGGTCGACGAGGGGGTGCTCCGCCCGGGTGCGCCAGTAGCGGACGGCGCCGAGCGCGAGGTCGCGTTGTCGGGCGACTGCGGCATCGGGTTCGAGCCCGAGCCGCGCGGAGGCCGCGATGCCGTACCCGCCGATCAACCGTTGCAGGTGCACGGCGTCGTCCTCCGACAGGGTCAACGGCGTGGACCGGAGCCGGCCGAGGAGGCGAATCTCCTGGAACCCGTGCGCATCCGACAGGGTGCGCTTGACCGCGTCCAGGACCCGCCCCGCGTCGACGCCCGGTTCGACGGCGAGCACCCGCTCGACCGCGAGCAGCGCCGAGTGCGCCTTCAACTGGTCGGCGCGCTGCCCGAACTGGACGTCGATGACCTGGCGCAGTTCGTTCAGTCCGCTGCGTTCGACGAGTTCGGCGGCGAGTGACGGCGAGTCCGCGGTGCCGAGCTTGATCAGCGCGACCGCCAGCCGAATACCGAACAGCCCGAATCGATGTGCGAGCTGGGTGCGGAGTTCGGCGGAGACGGGAAGCGGGCTGTCGGGGCGGGCGAACCGGTCCGCGGACAGCATCGCGACCTGGAGGTCGTCGGCCGGAACGGAGGCGAGCGCACGGAATGCCTCGTACTCGCTCTGCCTCAGGGTGCGGGCACCGAGCGCGAGCAGTCCGGCGACGGGGACGACGGCCTGGCACAGTCCGGTGCGTTCGAGTTCACCGGCGAACCGGGCCGCGACGTCCTTCGCGGACGTCATCGCGTCGATCCGGCCCGCGCCGACCTCGTCGGCCCGGGACACCACGCCGACGACGCCGAGCGGGCCGGACTCGCCGCCGACGTGCGCGCCGATCTGCCCGAGGAACTGCACGTCGGACGCACCGAGGTTGCGCAGCAGGTACACCACCGCGTCCGCCCCGGACGCCCCGCCCTCCGGGGTCAGCATCCGCAGGGTGCGGGCGGAAACGTCCTTCGACAGCGACGAGGTGCCGGGGGTGTCGATGATGGTGGTGTGCTGCAGCGCCCGCGCCGGCCATTCCACCTCGAGCCGGTCCACCTCGGACGCGGTCAGCTCGCCGAGGTCGAAGGTGAGGCTGCCGTCGCGTCGCTGCACCGGCACGTTGACGGTGTGGTCGTGGCCGTACCGGGCGGTGACGGTGGGGGTGGCGCCGCTGCGGTACCACGTCACCACCCGGGTGCACTCGGTGGCGTCGGTGGGAGCGATGTCCTGTCCGACAATCGAATTGAGCAGCGTTGACTTCCCGGCCTTCAGCGAGCCGGCCAGCGCGACCCGCAGCGGCTCCTCCAGTCGGCGGGCGCAGTCGTCGAGTTGGGCGCGCGCACCCGTGCCCGAGACCCCTCGGGCGGCGCCGATCAGGTCCCGGGCAGTGGCCAGCGCAGTGGCGCTCACGCACCGACCTCCGCGACTGCCGCTCGGACGTGGGCGAGGACGCGCATCTGTTCCTCGATCTCGGCGATCCGGCGGGTGCGCTGCGCACTGGCCAGGTTCGCGGCCTCCTGAGCCCCGCGCAGCGACTCGCCGAGCGAGCGCAGCGTCTGTTCCGCGATCGCGGAGAAGTGGTCGCGCAGTGCCCGTTGGATCAGCCGCAGGCGGTCCTTCGACTCCTTGCTCACCTGGAAACTGACGTCGTCGACGAACCGGCGGATGGCCATCTTGGCCTCGCTGCGGCGCTTGAGGACTCGGCCCTGGCGGTCCTCCCGGTACGCCTTGGTGCCGAGCAGCAGACCGGCGCCGACCGAGATCGGGTTCACCAACGCCATGCCCATCATGGTGGTGATCAGGCCGAACATCAGCACACCGCCGTACGAGCCGCGCATCCCCACCAGCACCTTTTGGGTTATGCCGATCCGACCGGACTCCAGATCCGACAGTGCGGCAACGGGTTCGAGCACACCGTCGAGGTCGGCGACGTCGAGGTGGGGCAGCGCGACGGCGCCGGAGTCGGCGAAGTGCCCGGCGACCACCTCCGCCAGCCACACGGAACGGTCGTGCGCCCACACGAAGTTGTCGCCGATCGAGGTGGCGACCTGCTGCTGCAGCCACTCCCCCAACTGCGGCCAGTCCTTGCCGGGGTCGCCGTCGTCGACGGTCTCCTCGGCCTCCCTCGTGACGCGCCGCAACCGGTCGCGCAGGTCGTGGTCGATGTCGGCCGCGAGGTCCGCGATGCCGTCGGCGAGCGTCTGCTGCCACAGCGAGGACTTCTTCTGCAGTTCCTCGGCCACCGCCTTCGCCTTCTGCAGTTCCGCGACGGCCGCGGCGCCCTTGGCCGGATCCCGCAGGGCCGCAAGCTCGCTGCCGAGGGTGAGGGTGAGATGCTCGGCCGCGGACCGGACGTCGAGAGCGACGGACCGGCGGGTGGCGGCCTCCGTGCGAGTGCGCACCTGCTCACGCAGGAAGTCGTACAGTGCGGCGAACCCGGACTCGGCATTCAGGTCCGCATCCTGCAGCCGCAGCGCGTGCGTGCGCAGCAGGGACGACACCGGGATCAGCGGCACCTCCAACCCGGCCCGGTCCAGGTGCCCGTGGTCGGCGTCGACGATCTCCCGCCAGTGCGGGTACAGGTCGGTCTTGCTGACCAGACACGCGACCGCCGGGCACAGTGCACGGACCTGCCGGAGGAACGCCAGTTCGGGTTCGGTGAACTCCTGGCTGGCGTCGGAGAGCACCAGCACCGCGTCGGCCGCGGTGAGCAGGCCGAGTGTGCTTGCCGCGTGCGGATTTCCGTGTCCGCCGACGCCGGGCGTGTCGACCAGGACGAGACCGTCGGCGAGCAGTGGACTGGGCACGTTCACCTCGACCCGCAGCACCTCCCGGCCACCGGCGAGGGGGGTCGTCGGTGTCAGCGCGGCGAGCTCGTCGATCGGGACCGGCACGCGCACCGGGTCGAGTCCGGGTTCGGCGAGTACCAGTTCGGCGGACGGGGACTGCGCGTTCTGCACCACCGTCGCGACGGCGGTCGTCTCGTCGTCGCCGACCGAGCAGATGTTCAGGTTGAGCAGCGCGTTCACGAGCTGACTCTTGCCCTGCTTGAGCTGTCCGACCACGACGACGCGCATCCGGGGGTCGACGAGGCGGCTGCGGGCACCGGCGAGACGGGTGCCCAGGTCTGCGCGGCCTGCGGCGCGGGCTATCGCCCCGACCTCGTCCAGCAGGCCGACGAGCTGCCCCGCAGCAGCGGGGGCCTCGGTGGGCGGCATCGTCGTACCGGATGCGTTGTCCATGAACCCGACTCACACTTCTCTCCGCGAAGACCGGCCCCGCACAACTGTCTACCGTGTGCGGGGCCGATTCCGTTACAGGGACGGGTGCGGGGGCACTCAGTGGTGCAGCGGGTCCACCAGCGAGGTGCCCTCGTCGACGTGCGGGTCGACGACGGTGTGGTCCTCCCCGAACAGGCTGTCGCCGGTGTTCGAGAACAGGCCGCTGTCGGTGGCGGAGGTCTCGGCCCCGAAGGCGTGCGAGGCGTCGAGCGACGTCCACGCGTTGGACGCCCCCGTGGCCGCACCGTGCAGGCCGGAGGTGAGGTCGCCGACGAGGCCGGAGTCGGCGCTCGCGCCGGTCGTCGAAACACCGGATGCAGCAGCGGTTCCCGATCCGCCGGCGTCGACACCGCCCGAACCGGACACCGCGCCCGCACCGGACGCACCGCCCGTCACGTCGCCGGCGAACCCGCCACCGAGGCCCGCGGCCACGTCGAGTCCGGAGGTGAGACCCGCGCCCGCGCCGGCGAGCCCGGACACCGCGCCACCGAGCCCCGCACCTGCGCCGGCGAGACCGGAGACCGCACCGTCGAGCCCCGCGCCCGCGTCGGCGAGACCGGACACCGCGCCACCGAGCCCCGCACCCGCGTCGGCCGCGGTGTGCAGCGTCCCGGAGAGGTCGGTGCCGAGCCCGGTGCCCGCGTCGATCAGTCCCCCGAGGCCGCCGCCGAGGCCGGCGGTGAGCCCCCCACCGAGCCCGGCGAGGGTGTCGATTCCGCCGTTCGCGGCGCCGGTGAGCGCGGTGTTCAGGTCGGCGCCTGCGGTGCCGCCCGCCTCGACCGTGCCTCCCAGCGCGGTGCCGAGGGATCCGGCGAGACCGGTACCCGCGTCGACGACGCCGCCGACGGTCCCGGTCGCACCGAGCAGCCCGTCCAGTCCGGTGGTGAGGCCGCCACCGAGGCCAAGCACGGATTCGAGCGCGGCACCGAGACCGGCCCCGGCCTCCCCGCCCGCGCCGAGGGCGCCGCCCAGCGCGGCGCCGAGGTTCACCCCGGCACCACCTGCGAGATCAAGGTCGGTGGCGAGGTCGCCACCGAGGCCGGCACCGAGCACCCCTCCGAGCGCGGCGCCGAGATCGGATCCGGCCTCGCCACCGACGCCGAACGCGCTCTCGAGCACGCCGACCAGACCGCCACCGGCGGCCGCTTCCAGGTCGACGACGTCGAGGGCACCGTTCAGTGCCGCCCCCAGGTCGCCGGTCAGCGCGCTGTCGACGCCGAGCGCCCCACCGAGCGCGGAGCTGACGGCGCCGCCGAGTCCGCCCTCGGCCCCGAGCAGGCCACCGAGGCCCGCCTCGCCGCCGAGGGCGCCGTCCAGTGCGGTCCCGAGGGCCGCACCGAGCTGGCCGCCGAGTGCGCCGTCCGCGCCGAGCGCGGCGCCGAGAACACTGCTCAGGTCGACACCCACACCGGCGTCCAGGCCGCCGCCGAGCAGACCCGACAAGTCGAGCTCGGTCAGCCCGCCTGCGCCGAGCGCACCGCCGAGGGCCCCACCGAGGTCGCCGACGAGGGTGCTGTCGAGATCGAGCGCACCGCCGAGAGCGGTGCTCAGCGCGCCACCCAGATCGAGGCCGCCCCCGAGCGCGGCGTCCAGCGCGCCGCCGAGTCCGCTGCCGGCACCGAGAGCCCCACCCAGGACGCCGCCGAGTGCGCCACCGAGGTCCGCGCCGATCCCGCCACCGGCACCGAGCGCGCCGCTCAGCGCCGTGCTCAGGGTCGCGCCCAGCCCACCACCGAGGCCGCCGGCTAGGTCCAGCAGTCCGCCTGCGCCCAGTGCCGCGTCGAGTGCCGTCCCCAGCTCCGCGGTCACGCCGCCACCGAGTCCGAGGGCACCGCCGAGCGCACCGGCCAGGTCGCCGCCCAGCCCGAGGGTGCTGTCGAGATCGAGGCCACCGCCCGCGTTCACCAGCGCGCCGAGCACGCCGCCGAGCGCACCACCGAGGTCCGCGCCGATCTCGCCGCCGGCACCGAGCGCGCCACCGAGTGCGGTGCTCAGTGCGGCGGTCAGGTCGCCGCCGAGCGCGCCACCGAGGTCACCCGCGACGTCGAGGACCCCACCGACGCCGCCGCCGAGCAGGCCCGACAGTTCGGCACCGAGTCCGCCGCCCAGGCCGAGGGCGGTGTCGAGCGCACCACCGAGGACCGTGGACAGCTCGCCGCCGACGCCGAGCGCACCCCCGAGAGCCGCCCCCAGTCCGGCTCCGAGGTCGAGTCCACCGGTCAGTGCGGACGCCAACTCGGCGCCGATCCCGCCGCCGACGCCGACGGCCCCGCCGAGGACGCCACCGAGCGTGGCACCGAGGTTCGCGCCCAGGTCGCCGCCCACGCCGAACGCGGCTCCGAGCACCGAACTCAGGTCCAGATCACCACCGAGACCGAGATCGATGTCGGTGACCGCACCGAGCGCGCCACCGAGGGCCGCGCCGAGGTCGGCCGTCAGGTCGCCACCGACACCGAGGGCGCCGCCCAGGGCGGCGGCGACGGAGGTTCCGAGGTCGAGGGCGCCGCCCACGTCCAGACCACCACCGAGCCCGCCGGACACGTTCAGGGCCGCACCGAGCGCGGCACCGAGATCGGCACCGATCTGGCCACCGATCTGCAGGGCCGCGCCGAGCGCCGCGCTGAGCGCGGCACCGAGATCGGCACCGAGGTCGAGACCGCCACCGAGGTCGCCGCCGACCGCCGCACCGAGGCCGAGCCCCGCGCCGGCACCCAGCCCAAGGCCGCCGCCGAGGCCGGCTCCCAGACCGCCGCCCAATCCACCGGCGAGGGCCCCGCCGAGCGCGCCGCCCGCGTCACCGCCGGCAGCGAGGATGCTCGTCAACTCGGTGCCGGCGCCGGCGAACAGACCGGACTCGGCCACCAGCGGCGCCACCGCGGCGATGTCGGCGTGGCAGACGTCGCCGAGGCCGGCGGCCGCGAGCACCGCGTCGGGGTTCGCGCAGTACGCGGCCCGCGCCTCGTCGTCGCGCAGCAGGCTGAGGATGAAATCGAGCAGCGCATTCGTGGCCATGTCGGACTCCTGACGTGTCGGTGGAGCGACAGCGCGATCCACATGGAAAGTGACCCTTCCGACGCTAGGCAGCGGCCTGCGCCTGCCCAACGGGGTCAACTCCCCCCTTTGCGCGGGCCGCCTGGGGGCGGGGGACATAGGGGATCTCGACGGTATAGGGGAAAGGTCCCTCAACTGCGGATATGGGCGTGCAATCGGTAACGGAACCGGCTTTTCTTACGACAGAGCAAACATCGGCGACCCCGTGTGGCCGCCCCCTGGGACCCCGGAATCGGCCCCCTCGGGGGCGCACGGACGACCGCCCCAACGACACGGGAGAAGACCATGGCGACAGGACTCGGACTGACCGTCGGTTCGATGCATGCGGTGGCCGTCACCGACATCACCGCACACTCGGACGGCACCGCCGCCCACCCGGACGGCACCGCCGTCGTGCACTCGGACGGCACCGCCGTCGTCGCGCCGACCGCACTGGTGCTCGCCGACGACGGTGCGACCCTGCTGCCTGCTTCGGGCCACCCGCACGGGGCCGTGGTCACGGGGTACGCGAACCGCGTCGGTGACCCGGTGGCGTTGATCTCCGACGACGGCACCGCGCACACCGGCGAGGACCTGGTCGCCGCCACCATGCGCAGCCTCGCCGATTCGCTCCCGGCCGCGGATGCCGTCGTCGCCGCGCACCCGGCTGCGTGGTCCGGCTACCAGGCCGACGTCCTCGCCGCCGCTCTGGACCGCGCCGGCCTGCCGGACGTCACCCTCGTCCCCGAGCCGGTAGCGGCGCTGGCCTGGCTGCAGCGCACCCGCCCGGGATCGGCCGACGCGCCGGTCGTGGTCTACGACCTCGGGGCGGGCTCGCTCGACGTGACGGTGCTCGGGCCGGGCGAGCACCCCGAGATCCTGGGCACCCCGCTGCGGTCCGAGGACTATTCGGGAGCCGAGTTCGACCACGCCACAATGCGTTACGTACTCGATGGGATGGCGGGCGGCACGGACGGTCTGGACCCGTTCGACCCCGCGTCGGTGGCCGCGCTGACCGAGCTGCGGTCCCGGTGCCGGACCGCGAAGGAGGCGCTGTCGTCGGACACCGCCACCGTCATCACCGTCGACCTGCCCGGGATGCACAGCGACGTCCGGTTGGTCCGCGAGGAGCTCGAGGACCTGATCCGCGAACCGCTCGCCGATTCGGTGAACCTGGTGCACGAGGCAGTACGCGGCGCCGGCCTCGAACTGTCCGACATCGGGCTGGTCCTGCTCGTCGGCGGCAGCTCTGCCATCCCCCTGGTCACCGAGCTGCTCTCGGCGGCACTGCGATTGCCCGTGGTTGCGGATACGAACCCGGTGTCG
Organism: Rhodococcus sp. NPDC004095; assembly: GCF_053604015.1. Lineage (NCBI taxonomy): Bacteria > Bacillati > Actinomycetota > Actinomycetes > Mycobacteriales > Nocardiaceae > Rhodococcus > Rhodococcus sp. NPDC004095. The sequence goes on from NZ_JBSGGS010000012.1 coordinate 82,014, forward strand.
ACCTCCGCGGCCGGGGCGGCGATGCTGGCATCGGATCGGGCCGCCGCGACGCCGGCGGCCCGCGACACGGCCGCGTTCGCTGTGCTCGGCGCGGCGCTGGGCGACGAGGTCGCCGCCCCGACCGCACCGACGCCCGTCCCCGTCGCCGCCTCCCGCAGTGCCGGGGGGCTGAGCACCGCGAAGAAGGCGGGACTGGTCTCCGCGGCCGCCGCAGCGATCGTCGCCCTCACCGCAGGCGGCTTGTCGCTGGGCACCGGCACATTCTCCTCGACCGCCGATTCGCAACCCACCAGCGGCGTCACCGCCCCCCGGACCTCCGCCGGAACCGGTGTTCCGGAATCGGTTTCGAACAGCACCACCTCCGGGGCCACCCCCGGATCGGTCGCGGCGGACCCGACCGCCGCGACCGCGAACGGCTCCACCGCCGCCCCCCGCGCGGCGCAGGCGGTCACCGTCGCCGGCACACCCGGCGCACCGGCCCCGGCACCCGCGCCCCTCCCCGGTGAGCAGTCCGCGGCGGCCGCGTCGCCCGCACCGGCCCCCGCTGCTCCCGAGGCGCAGAGCCCCGCGCCCGCACCTGCTCCGGCTCCCGCACCCGCCCCCGGGGGTGGCGGCGGTGAGGTCGCGACCGGTGTCGGCCAGGGCGTGGGCGAAGCCGCCAGCGGCGTCGGCGCGGGCGTCGGAGAAGTGGTGGGCGGAGTCGGCCAGGGCGTCGGGGGCGTCGTGAACGGTGTCGGGGGCGTGGTCGGGGGTGTCGGCAACGCCGTCGGCGGCGTCGTCGGCGGACTGCTGGGCAACTAGGACACGGCGAGTACGAGAGAAGACGTGAGGGAGACGAGAATGCCGGCCCAGTTGACGCGTCCCGCGCCCGCTGTCGCGACACCCGCCGTCCGGGCCCTGCTCGACGGCATCCGAACCGGACACCCGCACCTGCTGGTGCGCGGGGTCTCGGGCACCGGGAAATCGGCCCTGCTTGCCCTGGTGCGCGAAAGGGTTCCGGGGCCGGTCCTCACGACCACGACCGTCGATCCGGATCCGGGCAGCGCGGTGGTCGTCGACGACGCGCACCTGTTGCCCACCGCGGCGCTGGATGCACTGACCGCGCTGGCCGCCCGCCCGGACGTGACCGTCGTGGTCGCCGCCGAGCCCCGTACCGCCAATCCCGCGCTGCGCACCCTTACTGCGGCACTCGACGGCACCGTGCCGTTGGGAGTCCTGACCACCCGGGAGATCGCGGCACTCGCGGAAACCGTTCTCGGAGCGTCTCTTCCGAACCAGCTCGTGGGTCTGATCCATCGCCTGACCGGGGGGCTGCCGCGCTACGTGGACGCGACCCTGACGGCCCTGAGCGGCGCGCCGGCCCCGACCGGGGCGGACCGGACGATTGCGTCCGCCGTCGCCACCTGCCACGCCGAGGTGCTCGCCGGGCTCGACCCGGACCTGCTGTGCGCGTTGACCGTTGCAACCGTCGGCGCCGGACTGGACGCCTCCGAGTTGTCCCGAACGCTCACCCTGAGCGCGGACGCAGGGCGGGACCTGGTGGACCGGGCCCGCGGCTGCGGCCTGCTGCAGCAGGCCGACACGCTGCTGGCCTCGGCGTGCGAGCCACTGCGGACGGCACTGGGACCGCAGCGGGTGACCGCGCTGCACGTGGCGGCGTTGCACGCCAAGTGCGACCTCGGCACCCTGGACGTGGCGGCGGCCCGCGCCTTCGCGGCTGCCGGCGTCAGCGACCCCGTGCTGGCCGAATTCCTGTGCGCCCAGGGCGACCTCGCCCGGCCACGGTTGGCCACCGCCCTCTACGAGGAGGCGGTGTGGGCGGGCGCGGACGCGGATGGGCTGGCACTGCGCCGGGCCGAGGCCGCAGCCCTGGCGGGCGACCTCGACACCGCCGCCCGCCTCGCGGACACCCTGCTCGAGCGGGCAGCGGTCACCCCGCCGGCGGACCTCGCCGCCGCCGTCCGCGTCGCGGCCGGCGTCGCCGCGCACCAGGGCATGCTGGTGCGCAGCGCCGACCTGTACGAGTGGTTGGGCCCGGACCGGATGGGCACCGACCGGCCGATCGCCGAGATCGTGCTGCTCGCGGCCGGACGCCCCGAATCGGCGGCCGCCGCCGCACGCGGGGTCACGGACGCCCCTCCCACGTCGTCGACGGCCGCGGAGGCCCTGCTCGCGCAGGGGCTGCGACAGTCACTCGACGGTTCCGCCCCGATCGCGCTGAACTCCCTCACCCGCGGGGTGTCCCTGTCCGCCAACGTGTCCCGCGCCCGCCTGCTGCCCGACAGCGGCGCGGCGCTGACCGCGCTCGCGGCGCTGCACTGCGGCGAACTGGGCCGCGCCCGGTCCGTGCTGGCACGCGCGGTGGAGACCGACGTCGACGGAGACCTCGTCCGCGACCGCCACCTGCTGTTGACGGCCTGGGTGTCGATGCTGCAGGGCGACCTGGATGCGGCCGCCCGTACCGTCGACACCCTCGACGCGACCGGGTTGCGCCCCCGCGACGCGCTGTTCGCGGCCGCGCTGCGGGTCGGCATTGCCCGCCGCACCGGCGACATCGGCTCGCTTCGCCAGTCCTGGGACGGCGCCCAGACCGTGGTCGCGGAGCACTCGGTGGACCTGCTGAGCCTGCTTCCGCTGGGCGAACTGTGGCTCGGGGCAGCACGACTCGCGGAGACCGACCGGGTGGCGCACCTGGTGGACCAGGCGCGGGACCTGCTGACCCGACTCGGCGAGCCGACCCTGTGGGGCGCCCCGCTGCACTGGTACGGCGTACAGGCCGCGATCCTCACCGAGTCTCCCGCCGACCTCGTGCCGCACGCGCACGCACTCGGTGTCGCCGCCGAAACCAGTTCCCATGCCGCGGGACTCGCTCGCGCGGGCCGCGCCTGGCTCCGGGTGCTGCAGGGCGAGACCGACGCCGAGGAGGTGGAGAAGGCGGCCGTGGCACTCGGGACGATCGGGCTGCCGTGGGACGGCGCGCGACTCGCCAGCGAGGCCGCGTTGCGGGTGACGGACACCGCGACAGCGACGGCGCTGCTTCAGGTGGCGCGGTCACTGCGACCAGTTCCCGCACCGGTGGGCGCCCCGGCGGCCACGCGGGAGATGGGTGCCACGCTCACCGAGCGCGAATCCGACGTCGCGCGCCTGCTGGTGACGGGGTTGACCTACCGGGACATCGGGGCACGGCTGTTCATCTCCGCGAAGACCGTCGAGCACCACGTGGCCCGGATCCGGCGCCGTCTCGGTGCGCAGTCGCGGGCGGAGATGCTCTCCATGCTGCGGGCGATGGGGCACGGCGCGTAGGCTCGGACACCGTACTGAAGGTGGTATCCGAAGTTCCCGACGTGATCGGCGAAAGGCGGCCCCGATGTCGTACCAGGTTGGCGTGTTCATCGGCAGTCTGTCCAGGGTGTCGATCAACCGCAGGCTCGCCAAGGCGCTGCACCGGCTCAGCACCGACACCAACCTCGAGCTGCAGGAGATCCCGATCGGGAATCTGCCCCTCTACAACCACGATTACGATGCCGACTACCCGGCGGAGGGTGTCGCGTTCAAGAAGTCGATCGCTGCGGTCGACGCGCTGATCTTCGTCACCCCCGAGTACAACCGGTCCATCCCCGGGTCGCTCAAGAACGCGATCGACTGGGGGTCGCGGCCATGGGGCCAGAACTCGTTCGCGCACAAGCCGTCCGCGGTGATCGGCACCTCTCCCGGCAAGATCGGCACCGCCGTCGCCCAGCAGCACCTGCGCAGCGTTCTGTCGTTCGTGAACTCCCCGGAACTCGCCCAGCCCGAGGCGTACATCCAGTTCACCGAGGGCCTGATCAACGAGGACGGGGAGATCACCGACCAGTCCACCGCGGCGTTCGTCACCGACTGGCTGAAGAAGTTCGAGGACTTCGTCTGCAAGGTCGTGAGCGTCAACCCGAAGTAGGGCCACCGTCGCCCACGAACTCGAGCACCATCACGGGGATCCGGCGGCCTGCGGCCCGTTCGGCGTAGTGGGCCCGGCCCGGATAGACCTCGAGGTCGCGCGCCCAGAGCCGCTCGCGTTCGGCTCCCTCGACCTGGTGGGCGCGCACCGGCCGCGGCGACCCGCCCACGACCGTGACCGTTGCGGCGGGCTGCTTGCGGAGGTTGCGGTACCAGGCCGGGTTCCCGGGCCGGCCGTAGTTCGATGCGATCACCACCAACCGGTCCCCGTCCGGCACTCCGAGGAGCGGCACGGTGCGCGGGGCGCCGGTCCGGGCACCCGTGGCCGTCAGCATCACCACCGGCAATCCGGTGAGCAGGCTGCTCAATGTCGTTCGCCCGTGGGTCATTCGGAACACCGGGCCGTCGATGCGGTGGAGCGTCCGGGCATACAGCCACGACATCGGTGCCGTCGCGCCGGACGCGCGCACGGCCCGCTGGAAGAGGTTCGCGTCCCGATAGGTGCGCGCCATCATCCGACGCTAACACCGTCCCGACCCGATCTGAAGACCACAGCCCCCTCGCGCACGGTGTCGGCCCGTGGCCTCACGGGGCGAGCACCACCGCCGCCTCCGCCGTCAGCGACGAAAAGGTCAGCGACTCCTCGAGATACAACGTCACCTCGGTGGCGGTGTGACTGTCGTAGCCGATGGACAGGTCGACGCCGAGGGTCAGCTGGTTGTCGCCGCCGCGGGTGGACAGGACGTACCCGCCCTGGACGGCCGGCGCCCAGACGATGTCGTCGACGAGGTCCTTGAGGTGGTGGAAGACGGGATGTCCCTCGTCGCGGGTCTCGCTGACGGCGGTGTACGCGTCGGCGTCCAGCACCACCGCGTACGGTCCCTCGACGCCGGCCAGCCGCAGCGCCGTCAGCGCCGAGACCACCGCGTCGGGTACCGCCAGCGGGTCGGTGGGGAGGGCGAGCACCGGGTTGGACGACGACGGTCCGAGTCCGCGGATCCCGGCCTCCTCGTATCCGGCGAACACCGCGCGGTCCTCGGCGAACGCGATCGCCTTGGCCGCGTCCTTGACCGGCTGCCAGTCCGAGTCCAGTGCGCCGCGCTCGACGTCGTCGATCTCCGCGCGGCTGAGTGTGAACGGGAAACGCAACTCGACCAGCGGGTGCACCTCGCGCAGCTGCGCGCGAATCCGCTCGTCGGACACACTGATCGACCTGACCCTGCCGAGGTTGTGCGCCGAGTACGCGTAGCCGTGCGGCCCTGTCACGTCCACCACGCGCCGGCCCGCGACGTGGCGTTTGAACGTGCGGGACGCCTCCTCCCCGATCTGCTGCCACGCGGCCGCGGTCACGGGGGCGAGCTGGCGGTGGAGGTTGGTCGAGTCGGTCATTGGGTCACTCCTTTGAGGTCTCCGATGTCGAGGGAGAGTGCGTACCGGGTCGGGGTGTCGGCCGGCACCGCCTCCGCGGCCGTGGGCTCGGAGGTGGCCAGGGATTCGAGAAGATCGACGCTCGGCACGAAGAACAGCGCCCCGGTCGTCGCCACCGAGAAGTCGAGGATGCGGTCGTGGTTGCCGGGCGGGTCGCCGAGGAACATGTGCCGCAGCATCTCCTCGGTGACCGCGGGCGAGCGGGCGTACCCGATGAAGTAGGTGCCGAACTCGCCGTCGTCGAGACTGCCGAACGGCATGTTGGCGCGCAGGATCTCTCGTTCGGTGCCGTCGGCGTCGACGAGCGTGTTCAGTGCCACGTGCGAGTTCGACGGCTTGTCGTCCAGTTCGACGTTGTCGAGCTTGGTCCGGCCGATCACCCGCTCCTGCTCGTCGGAGGACAGGGCACCCCATGCGTCGAGGTCGTGCAGGTACTTCTGCACGATGACGTAACTGCCCCCGGAGAATTCGGGATCCTCGTCCCCGATCAGGGCCGCGGCGACCGCGCCCGTGCCGCTGGGGTTCTCGGTGCCGTCGACGAAGCCGAGCAGGTCGCGGGCGTCGAAGTAACGGAATCCGCTGACGGCGTCGACCACCGTGGCCGAGCTCCCGAGCGCGGAGCGGATGAGCCGCCCCAGTTCGAAGCACAGGTCGGCCCGCGACGCCTGGATGTGGAACAGCACGTCCCCCGCGGTCGCGGGGGCCTGGTGCACGGGACCGCACAGCGGAACGAACGGGTGCAGTTCCGCGGGCCGGGACGAGCGCCCGAGCCGGTCCCAGAACTCGGAGCCGACGCCGACCACGCAGTGCAGCGAACCCTGCTGGTCCCGAAATCCGACCGCGCGCACCAGCGCTCCCACGTCGGCGGCCACCGCGGCGACCGCATCCGCGTCGGCCCGGTCCGGTCCCGCGGTGATCATGAGGAACAACGCGGCCACGTCGAGCGGCCGCAGAAGCTGCTGGGGAACAGGCACACTCATCGATGCTCCAAGGTCGCGGGCCCCGCTTCCTCCCACGCGCGTACGACGGGTGCATCAGAGCCTAGGCCCGCGGACCGGTCCCCGCTTCCCGAAGCAAGCGCGGTGGAGCGGGATTCAGAAGAGATCGATCGGCATTCGGGACGGTCGGCACCGTCACTCCGGCGCCCGACCGCCGACCGACTCGAGCACCATGATGGGTATCCGCCGCCCGGTGACCTGCCGCTCGTAGCGGGCCCACGGCGGAAACGTCCGCACGCCGAGTGCCCACAGGCGATCGCGTTCGGCGCCGACCGCCTCGTGGGCCCGCACGGCCCGCGGCGGGCTGCCCGCGAGGGTCATGGTGGCGTCGGGGCATGCGCGCAGATTGTGGTACCAGGACGGGTTGGCCTGGCGGGCATAGTTCGATGCGATCACCACCCACCGATCGCCGTCCGGCAGCCCGAGCACGGGCACGGTGCGGCGGACCCCGCTCCTGGCGCCGGTGGTGGTGAGCATCAGCAACGGAGATCCGCTGAGCGCCCCGGACACCGTCTTGCGGCCGTTGGTCAACCGGAAGACCGCGCGGTCGATGTGGTGCCATCGCAGCACCCTGGTGTTCGCCCACGCCACCAGCCGGGTCTCGGAGGTTCTGCGCATCAGGCGCTGGAACGCGGTCACATCCCCCTGGGAACGCGTCATCATTCAACGCTAACGCGGTGACCTGCACCGGGGAACCCTCGGCCGCTACTCTGACCCGTCGGGCACACGGACAGAGGGGACACGAGAAATGGCGGTCGGGCACGGTATCGGCCTCGGCGTCGGCGACACCGAGGCGATCGCGGTCGTGCAGTCCTCGGACGCGCCGCTGACCGATCCGCCGGTGCTGGTGGAGCCGGCGACCCTGCGGGTGTCCGCGACCGCGGCGACGCTCGGCGCCCCGGCCGGCGAGCCGGGCGTGCTGAGCGGGTTCGCCTCCCGCGTGGGCGACCCCGACGGCGTCACCGCCGCCGACGGCACGGTGTATCTGGCCGAGGATCTGGTGGCGACCGCGACGGCGAGCCTGCTCGCGACGGCGGTCCGGCAGTTCCCGGGCCTGCCCGCCGACCCGACCGTGGTCGCCATCCACCCGGCCCGATGGGACGACACGACCGTCGCCGCACAGCGTGCCGCGTTCGACCGGGCCGGGCTTGCTGCGGTGTCGCTGACGCCGGACGCGGTCGCGGCGGTGCGCTGGTTCGAGGCGGCGCACGGCGCGACGGGAGAGTCGGTGGTCGCGGTGTGCGATTTCGCCGCCGCCGGGCTGACGGTCTCTCTGGTTCGGACGGGCGCCGAGCCGCGGCTGCTGCCGCCGTCGACCTTCTCCTCTTTGTTCGGCGGTGACAGCTTCGACCGCACGATCGCCGAGCACGTCCTCGGCACCGCCGCGGCGGACCTCGGCCCGCTCGACCCGGCCGATCCGGGCGTCCGTGCCGACGTCGAACGGCTGCACGTGGGGTGTCGCACCGCGAAGGAACAGCTGTCGACGATCGACGAGACGACGATCGACGTGACCGTCGGCGGTGCGGCAGCCGCGGTGACGCTCACACGAGCCGACCTGGACGAGATGTTGCGGGGGCCGCTCGAGGGTGCACTGTCGCTGGTCGAGGAGACGCTGCGTGCCCACGAACTCGCGCCGTCGGCACTGCACACCGTGCTGCTGACCGGCGGGGGCGCCGCGATGCCCCTGCTGTCCGAGTTGACCGGTGCGTTGCCGGCGCCGGCGACGGTCGCCCCGCACCCGAATGTGGCAACGGTGCAGGGCGCGGCGATTCTCGCCGCCGGCGGTGCCGGTCGGTCGGGTACCGCGGGCGGTGCCGGCCAGTCGGGTACCGCCGGCGGTGCCGCTCTCGGCGCGGCCGCTGCGGTCGCGTCGGCGGGCCCCGGTGTCGACGTCAGCGGGGATGCGGACACCGACTCACTGCCCGTGGTACCTACCCCGGCGACGCCGACGGCGTTCACCGAGGCCGGACCCGGCAGCACGGTGCAGCCGGCGGCGGCGGTGACACCGGCCGCGCCGGCCCCCGCACGCAATCGGCTGGTCATGGTTGCCGCCGGGGTGGGCGCGGCGCTCGTCGTGGCGGCGATCGCCGGTGCGGTGACGATGTCGCGCTCGGGTGACACCCCGGGCACCCCGCTGCCGCATCTCGATCCGCTCACCACGTCGGCGCGGGCCGTCACGACGACGCGGGCGACGACCCCGCCGCCGGTCGCGACCACCACCGAGATCGAGGTCGACACCGTCACGCCGACCACGGCGCCGCCGACCCGGACCGCCGCGCCGGTGACGACGACCGTGGCTCTCCCGCCGCCGGTGGCGACCACGACGCGTCCGGTGACGACCACGAAGACCACAACCGAGCCGGAGGACACCACCCCGCCGGAGGAGACCACCACGACGGACGACACGACGACGACCACCACCACCACGACCACCGAGCCCGAACCGGAGCCGGAACCGGAGACCGAAGGCACCGAGAATCCCTGACCAGGAACTCTGCCACCTGCGACTAAGGACACGACCCGACGGTTTCCCCTATGGTGGGGCGCGCTCCCCCGACCGAACCGCCTCCAGAAGGGTTTTCATGCGTCTGCCGCTGGCGCTGCGCGCCGCCATCCTGGCCTCTGTCTCACTGCTCCCGGTCAGCGCGCTCGCGCACGCCGCGCCGCGTGAACCCCTGGTGACCGAGAAGCAGGTGCAACAGCTTCCCCCCGAACTCGTCGAGGCCATCGGCCGGGACCTGAAGCTGACGCCGCAGCAGTACCTCGAGCGCGCCGAACTCGCGCAGCGGCTGGGCACCTACGCAGACGAGCTGAGGGCATCGACGCCGCACACCTTCGCCGGGACGTGGATCGCGGCCGACGGGCGGCCGGTCGTCGCCGTCACCTCCACCGAGGCGGCGCGGAAGGTGGCCCTCGACGGGTACGACACGCACATCGCGGCGGTGTCCGAGCAGCAGCTCGAGGGTGCGCGGGCGCAGCTGAACCAGTGGATCACCGCACTGCCGAAGGACGTGTCCTCGCAGATCAACTCCACGTCGATCGACGTGCTGAACAATCAGGTCGTCATCGACGTGGTGAACAGCCCGGTCGGACAGGCGCTGAACCTGCCGACGCTGCTCGCCGGCCTGAAGGTGATCCTCTCCCCCGACCGCGGCGGCCCGGTCGATCCGCGCCCGCAGGGCGGCGACACCTACGTCACCACCGCACGGCCGCTCACGGCGACCACACCGCCGGAGGAGATCGGGGTCTGCTCGTTCGGCTTCAACGCCGTGGGCGGCGACGGCGCCTCCTACAACCTCAGCGCCGGGCACTGCGACCCCAGCCAGGAGCAGGCCGGCGTTGGCGCCGGGTCCCCGGTGTACGTGCCGAACGCGACGGAGGTGGGCCGCAGCCCGCAGGTCGGCACGTTCGAGCACTCCGAGATGGGCATCGACGCCGACGGCCTCGACTACTCGGTGATCAAGCTGAACCGCGCCGGGGTCGAGGCGGGCCTCGACCAGCCGACCGTCCGCGGCGCGAACGGGACCACCGTCAAGGTCACCGGCACCGCCCGCCCGGTGGTGGGCGCCCCGATCTGCAAGTCGGGTCAGTCGTCGACGTTCACCTGCGGGATCGTGCTCGCAGACTCGGTGGACGCGCCGCTGGAGATGATGGACGGGTCCACCCGCCTGGTCCGCGGCTTCGCGGGGTCGACCTGCACACTCAGCGGCGACAGCGGCGGCGCGATCCTGACCGGCACCCGCGCGCTGGGCATCACGTCCGGCTCGAACGCGAGCGGCGCCCCGAACTGCACGGAGGCGAACCTGGTGCTGGCTCTCGACGGCGGTACCGCGAGCATCGGCATCCCGATCGAGAGCATCGTCGACCGCGCCAACGCCACCCTCGGCCACGACCTGCGGGTGCGGGTGGAGGCGGCCTGACCCGCAACACCCACGCACGGCACGAGCGGCCGCACCGGATCGATTCCGGTGCGGCCGCTCGTGGTTTCGCCCCTGTCCACGGCATTTCGGACATCTGATCCGGACATCCCGGCCGAATTGGGTGAGACGGTGCGGCGACCCCGTCGCAGGCCATATAGTCATGGGCATTCGACTCGGCCGCCGAGCGCGATCGGGTCGTGTCCTCATGCCCAACGGCATGCCCGCGTGCCCCGACCCGGAAGGTCCCCATGCGCAGCATCCGCGCGCGCCGCGCCGCGATGATCGGCTCGGCCGCCCTGCTCCTGCTCGCTCCCGCTTTCGCTCACGCCGACCCGGCTCCCGAGCCGGTCACCGCCCTCCCCGAGGATCTGATCACGGCGGTGCAGCGCGATCTGGGGCTCAGCCCGCAGGAGTACCTGGCGAAGGCGGAGGCCGGCCAGAAGCTGGTCACGTTCGCGAACGAACTGCGCGCCAAGTTCCCGGACACCTTCGCCGGTGCCTGGCTGGATCCGAAGGGCACCCCGCTCATCGGTCTGGCGTCCGGCCCCGACGCCGACGCCGCCCGCAAGGCCGTCGAGGAGGCCGGGTACACGGTCAAGGACCTGCCCCGCAGCGAACGCGCCCTGCAGGATCAGCTGACGAAGGCGCAGGACTGGATCTCCACGCTGCCGCAGCCGCTGTCCGGACTGGTTAGTGGTGCCGCCGTCGACGTCGTGAACAACAACCTCGTGCTGCGGGTGTCGGACACCGTCAACGTCGCGGGCTTCGAGATCCCCGACTTCCTGCAGGGCGCGGTCCTCGCGCTGCAGCCGGCGCTCGGCTCGGTGGCCCCGGCGGCCGCGGACAACGGCGGTGCCCCGGCGGACGCGATGTTCGGTGGCGACTCGTACGCCGCGGAGAACTCGGCCGGCGCGTTCCGCTGCTCCCTCGGCTTCAACGGCACCGACGGCTCCGGCAATGCGGTGAACATCTCTGCCGGGCACTGCGACCCGAACCGCGGCGCACCCGGCACCAACGTGTTCCAGATGCCCAGCGAGGGCGTCTTCGGCGCGCACATCGGCACATTTGCCCGCACCAACCTCCAGGGCCTGGACTACTCGATCATCCGCATCGACAACGACGCCGCCCCCCGATTCCAGAACAACCTGGTCCGCGTCCCCGGCCGCTCCCCGCTGCGCATCACCGGCACCGCCGACCCCGTCGTCGGCGCCCCGGTCTGCAAGTCCGGCCTGACCACCGGCTTCACCTGCGGCACCATCAACGCCGTGAACCAGACCGTGGACGTCGGCACCCGCACCCTGCGGGGCGGCTTCTCCGCGAACATCTGCGCCCTGCAGGGCGACAGCGGCGGCACCATCGTCACCGGCGACCGCGCCCTCGGCATCTCCAGCGCGTCCAACGTGGGCGACCTGAAGTTCTGCGAGCTCGCCGCCGTCGTGACCACCGTCCTCGGCGACAGCCCGCAGCTGTTCGCGACCCCGGTCAACGCGATCCTCGGCGCCAACCCCGGGCTGAAGGTCCGTACGAGCTAGACGCACCTCTGCTCCCCCTGTGCGGGGCTGTCGTCCGACCGGACGACAGCCCCGCACAGTCGTTTTCGGCAGGGTTGCGGGGTAGCGCCACCGGCACCGGATCACGCACGGTAGGATGCTCGAAGTTGTTGCTGGGGAATCTTTTTCGCACCGACAACAAACGAGGGACGAACTGACTGGGGGGATCCAGTCGGGCAAGCCGCCGGCCTCCTGGTCGGCCTACACGACGAGGAAGTGCCATGCTCGCAGACATCGCCGACGCCACCACCCCCGACGCCGGAACCGGATCCGATTCCGGAGCCGTCCTGGGGCTCGTGATGAAGTCGGTCGGCTACATCTTCACGATCGCGACGAACGCCGGCGGCGCCGGACTCTCCTGATCCACCCCGTCGGGGCCGGGATGCGAACGTCGCGTCCCGGCCCCGACGGCGTTCCGGGCGCCGTTGTCGTGCCCTGGAACGTCCCGGCCCCGACGGCGTTCCGGGCGCCGTTGTCGTGCCCTGGAACGACGAGCGGCCCGTCACCTCCATGAGGTGACGGGCCGCTCGATTTGCCTGTGTGACTACTTGGCGTAGACCGTGGTGCCGGGCTCGGCCATCAGGGTCTGACCCAGGCCGATACCCGCGGCGATCAGGGTCGGGCCACCAACGATCACGGTGCCGGCGACGCCGCCGATACCCGCACCCGCGACAGTGCCGACAGCCGGCATCACGAAGGTGCCGACGATCGCGCCGACGATCGTGCCGATGAGTCCGCCGGATGCAGTGGCGACGGCGAGCTGCGAGTTGAAGGTCTGCTGCGCGAGGAGGTTCTCCTGGGGCGAGGCGATGTCCTTGATCGCGAGGCCGCCGCCGTTGATCGGCTGCGCGGTCGCGCTGGCAGCAATCGGCTTGGCCTTGCCGAGGTCGAAGACCGGGGTCAGGGTGACGGTCTTGCCGTCCTCGCTGATCTTCTGGTCCATCGGGAACTGGAGGGTGTTGAGCTGGAAGGCGAGCGGGAGGCTGACCACGGCGTTGCCGTTGCCGTCCTGCAGCTCGATGTTCTTGCCGTCACCGGAAACCTTGAAGGCGCCGGCGTCGATGGTGGTGACCACGGACGCGCCGTCGATCTTCGAGTTCCAGTCGATGGTCTCGGGCGCCGGGTTGGCGTGCGAGGTGCCCGCGCCGATCCCGAGTGCGGCAACCGCCAGCATCGAGGTGACGGCAAACTTCCTGAGCTTCATTCGATGAATCCCCTCCAGTGAATCTCGCAGCACGAGTGAATCCCGCAGCGCGAGCCAAGACACATAATCACGCAGACCCTAGTCTGTGAACCCACTGAGAACAATGTCCCTGAGCACGGGTAAGGACACCCTCATAGTCGCAGGCTAAGTTACTGGTCAGTTGCCTAAGTTAGGCTCACCTGCACTGAACGCCCGATAGGCCAGGATTTACGGTGAGCGGAAGAACTACTGCGTGACCGGAGCAACACCGGCGCACGCAGCATCTGATGCCACGTTGAAACGCGACGCTACCGGCGGGTAACTTACGGTGACTTACCCTTGTTGCCGTTGCCGTTGCCGTTGAAGAAGGAAAGGCCGTGACATGAACGCCCTGACGATCACGTTGGGCACGATCGGCGTACTGCTCAGTCTCGTGTGTTGGGCCTCGTTCTTGAGCGGGGCCTGGACCATGGGCAAGACAGTCATGATCGGGCAATCTGCTCCCGACCGCTGGCACCCGTTCTTCCCCCGGTTCAAGCAAATGATCGTCGAGTTCATCGCGCACACCCGGATGGCGAAGTTCCGCACCGTCGGCTGGGCGCACTGGCTCGTCATGATCGGCTTCCTCGGCGGCTTCCTGCTGTGGTTCGAGGCGTACGGCCAGACGTTCAACCCCGAGTTCCACTGGCCACTGTTCGGCAACACCTGGGTCTGGCACCTGTGGGACGAGATCCTCGGCATCGGCACCGTCGTCGGCATCGTGACGCTGATCGTCCTGCGGCAGCTGAACCACCCGCGCGTCCCCGAGCGGCTCTCCCGCTTCAGCGGCTCGAAGTTCGGCCCGGCCTACTTCGTCGAGATCGTCGTGCTCGTCGAGGGCCTCGGCATGATCTTCGTGAAGGCCGGCCGCATCGCCATGACCGGTCACTCGAACCCGTGGACCGACTTCTTCACGATGAACGTCGCGAAGCTGCTGCCCGCCAGCGCCGTCATGGTCTCCGTCTTTGCGTTCATCAAGCTGATGTCCGGCATGATCTGGCTGTTCGTCGTCGGCCGCAACATCACCTGGGGCGTCGCGTGGCACCGCTTCTCCGCGTTCCCGAACATCTACTTCAAGCGTGAGGACGACGGCGGCGTCGCCCTCGGCGCGGCCAAGCCCATGATGAGCAAGGGCAAGGCGCTCAACATGGAGAACGTCGACCCCGACACCGACACCCTCGGCGCCGGACGCATCGAGGACTTCTCCTGGAAGGGCTGGCTGGACTTCACCACGTGCACCGAGTGCGGTCGCTGCCAGTCGCAGTGCCCGGCCTGGAACACCGGTAAGCCGCTGAGCCCGAAGCTGCTCATCATGTCGCTGCGCGACCACGGCTACACCAAGGCGCCGTACCTGCTGGCCGGTGGCCGCAAGGACATGGGCGGCGACGAGGTCGGTCTGGTCGACGCCGAGGGCAACGTCAACGAGGCCGCCCTCGCGAAGATCCCCGAGGCCGCCCGCCTCGAGGCCGAGCGCAAGCTGGTCGGCGAGACCGCCGAACTGGTCGCCGCCGGCGAGCAGGCCCCGGTCATCGACCTCGAGACCCTGTGGTCGTGCACCAACTGCGGCGCCTGCGTCGAGCAGTGCCCCGTCGACATCGAGCACGTCGACCACATCATCGACATGCGCCGCTACCAGGTGCTGATCGAGTCGGAGTTCCCGTCCGAGCTGGCCGGTCTGTTCAAGAACCTCGAGAACAAGGGCAACCCCTGGGGCCAGAACTCCAAGGACCGTCTCAACTGGATCAACGAGATGGACTTCGAGATCCCGGTGTTCGGCAAGGACGCCGAGACCTTCGAGGACTACGAGTACCTGTTCTGGGTCGGCTGCGCCGGCGCCTACGAGGACCGCGCCAAGAAGACCACCAAGGCGGTCGCCGAACTGCTCGCCACCGCGGGCGTGAAGTTCATGGTCCTGGGCGCCGAGGAGACCTGCACCGGCGACTCCGCCCGCCGCGCCGGTAACGAGTTCCTCTTCCAGCAGCTCGCCATGCAGAACATCGAGGTCCTCGACAACCTCTTCGAGGGCATCGAGGAATCGAAGCGCAAGATCGTCGTCACCTGTGCGCACTGCTTCAACGCGCTCGGCAACGAGTACCCGGAGGTCGGCGGCCGCTACGAGGTCGTCCACCACACCCAGCTGCTCAACCGCCTCGTGCGGGCCAAGAAGCTGATCCCGGTCGCGTCCGTGCAGGAGGACGTCACCTACCACGATCCCTGCTTCCTCGGCCGCCACAACAAGGTGTACGACGCGCCGCGTGAGCTGATGGCCGCGACCGGCTCCACCCTCAAGGAGATGCCGCGGCACGGCGAACGGTCCATGTGCTGTGGCGCCGGTGGTGCCCGCATGTGGATGGAGGAGCAGCTCGGCAAGCGGATCAACATCGACCGCGTCGACGAGGCCCTCTCCACGGATCCGAAGAAGATCGCGACCGGCTGCCCGTTCTGCCGCGTCATGCTCACCGACGGCGTCACCGCGCGCCAGGAGTCGGGCCAGGGCGAGGGCGTCGAGGTCGTCGACGTCGCGCAGATGATGCTCGAGTCGATCACCCGACTCGAGCCGGCGGCGCTGACCGAGAACCTGAAGGTCGTGCAGCGGCCGAAGGAGAAGGTCGCTGCCCAGGCCGCACCCGCCGCCCCGGAAGCACCGGTCGAGGCCGAGGCTCCGGCCGCTGCCGCTGCCGCGCCGGCGGCCCCGAAGGCCGGCGGACTGCAGATGAAGGGCGGGCTCAAGGCTCCCGGCGGCGCTCCGAAGGCCGGTGGGCTGCAGATGAAGGGCGGCCTGAAGGCTCCCGGTGGCGCTGCCGCCGCCGAGGCTCCGGCTCCGGCGGGTGCTCCGGCCGCGAAGGCGGGCGGCTTGCAGATGAAGGGCGGCCTCAAGGCTCCCGGTGCGAAGGCCGCCGCGCCTGCCGCGCCCGCTGCCGAGGCTCCGGCCGCGCCTGCCGCTCCGACCGCCAAGCCGGGCGGACTGCAGATGAAGGGTGGTCTGAAGGCTCCCGGTGCGAAGGCCCCGGGTGCGAAGGCCGCGGCACCTGCCGCTCCCGCAGCCGAGTCCGCGGCCCCGGCTGCCGAGGCTCCGGCCGCTCCGGTCGCCAAGCCCGGCGGACTGCAGATGAAGGGCGGCCTCAAGGCTCCCGGCGCGAAGAAGGCCGCCGCTCCGGCTGCCCCCTCCGCTCCGGCGGCCGCCCCCGCCGAGACCGTTGCCGAGGCTCCGGCCGCCCCCGTGGCCGAGGCTCCGGCGCCGCCGCAGCCGAAGGCCGGCGGGCTCGGGTTCAAGGGTGGGGCGAAGGCCCCCGGCGCCCGCAAGGCCGCCGCCCCGGCTCCTGCGGCTGCCCCGGCTCCGGTCGAGGAGGCCCCGGTCGACGAGGCTCCCGCTGCGGAGGCTCCCGCGGCGGAGGCTCCCGCGGCACCGCCCGCCGAGGCTCCGGCACCGCCGCAGCCCAAGGCCGGCGGGCTGGGCTTCAAGCCCGGCGCCAAGGCCCCCGGCCGCAAGTAGCAGCGCAGTACCGAACGCGCCCCCACCGAATCCGGTGGAGGCGCGTTCCGTTCTTCCGGTCCCCTCCCCCGCCGCGCAAAACCTCTGTGCACACACCCCTTCCCGCAGCCACACACGAACTACACGCCGAATCCCCGTGTGCACCCCCGAAAACCTGTGTGCATCCACCGCCAGACGCGAGGCCGACACCACCGCGCCCCACACACCCCTCACTCCCCGCCGGTCACCCCACACCGGCGCTGCCAACCCACGCGCCCCCTCGCAAAACCTCTGTGCACACACCCCTTCCCGCACCCACACACGAACTACACGCCGAATACCCCTGTGCACCCCCGAAAACCCCTGTGCACACGGCGGCTGCACAGGCTCGACCTTGCAACCGACGCCCCGCACTCCCGCACCTCCAACACCCCTGTGCACACCCCCGATGCAGCGCCCACACCCCTGCTACACGCCCAACACCCGTGTGCACCCCCGAGAACCTTTGTGCACACCCCACGCGCCAGCCAGTCGACGCCACCGCGAGCGCAAAACCCGTGCACAAACCCCTTCCCCCACCCACACACGAACTACACGCCCAACACCCGTGCGCACCGCCGAAAACCCCTGTGCACACCCCATCTGCCGACCGGGTGAATCGGCACGGCGCGTGCCCGCGGTGCGGAGCGAAATCGGTTGTCCACAGCACCGCCCTTCATCCACAGGGCGCGGAATCGTCGGCTCGTCCGAGCGCGGGCGTCGGGCACGATGCGGTCATGGGGGAACACATCATTCGACGTGCCGAGGCATTGCGACGCGGCGCGACGGACCGCGAGCTTCAGCGACAGTGCCGGACGGGCGTGTGGAACCGACTGCACCCCGGCCGGTTCACCCACGCATCGGTCTTCCTGGACCTGGACGCCGAGGCCCGGCACCGTCTCCTCGTCGAAGCGGTGCTCGACGTGGCGTCACGGGAGGCGGTGCTCAGCCACCAGTCGGCCGCCGTGGTGCACGGTTTCGACCTGTGGAACACCGCGCTGTCGCGGGTGCACCTGACGCGGAATCGAACCTCCGGCGGTAGCTGCACCTCGTGGCGTCACGTGCATTCAGTCCCGCTGCCACCGGAGGACGTCACCACGGTCGACGACCTGCGCGTGACGACGCCTGCGCGCACCGTCGTCGACCTGGCGGCGACGCTGGGTTTCGAGCAGGCCCTCGTCGCGGCGGACCACGCGGTGCACAGCAGGTCCGTCAGCCTCGCCGGGATCGCGGCCGCGCTGGCGTCCGACCGCAAGCACGCGGGCCGGGTGCGCCGGGTGCTCGACCTCGTTGACGGCCGCGCCGAGAGCGTCGGCGAATCCCGCAGCCGTGCGCTGTTCATCCGTGAACAGTTGCCGCTGCCGGACCTGCAGGCGACGTTGCACTCCGAGAAGGGTGTCCGGCTCGGCCGCGTCGACTTTCTGCTCGACGGAGTCGTCGGCGAGTTCGACGGTCGCATCAAGTACGGCCGACTCGTCCCTGCCGGCGAACTCTCCGAGGAAGTGCTGTGGGCGGAGAAGAAACGGGAGGACGCGATCCGCGACGCCGGCTGGCAGGTGGTGCGCTGGACCTGGGACGAGCTCGCGACACCCGCGGTGATCGTCGACCGGGTCATGCGCGCCGTCGCCCGTGCCCGCAGATCCGAACCGCCACTCGGTCACGTGGTCCGGATGCCGCGGATCGGGTGAGCACACACCCGTTCCCGCGTCCACACACCCGTCCCCGCGATCACACCCCTACTGCGCGCCCACCACCTGTGTGCACCCTCGAAAACCCCTGTGCACCGCCTTTTTCCCAGACCGGGGAGCAGCTACTTCGCGGCCAGCGAGGGGTGGACGTTGATGCGCGACAGGTCGCCGTCGTAGTGCTCGAGGAGCAGTGGGTCCATCACCCGCCGCCACAGCGGCGGCACGAACGCCAGCAGGATCAGTACCGCGTACCCCGCGGGCAGCTGTGGCGCGTTGGGCATCGATCGCAGGGTCTGGTAGCGGCGCAACGGGTTTGCGTGATGATCGCTGTGCCTCTGCAGGTGGTAAAGGAAGAGGTTGCTGCACACGTGGTCGCTGTTCCAGCTGTGTTCCGGTGCGACACGCTCGTAGCGTCCGTCGGCCCGCTTGCGCCGCAGCAGACCGTAGTGCTCGAGGTAGTTCGCGGCTTCGAGGAACGTCACCCCGAGGACGGCCTGCACGACGAGCCACGGTGCGACGCTCCACCCGAATGCGGCGATCAGCACCGCGAGCAGCACCACACTCATCGCCCAGGCGTTGAGGACGTCGTTGCGGATGCTCCACGTGCGTCGACCACGCCGGGCCAGTCGAGTCTTCTCGAACCCCCAGGAGGAGCGGATGCCCCCGACCACCGACCGCGGCAGGAACGCCCAGAACGACTCGCCGTAGCGTGCGGATGCCGGGTCCTCGGGGGTCGCGACGCGCAGGTGGTGCCCGTGGTTGTGCTCGACGTAGAAGTGCCCGTAGAAGGACTGGGCGAGCGCGATTTTCGCGAACCACCGTTCGTGCCGGGGACGTTTGTGGCCGAGTTCGTGGGCGGCGTTGATGCCGACGCCCGCGACGACACCGACGGTGGCGGCCATCGCGAACCGTTCCGGCCAGCCCATCGGTGCGGTGGTCCACATGTAGCAGGCGAACACCAGGCCGGCGTACTGCAACGGCAGGAACAGATAGGTGCACCAGCGGTAGAACCGGTCGGCTTCCAGCGCGGCCATGACGTGCTCGGGCGGGTTGGACTTGTCCAGCCCGGAGACCAGGTCGACCAGCGGAACGATCACCACCAGCAGGATTGCACCTGCGGCCCAGAACAACCCGAGCCCGAACAGCTCCACCAGCGCCCACGCCGCGAACGGACTCAGCGGCGCCAGCAGCCCGAGCAACCAGAGATAGCGCCTGGAATCCCGCCACGGCACCCCAGGCGTCGTCGGCGTGAGGTTCCCACCCACTGCACGAAGATCCGACGTCACGTCACTCCATCCCCCCGATGTCCGCGCGCTGTGCTTGTTTAACGCGGCGGTAAGTATCGCTAACCGCGGCGGACCCCACAAGCCGTCCAACCCGACGAATGGGTCACAGCGCGGGCAGCCAGGCCCCGTGCAGCCCGGAGGGCACGCGGATCGGCATCCGAACCCTGGCGATGGGCCCGGATTCCGGGGCGTCGGCGGGCAGGATCACGAACCACGAAGTGACGGTGCCGCGGTCGGTGCCGAGCATGCCCCAGTAGTCGTTCTCTGCGCCGGGGAGGAAGATCGGCTCACCGACGGACAGCGCACCCGCGTCCCAGGACGTCTCGGTGCCGGCGTCGGGGTCGAAGAACCACAGCGAGTCCATGTGCCCGTCGCGGGAGCCGCGCTTGCCGATCGACGCGAGCGGCCCGGCGGCCCGCGTCAGCGTCCGGTCGTCGACGCGCGGAAATTCGATGTCGCGGTCGCACACGACCTCGCGGTCGACGCGGCCGCGGTCGGGGTCGATCCGCGCGCGCACCAGGCCGCCGCGGCACTGCGCCTCCGCGGTCGTGAAGGCGGCCGGGTACTCCCAGTGCGCGTAGTCCACCTGCACCCGGCCGTCGGGCAGGTCCCGGGCGCCGGCGAAGTGCCACACCCAGAACGCCTCGCAGCTCGCCCACCGCACCGGTCCGCCGTCCCGCGGGATCAACGCGACGCGGGTTCCGTCGTCGGGCCGCCAGTCCAGCAGTGAGCCGCCGGTGAGGATGCCGGCCATGTCGAACACCAGGGGGCACAGCACCAGCACCACATACCGTTCGGTCAGGGCCATGTCGTGGATCATCAGCGGCCGGTCGAGGCCGTCGACGACGGTCGGCGGACGCGACAGCGACCCGTCCGCGGCGACCACCGACCACGTCAGGTACGGCGCCTCGAGGAGGTAGTTGAACAGCACCAGCTCGCCGGTGACGGGGTCGATCTTGGGGTGTGCGGTGCTGCCGATCGGCATCGCCCCGTCGCAGGTGTCGGGGCCGAGGGTGGTCAGGTCGTCGGGGTCGAGCCGGTACGGCCGGGTGGTCTCGGCCATCGCGAGCAGCCGGCCGCCGTGCCGGACGACGTTGATGTCGGGAAGTTCGCGTGCGGTGCCCGCGAGCGCGGGCCCGACCTCGTCGGCGTCCGGGGTGTAGAGGTCGGTGGCCCCGCCCCAGATGGCGTGCCCGGCACGTTCCTCCGCGACGACCATCGGGGTCCGCACGAACCGGTTCGTGTAGCGGGCGTGGCCGTCCTCGAGTTCGATCCGGTGCACCATGCCGTCGCCGTCGAGCGGGTACACGTACCGGCCGATCGGGTCGAAGCGCGGGTTCGGCCCGTTCCGCAGGTAGGCGCCGTGCAGGTCCGCGGGGATCTCGCCGACGACGTCGAGGTCGTGGACGTCGACCTCCTCGCGTTGCGGCGCGAACACCCCGGTCAGGTGGGTGTGGTGGGCGAGGTCGACCGGGGCGGGACGGGGAATGCCGGGTGCACTCATGGGATGGCCGCTTCCGTGTGGTCCGTACGTGGCGCCACAATCCAGAATCCTCCTCCGCTGACCGCCGGTCACGCGGAATAGGCCAAGATGTCGGGCATGGGGGGAACAGGGAACACGATCGTGCTGCCGATTCGAGCGCTCGCCGGGCGGGGGGTGCCGCCCGAGGGACCCGAGCACGGCAGGGGCCCGTACTGGTACGTCCTTGCCTGTCCGACGCCGAAGGTCTGCACGGCACACGGACTTCCGCAGGTTCGACGGATCTCGGTGGGCGCGCGGACGAGGCCGGTGGCCTCGCGTACCCCGGCGCGGCGTTTCGGATTCGCCGCCAACATCTTCTCGACCGCGGCCGGGTTCTCCGAGGACGCGCAGCGGGCCGTCGTCGTCAGAACGCGCTGGCCGGTGTGCCGAGCGTGCGACCGTCGTCGCCGCGGCTACTTCACGCTCTTCCTGGCCATGCTCGTGGGCGCGTTGCTGGGCTGGATCGGCGCCGCGGCGGTCGCGGTCACGTCCGGCCCGAACCCGGCGTTGGCATGGCCGTTCGTCGCGTGTTTCGCGCTGGCCCTGGGTTCGGTCGTCCCGTTCGTCGTCGGATCGTTGCCGCGGCTGCTGCGCATTCACGCGGCGCCCGACGGCTCGGGTCTGATCGTGGAGGATCCGGACCCGAAGTTCGTGGCCGCGCTCGCCTCGGGTGGATCGACTCGATCCGAGCGTGGACCGGTCACCAATCCGAGCTGAGGATACCTCGGATCGGGCGGTCGCCGTCGTCGTCGGACGTGGCCGCGTCACGACGCCGGTCGAGTGTTCGCCCGAGCTCGTCGAGCCTGCGCTCTCCTTCGTCCGCCAACGCCTCCCGGACCGACTCGTCGAGCTGCCGGTACTGCTCGGCGAACGATCGAACCAGCGGACCGAGCACCTGATCGAAGACGGGCGACGCGGCGAGGTCGCGAAGGCTGCGCCTGCCCGCGACGACCTCCGCGGTCGCTGCCGTGAAGTCCGCGTCACGGCTCTTCGCCGCCAGCAGCTTCAGACTCGATGCGAGGTGAGCGGACACGGCGCGGTCACCACGCGCGACATCGAGCGGAGTCTCGTCCGGCGTTGTCATCTAGACCCCCGGATGGTCGTAGGAACGGACCGGAAGCCGGTTGGCATCGAGATCGTGGAGGCCCCCGAGCGTGCCCGCGATCACGCCGACGCCACCCTGGACCGCGTTCCAGGTGTTCGAGTGAAGGGTCAGCACCTCACCCCACACACCCATCGCCCTGGTGATCGTCACCGCGGCAACCGCGCCCACCAGCAGGGGCCCGATCACCGTCGTCCCGGTCGCCGCCGCGGCAGCCATCTCCACGGCAGCCTGGATGAGGAGGTCCATCAGGAATTCCCACAGCCCCTTGAGCCCCTGCGCGGCCTCGTACATGCCGGTCGCCATGGCCGTGAGCTGGTCGCCGATCTGCTCGACCACCCTCGCCTGGTCGTTGACGGCAGCACCGAGCTCCGCGAAGTAGGCGGCCGCCGCATCGGCGGCGTTGCCGTCCCAGGTGTGCCGTACCCCGTCGACACCGCTGCGGATCACGTCGGCGCAGGTGCGGTTGTACTCGGCGAGGTTGGCCAGTGCGTGCCCCGCCTTGCTCACGACCTCCCAGTCGCCGGCGAACTGTTCGGCGACCCACTCCCACGGGTTGGTGCCGCAGACGAGGTCCGCGACCTGCCCGACCCAGTACGACGCGCTGATGTACTGCGATCCACCGATGATGTTCTCGACGAGGTCCGGCACCGGATCGGTCGCGGTGGGGTCCGTCAGGTGCTCGAGCGGGTTCGGCGCCATCAGGCCACCTCGTACGCGGCGTCGAGGTTCGCCGCGTTGGCGGCGTCCATCTCGCGGTAGGACCGCGCCGCGCGGTTCAGTTCGGCGCCGGCGTCGGCGCTCAGCGTGGCCAGGCCGGTGTACGCGGGGTCGAGCTCAGCGAGCACGTCGGAGACCTTCTCGACGACGGGCGCGAACATCCGCCCCTCCGCGTAGCCGATCTGCAGCCATTTGTGCAGGTAGTCCTTGGCCTGCTGGGTCTGCGACGCGAGTGTTGCCAGCGTCGCCGCGAACGAATCCACGTCGTCCGGGTCGACCTTGAATTCCGACATGTGTGTCCCCCTGCTACATCCCCCAGCGCGCGAGCCCGCGCACTCCCGCGCGCAATCCATCACCGGCGCGGCCCCGTTTCGCCTGGTGCGGAACCGCCCCGCAACCACGCCTGAACTGCCCCGATCGGCCGTTTCGTGCCGCCCGCGACGCTCCCCCGGCCAAAAATCGCTTTACCGACAGTGGCACGATGGTCGGGTGACCGCATCGGAGCCCTCCCACCACGCCCACATCCAGCCGCGCGTCCTGAACCAGTCCGCGAAGCTGCAGAACGTGCTGTACGAGATTCGGGGCCCGGTACACGCGCACGCCGCACGGCTGGAGTCGGAGGGGCACCGCATCCTCAAGCTGAACATCGGCAACCCCGCCCCGTTCGGGTTCGAGGCGCCGGACGTGATCATGCGCGACATGATCGCCGCGCTGCCCACCGCGCAGGGCTACTCGGAGTCCAAGGGCATCCTGTCGGCGCGCCGCGCGATCGTCACCCGCTACGAGCTGGTGCCGGGCTTCCCGGATCTCGACGTCGACGACGTCTACCTGGGCAACGGCGTGTCCGAGCTGATCACCATGACGATGCAGGCGCTGCTCGACAACGGGGACGAGGTGCTGATTCCGGCACCGGACTACCCACTGTGGACGGCGACGACGTCGCTCGCGGGCGGCACCCCGGTGCACTACCTGTGCGACGAGGCCGACGGCTGGAACCCGGACATCGCGGACATCGAGTCGAAGATCACGCCGCGCACCAAGGCGATCGTGGTGATCAACCCGAACAACCCGACCGGCGCGGTGTACTCGCAGGAGGTGCTCACCCAGATCGTCGCGCTGGCGCGCAAGCACTCGCTGCTGCTGCTGGCCGACGAGATCTACGACAAGATCCTCTACGACGACGCCAAGCACATCTCCCTGGCGACGCTCGCGCCGGACCTGCTGTGCCTGACGTTCAACGGCCTGTCGAAGGCGTACCGGGTGGCCGGCTACCGGTCCGGCTGGGTGGCGATCACCGGCCCGAAGGATCACGCCACCAGCTTCCTGGAGGGCCTGAACCTGCTGGCGTCGATGCGGCTGTGCCCGAATGTGCCCGCGCAGCACGCGATTCAGGTGGCGCTCGGCGGCTACCAGAGCATCGAGGATCTGATCCTGCCCGGCGGCCGGCTGCTCGAGCAGCGGGACGTGGCGTGGGAGCGGCTGAACATGATCCCGGGTGTCTCGTGTGTGAAACCCCGTGGCGCGCTGTACGCGTTCCCGCGGCTGGACCCGGACGTGTACGAGATCCACGACGACGAGAAGCTGGTGCAGGACCTGCTGCTGCAGGAGAAGATCCTGATGGTCCAGGGCACCGGATTCAACTGGATCGACCACAACCACCTGCGGATCGTGACGCTGCCGTGGGCCCGTGATCTGGCCGTCGCGATCGAACGATTCGGCAACTTCCTCGCGAGCTACAGCCAGTAACGATTCCGCAGCGGATTCACCGTGAGTCCGCGCGTCGGACATTCATGCGCATGGTCCCGACCGTAGGGTGTTTCGCGAACCGCCCCCTACCCAGTACGGAGCGCTGCACGCATGACAGTTCGACTCGTGCCTCAGATCGTCGTCGCGGGGGTGGCTGCCGCAATGGTGGCAGTCGTCCCGCCGACGGCACAGGCCGCCCCCGTCCGGCAGGACGCGTCGCTGCCCCTGTCGACGGTCAGCGGCGTTGGAACACTGAGTTTTTCGGGCCGCACCGACGAGGTGACGCTCCAGATCCCGGTCCCGCAGGGGCTCAGTCCGGCAGCCCTCCGCGGCACACTGCAGGTGCCGGCGGGTGCCGGTCGCGGGTGGGTCGACGTGCTGTCGGGCGGCCGGGTGCTCGGGCGGGTCGAGGTGCCGTCCGGCGAACCGACGGCACAGGTCACGCTGCCGCTGGCGGGTGCCGCGGTCGTGAACAACGCTGCGCAGGTGACGCTCCGCTCGTATCTCGTACCGGTGGACGACTTCTGGTGCGCGGACGACTGGTCCGACGGGTCGCTGTCGATCGTGAACGCCACCGTCGACTACACCGGTGACGAGGCGCCGCCGACGGTTCTCGCGGACTACCTCCCGCCGGTGCTCACGCGCCTGTCGATATACGTGCCGCCGGAGCCGACGCACGACGTGACCGCGGCCGCGCTCGAGTTCGGCGCCGCGATCGCCGCCCGCTACGCCAACCAGGACCCGGCGATCGAACTGCGGGCGCTGGCACCCGGCGCGGCACTGCCCACCGATCCGGTCGGCCGGCTGGAGCGCCAGGTCGTGGTGACCGAGTCGGACGTCAACTCCACCACCCTGACCACGTCACCGGCCGGGGTTCCGGTGCTGACACTCACCGGTAGGGCCGACGGACTGCTCAATCAGACGCGGCTGCTGACGAGCAACCTCTCCACGATCACGGTCGCCACGGAGGCCACCGCGGGTTCCCTGGCCGCAGCGCCCGGCATCGCACCCTCCCTGACGACGCTCGGCGACCTGGGCGCCAGCAAGCTCACAGCGACGTCGACCGGCCGCGTCCAGGTGCGGATCGGGATCGACCAGACCAAGCTCGGCCGACCGGCAGGCCCGGTGGACGTACACCTGATCGGCAACTACACGCCGCTGCCGAACACCCAGAACGGGCAGATCACCATCACCGTCGGCGACACGACCCTCGACCGGTGGCCGGTGGACGCGGACGGCCGCATCGACCGCTGGGTGACGATTCCTCCGGAGTCGATGTCGCGGTACACCGAGCTCGTGGTCACGTTGCAGGTGGCGGGCGCCATGACCTGCGGTTCGACCCAGCCGGTGACGCTGAGCCTCGATCCCGCGGGCGCGGTGCGGAGCGAGACCACCCTCCCACCGCAGCCGGGAGGCTTCCAGGCCCTGCCCCAGTCCCTGATGCCCACCACCCAGATCGGGTTGCAGGACGGCACATTCGCCGATGCGCGGCGGGCGATGACGATCGTCACCGGCCTGCAGGGGCTGACCGTCACCCCGTTCCGGCCCGAGCTGGTCGACCTCGACACGGCCGTGAACTCCGACAGCCCGGCGATCCTGATCGCCGCGGACGGCGGTCTGCCGGACTCGGTCCCGCTGCCGCTGCGGGTGACCGGCGACGACACGGTGGAACTGACGAACCTGACCGCGGACACCGCGCCCGAGACGGTGGACGTGCCGGGATTGCGGTTCGGTTCCCTCCAGGCCGCGTGGGACGACGACCACGACCGGATGCTGTTGGTGGCGACGTCCACCGACGCGCCGCAGAGCGTGGACCGAATCCTCGACTGGCTGTCGGCGGACCGGAACCGGTGGTCCTCGCTGTCCGGTGATGCGTTGTTCCAGACCGGCGACCGCGACCCGGTGACGGTGTCGGCCGAGCAACCCGC
This sequence comes from Rhodococcus sp. NPDC004095, assembly GCF_053604015.1. Classification (NCBI taxonomy): domain Bacteria; kingdom Bacillati; phylum Actinomycetota; class Actinomycetes; order Mycobacteriales; family Nocardiaceae; genus Rhodococcus; species Rhodococcus sp. NPDC004095. The sequence continues at coordinate 108,568 of NZ_JBSGGS010000012.1, forward strand.
GCCGACGGTCGACGAGACCACCGGGGTGGTCCGTGGAGTGCTCGCCGCCGGTGGGCTCCTGTTGCTGGCCGGGGTGTCCGTCGCGGCGGCCCTGTTGATCCGCACCCGGCGCCGATCGAAGTCCTGAGTCGAGCGCTCGATGACGACGACATCCGTGCCCGTGCCGGTGGCGCCGGAGCCGACCGGCAGCCGGGTGCTGGGCACGATCGTCGCGCGGTTCGCGCTGATCGCGGTCCTCACGGGGATCGCGTTCTGGGAGTCGTTGACCCGCACCACCATCGACACCCTGCCCGGCGGCCTGTTCGGCTATCTGCTGATGGTGCCGCTCGTGGTGCTGGCGATGGCGATCGGGATCACGCGCCGCAAGCACGACGAGCTGCCGATCCACGATCGTGAGGTGGACGTCATCGTCGGCGGTATCGCGCTGGCGCTGTCGGTCGCGACGTACGGGCTGCTCGTGCCCCGCTACCGGGACACCTTCTACCTGCTGCGCACCGACCTGTTCGCCCTGCTCCTCTTCCTGTTCGGTGCGTGCGTGCTCCTGTTCGGGCTGCGCCCCGCCGGCCGGTTCTGGCCGATCTGGTTCCTGCTCGTCCTGGTCTCTCCCCTGGGCTACCGGATCGCCGTCACATGGCTCGGGGGAACGTGGGTTTCGGTGGCGCTGGTGTCGACGCTGCTGATCTCGATCGGCATCGGGGTTGCCGTCGCTCGTACCGATCGGCTGGGCTGGATCGGCTTCCTCGGGACATTGACGCTCTCGCTTGCGCTGCTCGCCGTCCAGCTGCTGGCCGGCCGGCCCGAACTGCTCGGCCCGTTGTCCTCGCGGCTGGCGCCGGTCACGGCCGGAGCCGTGGTGGCGTTCACGATGCTCGGCTGGTCGGTGCGGCGACGGGACGTCAACTGGTCCCTGCGCCCCGAGCGGCCGTCGCCGGTGACCCGGCCGTGGAAGACCGCCCTGTTCGTGACCGCGACGGCGGCGGTGCTGGCGATGATTCCTCTTCCCAAGGAGCTGAACATCCCGATCGCGGAAGGCCCTCCCCCGGCGGACGCCCCCGGCCTGGCGACTCCCTCGGGCTGGACGCAGACCGGTTTCGCGGGGTACGACTGGGCCGACCGGTACTTCGGCCCGGACGCGGCCATCGTCCGCCAGACCTGGACCGCGGACGAGGTCAATCCGGCCTGGGACGACAAGGGCCGGCGCCGGACGGTGGTCGTCGACTCGCTGCTCACCCACGATCCGGACTCTCTCAACATCTTTCCGGGTGAGACCCTGTATTCGACGCTGAGCGGCCGCCGGTCTCCGATCGTGCGGGTCGACCTCGGCTCGGGGGTCACCGGGTTGCTGTACACGATCGTCGATCAGGACCTGTTCCTGACCTGGACGAAGCTTCACTTCGACTGGACTCGTGGTGACGGGACGGTCCAGGTGGTCAACCTCATCGCCGTCGACAACCACGAGCCCGACGCCCGGTTCCCCGATCTCGACCCGGAGGCCGCATCGGTGGCATCTCAGACGGTGAACGTGCTGTTCCGGGGCAACGCCGTCGAGGTCGACGCGAACCCCGACTACAAGGATGTCGACCTGCTGTCCGCCCTGGGCCGCGATGTGGTCGCCCGGCAGTGGGAGGAGTTCGGATGACTCCTCCGGACGTCGGCCGGGTGCCGCCACCCGATCCGGCGACAGCGTCCGCCGAGTTCCGCGAACGCGCACTGCACGACGCCGTGCAGGGTCTGCGGGAGCGGAACCCCGACGCGTCCGCCGCGGTCCCGTTCGTGCCGTGGCAGCGGAACCTGCTGATCGTGCTGGTGGCGATCTTCGTGGTGTGCATGGTCGTGTCCCCGCTCGGCACGCTGACATTGATGACGGGCATCTGCACGATCGCGTACGTGCTCACGCTGGGCGACCGTCTGGTCATCTTCCGGAAGGGGCTGGCCGCGGACGCCATCATCCGGGTCACCGACGACGAGGCCCGCGCGATCGCGGACGAGGACCTGCCCCCGTACACGGTGCTCGTGCCCGCGTATCACGAGCCGGAGGTGATCGGGCAGCTGATCGGCGCGCTCGCCCGCCTCGACTATCCACGCGACAAGCTGCAGGTGCTGCTGCTGCTCGAGGAGGACGACGACGTCACGATCGAGGCGGCCCGCGCGGTCGGTGTCGACGAGATCGTCACCGTCGTCCTGGTTCCCGAGTCCCAGCCGCGCACGAAACCCAAGGCGTGCAACTACGGCATGCACTTCGCGACCGGCGACATCATCACCATCTACGACGCCGAGGACCTGCCCGAGCCGCTCCAGTTGCGCCGTGTCGCAGCGACGTTCGCGATGCTCGACGATCGGGCGGCGTGTGTGCAGGCGAAGCTCGCGTACCGCAACGGCTCGCAGAATCTGCTCACGGGCTGGTTCACGGTGGAGTACGGGGTCTGGTTCAGCTACCTGCTGCCGGGGCTGATGCGGCTGAAGGCACCGATCCCGTTGGGCGGCACGTCCAATCACCTGCGCCGCGCCGTCCTCGACGACATCGGAGCGTGGGATCCGTTCAACGTCACCGAGGACTCCGATCTGGGTGTGCGGATCGCCGCCAACGGCTACACGACCGCGGTGTTGGAGTCGACGACGCTGGAGGAGGCGAACAGCGACCCGATCAACTGGTTGCGTCAGCGCTCGCGCTGGTACAAGGGCTATCTGCAGACGTGGCTGGTGCACACCCGGCACCCGGTGAAGCTGTGGCGGGCGATCGGCGCGTGGCCGTTCGTCCGGTTCACCCTGCTGCTGGCGGGGACGCCGCTGATCGCCTGCCTGAACATGGTGTTCTGGTTCATCACGATCGCGTGGTTGCTCGGACAACCCATCCTGATCGGCAGCATCTTTCCGCCCGCCGTGTACTACCCGGCGCTGGTGTGCCTGGTGTTCGGCAACGCCGCCACGATGTACATGAACCTGATCGGGGCGCGCGAGACGGGTACGCCGCGACTGCTGCTGTCGTGCCTGACGGTGCCGCTGTACTGGTTGCTGATGAGCATCGCCGCGATCAAGGGGGTGTGGCAGCTGCTGTTCCGTCCGTCGTACTGGGAGAAGACGTTCCACGGTCTCGACGGCGGCGGGGTCGACGACCACGCCGGTGCGGCCGCCACGCGGGCGGGCGGGCCGACGCCATGAGGATGCTGCGCAGCCCCGCCCTGATCGTGTACGCGGCGAGTGCCCTGCTGTATCTGGTCGTCGGATACGTGCTGGCCGTGCACAACGGCTTCCTGCTCGGCGACGCGCTCAGCCGGGTCCAGTCCGCGCAGGGCGTCCTGTTCAGCCGCGACCCCCACCTGGCGAGCATCGGCTTCATCTTCACGCCGATGACGGCGCTGGTCGAGGTGCCGCTGGCCGCGTTCAACTCGTACTTCCCGAGCCTGACGCGGTACGGGATGGCCGGTGTGGTGATGTCGGCATTGTTCATGGCCGGTGCGGCGGTGCAGATCTGGGCGATCGGCGGGGACCGCGGTGTGCCGCGGTGGCAGCAGATCGTGATCACCGTGCTGTTCGTCGCGAATCCGATGATCGTGTTCTACGGCGCGACCGGGATGAGCGAGGCGCCGTTCGTGTTCCTGATGTGCTGGGCGGCGCGGCGGCTGATCCGGTGGACCACGACCGACGACGTGCACGACCTGATCGGCTCGGGTGTGGCCCTCGGGTTGGCGTATCTGACGCGGTACGACGCCGTGGTGCCGATCGCGCTGGGCGCGTGTTTCGTCGCGCTGGTGACCTGGCGGCGGGCGTCGACGCACCGGTGGCAGACCGCGCTGATGGACGGTGTGATCCTGGCGGCTCCCGGCGCGTTGGCGTTCCTGGCGTGGGCGGCGACGAGTTGGCTGCTGACGGGTCAGGCCTTCGCGCAGTTCAGTTCCGTCTACGGGAACACGGCGATCCTCGAACAGTCCGGCGGACCGGCCACCTCGGGGCCGGCGACGTTCGCGTACTCGGCCGCCGAGCTGCTGGTGCTCGCGCCCGCGCTGCCGTTGCTCGTCCCGGCGGTCGCCGTGCTCGCGGTGCGACGCAGGGATCTCGAGGTGCTGGCGGCGACGCTGCTGTTCGGTTCCGTGCTGGCGTTCCAAGTGGTTTCGTATGCGACGGGCACGACCTTCCCGTTTCTGCGCTTCTACATCTGCGTCATCCCGCTGATGTGCATCTACGCCTTCCAGGTCAGCCCCGCGCGCGGCGACCTCGGTGCGCGCCGGCCGGGCGCGTTCACGGAGCCGCATGAGATGCAGGGCCCACGTCTGCGTGCTGTCGCGGTGGCGGCGACGGTGCTGCTCGCCGTGAGCGTGCCGCTGACCGCGGTCGGCATGGAGAGCCGCGGACTGTCCGTGCAGCAGTACGCCGTCGGGGCGTTGCTGCCGTTCGATCCCCAGGAGGGAACCGAGCAGGACCGGCAGCTGAGTATCCTGCGGTCGTTCGCCACCGAACGCGAGATTGCCGATCGTCTCGACGCGATGGATCTGCCGGATGGATCGATCCTGGTGGACACGCTCTACGGGTTCGCCGTGGTCGCGGCGTCGGACTATCCCAAACGTTTCGTGCTGCCCTCCGACCGTGACTTCGTGTCCGCTCTGAGCGAGCCGGCCGCGCACGGCGTGCAGTACATCCTCACCGTTCCGAACGAGGGACGGGGCACGGCCGACGCGGTCAACCGGCGGTACCCGACGATCTACGACAACGGCGCGCAGATCGCGATGCTCGAGCTGGCGATCCCGAACGACGGTGCGGACCAACCGGACTGGCGGCTGTACCGGGTCCTGAACAACCCGACCGAACCCGAGTGAGATCAGGCGGGTGCGGGCCTCCCCGGCCCGAGCAGCCGGAACAACGGATCGCCGGGACCGATGTCGAAGGTGCACTCGGTGTGACGCGGGTCGGGCACGAACGCCCACAGCAACGCACCGGCGGTGCCCGCGGCACGCTGCCCGACGATCTTGGTCTCGATGTCGAGCGCTCGTTGCGACAGTGACAGACAGCTGCCCGCGGCCTGGCCGATCTCCGCGACGAGGAGCGGCTTGCCGAGCGCCGTCGTCTGGTCGATCCGGCGCGCCAGCCCGTTCCACTGGTCGCCGGGCAGGGGTACGCCGTCGGCGCCGTAGTCGTGGTATTGGAGCACGTCGACGTTCGGGGACCGACCGATGTACCGGTACTCGTCGCCCTGTGTCCCGCACTGGCCGCCACCGGTGAGGCCGGCGGTGATCAGCCGCTGCGGATCCAGTGCCCGCACCCGCTCACCGGCGTCGTCCATGAAGGTGCGCAGGACCTCGGCCGCGTCGGGCGGGCACACCCGGTTCCCGAAGTCGCAGTCGCCGCCGGGGCACACGCTGGTCTCGGGTTCGCCGACGAGTTCCCAGGCGGCGAGGGCCGGCGACGTCCGCCACCGCCGCACGGCGGTGCCCACCCAGTCCGCGAACGACATCGTCATGCCGGGCGCCTGCTGCTGCCAGCCGGTGGCGTACCAGTCGCGTTGCTTGAAGACGTCGTCCTCGCAGGCACCGTCCTGCGCGGTCAGCACCGGGACGACGAGTTGCCCGTGCCGCTCCGCCGCGGCGAACACCGCGTCGATGGGCGCGAAATCCACTGCACCGGTGAACTTGTTGGTGGCGAGCGCCGAGAAGGCGTTGAATCGGGTGAGCGTCACCCCGGGGAGCGAAGAGAAGTACGCGTCGAGGTCCACCTGGGCGCCGCATCCGCGGTTGATCGACCAGTTCGTGGCGAGTTGGTAGGCGTTCAGCCCGACCGGCCACCACGGCTCGCCGTCGAGGGTGAGCGCGGTGCCGTCGGCGCCCACCCGGGCGGGGGCCGGGTCGGCGCTCGCGGCGCCGCCCGTCAGCACGGCGACACCTGCGACGACGACGGCCGCGCAGATTCCGATCCACCGTCTGACCTGTGACCCGACCACGCAGGCAGGGTATCCCGACCGGTCGTCACCGTCGCGGTGATCGGCTCCGCCGGAACGATCTGCCGGGCCGTGAGACAGGGCACATCGAACGTCGGGAACACCACCGCTCGAGGCTACCGTCGGGGAACGGGTCGACTGCCGGGACAGGCCGCGGGGCCTGATCGGTTACCGTGAATCGCGTGTCCTCCGATGTGAACAGCAGCCCCGCCCAGCCGAGCGAGTCCGGCCCCACCCTGTCGGTGTACGACGCGATTCGGATGCGGCGCGACGTGCGCGCGGAGTTCACCGGGGAGCGCATCGCGGACGCGCAGCTGACGCGGATCCTGCAGGCCGGTCACAACGCCCCGAGCGTGGGCAACACGCAGCCGTGGGACTTCGTCGTCGTGCAGGATCCCGACACCCTCGACACGTTCGCCGATCACGTCGCCGCCTGCCGCCGGAACTTCGCGGACTCGCTGCCGCCGGAGCGTCGCGAGACGTTCAGCCCGATCAAGATCGAGGGCATCCGCGAGTCCGCGACCGGGGTCGTGGTCACCTACGACCCGAGCCGGGGCGGGGCGAACATCCTCGGCCGGCACACCGTCGACGACACCGGAGTGTTCTCCGCGGTGCTCGCGATCCAGAACATCTGGCTGGCGGCGGTCGCCGAGGGGATCGGCGTGGGCTGGGTCTCGTTCTACGACGAGGACTACCTGACGTCGCTGGTGAAGGTCCCGGCCCCGATCCGGCCGATCGCGTGGCTGTGTGTCGGGCCGGTCTCGGAGTTCCAGGAGACCCCGGACCTGGTGCGGTTCGGGTGGCGTGAAGGCCGTCCGCTCTCCGAGGCCGTGCACCGCGAATCGTTCTGACCTGCGATCTCGGGTCGACAGTTCCGGATTCACGGCGTATCGATTGAACTCCGACACGAAATTCGACCCCCCGTGAGACAGATCCGGAAAGACACGGTAGATTCGGACACGACACCAATGGTGTCCAGCACGCTCGATTGCACCTCCCCCCCTGTGTGCAATCGGGCCGGTGGCGGGGAGACACCCCCCTGTACCCCGCCACCCTGCTGGGGGGATCCTCTCTTTCACCTCCGCCCTCGTGGTGTCCGGTCCGCGTTCCCGCCGACCGGACGGTCCCCGGGCGCTCGGTACCCTGACGCCATGCGGAGTCAGGCATCCACTCGATGAGCCACGGTCACGGCCACGGCCACACCGGTCCCGTCCCCGTCGGCCCCGTCGCCGCCCGCGTGGTGGTCGGCCTGCTCTCCGCGATCGGGCTCGCCGTGGTGATCGGCGCGATCGCGCTGTGGCCCAGCCGGCACAGCGTCGAGATCCCCCTCCCGTTCCAGACCGCAGGCGGCGGCGCCGTGGCGACCGAGGCGGGATCCGTCGTCACATCTGACTTCGGCCCCTGCGGCAGCCCGTCGGTCGGGCGCCCGTTCACCGGCAATCCGGTTCCCCCACCGAACAATTCGTACGAGTGCCAGCGCAGCGTCGTCGCGATCGAGTCGGGCCCGAACGAGGGCACCCGCACCCTGCTGGAGATCGGACCGGGACCGGGACAACCGAACCTGGTGGCCGGCGAGAACATCCGGCTGGTGCGGCAGACCGACAACACCGGCGCCACCGCGTACTCGTTCGAGGACTACGCGCGCGGCTGGTCGCTGCTCGCGGTCGTGCTGGTGTTCGTGATCGTCGTGATCGTGGTCGCGCGGTGGCGTGGATTCCGCGCCCTGCTCGGCATTCTGGTGGCGTTCGCGGTACTGGTCGGTTTCATGCTCCCCGCGCTGCTCGACGGCAAGCCCGCGGTGCCGGTCGCGCTCGTCGGCGGCGCGATTATCCTGTATGCGGTGCTGTATCTGGCGCACGGGGTGAGCCTGCGGACCAGTTCGGCCCTGCTCGGCACGCTCGCGTCGATGGCGCTGGCGGCGGTGCTGTCGTGGGCGGCGATCGAGATGACCCACCTCACCGGGTTGTCCGAGGAACAGAACACCAACGTGCAGACCTACATCGGGCACGTCTCGATCACCGGGCTGCTGCTCGCCGGGTTCATCATCGGCTCGCTGGGCGTCCTCAACGACGTCACGATCACGCAGGCGTCGTCGGCGTTCGAGCTGGCCCACCTCGACCCCGACGCGAACCGGCGGTCGGTGTTCTCGGCCGCGATGCGGGTCGGCCGCGACCACATCGCCAGCACCGTCTACACCCTCGTGCTCGCCTACGCTGGCGGCGCGTTGCCGCTGCTGCTGCTGTTCTCGGTGGCGGGCCGCTCGATCACCGACGTGCTCACCGGCGACGCCGTCGCCATCGAGATACTGCGCTCGGCGGTCGGCGGCATCGCGCTGGCCCTGTCGGTGCCGCTGACGACCGCCATCGCCGTCGCCCTGGCCCGGCCGCCGCGCTCGCAGGTCCCCCTCGCCGCACCCGCACCGGCCTTCCCGGCCGAGCCCCTCCTGTCCACGCCCCCGCACGTCCCGGCCGTCGCCCCTGGGCCCGGCGGAACCACCACACCCGGTCGACCCCCCGCACCCCGGCCCCTGCCCCGGCCCGCCAGCGGCAGCGGCCGCCACGCCCGTCGCGAATGAACGGAAGCGTTCAGTCGATCAGATCGACTGAACGTTCCGTTCACTCGTCGGATTCGGTGGCCGCAGGTCGCGCCTCGTGCCGGTGTCGGCAGCGGTCAGCGGATCATGCCGGGCGGCAACTGGATACCCGGCGGGACCTCGATCTGGATCGGCTGCGGCAGGTTCAGATACCGCGGCCCGGGCGGCGCCGGCGGCGCCTCGGCGACAGTGGTCGGTTCGGGCTCCGACGTGACGACCGGGGCGACGGGCGTCGGGGACGGTGTGGTCGTGGTCGTCGGTGCCGTCGTCGTCGGCCTCGTCGTGGTGGGCGCCACGGTGGCCTCGGCGACCGCCGGTTCCCGCTGGCTGGTGGCGTCGTCTCCACGGTCGAGGGTCAGCCCGATGGCCGCGACCACCAGCAGTCCGCTCGCTGCCGACCCGGCCAGCGCGAGCTGCCGCCGCGACGCGCCGCGCTGCCGCCGATGCGAGGCGACGGGGGCGACGTCGTTCCAGTTCGGTTCGGGCAGTTCGGGTTCGGGTGGCACTTCCACCGGCGTGGCCAGCAGGGCGGCGCCCTGCGCTGCAACCATCTCCGGCTCGGGCGGCAGGACGGTGGGCAACCCCAGCCAGCCCTGCAGGACGCCCTGGACGAGCGGGATGCGCGCGCCGCCGCCGAGCAGCACCAGCACGTCGGGATGGCGTCCGGAGGCGGTGATCACCTCGCGGGCCAGGCGGGCGGAGCTCTCGACCGGCACCCGGACGAGCGCCTCGAAGCGTTCCCGGTTGAGCAGAATCAACCCGCCGTCGCCGGGCACGCACGCGGCGCCGCCGGTGGAGAGCTGTTCCTTCGCGGTGCGGCAGCGGGCGGTCAGTTCCGCAGCCGCCCAGGTGTCGACGGGACGTGTCAGACCCCGCTCCCGCACCTGCTGCTCGGCGATCAACGCGTCGAAGACGTCGCCGCCGACCACGTCGCTGCGCTCGCACGCGATGACGCTGCGGGAGTACCGGTCGACGACGCTGATGGTGACGCCCGAACTGCCGAGGTCGTAGAGGACGAGGGTGTGGGTGTCGGGACCGAGCTGGCCGACGCTCTCGAGCAGGGTGACCACGGCCGCCGACTCGGGCACCAGGTGATAGTTGTGCAGGCGCTGCCGCGCCATCGCGTCGTGCATCGCGTCGGCCTCGACGCCGCTCCCGTATGCGACCGCGGTGGCCTCGAGGTTGCCGTGCCACTGATGTTCGAGCAGCACCCCGATGGACTGGGCGGCGACGTCTTCGACGGGCCCGGACACGACCTCGACGGCCTGCTGGTCGAAGCCCGCCGGCATGCCCGGCGGATTGTCGAAGCCGGACCGGGTGGCCATGCGGACAGCACTGGCCCCCACCGACACTCCCAGTACCGCACTCATCGAGTCGTCCTTGTCTGACGGTGTGCGCCCCCGATTGCGCGCACGCGAAACCCGGGGCAGCTTATCGAACCGTCGCCTCGGCACCAGCCCCAGATTCGGGCAGATCAGACTCGGCGGGGACGGCTCACGCCACCCACTTCATTAACCGTTCGTTAGCCATTGCATCCGTGGCCGAGCCCGGAACGGCACCGACCGCCGACGGGCTCGAGCGTGCGACCAGGTACACACCTGGACGGTGCCGCCTCGCGCCATTCCGTCGCGGGAGGTGTCGCCACGAGTTGCCCGAAGCTTCGACTCGAATTCGACGTGACTCCGGGCACGCCCGGCGAATCCCGAACTTCGGGCCGGCGTCTTCACACCTGCGCGGATCCGCATGGCGCGAGCGGCTACGGCGTCGGGGCCTTCGCGAAGTTCAGGTACGCCTTCGACGGCGTCGGACCGCGCTGGCCCTGATACTTCGAGCCGACGGCGGCGCTGCCGTACGGGTTCTCCGCCGGGCTCGTCAGCCGGAACAGGCACAGCTGGCCGATCTTCATCCCCGGCCACAGGGTGATCGGCAGGTTCGCCACGTTCGACAGCTCTAGGGTGATGTGCCCGTTGAAGCCGGGATCGATGAACCCGGCCGTCGAGTGGGTGAGCAAACCGAGACGACCGAGGCTGGACTTACCCTCCAGGCGGCCCGCGAGGTCGTCCGGCAGAGAACAGAACTCGAGGGTCGACCCGAGCACGAACTCGCCCGGATGCAGCACGAACGGCTCCCCCTCCGCCGGCTCGACCAGGCTGGTCAGCTCGTCCTGCTGCTGCGCCGGGTCGATGTGCGTGTACTTCGTGTTGTTGAAGACCCGGAACAGACGATCCAACCGGACGTCCACACTCGACGGCTGCACCATCGACTCGTCGAACGGATCGATGCCCAGACGGCCACTGGAGATGGAGGAACGGATGTCACGATCGGAGAGAAGCACGATCTAGAGGGTAGACGCACGAACATCGGGACGTCTGCTAGAGTTGCCGCTCGCAGGGTGTTACACCGCCGATTCGGCGGAAATGCCCAGCGTGCCGATGTAGTTCAATGGTAGAACATCAGCTTCCCAAGCTGAATACGCGGGTTCGATTCCCGTCATCGGCTCTCCTATTTCAACAGGTAGGGGGCGCTCCTCTTCACGGGAGCGCCCTTCTTCATTTCCGGAGACGCCGCGAATACGCCGCGAGTGTGGGCACAGCCAGAAGGCCGTGCGATCATCACGCAATGGGAGACAGCCGGGCCGCCGTTCAGGTAGCAACCACGAAGGAACCGACCAAGAAGGTTCGGGACCCAAAGCCATCCGCCGAACGCATCACTCAGCTAGCGGCCAGGGTGCTGTCAGGCGACATCGTGCTGCCCGAGTTCCAGCGCCCTTTCGTGTGGAAGCGCCACCAGATTATCGAGCTCCTCGACTCCATATACCGCAACTACCCCATTGGAAGTCTCCTCCTCTGGGAATCCAGCCAGGCTCTCACCAGCAGGCGGACTATTGCCGATCTTGAAATTGCAGACCGCAGTCCGAACTACCCTTGGAACTACCTACTCGATGGGCAGCAGCGCCTATCGACCGTCTGCGGCGTATTGTTCTGGACGCCAGACAAGAAGAACAGCGTTTGGAACGTCGCATTCGACTTGAAGAAAAATGAGTTCTTCCACGTCGATTCTTTGGATGACCTCCCGCTCCACCAGATACCCATGCGCAGGCTTCCCGATCCATCGGAATTTTGGAGCTCCTTAGCACCCCTTACTGATCAAGATTTGAAAGATTCCGCCAAGCTGCTATTCGACCGCTTCACCGACTATCAGGTTCCACTCGTAACACTCGGTGACATGTCGCTGCACGACGTTGCGCCCATCTTCGAGAGGATCAACTCGACAGGGACGCGGCTCACGATCTTCGATCTAATGCGAGCCGCTACGTGGAGCACAAACTTTGATCTCGGAAAGTCGGTCGAACAACTGAGGGCAGCCCTAGAGCCGAAGCGATTCTCAGGCCTCGACGACAAGGTTTATCTGCGCGCCCTTAGCGCATCAACTGGAGGGTCATTTAACGTCGAAAGCATCGACGAGCTCCGCACTAAAGACGAGGAGACCCTTGTCGGCTCAGTCCAGGCAACAGAGACTTCGGCGAGGCTAGCCTGCGACTTCCTCGCTTCCCAAGTCGGCGTTCCTCGATACGAGGCACTTCCCTACGCAAACCAATTCGCTGTCCTCTGCGAGATATTTCGATTGACCCCCAGCCCTACCTCAGACCAGCTTTCAGATATTCGTCACTGGTTCTGGCGGACCACTCTTTCAGGATACTTTGGAGGATGGAATACCGGCCAGATGACCAGTGACATCGCCGCCATTCGCGAATGGTCCTCTTCAGCAACTCCACTGGACATCGGAGCCGTCACGTCTACGTCTAGATTGTGGCGAACAAAGCAATTCCGAGCAAACTCGGCAACCGCAAAGATGGTTGCGCTCATGCTATCTGCAGCCACCCCGAGAGATTTAATTAGTGGACAGATCATTGATACAGACAAATCATTGGCATGGAGCAACGATAAGGAGTTTCACCACTTCTTCCCCCAGGCCTACCTCAAAACGGCAGGGAAGGGCACGCCACATCTCGTTGCAAACATCATTCTTCTCACATCTGTAAGCAACATCTCGATCCGTGATAAGGCTCCAAGCGTCTACCTTCAGGAAATTATCGACAGAGACGGCCGGGAAGCGCTCGTAGATCGACTCGCTTCAAATCTCGTGTCCGAAGCCGCACTTGATGCAGCGCTGAAGGACGACTACAACGCATTCCTTGAGGCTCGCTCGGAAACGCTACAGACGCGAGCACTCGAACTCTGCGGGGCGCCGGGGGCCAGCGCTGCGCCCAAGCTTGACCCCGATGAAGTTGAGGACGCCGACGAAGAATCACTGTTCTAGGGACGCGGCCCCATCGCCCTAGCCGTAACCCGTGCTGATGTAGGACGGGTTACGGCTGGCACTTTGTCCGACACCAACGCGCGTCATCTATTCGCATGACATTCGCCTGACCTGCAACAACGTTGGACTACCGTTCCGCCCATGTCGAAACAAGGTCGGACGGGAGTCCCGCAATGAGCGACGAGGCGCTGGGGGCGTTGGTCGTCTTTGGGGGCGGGGCGATCCTCATCGGGCTGATCTGCGGTGCAATCGCAAGTTCGATCGCAGGAAAGAAGGGCCTTAGCCGGGGCGGGTTCTGGTTGCTGGGCTTCTTCTTCAGCGTGATCGGGGTCATCGTGGCCTTGCTCGTCTCTCCGGGAGAACCTGCCGCCCCGCCTGGGATGCGAGCGGTGACCTGCCCACGATGCAACGCCCGACAGAACGTGGACGTTGCGCAAGGCCGCTACGAGTGCTGGCAGTGCAAGCTCGTCTCTCAAACCCCAGCCACGCCAGTCTCGAAGGCAAAAGCAGAGCCGGAAGACTGGCGCGACTGGCTGGGGAAGGACCGAGCGAAGTAGCTACCCGCGTCGCCGCATCGGCACAACGTTGTCCGTCCGCTCGGGTGTCTCGCCCATCGCCGCCAGCGCAGCCATCGCGTCCGCGTGGTCGTCCTCGAAGAGGTGCGCGTAGACGCTGAGGGTGGTCGTAACCTTCGAGTGCCCCATGAACCGGGCAATCTCCAAGGGCGGGATGCCTGCTGCGACGCACAACGAGGCGTAGGTGTGGCGGAGAGCGTGGAACTTGAGGCCGGGCGGAAGTCCCGCGTCGGGAGTGAGCCGGTTTGCCCGGAGCACAGCGGGCCGGTACACCGACTTGAAGAAGCTCTGGTGCCGGAACGGGCTGTCCCAGTCCAATGTCAACCGTGCCTCGGCCTCCTCAACGGTCAGTGCAGCCAAGGCGTCCTCCGCTTTCGGGACAATGCGCTTGCCGTTCTCGTCGGTGGCCCTCTTCCCGGTCGGCTTCAACGCGACGAGGACCGACGCGGGGAAGAGCGGAGCGCCCGGCTCATCGCCACGAGGATGGGCTGCGAGGTAGTCCCGCAAAACCTCGACCGTCGCGGGCGTCAGCGGGACGCGACGACGTGAGCCCTTGGTCTTCGGCGTGTCGTAGCCGAGTACCCCACCGACCACCATCACCGTCCGCTCGACGCGGAGCAGTCCCGGCTTCGCCGCAGCATTGGGGTTGATCGTCTTGGCCGGCAACTCGACGTCCCCAACCTGGAGTCCCGCGAGCTCAGCGGCCCGTAGGCCAGACCAAGCAGCAAGATGCACCATCACGTTGTACGGCCAAGGCGTCGCCTCAACGAGAGCCGAAACCTGAGCGGCGGTGAGGAACTGGTCGGGATCGTCCACGACGCCTGGCGTGCCACCCGACGCACTACGTTCGCTCGGCAGCTTCACGTACTCAGCGGGATTCTCCGCGAGCCGCCCGTCCACGACCGCTTGTTCCAGGACCATCCGCACCAGGAAGTAGGCATGTCGGACGGTCGAGGGCTTCTTGCCCGCTGAAGTCATCCGCCGGACCCACTCGGATATGTAGGTGCGGGTGATCTTGTTGAGCGGGTATCCGCCGAACGTCGCGTCGATGCACAGCTCGCGAGCGTCGCCCCGATGCCTCTCAGCTGGGGCGAGGGCATACACATACCCAGCCTTGGTCCGGGGCTTGAGGTCGTGGCGGCTCTCCAGCCACTCCCCCGCGACGGCCCGGAACGTCACGCCGCCCGCCTTCGGGTCGAAGGTGGTCCCGCGCTGCTGGGCGTACTCAACCTCCGTGGCGTAGTCCTCGGCTGCCTTGCGGGTCTTGAAGCCGCCCTTAGTGCGATGCTTCCCGTCCGGCGTCCTCCACCGGACTTGGTAGAAGCGAGTGCCGTCGGGTCGAGTGAGCTTGCGTACGTTCGCCATTGAGTCCTACTTCTTGCTGTTGCAAGGATGATTGAGATGCCGCCGCCGCTGATGAAGATCAGGATCGACCAAAACCAAAACCAGAAGTCGCCCATCAGGCCACCCCTTCCCGCGAGAGGGTGCGTCGCACCGTCGAGTCGTGCCATTGCTCGCCGCCACCCGGCGTGGGGATACGTGCCTCGGTCAGAATCTCCGCAATCACTCTCGCGCTCATACCTTCAAGCCGCATCGACACAATCTCAGCAGCCAGCTCCGGGCTGATGCGGGAGCGACGCCCGACCTGCTTGCCCTGCGCCTTCGCTCGGCGCATCCCCTCACGCGTCCGCTCGCTGATCGTGCGGCGCTCCTCGGCAGCAACGGCGATGCGGATATCCGCGAGGAGGCGCTGGCTGGGGTCGCCCGAGTCAACTCGGTCGCAGTCCAACAGCCGCCACCCGTTCTTGTTGGCGCGCTTGAAGAGTTGGGCCGCGTCGAGCTGGTCGCGGGTCGCCCGGTC
The DNA here is from genome assembly GCF_053604015.1 of Rhodococcus sp. NPDC004095. NCBI lineage: Bacteria > Bacillati > Actinomycetota > Actinomycetes > Mycobacteriales > Nocardiaceae > Rhodococcus > Rhodococcus sp. NPDC004095. The sequence continues at coordinate 123,843 of NZ_JBSGGS010000012.1, forward strand.
GAGCGCACGAACCAGCAGAGCGTCCGCAATGTCAGCCTCGATTGCCGCAATAGCCGTGGCCCGGCCAAACATCTTCTCGCTGCTGCCGCCGCTCACCATGTCATGGGTCACAGTGAGCAGGCCGAAGCCGTTCTCTTCGCAGTACCGCCGCATCGTGTCCTGCTGCGCGCCGAGGCCGTGACCCCGCTCGCCCTGGGCCGAGGTGCTGACTCGGGCGTATCCGATCACCCGCAATCCGCGCTGTGGACTGGCTGCCGGCGTCGCTGAATCGGGTAGTTCGAGGGTGGTCATCTACGTCTCCAATCGGTGGTGGGTGAGAGCCGGAAGGGGTCGAAGGGGACCATTCCAGCTCTTAGGGCTCCCGAAGTTACTCCACGAACCCAGCCGGTCCTTCCTCGTGATTCAGCTCCGATTGCACTGCCACACAGCACATTTTGTTCCTAACGAGTTGAACCGTCGCCCCACCCCGAGAACCTACGGGCGGCCCGATCGCTGGGGAGCGTTGGAGCGAGGTGTGTGCAATCTGTGTCCGAGAGGGCGAGGACGCGGCGAGGGTCGAGCCGAGGCGGGCTAACGGGCGGTGGACCGACGATCACGGCCTGAGGGCGACGTGAGGCCGATTCCGCGAGGGTGCGGCGGAGCCCAGAGAAGTCGCCGAAAACCCGTGAGTATCTGATCCCCTATCGGACCGCTCACTGGCCCTCCTCAGCAGCACCACGCGCCTCACGTTCCGCGAGACGGGCACGAGCATCTCGCACCACTCGATCACGTTCCGCATACCGTGCATCGACCGTGCCGCGATCTGAGCGCCTGGCTCGGCCACGACTTCCAGCCTCAACGTTTGCTCGCCCGCGATCCGCGCGGGCCTTCTCCGCAGCAACATAAGCATTCTTGGATGCCATCGACTTTCCTCACTTTGGTTTGGTGTGGCCCGGCGCTTGCAGTGAGCTGCCAAGGCGGGTCTCTCGGGTCGCGTGCTCGGGGGTCCGCCCTGAGACGGGTACTGGGGTACGCGTACCCGTCTAGGCGGTGAACGGGTACGGAACTACCCTCGCCCGCGATCCAATATTTTGATGATGACCTTGGGTTTTATCGAGCTTGGTCTGCACTGAACTGACACGTTTTCCGTCCCGCCGCCCCCGTAGAGAGGTACGGCGTACCCGCGTACCCCTCTACGGAGACCACAGCCCGAGAGTCGTTCACCGACCCTCCACCCACCGGAATTCCTTACCCTTGCGGCCCTTGTACTCGATGTCAGTTGCCGAGACGTCGCCGACCTCCACCAATCGCTGCAGCTCCTCCTCGACTAGTTCCCGATCACGCTGGGCAACAGACTTTTTGACTTGGTTGAGGGGCATGCGGCCTTTCGATTTGAGGTGCTTCCGGACGTTGTCGATGACCCGCTTCAAGCGAGAACCCTCCACCGCCTCGGCCTTTGCTGCTTCTCGCTCGCCTTCCGCACGTCCGCGAGCCTGGTTCGAGTGGCTCGCCTTAACGATCAAAGCTTGCTTGATCTGGGCGCGGGTGCGATTGCTGACAGCCATGACGATGCCGGCCAGCTCCCAGTCCTCTTCACTGACCTTGTCGGTCCTGCCGCCGAGCCACATCAACCCGGCGGCAACCTTCAGCCGTGCCAGAACCGCATGCCCATCGAGACCGTCATTCCCACCTTTCCGCAGCGCCTCCCGCCGCCGGGCGCGAATCTCATCGGCCACCGAATCCGGGATCGGCAACAGCTCCAAGTCGGCCGACTCCACCTCAACGTCGAGTAACGGTGCCGAGACCGATTCAAAGGTGTGTGCGTTGTCCCCCAGGCCGACCCGCCTCGGCCAGCTTGCTAGATTGCGCGAATCTGGTGACGCCGGTTCAACCTCCGGGGCATTCGGGTCGCTCGTCGGCAGCCAGACGAAACGCTGTGGAGTACCGCCGTCTCCATCTGCGAACAGGAAGTCTGCACGCCCTGGCTGAACGCCCATCACCAAGGCGAGTCGGTATCGATGCTTCTTGACGGTGATTGCCTTTGTCGCGTCCGCATAGGAGAACCCGAGTTCCCCGCCAGACCATGCCGTCTTCAACGTCGCAAGGAAGGTGCCTTCCGTCCGGCTGGCCTGTGCGGTGAACCCATCGACCTCATCGACCGACATCAGCACTGTGTCGCGGATGTTGAACTGAGGCTCTGAGGGTTTGGTCCGATATCCGAACAGCTTCACAAACCCTTCGCCACTGCCAGCAGGGGCCTTGTGCAACTGGGTCTCGGTCCTGAGGAAGTCCTCGGCAGCGCTTTCGGCGGTGCCTTTGCCGAGGCCGGACGGCCCGACCAGCGCAACGAACGTGTTCAGCGAAGCCGCCGACCCGACAGTCGGTGGCAGAACACGCGGCGGGATCGTGGCAATCGACCGCGCGAGGACCGCGCCGAACATCGCCCACGGCGAAACGAGAACGGATTGGGCGTAGACCCGCAGCTCAGACAGAAGCGGGCGCGCGGACCGAAACGCTTCCTCGTCTACCTCCACGTTCGCCGGGTCACGGTTGACGCGTTCGAGAGTCTCAGCCGGATCGGCCAGCATTGCCTGCGCTGCTGCCCATTCTGCGGTTCTGCGGAACTCGCCAGGAGCCGGGCGACCCCGACCGCGATTCAGCCCGCCCTCGCTTCCCGGGGACACCCTGAACGCGGCCTCGAAAGCGGCGTCGAGCCGGTCGAACGCGGCCCGCGCGGGGTATAGACCGGCCACCGATTCGCGAAAGGCCCAGCACAGCACGTCCCGCGCGGACTCATGGCGTGACCTGCCGTCACTGACGTGGTTCTCGAACAGCCTCACCACGCCGTCGAGCGCTGCGAGGCGAGTTGCCCCGGTGTGCGCGTCGAGAAAAGCATCGAGTTCAGCGGACGTGTATGGCTTGGCTTCATGATCCGGCGCATCACGCAGCACCGCCCGCAAGGCGTCTGGCAACAGCGGGAGATGCCCCGACTGCTGCCAGTCGTACCGGGCACCTTCGCTCCCCGCCTTCATGTGTGGGGTCGGCTGCGCGATGATGACGCCCTTGCACCGCACGTCGCCAAAAGGCGCGAACGCACCGGCACCATTGCCGTACGTCTCACCCGCCCGCAGGGCAAAGACGTAGTGTCCACGGTCGCTGGGTTTCTGCCGGCCAAGTTGGATCGACGCAGTGCCGAGCCACTGCTGAAACTCGGTCGGCAGACTCGCCAGCTCGTCAACGTCGAGGTCAAACGCGATGGCACCAGAACGGCTAATGTGCAGGGCGATCCCGTAACCCGGGTTCTCGCCCCACCACTTGCGAATCTGCACCGCGTCACGGGTGGACTGCTCCGGCCAGCCTTTGCCGACGACGCTGCCGGGGTTCTTGGACCCTGACTGAACGGGCAACACGTACCACCCCGCCTCGACATAGGCCTAGGCTGCTTCGATAGGTTTGGCGCGCTCAAGGTTTGCGGGAATCGACAGGCCGAACCTGTGCCGGATGGTGCCGTCTGGATTCGGAATGGCGATGTGTCGATAACGCAATGCATCGCGGGAAGCGTTACGCTTCGGTCGCACGGTAGAGTTCTTCATGAGATTCCCAAAGAGATTGGGATTCTTGGGTAGACGAACGCCGGGTGTCAGGCCCGGCGTTCGTCGTATGTCATGGGCACGCGGGCGCGTCTGCCGACGGGTGCGCGATCCAAGTCAGTTCGACGCCGATTCTCTCGGCGCTTTCATCCATCAGTCCGTGGCAGCGACCACACGCCGGTGAGACGTGGATCCAGAACGAGTGTCCGCGCAAGAGGAACTGAATCTCGCCCAGCTTGACCTGCTTCTTCATGCAGAATCCGCACCAGCTCTCCTTGCGGAGTCGCGGTGCGAACTGTCCCCGCACGGCAGATTCAACCTCGTTCCGATCTACCACCGGCACATGGAGGGTTCCGAGCCGATCGTCACCAATCAACGCTGGTCGCTTATCGAGTGGATCGACCTGCTGAGAGATGTCACCGCGAGCGAGTGGACCAGGCTTTCGGTGGCCGCCGATGATGTGCGGAAACAGATCACCCAGTGTCGCATTCGGATTGAGCGGGCTTCGGACCCGCTGATGCCCCGGCGAGAACGACTCGGCGAAGCGGCGGTGCGCTTCCCACTGATCAACAACCGGGCTGCCATCGTGCAGGTTGGTCCGTCCGCCGTTCGCAAGACCCAGGCGCGCCAACAGGGCTGCAACGCGGTCGGGATCAGGTGCAGCCGAAGGGTCAGAACGAAACCGGCCCGATGCCTCATACTCTGCGACAGGGTCCGGAAGACTGCCACGACGACGACCGATGTTTTCTCTTGCATAGGGGTCCCAGGCGAAGCCGCTCATGCCACACCACCCGGAATGCGGCGGGCCACGAAGTTTGCGTCAGCCCGCGACTCGATCCAGGATCGAATATCTGTTTCACTCAGCCTGATTCGATTGGAGATGAGGTATCGATGTAGCGTGCGCTGCTTCATTGCCTCCTTGATTGTGCTCCTCATTACAAGGTCGATGCCCCGGTCACGGCAGAACGCGACGGCGTCGTCCACCGACATCGTCGGCAGGGTGGGGTCGTGTTGGATCGCGGGCTTGCCCATTGATTCCTCCTGGTCTCAGCCAGGGGTCCCATCCACGAACGGCAAAAGCCGAGCACGTGGACAGAACCCCAGATATCGGGGTCATGTCCACTGCTCGGCTGCATATCTCCTCGATCACTCAAGCCGAAGCGAGTGGTCGGGATCTTCACGCAGCCGCTTGCGTCATCCGGTTCTCGTGCATGTCATCACGGCCTTCAGAACAGCGGCTCGCCGCCTCGGAAGGCGACGCCCTCGACGCTACTCGACTCCTCTCCTCTCCGCTACTCCCGGCCTCCGGAAATTCTTGTGCCCGTGTTGGATTGGACTTGACTGGCCTCATCTAGTCCAGTGCAGCCCATGTACGACAACACCGCCCCCGATCTGCTCACCGAGGCGCGGCGGTGGAGATCAGAGGCGGTGTGTGGCGCGTAGCGCGCCTGTCCGCAGCGAAGGGTCGCACTGCGGAGTCTTGAGGTTGGTCAGCGGCGAAAGCCCCTCACCCGCGTCCCGGCAGGGATGCGTGGCTTCGCTGGCGACTGGTCGATCACGCCGCCGACGAACAGGCCGACCGTCCCGCCGATGAGCACACCCTCGGGAGAGTCCGCGATGTAGCCGGCACCCACGCCCGCGCGACCGAACATCGACGCGAACCGACCGAGGCGGTCACGCTTGTAGTTGCGCCTGCGGCGCCTGCGGCTCATCACGTCACCTCCTCGCACGGATACCTGCGACCGACCGAACCCCATCGAGCGTCATTGCCTCGCTCACGGTCTGCCCCGCCTCGGTACCGCAGTACCGCTTGACTCCAGGCGGGTCCAGGCCTGGCCCGTGGGAGAACTCCGACTCACCCGGCGCAGCGCGCTTGTCAGCGGCCACTTGCCGCCGTCTCGGCATAGTCATCGCGCTACGCCGGGAAGACCGGGGCCGCGTAAGTGGCCGAGGCAGTGACCTGGATCACTGCCGCACCGCCTCGATGCCGGACGCCGGTGCCGAACCCGATTGCATAGAACGACTCGATCAGCGGGTACCGCATGTCGCGACCGGGGATGATCCGCAGGCCCTGGTACTCGGGACGCTCGTGGACGCGGAAACCCACCGGATTGCCCTCTGCGTTCGGCCCAGCCGACGCCACCACTGCCACGTAACCCTTGGGGACAAAGTGCGACTGGATGACGTAGGCGTCGCCATAGCTGCCCAGGACAGGAAGGCCGTTCCACGCGGCGGGAGCCTGGTCACCGACGATCTGCTCAGTGACGAGTCGCGCGGGAGCCGAGGCGCTGGGAACGAAATCGAAGTGCGCAGGTACGTCATCCGCCCCTGGCTCACCCGCGCGAAACGTCGCGATGACCTCCGCCTCATTCGGGTTCGCCAGGATCAGCAGCTGCCGTCCGCTGTCGGCGATGTAGCGTCGTCCGGGACGATGTCGTCGAGCGACAGCACGAGACCGGCGTCCGTAGCGGCGGTCGGGACAGCTGCGTGGATGTCTGCCAACGCCTGCGGGTGCTCGAACTGCGCAAGCAGGCTGCGAGAGAGCGCTTCGATCTCCGCCTCCGAGGACTGCGGGTTGCGGCCTTCGAGCTCGGACCAGTCCGCGAGCAACGCCAGAGACCGCTCGTGCTGCTCGTCATCGGCTATCGCCGTCGCATACCAGGCCAGAAGCTCCTCCGGGACGGCCGCGGAGATCTCGAGCACCTCGAGCAGGTCGCGCTCTCGTCGAAGAACCGACTTCAGCTCGGGCACCGGAGCGCCGTCGATGGCGGCGGCCAGTGCTGCCGCGAGGTGTGCGGGCAGGGCAGAGATGCGAGCCCCGTTCTCGACGTCGGCAAGCATCGCGGCGAGCCGCGCGTGCCGCCGCGCGAGCTTCGCCTGTTCGGCCTGCACTGAGCTGATCAGGGCCCGCAGGTCCGCGATCACGTCACCCTCCGCTTCCTCCGAAACATCCTCGGCGAGAATGGCGGCGACCGATCCGAGCGGGACACCGCTGTCGGCAAGCCATCGGATCCGCATCAACCGAACGGCATCGCGGACGGTGTATTCGCGATACCCGTTAGATAGGCGTTGCGGTTCCTCGAGCAGGCCGAGCCGGTGGTAGTGGCGCACCGTTCTCGGAGTGGTTCCGGCCGCATCGGCAAGCTGGCCTATTCGCATGGGTCGAGTGTCAACTATGGCCTAGCGTCAAGGTCAACCACGTCGCCGCGGGCACCGCGTTGCTGTCCCGACTGGGCGTCAGACTCGCCGGCCGCAGGCCCTCACTGTTTCCCCCGCTTCGGCGCGAACAGACGACGAAACAGCGCAGATCGGCAGGTCATCCGCGGGCAGGTCGACGGCGAGCACCGGGCAAGAATGCCTCCGTGCTCGGCGCAGACGTCGAGCCCAGACATGCCGGCCGAACCCCCTACCGGAGTTCGGGAATCGCCTCCTGCATTCTCAGTGCTTGATCGGTGCTTCCCCAGACCCGCCGCTCGTCACCACTACGAAACGCGACACCCACCCCTTCCACAACCCAGTTGACGACGGTGATCTCGCCGGGCAGTCCCGGATCCGAGCCGCTCGTTGAGTAGGTAACATCCACCCCGTAGACCTGGACAACCCGTCCATCCGGCATCCGGATGTTCAGACCTTCAGGATTGCAGTCGTGAAGCCGATCCTGATCGAGCTCGTCAACCGGGAATTCCTCTCGGGTGGTTGTCGAACACGTCGTGCACGAAGTCACGTGCGTGGTCGCGCCCCGTGGGCCGAACGCGCCTTTACCGCCCGCATCCGTCAAGCGCACACGCACGCACGCTCGTCCTCCGCGATGCCGCCGCGCTCGACCCCCGCTGGTGGGCACCCTTGGTGGTTCAGCACAACAGCCGGTTCCCGTTCGAACAGTCGGCCTTCCTCTCCGACTGTCGACAACACAGTCCGTTCCAGAGCAGTGTCGGAGCGCCCCTCGCACATCGAACAGTCTCAAGCCCTGGATGATTCGACCAGTTCGCGGTCGCGCGCCGGCTCTCGCCCCCCACGCCCGGCGACGCCGTCCGCCCTATCCGCTCGCCGACCTGAGAGCATGAGGCCAGATCTATGAGCTGTCGAGATACGCAGGTCTCCATGCCTTCGTGGATCCACCCACCGCATCAATCGCGATACGAACTTGTCGACCACGGCCGCACTGTCAAACAGCTGCACGACAACCATTTTCCGGGAGAAATGGATCGGAGTCGCGTTGAACTCGCACCCCAGCACAGCGAGCTTGTCAGTGTAGTAGCCCGTCGCGGAAATTTCGATCCCGGTGCCCTCGAATCTGCGCGCCTCGTCGTACGGCTTTCGGCGAACCCGCGTGACTCCGATCAACCGATTCAACCACTTGGTAATAGCGTCCTCGGTCATGTTCCTCGGCCTTCGAAGAGTCACCACCAGCCCCGGCGCCCCGGATGGCGACAGTGACCGCCACGTGGAGAGGTTCTGCAGTTCGATGCCGTGCCGGGCGAAAAGCAAAGTAAGGCGTGGTATCACCTCGCCCGCGTCGACGCAATCGACGATGAACGTCTCGATCTGCGGATCCGCGAGAAACGGGTTCTCGCGAAGACTATCGATCCGGTCGTCCGTCTCTTCCATCACTCGGACCTCCCATTCGGCACCGCGGGGACGTACTTCTCCATTCCAAGCTCAACCAGACGAGCCGAGTATGCCTCGACGTTCGCGAGTTTGATGTCCTCGTAACCACGTACGACATCGGGAAGCTGAGCGATCTCGACGGCCTTGTCGTAGCCAACGAAATCGAGGCCATCGGCGAGATCTGAGACCATACTCCGATACTGGCTCAGCAGCTCACGCTCGACGCGGCGAACGTGTGCGTAGCCGAACGGGTCGAGCTTGGTACCACGCAACTTCTTGCCGTAGGCGAGCGCCTTCAGCGCGACATGGGACTTCGGACCGAGGCCGATCTTCTTCTTCCGGCCCATGGCACGGAGGATCGGGGGGTGGAGTTTGAACGTGAGGTTCTCGCCCGTTGGCACCTGACTCCGCACATCGTCGAGGAAAGCTGGATCGACCAGTAGTCGCGCGACCTCGTACTCGTCCTTGTAGGCAGTGAACTTGAACAGTCCGCGCGCGACGGCCTCGCTGAACTCCGTCCGGTCCGTCGCCTTCCGCTCGCCCGCCCAAACGCGCTCGATCATGTCGACGTACTCCCGCGCTACGCGCTCGGACTGGAAGGCGACGAGCTCAGCGGCCCGCACCTCGACCGCGCGCCGAACCTCACCGTCGAAAGTGGTGCCATCGAGCACACGTGCAGGCACAGGTCGCGGGGTGCGCGGCGCCGACGTGGTGGCAGCCTTGAATTCTTCCGGGTGGGCGATAGCGACACGACCCCACCGGAAGGCCGCAACGTTGGCTTCGACGGAAACACCGTTGATGTTGATCGCTTCCTCGATCTTTGCCGCAGGAATCGGAAGCCCTCCCGCCTGGTAGGCCGCACCGACGAGCAGGAAGTTTGCGGCGGCCGTATTCCCGAACAACTGCTGCGTCGCCGAGAGGACGTCGAACGAATGCAGAGACTTGCTGACAGTCTCGATTCTCGACAGCAGCGAATCGGTGTCGGGGTACGCCACCGACTTGTCGTAGACCATGTCGCCGGTCGGCGTCTTGCTGGTCGAGGCCACGGCTACGGTGAAGTCGGAGTCACCGTATTCGAGATTCTTGTTCTCGGCGGCGGTGAGTAGGTCGAACGCCAGGATGCAGTCCGCGCCGCGCGGGGTCAGTCGATTCGCCGGCTCGATCGCGCCGACGCTGAAACGAAGATGCGACACGACGGGGCCGGCCTTCTGACTCAGCCCGATCTGATCGAGGCTCTCCACTTCGAGTCCGGCACGCAGCGCGGCTGTGGCCAGAACCTGGTTCACGGTCACGATGCCGGTGCCGCCGATACCGGCGAGGAACACGTTGTGGGTTGCGGACGTATCCCCCGGCAACGGGTCGATGCACTCGGGAGGGGTGGGGCGCCGGCGGGGACGACCGGACTTCTTTCCTGGGGTGACGTCCACGGTGACAAAGGAGGGGCAATCACCGTCGAGGCACGTGTAGTCGGTGTTGCACGAGGTCTGGTCGATCCGAGTCTTGCGGCCGAATTCGGTCTCCACAGGCTGCACGGACAAGCAGTTCGATTTCACACCGCAGTCGCCGCAACCCTCGCACACAGCCTCGTTGATGACCACACGAGTATTGCGGGACGGCAGCGTGCCGCGCTTGCGCTGCCGTCGGGCATCAGCGGCACAGTGCTGATCGTAGATCAGGACGGTGACGCCCTCGATCTCACGAAGCACGCGCTGCGCCTCGTCGAAGCGATCCCGATGCCATAGCTTCGTGCCTTTGGCGAAGGCTCGCTTGCTGTGTCGCTGTGGCTCGTCCGAACAGACGATGATCTGCTTGACCCCCTCCGTCATGAGCTTCTGCGTGAGCTGCGCCACCGACAACGCGCCTTCCGCGTCCTGAGCACCGGTCATGGCGACAACATCGTTGTAGAGGATCTTGTAGGTGATGTTGACGCCGGCCGCAACGCATGCCTGAAGAGCGAGTTGGCCGGAGTGGAAGAATGTTCCGTCGCCGACGTTCTGGAACACGTGCGGAACCGTCGTGAAAGGAGCCTGTCCGATCCACTGACTACCTTCCCCGCCCATCTGCGTCAGTCCGGTGACAGCGCTGTCCTCGCGCCCGGACATGGTTACGAGAATGTGGCAGCCGATACCACCGCCGCCGACGGATCCCTCCGGGATGGCTGTCGACCGGTTGTGCGGACATCCACTGCAGAAGTATGGGGTCCGGGCGCTCTGGAGTACATCGAGCGTCAACGGTGCAGGGAGCGGCCGGGTGGTTTCGATACGCCCGTCCAGGATCCGTCGCAGCGGCGCGAGGAGACGTCCGGCCGTCAATTCTCCCCCCGCCGGAACGAGATCGCGGCCGCCGAAGTCCTTCTTACCGGCGATCCGCGGCGCCGAGTCGGATCCGTAGAGGATCTCCCGGATCTGGGTCTCGATGAAGGCCGTCTTGTCCTCCACCACAAGGAGATCCTCGAGCCCCTCCGCGAAACGGCGAATGGTTTCCGTGGAAACCGGATATGGCATGCCGATCCGCAGCAGCCGGATGCCTGCAGTCCGCAGCTCGCCGTCGTCGACGCCCAGATCCAGCAGGGCCTGACGAACGGAATCGAACGTCGTACCTGTTGCCGCGATGCCCAGAGTTGCGTCAGCGCAATCAACCTCGATGACATCCAACCGATTGGCCGGACCGTAGGACTCGACGACCTTCCAACGCGGCCCGACCAGGTCGGCCTCGGCAGCGAGAATACTGGCCGGCGCCACAGCCATCGGCCGCTGTTTGTACACGAACGGACGGCCGTGGTGCTCGACCTCGGGGACGGTGATCGAGAAGTCCGCAAAGTCATCCGCGGACAGCTTCCAGGCTCCATCGGCAACATCCGCGACGATCTTCAGCGCTACGACACATCCAGATGCGCGCGAGAGCGCCACCGCGTGCATTCCCATCGTCACGATCTCGCGTGCATTGCGCGGGAACAGAACCGGGACGCCCAGAGCTGCGAGGGACCGCTCGCTGACAGCGGGCACCGTCGAGGACTTGGACGCGGGGTCGTCCCCGACCAACAATACGATCCCGCCGCGCGGATTGACCCCGTAGATATTGGCATGCCGGATCGTGTCGGTTGCGCGGTCCACGCCGGGACCCTTCCCGTACCACACACCGACAACGCCGTCGCAGACGGCCGCATCGGACGCGAGCGTCGCCTGACTTCCCCACACGGAAGTCGCCGCGAGTTCCTCGTTCAACCCGGGAACGAAACGGATATCGTTGGCGTCAAGGATGTCTCGCATTCCGTTCAGCATGCGGTCGACTCCGCCGAGCGGGCTGCCCTGATAGCCCGAAACAAAAGTTCCGATATTGAGGCCATCCTGCGTGTCGCGCTCGTGCTGCTCCACCAGCAGTCGTGCAATGGCCTGAACCCCCGTGAGCAGAACGGGTCCTGATCCCGGGCGGTAGCGGTCGTTGAGATCGTATGGCTCTGTCGCGCCGTTGGTTAGCGAAGTCGTCATGGTGGGTACACCGTCCATTCATTGCTGAAGTTCGCCGTTGTGCAGCGAGGTGAGTCCGATCGACCGAGAGATCACCTGAAGTCGACCGGCAGAGTGAAGCCTGGGCTTCCCGCCCAGGAGAATCGGATTCGAGTGGTGCTAGAAGCTGGTTCGGGTGCGGGTCGTCCAGAGGCCGCGAACTCGACGTTCCCGCATGCGCTGCTCGGTCAGTCGGTCAGCCGCGAATGCGGTCGTCACGTTCTCCCGCGCCGCACACTCTAGGACGTCGTGTGTGGTGTCGAAGATCCGGTTCGTGCGCTCGTGTGCGCGTTTGAAACTGAAGCCCTGCAGTTCATCCGCCACCTGGATCAAACCACCCGCGTTGACGCAGTAGTCGGGGGCGCATGTTGTACCGCGGTCCTTCATCCGCAGGGCGATAACGCGATGGACCAGTTGATTGTTCGCCGCACCGCATACGATTCGCGCGTTCAACGAATCGACGACCTCCTCGGTGAGCGCTCCACCCAATGCGCACGGGGCGAACACGTCGAGCGGACGAGCGACAAGCTCTACTTCGGCGCCGGCGATGTGCAATGGCGGGTGAACCGCGAAGAGGTCTCGCACCGCCAGAAGGTGGAGGTCGGCCACGGAGACCTTTGCGCCGGCCTCGACGAGCAGCGCTGCGCGCTGTCGACCAACCTTGCCGATACCCGCGATTCCAACCGCTTTCCACTCGAGAGACCCTGTTCCCCAGATATTTTGGGCCAACACCTGCATACCACGAGACACGCCGAGTGCCGCAAGCACAGAGGAGTCACCGGCTCCCCCATACGCCGGCGAACGCCCTGCGTCGAAGGACGCCCCCTGTGCGATCGCGTCCATGTCCGCACAGGTGGTGCCGACATCACAGGCGGTGTAATAGCGTCCGGAGAGTGGCTGGACCAATCTTCCGTACGCGTGGAGCAAGGCATCGCTCTTGATCTCGCGGGAGTCACCGACGATCACCGCGCTGCCGCCGCCCAGATCGAAACCTACAAGGGCAGCCTTGTACGCCATCGTCTTCGCAAGGTCGAAGACATCCTTGATCGCGGCAGCCTCGTTGGAATAGGGGAGGAATCGCGTCCCTCCCAGCCCACAGCCGAGTGCGGTCGAGCAGAGGGCGATGATGGCTTGCTGTCCGGTCTCCGCGTCCCGGCAGAAGATCACTTGTTCGTGACCCTCATCGGTGACTCCGACGGACTCGATCGTCGTCGCGTTCATGTGCACTTCTCCATCGAATGCGGGTGCGGGGTGGGCACCCATGTCGGTCCGGTCGAGGGGTGGTGACCGGGGTCGATTGTGGATTGAAGTTATCCTAGTTCCCGACCGATGCGCAACGGCCCATATTCGAGATGGACAGTTGACTAGCCCTGCGGCACTTGACTACCCGATTGTGCTGCAGGATGTCGAAGGTCTTCCAACCACTGCGCGAACGATCGGCCGGAGGGACTGGCGGTGATCATTCAGTTGGAGAAGCGTCGGCGCGAGCGCAGGGAAGCCGATCCACCACCGAGACACCTATCGCCCGGGATTGCCGGAGCAGGAGAACGAATGGATGCCACACATGGCCCCACCGGGCTCGACGACGTCGACCGGAGGATCCTTGCACTCCTGTGTGACGATGCACGAAAGTCGGTTCGCGCCTTGGCCCGCGCAGTCGGAATGTCCCCCGGAGCAGTCGAGGAGAGGGTCGAGCGCATGGAGCGTGCCGGGATGATTACCGGATACCGGGCGGAACTGAACCCGTCCATGCTCGGATATGCGCTCGAGGTGCTCGTCGGAGTTGAACTGACACAACATAAATCGGTGGCCTAATCCGTACCGGCCGACGGCAGCAGCTCCGGGAAGTTGTGAGCGTCGAGCTGGTCATCGGTCGATGGGATTTGGTCGTCCGGCTTCGGGTGCGCGATCATGTGCACTTGAAAGAGGTTCTTACTGCTTCGATTTGGCAACCTCCGACATTGGGGCACAGCGAGTCAATGGTGGTGCCCGAAAGGGATGCCGGCCACCTACCTCAGTGGGCGACCGAACCGGACGAGGGGTCCCGAGGACACGATGGCGCGCCGGCTGAATAGTGCTCGCACCGGGTCTCGTCGAGCTTTCGTGCGCCGATCCGCCCAACCTATCGGGGTATGTCCGATCTGTAGATGTCCATCGTGAATCGAGCGAACGCCCGCGCCTGGATCCATGCGCGACGATCGCTCGGAAAGGGCGAGCAGATGAAAGTGAATCCATATCACTCAGCCAATCCGAATGGGGCGAGGTTGTTTCACGACCGAAGCAACTGTCCGACCGGCAAGTGCATCGCGATGCGAGGTAGGACTCCGGGGAGCGGAGGACTTCGCCCGTGGGGTTGCGCGAAGAGCTCGAGCATGATCGATAGGCAGCATTTCGTCCGGGATCCCTCCAGCAGAGGGCAGGGCGAGTGCTCGACGAGGGTGATTGGCGACGTCCACGGACCTCTCTCCGCCGGTCCTCAACGCGGCGATCGAGACCCCTTGCCCCCATCGATGGCCATCCCCGGATCCTGATGCTCGAGACGCTCGGCCCTACCATCCTTTGAAGGTGCCATCGGCCCCACCCGTCCGCCACGATGCGTACTCGTCGGCGTGATCGAACTGGCGTCGTCCAGCGTCAGCGCCCCGGTCTCCGGGGCCCATCGAATCGAGATCAGTCCACCGAAGATGAGGATTGCCGCCGCAATCAACATCGTCGGACCGATACCGAGGTGGGTGAGCGAGATCGGTACGAGAAACACCCCGATCGCCGAGCCGACTCGAGTGAACGCGGTGATCAGCCCAACGGCCGTACCGCGCACCTCGGTGGGAAACAGCTCATTCGGGTAGACCCAGGTGAGAACCTGCGGCCCGCCATTGAACAGCGCAAACGTCGCGAAGGCTGAAACGAGGATCCAGATCGGCGCCTCCGGGAAGAGTCCGAGGAGCAGTAGCGCGAATCCGGCCACCAGAGACCCCGCGATCACCATCCGACGACGCCCTGATCGGTTGATCACGAGTAGTGCGGCAACGACCCCGACCAGGAACAGGAGGCTGAGCGCGGCCGACCCCACATTGGCGTTGGCGCCGCCAAGACCCAGAGCACTCAGGATCTTCGGCCCGAAGGCATAGATTGCAAAGACCGGAATGTTGGAGCAGGTATAGAACGTGATCACGAACGTCATCCGTCCCGCGTACCCGCCGCGCAACAGATCTCGCGCACTGAACTTCGTTCCCTGGTTCTCCGGCTGAAGGTCGCCGACCGAGACCCCCGGCCCATACACCCTCGTCAGAACCGCTTGCGCGTCTTCCCTCCGGCCCTTGCCGAGCAACCAACGCGGCGACTCAGGCGTTCCCAAACGCAACACCAACAGAATGAGCGCCGGCACTGCCGAACTCAGCAGAAACCATCTCCAGCCGTTCGGTCCCGAACCGACCAACGCGTCACCTACAAAGTAGGCGGCAGCGGCGCCGACGAAGAACATACACACGAGCATGCTCAGCATCGGACCCCGGTAGCGACGGGGCGTGAACTCGGTGAGCAATGAAGACGCCATCGGGTAGTCGGCAGCGACGACTGCGCCGAGAAGAATCCTCAGAACGAGCAGCATCCACGCCTCGGTGACAAAGAACTGCAACACCGAGAAGAGTGCGATCAGTCCCAGGTCAAGGGTGTACATGACCTGCCGCCCGAAGCGATCGGTCAGGAAACCCGAGACCGCTCCGCCTACGAGCATGCCGAGCAACGCACCGGCGCCGAGCATCCCCTCCATGAAGGACGAGACCCCCAACTCCGGCGCAAGAGCCACGAGTGCAACGCCGATTCCGCTGAGGATGTAGCCGTCCAGGAACGGGCCGCCGGCAGCATAGGCGGCGAGGCGCTTGTGGAATCCGGAAAGCGGGGCGTCATCCAGAACGTTTGATTTCACGATCACTCCTGAGAACCACTGCCCTTCGTGAGGGCAGGGGATGGACTTCGCGGCGGTAAACCGACATTGAAGCCAACCGACCCTAGTGGTCTAGCCAGTACGGACAGTAACGTGGGTCACAGTTCTTGTCCACATGTTCGGCGAATGGTTGACGATCCGAGGTCAGACAGCCATGCTACTGGCTAGACCACTAGACCGCCACCCTCAGGAGGATTTATGAGTGCCCACGCAGAACTCTCACGCACAATCACGCCCTCGGACACCGCCGCAACCTTCGGCGACCCGTTCCCCGAGGCGGCATCCACACCTTTCGTCCTCGGACTCGCCGAGGTGGCATGCCACAACGTCGTCGAGGACTCGCTTTCGAACGGTGAGATCACGGTCGGCACTTACGCATCCATCGAACACCGGCTTCCCAGCCCGATCGGCGCGACGCTGACTGCCCGCGCACGACTCGAGGAACGCAACGGCCGTCGACTGCGGTTCATGGTCGATGTCTACGACGGGGACGATGTTTGCGCCACCGTCGAACACCATCGCGCGATCGCAGACGCTGCCAAGATCGCCGCCCGACTGGAGGCGCGCCGTTAGGAGTCATCAGACCACTAACCTGGACGCAGTAGACTGGGCATGTTCATGCCCTGGCTGTCGAAAAATGCAAGGGTTGACCACCCAGGCGCGCAGCGAGGAGCAGGAAGTGACCACCACACCTTCGAGTGGCGAACGACGGAAGTTCACACCCGCTCGCCGAGTCCGCGCGTACGAGAGCATCGTCAAGCAGATCGAGGATGCGATCTTCCGCGGCGATCTGCGTCCAGGTCAGAGGCTGCCGAGCGAGCGCGAGCTCACCACGGAGTTTGCGGTGAGCCGGGCGACGGTGCGCGAAGCTCTTCGAGTGCTCGAGAGCTCGGGGCTCATCCGATCGAAGCAAGGCGACCCCACCGGGGGCGCGGAAGTCCAACAGTTCTCACCCGACGGGCTCCGCCGGTCCCTCACCGCGATGGTGCACCTCGAACAGTTCGATCTGACAGACCTCATCCAATTCCGGATGGCAATCGAAGGCTCGGCCACCTATCTCGCCGCCGTCGGACACACCGCCGAACAATTCGAACGCATGGAAGCGGCACATGCGCACCTGGCCGATGCCATCGACAGTGGGTACGAGGCGTTCTCCCAGGCCGATGTCGAGTTCCACCACACCGTGGCCGAGGCCGCGAACAGCGGTCTGCTTCGAGTGTGCAATGACGTCGCCCGTGGAGTGGTCATCAACCTGATCGAGACCAAACTCTCCACTACACTGGACGACCGCGCTCTGATGCTCGACAGCTGGCGCCGCCACGAGCGGGTGTTGGACGCCATCCGCCAGCGGGACGGTGACCGCGCGGCCAAGCTGGCACAGCACGATATTCTCGACCACTTCGGGCGCTTCCTCCCCGAGGAGCGTCGTCTGCAGCTCGAGCAGTTCGCGTCACACAGTCCCATGTGAGCGGACGACACAGGTGGTTCCCGGCCGCTGAATTCCCTGAGCCGGAAGCTGATCGGCGCGCGACCGCGGTTAGCGGCGGGCACCGGCAAACCGTTGATCGTCGACCTGCCGGCGCCGCGTCGACCCCGTTTCCGCGAAGCGGAATCCGCAGCCGTCCCGAGTTTCTCCATCAGCCCCGATACGCAGAGAACCTCCAGTTGTTCGTGGAACCCTCGGCTCCACGAACAACTGGAGGTTCTCGCCCTCCGGACACCACGTCACAACGACTGTGCGCAACAGGGCAGTCACGATCGCCTCTCCCACACCGGCGGCGATGTGCGCCTTCCGGCGAGGTCGGTCTGCTCAGTTACCGAACAGCGATTCTGCGACCTCAGGGAGGGTCACCAAGTCCGGGAGAACGGCGGCCGCCAGGTCCCCGTCGGAGTGCGGAGTCCTTTCCCGGTTGATGTATATCGACCGAACCCCGAAGCTGTCGGCGGCCTCGACATCATGGAACCAGCTGCAGGCAACGTGGATCCACTCGTGCTTTTCGGCACCGGACGCCGTCTGGAACGTCTCGAAATGCCCCAATGCCGGCTTGTAGCTACCGATGTCGGAGCTAGTGACAGTCACGTCGATTCGAACATCGAACTGAGTAAGGGTCTGTTCCAGCAGTTCCCGGTCGACATTCGACAGCACGCCAAACTTGTACCCCCGCGCTTCGAGTTCCCGGAGCGCTCGGTTCGTATCCGGGAAAACCGGCCACGACGGAAGCGTGCGACCGAGAACGTCGCACTCGTCCTCGGTCAACGAGACTTCACAGACCTCGGCAGCTCGACGAAGCGCCTCGGCCAGCACAGCGCGGTAGGTCCACGCAGGGTTCTGCTCCTGGACGACGTGTTCATGGAGGTGATACTCGGTCAGCAGCCGCTCCGCGTCTGCGCCGGCGACCGACTGTAGAGCAGCCGTCATTCCCTGGCGCCAATCGACCAGTGTTCCATAACAATCGAATGTGAGCCATTTGCTCGTCATGCCTTCTCCTCTTGCCGAAATCGCGCTGTCGACTCTTGGTGCACCTCCGCCGGCGGGCGTCAGGCGCGAACCTTTGCAGGAAGCTCGAACTCCCGCGTGTTCTCATTGAACGGGCGTTCCTGGAGTTTGAACTTCTCGACCTTGCCAGTGGGGGTCTTCGGCAACTCGGGTACGAGCTCAATGTAGCGAGGAACCTGGAATCGAGCCATCGTGCCGTAGCAGAAGTCCCAGACTTCCTTCTCGGTCAAGGACTCGCCTTCCCTGACCACGACCGAGATCTTGACCTCTTCTTCCGTGAGCTCCGACCGGACACCGTATGCGGCGCAGTCGAAGACCTGGGGATGCTCGCGAACCCCTTCTTCGACCTCGAATGCCGAGATATTCTCGCCGCGCCGTCGGATGGACTCCTTCTTCCGGCCGACGAAGAAGACGTTGCCCGCATCGTCGACCCGGACGAGATCGCCGCTGTGGAACCACATGTTGCGCATAGCTTCTGCGCTGGCCTCCGGATTGCCGAAGTATCCGGAAAAGGTCGTCCAGGGCACCCTTGGACGAATCAGAAGCTCACCGGTTTGCCCGACCGACACTTCCTCGTCGAACTCATCGGTCACTCTGATCTCGAACTCATCGACGACGCGGCCACATGATCCGGGCACCCGCTCGTCCGTAAACCGCTGGGTTATAGGGATGTTCGCTTCGACGGACCCGTACAGCTCGATCACAGTCAATCCGAAACGCTTCTCGAAGACTTCGATCGATTCGGGCACCGGAACTCCCCAAGCGAGTCGGACGGGGTTGTCCGCGTCGTCCGGCCGCGGCTCCGCCTTTCCGAGGATGGAAAGGGTCGCCCCCATGAAGTCGAAGACCGTCGCGCCTGCTTCCCGAACCTCGTCCCAGAACCGAGATGCACTGAAGCGCTTGCTAATCGCAGCCGTTGCACCGATGAGGAGAGCAGGAACCGTCGTGAGAGCCGTTGCATCGGCATGGAACAGCGGGAACGGGCAGTAGAGCACGTCACTCTCGACCAGACCGAAGTCGCGGATCGCAATGCCGGCCTGGGACGTGAAGTAGCGGTGCGGCAACATGCATGCCTTCGACCGCCCGGTGGTCCCCGAGGTGTACAGCAGGGCCGAAACATCCGAAGGCCGCACTTCCACAGCCGGTTTCGCGTGATCGAGGTAAACGTCAGCCAGTCGCAGACCGCCGTTCGCACTGTCGCCCACTGTGATGACGGTGGCGTCGATCCCTGCTCGCCACAAGGCGGTAGTCAAGATCTCGTGGAGATCGGAATCCACGACGTACACGCGGGCGTCCGCCAGCTTTGCCGCATGCTCGAGGCTGAGACCACGGAACTCGGTGTTGATCGGTACCCAAGCGGCACCGAGGCGGTTCGCCGCGAACCACGTGTGCTCGCACTCGAGCGAGTTTCGCATAAAGACGCTGACACGGTCACCGGCCTGGATTCCGCAGACCTCGCTGAAACCGGCAGCAAGCCGGCCCACCTGCGCGTCGAACTCGGCGAACGTCACGTCACATCCGTCGATCTTGAGGAAGATCCGATCAGGCCAACGTTCGACAGCATCGGCGAGCGCCGAATTCAGAGTTGTTTCGTCGTTCATTTCTCTCACTTCAGTTGTCGGGATCTCTACGGAGATGTCGTCGATGCGCCGGTGTCGGCGCGGTCTCGGTTGCGGAACGCGACAAAACTCTCAGCCGTTTCGGCCGAGGCGAAGCAATGCGACGCGAGCTCGACCTCGAGCTGCAGGTAGGTCTCCTGCTGAGGCACCAGCGCGACCTCGATCGCGCGTTTGACGGCCGTCTGGGAACGGCGAGGGTACGAACTCAACTGCGCCGCAAGCTCCAACGCGCGAGCCTGCGGATCGTCATGGAGCTCCGTGTACAGCCCCAGTTCGAGGCCTTCGGCTGGATCGACCCATCGGCCGGTTAGCAACAATTCCTTGGCACGAAGCAATCCGACCATCAGCGGGAGGCGGGCAGTGATGCCTCCCGTCGGTGCGTGACCGATGACCGCCTCAGGGAACTTGAGCCTGGCCTGAGGACCCCCGACGACGAAATCTGCAGTGAGAGCGATCTCCGCTCCCCCACCAATGGCATAGCCCTGGACCGCACTGACCACCGGGCACGGAGCACCGGTCATCAATCGAGTGAGGTCTTGAAGCTGATGGAACGCCACCCGCAACTCTTCGGCCGAGCCGGTCTTCGGCGCGAGCGTTTCGTTCAGGTCCTCTCCGGCACAGAACGCCCTCCCCGCACCCTGGACCACGATGGCGCCGGCATCCTGTACCGCTCGGAGCGCTCCGACGAAATTGGTCAACAGGCCCGTGTTCAGTGCGTTCAATGCGTGGGGGCGATTGAGGGTGAGCACTGCCACGTCTCCGACATGCTCGACGAGCACTGACGGTTCACTCATGATTCTTCCTTCGGTTGAGTAGTGCGGCCACAGAACGTCTGACGAGAGTTCGGCGCCGCGACGATCCGGCTCGCTCGCACGGCTGGAAAGCCTGCTCGATCCGCCCCTCCCGACCAGCGGTCACGGACTGGACGACCATGGCGAGCCGGGAGGGCTTACCTTACTGGTCTGACAAGTAGAACATCAGCATTGGTTGGGGTTGTCAAGACCCGAGGCTTCATCGACAGACCATTGAGTGTGCCGATGCCCAGCATCGCCAATCTTCCTGTTCCTAGCGAAGTCGTGGGTCGAAATCTGTTTCTATACAGGCGCATACGCAGACCAAGAGACGCGTCGCACCGGTCCAGACGGAGCGATCTCCACCCCAGCCTTGACCGCAAAGTCGTGATGTAGTTCACTGCTTCTACTGGCCAGACCACCTCAGTCACCCAGGATCTATCTCAGCCAGACCCTGCAACCCACTCTGTTCAACTTCTGAATCACCGGGATTCGGAGAGCCTCATCCGTACGCGCGCACCCAGCACATCGCCAACCGGCATGCCCTCCGATTCCCGACCCTTCGCGACGGAGAACTGCTTAGATGATCACCGATCAGTCACAATCGACGGCGCCCAGCGCCCCAGCCACAATGCATCGCGTAGCGCTAGCCAGCTTCGTAGGCTCAGCGATCGAGTACTACGACTTCTACATATACGGAATCGCTGCAGCTCTCGTATTTCCTCACGTCTTCTTTCCCGACCTTTCCCCCACCGTCGCAACAGTATCCTCGTTTGCGACGTTTGCTGTCGCTTTCATCATCCGGCCCGTCGGGTCCGCCTTCTTCGGATATTACGGCGACCGACTCGGCCGAAAAAGGACACTTGTGGCGACGCTATTGATAATGGGCGGATCCACGATCACCATCGGCCTGATACCGAGCGCCGATACCATTGGAGTCTGGGCCCCACTCCTCCTTATTCTGATGCGCGCATTGCAGGGGTTTGCCGTCGGCGGTGAATGGTCCGGTGCAGCACTTCTCACCGCGGAGTACGCCCCCAGCAGAAAGCGCGGACTGTACGGGATGTTCCCTCAGATCGGCGTCGGGGCGGGCCTGGTACTCAGCAGCCTCGTCTTCTTCATCGTCAGCAGTTCCATTGGCGAGCGCAGCAATGCATTCCTGGCGTGGGGCTGGCGCCTGCCCTTCCTCTTCAGCATCGTCCTCATCGCAATTGCGCTCTACATGCGGCTCAACATCGAGGAGACTCCGGTATTCCGAAACCAGCAGTCAACCGTCTCCAAGAGCCCCCTGTCCTCTCTGCTTCGGACACAGGCCAAGCAAACAGCACTTGGCGCCGGCGTAATGGTGAGTGTCTTTTCATTCACCTTTATGGGAGGCACATACTTGACCGGGTACGGCCGAACCGAACTCGGACATTCCTTTTCGCTCGTCCTCATTGCAAATGTCGCGGGCGGGCTGGCAATGGTGACCACGTGCGCAATCTCCGCCGTCCTCAGCGATTCGCTCGGACGCCGCCGAGTCATCCTCCTCGGGTTCGCGCTGGCGCTCCCCTGGGCGTTCGCGATCCTTCCCATCCTCGATACCGGGTCCGCAGTTCTGTTCGTCGTCGGAATCGCTGGAACCTTCGGAATCCTGGGCACGTCCTACGGCCCCATGGCCTCGTTCATTCCTGAGCTGTTCTCGACCGAGCATCGCTACACGGGAGCTGGACTCGCATACAACCTCGCCGGCGTACTCGGGGGCGCCATCCCACCCGTGATCGCAGGGGTCTTGTTGGCGACATTCGGCAGCCTCGCCATCGCGGTCCTGCTCATCGGCGCCGTCCTGATCAGCCTGGTGAGCACGCTCCTACTTCCCGAAACCAATTCTCTCTCCTTGTAGTTCGGCAAGCACCAGGATTCGGTTCCGCCATCGTCGATGTGCGGTGGCGGAACCGAACCCCGATTCTTCATCCCGATTGCGCAGGACCGGACCATCTCCCCGAACCGCGGAGCGCTTGCCGAAAACGTCGCCGACATCACGACTCCATCCCGGCCCGACAGACACCACCCAGCCCGCACAGATGACCACTGCGCACCCGATCAGTTGGGTGATTCCGGGTCGTTCATGGAGCAGTGCCACGCCTGCGAGCAACGCGAGCACGGGTTGCACCAACAGCAGCGTGGCCCGATCTCGGCCGGAACCTCGGGCAGGCCGTCGGCGATCAGAATCCATCCGCACCGCCTCCCGCGTACTACTCCACCATGACGTGCCCTACCTGGCGGACTTGGATCCGTTGACCGGTAAGGTGATCCGGGGCGTCGAAGCCGACCGAGGCGCGCTCCGAACGTGAGCGCCCGGGCGAGCTGGTGCACATGGAGGTCAAGAAGGTCGGTCGGATTCCGGATGGCGGCGGCTGGCGCAACCAACGACGCGTCAGTGGATCGACAACCCGCGATCGCAGCACAAAGACCGGATTTGACGACACCCATTCGCTCGTGGACGACCACTCCCGGCTCGCCGACTCGGAGATCTTCGCCGATGAAAAGAGCGAGACCTGTGCAGGTTTCCTGACCCGTGCGATCGACTACTTCGCCAGCCGCGGCATCACCACGATCGACCGGTTGATGACCGACAACGCCGCCAGGGCCTACCGGTGGTTGCTGCGCGGCACATTCTCCCAGCATGAGCGCCTCGTCTCCATGCAGTGAGAGCGTTGCGTAGATGCGCAGGCGAACCACGCCGAGCGCGTGCGCAGACAGAATGGGGCCAGACTGACGGTCCAATTACACTGAACACCAACCTGTTTCAACGCGACCACGCAGCCAGGGAGGCAGGAAGGGGCCGGAGCCCGCTCCGCGCCCGCCACCCCCGAGCAGGGACAGCAACCGGGTTCAGAGTAAATGGACATCCAACTATTGGATGGCCTACTATCACTCGAGCGTGAGGTGGTCACTCACACCCTTTCTGGCGTACGCATCGAGACAATGAAGGACAGATACGAACCATGAGTGTTCAGGAACTCACTCACTTCGTCGGCGGCAAGCGCGTCCCCGGCACCTCCGACAAGTTCGGCGACGTCTACGACCCCAACACCGGCGAGGTGCAGGCACGCGTGCCGCTCGCCGACAAGGCCGAGACCGAGGCGATCATCGCCAACGCGGTTGACGCTCAGCGTGAGTGGGCGGCGTTCAACCCGCAGAAGCGTGCCCGCGTCCTGATGAAGTTCCTCCAGCTCGTGCAGGAGGAGATGGACTCGCTCGCGCGGCTGCTCTCCTCGGAACACGGCAAGACCATCCCCGACGCCAAGGGCGACATCCAGCGCGGCCTCGAGGTCATCGAGTTCGCCCTCGGCGCGCCGCACCTGCTCAAGGGCGAGTACACCGAGTCCGCCGGCACCGGCATCGACGTGTACTCGATGCGGCAGCCGCTCGGTGTCGTCGCCGGCATCACCCCGTTCAACTTCCCCGCGATGATCCCGCTGTGGAAGGCCGGTCCGGCCCTCGTCGCCGGCAACGCCTTCATTCTCAAGCCGTCCGAGCGCGACCCCTCGGTGCCGCTGCGCATCGCCGAGCTGTTCGTCGAGGCCGGGTTGCCCGCCGGTGTGTTCAACGTGGTCAACGGCGACAAGGAGGTTGTCGACGTCCTGCTCACCGACGACCGGATCAAG
Organism: Rhodococcus sp. NPDC004095; assembly: GCF_053604015.1. Lineage (NCBI taxonomy): Bacteria > Bacillati > Actinomycetota > Actinomycetes > Mycobacteriales > Nocardiaceae > Rhodococcus > Rhodococcus sp. NPDC004095. The sequence goes on from NZ_JBSGGS010000012.1 coordinate 148,026, forward strand.
GCTGTCGGCTTCGTCGGC